>JAJFGK010000157.1 GCA_021776195.1 Kiloniellaceae bacterium | reverse complement strand
GCCCGAGGATCTGCCAGAGCCCCAAAACTGTCCGCAAACCCTTCCATCGCTCCCTCCAGGCAAAGCCGAAAAGCGCGTCAGAATCCGATTCGCAAACTCTTGCAACACAATCTTCAAATCCATATGCGATTCCCCTGCCCTCGACGGGGGAGGTCGCGAGCGCGAGCGAGCGGGTGGGGGTGGAGCGGCCGCACCGCCGGCTCCGAGCAGTCTGCCAACGCCGGGTCTCAAAGCTCGACCAGGTGGGCCTTCACCGCATCTTCGTTCCAGCTCAGGCCGACGCCGGGGGTCTCGGGGATCTCGAGCTGGCCGTCCCTGACCCGGTAGGGAGTCTCGAGGATCGGATCGGCCCAATCCTGCCATTCCAGCCAATGGGCGGTCTCGCTGACCCGCATGACCTGGGCGCCGACCTCGGGATAGAGGTGGGTGGAAATGGGCATGCCGGCGGTCCCGGCGATGGCGGCGGCCCGTTGCCAGCCGGTCACCCCGCCGATGCGCATGAAATCCGGCATGACATAGTCGCAGGCGCTCATGCGCAGGGCTCGCAGCAGGTCGCGCGGCCCGTAGAAGTTCTCGCCGATCTGGAGCGGCGTCTTGAGCTCGGCGGCGAGCTGGGCATAACCTTCGAAGTTGTCGTAGACGATTGGTTCTTCGATCCAGGCGAGCCCGAGATCGTCGATCGCGTGACAGCGCTCCAGGGCCTCGCCCAGGTGGAGGCCCTGATTGAAGTCGACCATTAGCGCCATCTCGGTGCCGACGGCATCGCGCACCGCGGCGACGGTCGCCAGATCGTCGGCCAGGCGCTCGCGGCCGAGGCGCAGCTTCAGGCCCTTGAAGCTGCCCTCGTCGCGCAGCACCAGGGCTTCCGCCGCGACCGCCGCGGGCTCCTGCAGCCAAAGGCCATTCGAATTGTAGGCGGGCACCGGCCCGACCGAGCCGCCGAGCAGGACGCAGAGCGGTAGGCCGGCGGCCCGGGCCAGCGCATCCCAGGCGGCCATGTCGAGACCGGCCACGGCAATCATCGCGAGGCCCTCGTAGCCGACGAAGTGGAGCGACTTGCGCGCCGCTTCGTAAAACTCCAGCGGGGCGACGCGGCGGCCCTTCAGCAGGCTGCCCAAGTCGTTCAGCGCAGGCACCAGATAGCGCATGGCCTTGGGAATATAGGGTTCCAGATAGGCGCGCCCGACCACGCCCTCCTCGGTCGTCAGGTCGATCAGAATCAGCGGCCATTCGGTGATGGTGGCGATGCGCGCGACCACCGGCCGTTTCAGCGGCAGCACCACGGCGCGGGCTTCGATGCCGCGCAGGGTCAAGGTTTCCATCTGCATCGCTGCCTCCGGTTTGCTGACGGTCATGAGGCGATGGCCTCGAGAAAGACGTCGGCGAGGTCGCGCAGCTTCGCCGCGCCGACACCGTGGACCTGGGCGAAATCGTTCGGCGTTCCCGGACGACGCTGGGCCATGTCCTCCAACGAGCGGTCGGAAAAGACCACATAGGCCGGCACGCCGCGTTCCTGGGCGATCTGCAGCCGCAACTGCTTCAGCCTGATCAGCAGCGCCTCGTCTTCGGCGCCCAGCGGCGCGCTTGGCCGCTTGGCTGCCTTCTTGCGTCCGGTCTTGCGGTGAACCACGTCGACCCGGTAGCGGAAGTCGCCCTCGCCGCGCAGCAAGGCATTGCCGCTTTCGGACAGCTTGAGGCCGCCATAGCCCTGAATATCGATCCAGAGTAAGCCGGCGGCGACCAGTTGGCGAACGATCGAGCGCCATTCGGTCGGTCCATGCTCCATCCCGACGCCGAAGCCCGGCAGTCCCTCGTGGCCGGCCTTGATGAGCTTTTCGGTATGGTGGCCGCGCAGGATATCGATGATGTGGGCGGCGCCATAGAGCTGGCCGCTGTCGCGGATCGCCGCCAGCAGTTTGCGGCCCTCGGCGGTGCCGTCGGCGAGCTCGACCGGATTGAGACAGAGATCGCAGTTGCCGCAGGGCTCGGTTCGTTCGCCGAAGTAGTCGAGCAGCAGGCGGCGGCGGCAGGACGGCGATTCGCTGTAGCCGACCAGGGCATCGAGCCGCTTGTGCTCGCGGCGTTTGCGCGCGTCGTCGCTGTCTTCCTGCTCGATGAACATGCGGCGCATGCGGATGTCGTCGAGGCCATAGAGCATGCAGGCTTCGGCCGGCCGGCCATCGCGCCCGGCGCGGCCGATCTCCTGGTAGTAGGCCTCGATGGAGCCGGGAATGTCGGTGTGAAAGACGAAGCGCACGTCGGGTTTGTCGATCCCCATCCCGAAGGCGATGGTCGCCACCATGACGATGCCGGGCTCGGTCAAAAAGGCGTTCTGGTTGGCGGTGCGCTGCCCTTTGTCCATGCCGGCGTGGTAGGGCAGGGCCCTGACGCCGGTCTGGCACAGGTAGGCGGCGGCCTCCTCGGTTTTCTTGCGCGACAGGCAGTAGACGATGCCGCTCTCGCCCTCGTGGCCCTGAAGGAAATCTGTCATCTGTCGTTTCCAGCCGTCCTTCATTTCCACGGCCAGGTGGATGTTCGGGCGGTCGAAGCCGGTGACAAAGCAGCGCGCGCCACGGGGAAATAGCCGCTCTTCGATGTCCTGGCGGGTGACCGCGTCGGCGGTCGCGGTGAAGGCCCCCAGGGGGACCTCGGGAAACAGTGTCTTCAGTTGGGTAAGGTCCGCGTATTCCGGCCGGAATGCGGGGCCCCATTGGGAAATGCAGTGCGCCTCGTCGATCGCGATCAGGCTGAGCGGCAGGCGCGCCAGGGCGGCCAGCATGCGCTCGGTCATCAGGCGTTCCGGCGCCAGATAGAGCAGCCGCGCTTGCCCGGCGGCGACCCGGCGCCAGGCCTCGACGTTGACCCAACGGTCGCGCGAAGAATTGATGGTCTCCGCCGTCACACCCGCCAGGCGCAGAGCGGCGACCTGGTCTTCCATCAACGCCACCAGGGGCGAGACGACGACGGTGAGCCCGCCGCGCACCAGGGCCGGTATCTGGAAGCAGAGCGACTTGCCCGAGCCGGTCGGCATGACCGCCAGGGCATCGCCGCCCGCCAGCAGGGTGTCGACCACGGCCTCCTGACCGGGGCGAAACTCGGCAAAGCCGAAGACCTCCCCAAGGACCTGGTACTTGGACTGCGAATCGCGATCTGTCATGCCATCGATTGTCACCAGCGAGGTTTCGCAAAATCGACCTTCAGGTGCAAGCTGCACGTCAGGAAGTAAGCCTATTTTGGAAAGGAAGAAGAATCATGCATCGCAGCCGACTGGCCGGACTGGTCATCGATTGTCGCGGCGAGGACCTGGAGGGCGCCGCGTCCTTTTGGAGCCAGGCGTTGGGCCTGGCCGTCAAACCGTCCGAGGCGCAGCCCGACCCTCTCTACGTTGACATGGAAACGCCGCCCGATGAGCCCGGCGTGCTGGTCCAGAAGGTCGAGCACGAGAGCCGGGTCCATCTCGATATCGAGACCGACGACATCGAGGCCGAGGCGCAACGCCTGGAAGCCCTCGGCGCCAGGAGGCTGGGCCCGATCAAGACCTGGGTCGTGATGGAGGCGCCGACCGGCCAGCGCTTTTGCCTGGTCCGGCCCCAGCGCGCCGATTTCGACGCCGCCGCCAACCGCTGGGACGAGTGAGCGGGGTAATCGTCACCCGCGCTCGTCGCGCAGGCGGTGCCAGGCGAAGACGCCGCGCTGCCCCAGGCGGCGGAAGGCGGCGAAGGGGACCCGCGGCAGGGGGCTGTCCAGGATCGCCGGCACCGTGCCGTCGCCGCCAATGCGCTCGGCCAAGAGCTTGCCGCAATGCAGGCCGGGTGCGATGCCGGTGCCGTTGTAGCCGAGCGCGTAGTGGAGCGTTGGGTCGTCCGCGGCGTGGCTCAGGTGCGGCATGGAATCCATGGTCAGGCAGACCCAGCCGGACCAGAAGTAGTCCAGCGTGATCCGGTCGAGGGCCGGGAACTTGGTCCGGGTCACCTGGAGCAATCGCGCCTTCCAGCCCTCGAGGCCCGCCGCCGTCTCGGTAATCGGACCGCGCCCGCCCATGAGCAGGCGGCCGTCGGGCAGCCGGCGGTAGTAAAAGAGCGTGTGCCGGGTGTCGGACAGCGGGCTGTCGGTAATGAAATTGGCCGCCGCCTTTTCCTCGGCGGTCATCGGCCGGGTCACTGCCACGATCGAGATCACCGGGATCGTGGTCTGTTTCAGGCAAGGGTGCAGGGTCTCGCCGCCATAGCCATTGGTCGCCAGCACCACGTTGCGGGCCCGCAGGCGGGCTGTGGGGGTGGTCAGGATGTGGCGGTCGCCCTCCTTGTGCCAGGCGGTGACCGGACTGTCGCTGTGGACCACCGCGCCGGCGCCCCGCGCCAGGCCGAGAACGCCCTGGGCCAGCTTCAGCGGGTGGACCCCGAAACCGTCGCTTGACTTGAGCGCACCAAAGGCCTCGCCGCCGCGCAGGTAACTGTGGGCGATCTCGTCGGCACCGAGAACCTCGGTCTCCTGGCCGAAAAGGTCGCGATAGAGCCGCTGGGATTGTTCCAGGTCGCGCACCCGGCCGGGCCGATGGGCCAGGCGCAGCCAGCCGTCGCCGCTCTGGTCGCAGTCGATGGGCCCGGTGGCGATCAGGTCGCGGACGGTCTGCAGCGCGGCCTGCTGCTCGCGGTAGAGCGCCTGGGCGCCGTCGCGGCCCCAGCGTTCCGCCCAGCGCCCGAGCGGGACCCGCCCGATGCCGGCCTTGCAGTTGCCGCCGTTGCGCCCGGTGCAGCCCCAACCGGGCCGGTTGGCCTCCAGCACGACCGCCTCGACACCGTGGTTCTTGGCCAGGTGATAGGCGCAGGAGAGCCCGGTGTAGCCGCCGCCGATAATCGCCACCTCGGCGTCGCGCTCTTGGTTCAGCGGGCCGTCATCGGGCGGTGCGGTATCGGCGGTCGCGGCCCAGTAGCTGGCGGCGTGGGCGCTGCCGCCGGGGATCTGCCCCATGGCAAGGGGATCGCGGATCAGGGTCATGGGGCTGGGTCGAGCAAACCGTGGGCGCGGTGCCACTCTTCAAGCGACTGGTCGGGATAGGCCTCGTGCCGGGCCTCGCCCTCACGGGCGTCGAGGCGGGCCCAGCCCGGTTTCGAGTCCAGCATGATGTGGATCTGCTCGGGCGGTTCGGGCAGCGGGCTGTCGATGGCGCTGGCGAAGGGGTGCAGCAGGTCGGGCCAGCGCGGGTCCCAGACCCACAGCGCGGTGCCGCAGCGCACGCAAAAACGCCGCTCGGCCGGGCTCTCGGCACCGTCGATCACGGCGTGGAAGACGCCGATGGCGTCCTCCCCCTCGACCGTCAGGCCGGCGGCCTTGGCGCCTAGATTGATGGCGAATCCGCCGCCACCGCCGGTCTTGCGGCAGATCGAACAGTAGCAGCGCAGGTAGGGCACCGGCGCATAGGCCTCGAGCGAGAAGCGGACCGCCTTGCAGTAACAGGATCCCTCCAGGCGCATGAGCTTTCTCCTTGGGTTCGGCCGAGGTGTTGTGTCAGGCCTCTTCCTTGTCGTGCAGCAGGTAGACCGAGAGCACGATCAGGACCAGGGACAAGACCACGATGATGGTTCCCACGGCGTTGATTTCCGGTGTGATGCCGCGGCGCAGGGTGGACCAGATGTACATCGGCAAGGTGTTGTCCCGCCCGGTCAGGAAGAAGGTCACCGGAATCTCATCGAAGGAAAGGGTGAAGGACAGCAGCGCGCTGCCGAGGATCGCCGAGCGGATGTTCGGCAGGGTCACCAGAAAGAAGGTCTGCCAGGGCCTGGCGCCGAGATCGGCCGAGGCCTCCTCCATGCGGCGGTTAAAGCGCTGGAGGCGCGCATAGACCTGGGTCAGCACGATGCAGATCAGCGCCGTGGCATGGCCGAGGATGACCGTCTCCAGGCTGAGGTTGAAGCCGATCACGCGAAAGAGGTTGAGCATCGAGATGCCGGTGATCAGGCCGGGCAGCGCGATCGGCAGGAGGATCAGGCGGCGGAAAGCGACCTTGCCCGGAAAGGAAATGCGGTCGAGCACGAAGGCGGCGAAGGTGCCGATCACCACGGTGATGGCGGTCGCCATGGAGGCCACGTAGAGGCTGTTCATGATCGCCTCGAGCATGTCGGCGTTGTTCAGAACCTTCTCGTACCACTTCGTGGTAAAGCCGCGCAGGGGCAGGGTCAGGGTGCGGTTGTCGTTGAAGCTGAAGACGACCAGGACGACGATCGGCAGGTAGAGGAAGACCATGGCCCCGGCGGCGATCAGGCCGAGCAGCCGGGCCCCGGCGCGCTCGGCCAGGTCGGGCGGCAGGCCGATACGTTCGCTTGTCGGCATCCGTCGCGGGGCAAGATCGGACCTGGAAGTGGCTGTCATCGCTTCGCCCGCCTCACGCGACGTCCAGCCGGCCGGCGCGCTCGAGCCGGTCGGACAGGGATATGATGGTCAGGACAATGACCAGCATGACGATGGAAAGCGCCGCACCCAGCGGCCAGTTGAGCGCCGAGCCGAACTGGGCCTGGACGATGTTGGCGATCATGAAACCGTCGGGTCCGCCGACCAGCAGCGGGGCGATGAAATCGCCGAAGGTCAGGCAAAAGGTGAAGGTCGCCCCGGCGATCACCCCCGGCATGGAGAGCGGCAGGGTGACGTACAGAAAGGTTCTGAAAGGCCCGACGCCGAGGTCTTTCGAGGCCTCGATCATGCTGGCCGGGATTTTTTCCAGGGAGGTATAGATCGGCATCACCATGAAGGGGATGTAGATGTAGACCAGGGTGACCACCATGGAGAACTGGTTGTAGAGGAAGATATCGGTGGGCTGGTCGAGGATGCCGATCCAGACCAAAAAGGAATTCAAGATGCCCTCGCTGCCGAGGATCGTTTTCCAGGTGTAGGCGCGCAGCAGGTAGGAGACCCAGAGCGGTACGATCACCGCCATGTAGAGGACCGCGCGCAGGCGCTTGTTCCGTAGCTGACGGGCCAGGAAGTAGGTCAGTGGATAGGCCACCAGCAGCGATCCGATGGCAACCAGGCCGGCGATCTTGAAGCTGCGCAGCAGGACCTGAAAGTACTGCGGGTCGGTGAAGATGGTCAGGTAGTTGCCGAACTGGAAGGCCGGAATGAAGGTCGGGAACTTCTTCTCGTAGAAGCTATAGGTAAACATGATCAGGTAGGGAATGAAGAGCAGCACCAAGGTCCAGAGCAGCGGCGGCGTGATGACCGCCCCGGCAAAAAGACGTCTGCGCGTGACCGCGCGCATCACCGGCTCTCCAGGCCGAGGGGGAAGACCGAGATCGTCGCCTGGTCGACCGCCAGCTCGACCGTGCTGCCGTTGGCCGGTATCGCCGTTCCCTCGGCGCCGGTCCTCAGTTGAATATCGACCAGGAAGGGCCGGGACTCGCGAATGTCGATCTCCAGGCGGTAGGAATCGCCGCGAAAAAGGGAATCGATCACCGTGCCGGACAGCACCGCCTGATCCTTGCCCGCACCCTCTGGGCCGGTCGCGCCTCGCAACTGCACCTTCTCGGGCCGGATGCCCACGACCACCGGATCGCCGGGGCTCAGGGTCTGTCCGTTGCGGCAGCGCAGATCGCCGCCGGCCAGGCGAACGACGACCTGGCCGTCCGCTGCCTCGGCGACACGGCCCTCGATCATGTTGGAGGTGCCGATGAAATCGGCCACGTAGGGCGTCGCGGGAAAGTCATAGAGCTCGGTCGGGCTGCCGGACTGAACCACGCGGCCGCGATCCATGACCACCACCCGGTCCGACATGACCAGGGCCTCGGTCTGGGCGTGGGTGACGAAAACGAAGGTGATTCCGAGCCGCTGGTGAAGGTGTTTCAGCTCGACCTGCATGGCCTCGCGCAGCTTGGCGTCGAGGGCGGAGAGGGGCTCGTCCAGCAGCAGGACCTTGGGCTTGCGGACCAGGGCGCGGGCCAGCGCCGCGCGCTGTTTCTGGCCGCCCGAGAGGGTCGCCGGCCGGGCGTCGGCCTTGTCGGCGAGCTCGACCGTGTCCAGTCCCTCGTCGACGCGCCGCGCGATCTCCTCGCGCGCGACCCCGGCGACACGCAGGCCGTAGCCGACGTTTTCGCGCACGGTCATGTGCGGAAAGAGGGCGTAGTCCTGGAACACGGTGTTGACCTGGCGTCGGTAGGGCGGCAGTTCGGTGACGTCGGACCCAGCCAGCAGAATTCGCCCGGCGTTGGGCGTCTCGAAGCCGGCGATCATGCGCAGCGTGGTGGTCTTACCGCAGCCCGAGGGCCCGAGAAAGGTGACGAACTCGCCCTCCTCGACCGTCAAGGACAGATCGTCGACCGCCAGGACACCGCCAGGATAGGTCTTGGTCAGGTTTTGAATACGGATGATGTCAGACATCTTCGGGTCCCGCTCGACGCCGGAAAAAACAGCGCCACCCGGAAGGCCGGGCCCTCCGGGTGGCACGTCTCGGGGATCCGACTAGTTGGCCGCCTTCACCGCGTTCCACGCGTTGGTGTAGTTCTCGAGACGGGCGCCGAGGTTTTCCCACAGCAGCAAGCTGTCCAGGTAGTCCGGGTCGTCCTGATGAAGCTCGACGAACTGTTCCGGCGACATGCATTTCTTGGCTGCCACCGGGTTGGCGGAGGAGTAGCCGTTGACGTTCGACATGCCGCACTGGCCGACCTCGGTGGTCGCCATGTTGATGTACTGGTAGACGCAATCCTCGTTGGGCGTGTCCTTGACGATCATGAGGGAATCCATCCAGCCCTCGGCGCCCTCTTCGGGAATGAACTCCTTGACCTCGATGCCCTGCTCGGCCAGCAGGCTCGACTGGTAGCCGCCCCAGGTGTTGGAGATCCAGACCTCGCCGCCGGCATAGAGATCGACCAGCTCGCCGGCCGTCGACCAGTACTTGCGCACCATCGATTTCTGCTCGACGAGCTTCTGCTTGGCCGCTTCCAGCTCGGCGTCGTTCAGGTCGTAGATGTTCATGTTGCCCAGCACGCGCGAGGCGACGTAGAGCGAGCTCTTGTCGTCCCAGAGCGAGATCTTGCCTGACAGGTTGGCGTCCCAGAGCTGCTTCAGCGAGGTCGGCGGGCTGTCGAACTTGTCGGTGCGGTACATGAAGGGGATCGAGCCCCAGGAGAAGGGAACGCCGTAGACCGCGCCGTCGTGATTGATGCCCTCGGCGGTGCGGAACTTCTCGTAGACTTCGCCGTAGCGCGGCACCTTCGCGAGGTCGATTGCCTGAACGAAGCCGGCTTCGATCATGATCTTGGTGGTGTCGATCGAGGGCGTGATGATGTCGTAGACGCCGCCGCCGGCCGCCAGTTTGGGGGCGAAATCGTCGTTCGAGCCGACGTAGGTCGCCGAGACCTTGCAGCCCGAGGACTCCTCGAAGCTCTTCACGAAGCTGTCGTCGGCGTAGCCTTCCCAGGTCAACAAATTGACCTCGCCGGCCGCCTGCGCGGTGCCCAGCCCCGCCGCCAGCACCAGACCACTGGCGACAGCGACACCCACGACACCCTGAAAAATCCGTCCCATTTTCTTCCTCCCTTGTGATGCGCCAGCACGGTGACGAGCTAGCAATCTTTTGGATACCATTGGCCGCGACGCACTCGTGCAACGCCCTGCGGGATCCGGCGGCAGGGGGCAGACAGATGAGCCCGGCCCCGCCAGCCTAGCGGCTTCGCGCCATCTTGCCGAGTCGCTATTTCCGGCGGGCTGGACGGCCCTAACGGAGCGGCGGCGGGCGCTCTTCGCGGCCAAGACGCGCCTCGCGGTAGACCACATAGAGCCCGGCGGCGATCACCACCGCGGCGCCCAGCAGGGTGGTGTCGGAGGGCCATTCGTCCCAGATCAGCCAGCCCCAGAGCAGGGCCCAGACCAGGGAGGTGTAGTCGAAGGGCGCCAGGACCGGCGGCGGCGCGATACGATAGGCCTGGGTGATCGCCATGTGGGCCAGGAAGGTGACGCCGCCGAAGCCGACGATGAGCGCCAGATGTTCGGGATCCGGCGGGACCCAGACCCAGGGCAGCATCAAGCCGGCACCGAGGATGAAGACCAGGTTGGGATAGAAGACCAGCCGTCCCAGGCTTTCCGTGTCGCCGAGATAGCGGGTCAGGACCATGGAGAGCGAGTAGCAGAAACTGGCCAGGATGCAGAGCAGGGCGGCCCAGTGAAAGGCGTCGCCGCCGGGCCGCACCACGATCAGGACGCCGAGGAAGCCGACCAGGACGGCGCCGATGCGGTGAACACCGATCGGCTCCTTCAGGATGATCGCCGAGAGCAGCGTCGTGATGAGCGGCGCGGAAAAGACCAGGGTCGTGGCGGTCGCGAGGGAGAGGTGGGAGAGGCCCACATAGAAACCGACGAACATGACGAAGAGGATGACGCCGCGCAGCAGCTGCAGGGCCAGGCGTCGGGTTCGAAAAGCGGCGGCGCCACCCTCGCGCCAAACCAGCCCGACGGCCAGCGGCAGGGTGCCCGAGGTGCGCAGGAAGAGCACCATCACGACCGAGTAATGTGCCGTCATCGCCTTGACGAAGGCATCCTGGATCGAGAAGAGCCCGATCGCGACGGCAGCCAGCAGAATGCCGAGCAGGACCGGCCGGGCGGCCGGTTGGAGTCTTGCCGCGGTCACGATCGCACCATCGCGAAGATCTCCAGATATGCTAAAAACAGGACAGCCGCCCTCGATAGACCATTTGTCATGCTAATGCGAGAGGACCCGTTGCTTGGCCGTGCCAGCGTTCTATGCCGTCGATTGGGGAACGACGAACTTCCGGGCCTTCGCGGTGGCCGCCGACGGTGCGGTCCCGCGGCGCCACGCCGACGACGGCGGGCTGCTGGCGATCCGCGACCGGACTTTCGAGGCCCAATTGCTGACCGCGCTGGGGCCCTGGCTCGAGGCCTACGGTCCCCTGCCGGTGCTGATGGCCGGCATGGTGGGCGCCAAGAGCGGCTGGCTCGAGGCGCCCTATCTTAGCTGTCCGGTAGGTGGTCCCGAGATTGCCGCGGCGATGGTCGCGGTGCCCAACTCCGCGGGTTTGGCGATCTCCATCGTGCCCGGGCTGGCCGTTCGGGGCCAAGCCGCGGGCGATGTACTGCGCGGCGAGGAAACCTCGGTCCTGGGCTTCCTGCGGCGGCGCCCCGACTATGAGGGCGCGCTGTTGCTACCCGGCACGCACTCGAAATGCGTTCTGGTGGGTGACGGGCGAGTCCTTAGCTTCCGGACCGCCATGACCGGCGAAATCTATCGCGCGCTGCTCGATCACACGATCCTGGGCCAGACGGCGCGTGACCACCAGACGGCGCGTGACCGCCAGTCCGCACCTGGTGGTGACTTCGATGCCGGTCTGGAGCGGGGCCTGGCCGGCGAGGGCTTCCTGCAGGCGCTTTTCGCCGTGCGTACCCGGGCCCTGCTCGATAATCTGGACCCGGCGGCCAACGGCGCCTACTTGAGCGGACTTCTGATCGGCTTCGAACTTGCCGCCCTGATGAATGAGTTGAAGGGGCAGGAGGAGCCCGTGCCGCTGATCGGCGCGCCGGGCCTGACCGCGCTCTATGCCAGGGCCTTGCAAATGTGCGGTCGCGAGAGCGTGCTGACCGACCCGCAAGGGCTGCTGGTCGAGGGCCTGATGGCGCTGCAGGCGCTGCGCCGGGAAACGGGAGAATAGGTCGTCGTGCCGGGAAAACTCGCCGAACTCACGCCGCCTCTGGTCGCGATTCTCAGGGGCCTGGAGCCCTTCGAGGCGGTCGGCATCGGCGGCGCGATTGTCGATGCCGGGTTTCCGGCCCTGGAGGTCCCGCTCAATTCGCCCGACCCCCTGGGGTCCATCCGCCTTCTGGCCGACGCGCTGGGCCACCGCGCCCTGATCGGCGCCGGCACCGTCCTGAACGCTGCCGAGGTCGGCCAGGTGGCCGAAGCCGGCGGGCGTTTGATCGTGTCGCCGAACTGCGATCCCGAGGTCATCCGGGCGGCCAAGGCCCAAGGTCTCATTTGCCTGCCGGGTGTCTTCACCGCGAGCGAGGCCTTTCAGGCCCTGGCCGCCGGCGCCGACGGGCTCAAGATCTTCCCGGCCAGTGTGATGGGCGCCGGCGGGATCGCCGCCCTCCGCGCGGTCTTGCCCCGGGGGACGCTGGTCTTCGGCGTCGGCGGGGTCGGCCCCGGCGAGTTTGCCGCCTATCGCGCGGCCGGTTGCGATGGTTTCGGGGTCGGCGGCGCGCTCTACCGGCCGGGCGCCGAGCGCGACAGCGTGGCGAGCGCCGCCGAAGCCCTATGCCGGGCCTGGGAGGACTCGGGCGGATGACGGCAAAGCGCCTGCTGATCGTCGCGCACGTGCCATCGCCCAACACCCTGGCGCTGCGCGATGCGGTGCTGCGTGGGGCCGGCCACGAGGACATCGAGGGGGTGGCGGTCACCGCGCTGACACCTTTCGAGGCCCAGCCCGAGGACGTGCTCCAGGCCCAGGCCATCATTCTCGGCACGACCGAGAACCTCGGCTACATGAGCGGCGCCTTGAAGGATTTCTTCGATCGCATTTACTACCCCTGCCTGGAACAGACCCAGGGCCTGCCCTATGCGCTCTACATTCGGGCCGGCCAGGACGGCACCGGGACCCGGCGCGGGGTCGAGACCATCGTTACCGGGCTGCGCTGGCGCGCCGTGCAGGAGCCGCTGATCTGCCGCGGCGAGTTTCGCGAGGACTTCGCTCCCGCCTGCGAAGAACTCGGCACCCTGATGGCGGCCGGCCTGGAGGCCGGGGTCTTCTAGGGGCTGTTGACAATTGCTGCCAAGGGACCGTCATTCCGGAACCCGCTTCGGCCCAAATCTCCGATTTGGCGACCGAAGCGAGTGATCCGGACTCTTTGGCAAATGGCTTCTCGCGCTACTCTCCAGGAGATCCCGGATCACTGATTTTCTGTGCCAAATTAAAGATTTGGAGAAAAGTCGCGTCCGGTATGACGCCACTTGTCGACAGACCCTAGGACCGGGGTGTGGCCGGCGAGGGTTCAGCGCCTGCGCTGATTTTGAAATCACAGCCGTCTGCCCTGGGCGATGAAATCGCGCGCCGTGGCTTCGGCGTCGAACTGGACGCTGGCGACGAGACGCCGGATCGCGTCTTCCTCGCCGGGCGGGAAGGGATGTTTGTTCTGGCCCGAGTTCTGCTTGGGCCAGAGGGTCACGGCCTCGGCCTCCAGGGTCGCGCCGAGGGCTAGAAGCAGCCCGGCCAGCCGATCCCTGTCGCCGAGGTCGCTCAGGTCGAGACGATGGAAATGGAGCCCCGGGCGGTCCCCGAAGAGCTGACGATAGTACGCCGCCCGCGCCCGGATCTCGAAGAGATACCAGAGGCAGACGCCGTTGATGCCGAGCGCGGCCAACTGGCGCGACTCGACGATGTTGCGGGGATAGCGGGGGTCGAGATACCACAGCCACCACAGCGACTTGTTGGTGAAGTCGTAGCGATTGCGAAAACTGATCAGGGTATCGAAGAGATCGCGCTCCAGGGCGACGAAGTGGATCTCGCCGACAGCCTCGAACAGGTCGAGGTTCTCCAGCAGGCCGGCCTTCATCAGCACATGAGAGGTCTCGGCGTAGAGCGGCGCTGCCGCGCCCAGGATCCGCGCGCTCTTGCGACGCCAGAAGTCGCGCACCTGGGCGACGTTGCCCTGGCTGTTGAAAAGCGTCATCTGGGAAAGGTCCGGGCTGTCCAGCCCGAAGCGGTCCCAGCCGAGGATCTCGTGGTGGCACTGGGCCTCGGGCAAATTGGCGGCGAGCAGCTTGGCGAGGCTGGCGGTGCCGCTGCGCCCGGAGGTCAGGGTGAAGAGCAGGCGTTGGGGCGAGGTCATCGCGCCTGGGTCCGGTCTTCGACCTGGATCAGCCGCGGGGCCTGTCCGGTCCGGTGGAGGTCCCACATGGCGCGGTAGGCCGCCTCCAGGTGACGGGTCGTCAGGGTCGTGTCGAACAGCGGCTCGGTCCGGCGGTTGGTCCTGAGCTTCTCGCGCAGGCCGGCCAAGCGGTCCGGGTCCCGGGCCAGGAGCAGGACCAGATCCCTATAGGCCGTGGGCGAATCGACGATCAGTTTCGGCAGGCCGACGGCAGTCAGCAGCGAGGCCGAGACCCGGGAGGCGAAGTGACGGCCCTTCATGGTGACCACCGGCAGGCCCGCCCAGAGGGCGTCGCTGGTCGTGGTGTGGCCGTTGTAGAGACGGGTGTCGAGCATCAGGTCGGCCAGGGCGAGCCGGGCCAGATGCTGGCTCTTGGGCAGGCGCGGGGCGAAGTGCAGCCGCGCCGGGTCGAGGCCCCGGTCGGCGGCTTCGGCCTGCAACCGCTGGGCCAGAAGGCCGCCGGTCTCGTCGAACAGCCAGAGCAGGGCGCCGGGCAGCTCCTTGAGGATTTCGCACCAGAGGGCAAAGAGCGCGGCGTCGAACTTGAAGGGCTGGTTGAAGCAGGCCAGCACCAGGGCATCGTCCGGCAGGCCCGCGGCGGTCCGGTCGGCCGGCTGGTCGGCGATCGTCTGATTGCCGTCGTTGATCTGGTAGGCGTGGGGCAGAAGGGCCAGGGCTTCGCGGTAGAAGCCCGCCTCTAGCGGCGGCGTGACGATGGGATCGCCGATCAGGTAGTCGAAAAAGGCCGCACCCGAGCCGCCGGGAAAGCCCAGATAGGTGGCCTGAACCGGGGCCGGCCGCAGGGCGCAGATCTCCAGACGGTTCAGGTTCGTATGACCGGCCAGGTCGACCAGGATATCGACCCCGTCGGCCTGGATGCGTGCCGCCGCCGCGCCGTTCGAGAGCCCGGCGAGATCGACGAAGCGGTCGCTGTCCCGCTCGGCCCCGCGGCGGTAGGGGCTGTCGTCGTCGGGGCCGTAGGAATAGGCGAAGACCTCGAAGTCCGCGCGGTCGTGCGCCGCGAAGAGGCCGTGGATCAGGTGGCCCACCGGATGGTTGCGATAGTCCCGCGACAGGTAGCCGAGGCGCAGCCGGCCGTTCAGGCTCGAGTCCGGTCTCGGCCGGGGTGAAGCGGCGGGCAGGGCCCCGTCGGCGCGGGCCCGCTGTTCGATCGCCGCCGAGGTCCGGCGCGCGTTGTCCAGGTTGCGGGCCAGATCGTCGATCCGGGTGATGTGGAACAGCGGTGGTTCCACGAATCCATTTTCGCCTCCAGCCGCTGCCGCCGCGCGCGCGTCGAGCCGCGGGACAAGCCGGTCGAAATCCGCCCAGCGGCAGAGCCTCTGATAGAGCTTCAAGAGGGAAATCAGGGCGCTGGGATGGTCGGGCGAAAGGACCAGCGCCTTTTCAAGGTGGCCAAGGGCGGTCTCGATGTCATGACTGCCGAGGGCAATCTGGCCCCGCGTGATCAGGGCGCCCAGATCGTCGGGGTCCAGCGCCAGGGCCTGTTCCAGATGCTCCGCCGCCTCGGCCGCCCGCCCCAGGCGATAGAGGGCAAGGCCCAGGTTGCGGTACGTCGCGCAGACTCCTGCCGCCGCTTCCGGGTTCTGCAACGAGAGAGCCTGGCGGAAGGCGGTCACCGCCGCCGCCGGGTTGCCGGTTTCCAGGAGCAGCGTGCCCAGTGCGCCGGCCAGTTCGGCGCTGTGCGGGTGATGCGCCTGCGCCTGCCGATAGAGCGCCAGGGCCTCGTCGCCGCGGCCGGCCCCCTGCATGAGGGCCGCCAGGTTGAGCACGGGGGGCAGGAAGCGGGGGTCGCGCAGGGCGTCGCGGTAGGCGGCCTCGGCCTCGGCCAGGGCGCCCTCGGCGCGCAGCGCGTTGGCCAGGTTGCAGTGGTACTGGGCCGCCCGCGGCTCGAGCCGTGCCGCGTGCCGATAGCTCGCGCAGGCCTCTGTCAGGCGGCCGAGCCTCTCCAAGGCCACGCCCTGGTTGTTGTGGGCCTGGGCATAGTCCGGCGCCACGGCCAGGGCGCCCTCGAAGTGCGGCAGGGCGGCCTCGGGCTGTCCCTTGACCTCCAGCAGGCTACCCAGATTGTTCAGCAACTGCGGATCGCTGGGCGCGGTCTCCAGGCCCTGCCGCAACAGCGCCTCGGCCTCGTCCAGGCGGCCGGCCTGGCGGGCGATGGCCGACAGCAGGTTGACTGCCCGGACATCGCGCGGGTCGCTGGCGCGGACCTGGCGGCAGAGCGTCTCGGCCTCGCCGATGCGGCCGGCCTGCAGCGCGCCCACCGCCTGTTGCAGCCGTGCCTCGGTCGAGCTCACGGCGCCGGCACCCGGCGGCGGTTCGGGCGCGGTCCGGGCTCACCCTCCAGGGGGGCTTTCCAGGGCTGGGACAAATGGACTAAGAGGGGCATGTCACGGTCGGAGATGGGTCGGTTCTGCCGGCCATCCTTACACCGGACCCGCGGCCGGGGAAAGCATGGGGCAGGACTGGAGAGGAGGCCGCCGTCATGGCCTATGAGATCGCCGTCGCCGACATGGTCCTGTCCGGGATTGTCTTCCTGCTGGCGACCCTGAAGGCGCGCCAACCCTACGAGCCGGGCCCTGGCTTCCGGCTGCCCCTGGTGCCGATCCAGTTTCTCTCGGTCTTCGCCTTTCTCGTGGGCTTCGTCTACATCCTGGGCCAGTCCTGAAGCGGAACGGACGGAAGCGAGGAAGGGCATGGCAGGCAAGAGGGTCTTGGTGACCGGCGGGTCGGGGTTTCTCGGCTCGCATCTCTGCGCCCGGCTGCTCGAGACCGGTCACGAGGTGCTCTGCGTCGACAACTTCTTCTGCAGTGCCCGACGCAACATCGAGCCGCTGTTGGAGCATCCCCGCTTCGAGCTCATGCGCCACGACGTGACCTTTCCGCTCTTTGTCGAGATCGACCAGATCTTCAACCTGGCCTGCCCGGCCTCGCCGGTCCACTACCAGCGCGACCCGGTGCAGACCGTGAAGACCAACGTGCACGGCACGATCAACATGCTGGGCCTGGCCAAGCGCACCGACGCGCGCTTCTTTCAGGCCTCGACCAGCGAGGTCTACGGCGATCCGCAGGTCCATCCCCAGCGCGAAGACTACCTGGGTCACGTCAACCCGTTGGGCCCGCGGGCCTGTTACGACGAGGGCAAGCGCTGTGCCGAGACGCTCTGCATGAGCTACCACCGCCAGCACGGCACCGATGTCAGGATCGCCCGGATCTTCAACACCTACGGCCCCAACATGCATCCCGACGACGGCCGGGTGGTCTCCAACTTCATCGTCGCGGCCCTGCGCGGCGAACCGATCACGATCTTCGGCAAGGGCGATCAGACCCGCTCCTTTTGTTATGTGGACGACATGGTCGAGGGGTTCCTGCGGCTCATGGCGGCCGAGGCGCCCCCGGGTCCGGTCAACCTGGGCCGGCCCCAGGAGGTCACGGTGGCCGCGCTGGCCGAGAAGATCGTCGCCCTCACCGGCTCGCGCTCGGCCATCGCCTACCGGCCGCTGCCCGAGGACGATCCCGTCCGCCGCCTGCCCGACATCGGCCTGGCCCGCGAGCTGTTGGGCTGGGAGCCGGCGGTCGACCTGGATCAAGGGCTTGGCCGCACCATCGCCTACTTCGACGAGCTGCTGTCGGATTAAACCGATGGTCATTTTGAATGACCATCGAGGCCCTCACGCGTCGGGCGGGCTATCCTCGCTGACGCTGCGGGCGCGCAGTCGCGCTTGCCGGAGGACATGAACCGGAGTTCATGTCCCCTGGTGTCAGTAGGGAATCTCGGCTCGCACCGTCGGGTCCGGTTGGGCGCGCAGTTCCTCGATCAGGCGGGCGAGATTGTCGCTGATCGCCGCGATGATGCGCCGGCCCTTGTCCGCCGTCGCCGCCCGGGCGTCGCCGGAAACCCCATGGCTTTCCGGGCCGCGCGGCTTGTCGGCGGCGGTGCGGATCACCGAGACCGCATTGCCGGCGAAGGCCGCCTCGAACTCGACCGGCTCGTTGAAGGCCGAGCCGCGCGGCGGGATGTGGGTCACCGCCTTGTCCATCTCGACCAGCTCCGGGCGCCAGGCCAGCATGAAGGCGGTCTCGGACTCGCCGGCGTGGTCCTGGCCGCCCGGCGCCGATGTGCAGATCGCGTCGACCTCTTCCCGGGCGATCAGGCCGGCATCGGCGATGACGCAGAGCGCCCCGGTGCGGTGGCGCAGCTTGGAGGCGGCGATCTCCAGCGGCGCCAGGTTGGCGATGCGGTTGCCGTTGACGATGACGAAGCGCTTGAAGCCGTGCACCGCCAGGCTCTCGCAGATGTCGAGGGTGACCTGGGTCAGGGTTTCGGGCCGCAGGGTGATCGAGCCGGGATAGCCCAGGTGATGCGGCGACCAGCCGACCTGCAAGGGCGGGGCGATCAGCGCCCCGGTCCGGCGCGCCGCGCCCTCGGATGCGGCGATGGCCCAGCCGCTGTCGACCAGCAGCGGCAGGTGCGGCCCGTGCTGTTCGGTCGCCCCGATCGGCAGCATGATCAGGTCGTCGCGGGTCAGATGCTCGGCGATCGCCGGCCAGGCCAGCTCCTGGAGCCAGGGAGAGGTGGGTGCATCGGTCATGGCCGCTCGATTATGCCAGGGACGGCGGCGAAGGGAAGGCCTCCTTCAATGGGCCGGCGGCCTTGTGCGGCTGATCAGTTGGATGCGGGTCTGGTGGCGGGCGGCGATGGCGATGACCAGGCCGCTGGCGACGATGATGGCGATGCCGATCCAGGTGGTGGCGTCGGGGAAGTCGCCGAAGAGCACCAGGCCAACCAGGGTGGCGGCGACGATTTCGCTGTAGCCGAAGGGCGCCAGGGTCGGCATCGGGGTGCGCGAGATCGCGAAGATGGTGAGAAGCTGGCTCGCCGCGCCGAGGCTGCCCATGACCAGGAAGATACCGAACTGGGCGCCGCTCGGCGTCTGCCAGTTGAACGGCACCGCCAAGCTGAGCACGACGACGCTGACCAGGGCGGTGGCGCTGGCGGTGATCAGCGGCGGGCTCGAGGCGGTCAGGCGCCGGGTGATCAGCAGGTGGATGCCGAAACAGGAACCGGCGGCCAGGGCCAGGAGCGCGTGCCAATCGATGCCGCCGAGCGTGAAGCCCGCCTCGGGCCGGATCACCACCAGCACGCCGGCAAAGCCGGCCACCACCGCGAACCAGGAAGACTTGGGGACCCGCTCCTTCAGCACCAGGGGCGAGAGCGCGGTCACCAGGAAGGGATAGACGAAGACGATGGCGATCGCGTTGGCCAGGGCCATGCCGCTGATCGCCCAGATGAAGGCGACCGAGGCGACCAGCAGCAGCAGACCGCGCCAGAGGTGCAGGTGGGGCTGGGGCAGGCGCAGACCGCGAAGCCCATGACGGTGCAGCAGGATCGGCAGACAGACCAGCAGGAAGACGGTAAAGCGGCCCCAGACCACGAAGAGAAAGGGCAGGGATTCGGCCAGAAGCTTGCTGAGTCCGGCCTGGGTGGAGGCGCAGGTCAGGCCGAGCACGAAGAGCCCAATGCCGATCAGATGGCTCCCGTCCTCGGTCTCCTCTTGCCGCTCCACGCCCCCGCCCCCCTTTTCGGGAGAGACCATGACATGGCCCGCCGCGCCGGCGGATCGGAAATTATGCGATCGTGCGATCGAAATTCCCGATCCGCTCTGTCTCGGCTCACTCCACGGAGGGGAGCGGAACCGCCCCGCGGGCCGCGCGCCAGGCCATGAGCCGGGCGACGATCCACCAGATCCCCAGGGCCAGCGCCAGGACCAGGGCGAGGGCCGAGGCTGGCAGGGGGCTGGTGCCGAGATAGCCGAGCGTGACCAGCAGGATCGCCGCGCCGAAACCGAGCAGGGCGACGATACCCTGGCGTGGCAGGCGGACCTTGCGGCTGCCGATGGCGACGATGCCGAGCCACAGCAGGCCGGCGCCGAGCGCGCTGACCAGCAGGCCGGCGATATTGATCCCGGCCGAGACGTAGCGCAGGGAAAAACCGGCCGCCTCGTCGGACTGGTTGGCGTAGAGCTTCTCGAAGGCGAAGTGGATGCCCTGGGTCGGCACCACGATGCGCAGCGGCTGGCCCATCTGCGGCCGGGCGCCGTCGGCGCCTTTCAGCAGGGTCTCGGCGCCGGCGAGGCGCGGGTTCACCCGGCGCCCGGCGGAAACCAGGTCCATCGTGCTATCCGGCGTCAGATAGTTCGGCCCGGCCGGCAGGAAGAGGTCCCAGCGGGTCTGGGTCACCACCATGTCGGGACGCGGCAGGTGGCTGGAGACCTGGC
>JAJFGK010000156.1 GCA_021776195.1 Kiloniellaceae bacterium | reverse complement strand
AAGGCCGCCGGCACCGACAGCATCTTGGCGCCGACCTGGGCCAGGCCGCGATAGAGTTGGGGAAAGCGCAGGTCGTAGCAGATTGAAAGCCCCAGAGGACCCCAGGGCGTCGGCGCCAGAACCGCCTCGTCGCCGGGCCGCACGGTGCCCGATTCCAGGTAACTCTCGCCGCCCGGCAGGTCGACGTCGAAAAGGTGGATCTTGTCGTAGCGCGCCTTGACCGCGCCGTCGGCGCCGAGCAGGTAACTGCGATTGACGAACTTTTCACTGCCGACGTCGATGGCCAGGGAGCCGAGCAGGATCCAGGCCCGCTTTTCCTGGGCGATTTCGGAGAAGGCTTGCAGGGCGGGGTGCCCTTCTTCCGGCAAGGGATCGCCGATCAGCAGATTGCCCTTGAGATCGAGGCTGGCGAAGTATTCCGGCAGCATGATCAACTCGGCGCCCTGGTCGGCCGCGTCGCGGGCCAGGGCGGCGCACTCTTTCAAGTTGGCGTCCATGGCCGGACCGGCGCAGTTCTGCAGGCAGGCGACGACGAAAGACTGGCTCATGGGATCGCTCCCTCATTGGCAATCAGTATCCGGCGGGCATTATGCCTCCGCCGGGCGGTTCTGTCGAATACCGCCGTGCGGAACGACCCTCGCGTCATTCTGGCTGTCCGTGCGACCCATGATCGCCTGAAAGGGTATAGGATCGCTTCCCGGCTTGCCCTTTCGACCCGGCGACATTTGGTTTCATGAGAGAAAACCCATGGCCGTTGAGTGCGTCGTTCTGATTTCCGCCACGGCCGAATGGGACGCGGTCCGCGACTGTTTTCCCGCGGCCCGCTGCGCCCCTTCGCCCTACGGCGACTGGTTCGCCGATGAGATGAAGATCCACGACGAGACCAGGCGGGTGGTCCTCTTTCACGGTGGCTGGGGCAAGGTCGCCGCCGCCGGCTCGACCCAGTATGCGGTTGGCCGCTGGGCGCCAAGAAGCATCGTCAACCTGGGCACCTGCGGCGGCTTTCTAGAGCACTTCTTTGTTACAGGGAACCATTTGATGGGTCATAGGCGATCATTCGGGAAGGCGCGCTGTGCGGCGCGATGCTAAAGCATCGGGCAAGCAGCGGAACGCACCCCCATTGGGAGAGGGGGATCGTCTATGGCCCACCGAAGGCCGGGTTCTTTTGCCTTCTGGCCGCGTTCCGCTTCTTGACCGATACGCGTATCGCTCTTCGAAGCGCGCCTTGCCAGAAGACAAAATAATCCCGGTCAAATGCTTCCCTGTAACAAAGAAGTGCTCTAGGCGCCGTCCGGCCGGGCGAGGTGATCCTGGCCGAGCGCACGGTGATCTACGACATCGAGGAACAGATGGGCGATGCGGCCCAGGCGATCGATCACTTCAGCACTGACTTCGATCTGTCCCGCCTCGACGAGCCGCTGCCCCAGCCGGTGCGACGCGCGGTGCTGGTTTCGGCGGATCGCGACATTCTGGTACGCGACGTTGCCCTGCTTCGGGCGCGCTTCTCCGCGCCTGCCGCCGATTGGGAGTCCGGAGCCATCGCCCATGTGGCCGCCCGCAATGGTACGCCTTGTCTGATTCTACGGGTCGTAACCGATCTGGTCGGTGACGACGGCGGCGAGGCCTATGGGGATTTGGCCATGTTCCGTGCGCGCACGCGAAGGTTTCTGCCTCGCCTCGTTGCCTCATTGCCACGTTGGATCGAGGTATGCCGCGGTGTTGCTGTTTCCACCGGCGACCCCATGAACGAAAGCTAGGGCCGAGCAAGGAGCGGGGTGAACTATTGTTCAAGGCCAAGGCTGTTGCGTTTAAGGAGAATAATGATTTAGATTCTCGATTATTGGTAGATCGTTTGGGGAAGCCGGTGACCAGGAGCCGCAGAGCGACCGATCCGATGCACCGACCGTCGCCCTGGACGCTGCTCTGTTGTGTTGTGGTGCTGAACGCCGTGACCCTGGCCGCGGTCCCCGCGCAAGCCGCCGGCTACGCGATACGCGAACAGAGCCCGGCGGCCCAGGGCAATGCCTTCGCCGGCGCCACGGCCGGGGCGGAGGACATCAGTTACGCCTTTTTCAATCCGGCGGGTCTGACCCGGCATCGCGGCGATCGGGTTCTCTCCGCCCTGTCCTTTATCGCGCCGCAATCGAACTTCGATGCCTCGGGCGCCAGCACCGTGACCGGCAGCCCGATCTCCGGCGGCGAGGGCGGCTCGGACGTCGGCGCGGATGCGTCGGTGCCCTCGCTTTATGGTCTCTGGAGCGTCACGCCGGATCTCAAATTGGGTCTGGGAATCAACGCCCCCTTCGGCCTGGCCACCGAATACGACAGCGACTGGGTCGGGCGCTATCACAGCCTGGAGTCCGAGCTGCAGAGCCTCGCGATCAACCCCATGGTCGCCTACCGCCCCTTCGACGAACTCTCGCTCGGCGCCGGCCTGCAGATTGCCCGCTCGGCGGTGCGCCTGACCAACGCCATCGATTTTGGGACCCTCGATCAGGTGAGCTTCGGCGGCGCCTTCGGCGGCACAGCGGGCGCCAGCGACGGCTTCGGCGAGGTCGAGGGCAAGGACTGGGGCTTCGGCTTTACCCTCGGGTTGCTCTACGAACCGACAGAGGACACGCGCCTCGGCATCGCCTATCGCTCGAAGATCACTCACGACATCTCCGGCAACGCCACCTTTCTGCCCGGCGGCGCGGTCGGCGGCGGGATCGCGGCGGCGAGCGGCGCCTTCGTGAACACCAGCGCCAGCGCCGAGTTGATCCTGCCCGAGACCTTGTCGGTCGGCGCCTATCACCAGCTCACGGCCGACTGGGCGATCATGGGCGAAGCAGCCTGGACCAACTGGAGCCGGGTCAAGGAACTGCGGGTGCGCTTCGACAACCCGGCCCAGGGCGACAGCGTCACGGTCCTGGATTGGCACGACAGCTGGTTCTTCGCCTTGGGAACGTCCTATCGGATTCTCGACAAGACGACCCTGCGCCTCGGCGTGGCCTACGAACAGACTCCGGTGCCGACCCGGACGCGGACCCCACGGCTGGCCGACGAAGCGCGCACCTGGATCAGCCTTGGCCTGTCCTACCAGCCCCTGGACAATCTGCTGATCGAGGCCGGCTACAGTCATATATTTCTGCCCGATGCCAGGTTGCGCCTCACCACGGCGGATCCCAACAACATCTTTCGCGGCAATCTCGCGGGGCGCTATGACAGCGCGATCGATATCGTCTCACTGCAGGCGCGTCTGCGTTTTTGACCACCTTGGGAGCGCAGACCTATGGGATCAGGCGCAGGCGACCGGGGCCCGCTCGGCTTGAAAGGCCAGGACATGATCGCGCCGCAAATGCCGAGCGAAGTCGCCAAGGCCGAATTGACCGGGCTGCTCTACCGCTTTCCCTTGCGCATCCTGACTCACCCGATGAATGCGGCCTTGGTCGTGGTGGTGCTCTGGGAGCAATTGCCGGTTAGCCTGCTGCTGAGTTGGTTCGGATTGGTCAGCGCGGTTGCCCTGTCCCGTTACCTCCTGGCAAAGCGCTTCGAGCGGGGCCAATCCGGCGGGCGAACGATCGAGACCTGGGCCCGCCTCTTTGTCCTGGGCGCCGCGGTCTCCGGCGGACTCTGGGGTCTCACGACCCTGGTCCTCTGGCTCACCCCGGACATCGCCTACCACGTTTTTATCGCCTTCGTGATCGCCGGTATCAGCGCCGCGGCGGTGGCGACCAGCTACTCCCACCCTCCAGCGGTCCATGTCTTTCTGGCGACTTCCGTCGGTCCCCTGTCACTGGGCTATCTGACCCAGGGCGGTGTCCTGCATTTGGCGATGGGATCGATGTGCCTCATCTACCTGGTCTTTCTCACGGTCCATGCGAGCTTCTCCCACGGTGTTCTCAGCGACTCCTTGCGATTGAGAGAGGAAAACAGCGGTCTGATCGCCGATCTCTCCCAGGCCCGCGACGCCTCCGAGCGGCGGGTCAAGGAACGAACTGGCGAGCTGGAGGCCATGAACGCAACGCTGCAGCTGGAGATCTCCGCCCATGCAGAGACCCAGCACCGCCTCCAGCAGGCCCATAGAATGGAAGCGGTCGGTCAGTTGACCGGCGGCATTGCCCACGACTTCAACAACCTTCTGGCCATCATCCAGGGCAATGCCGAGCTCCTGCGCGCCTCGCAGTCCAATGCCGACGACCAGCCGCTCGCCTCGATCATCCGCGCCAGCAACAGGGGGGCCGAGTTGACCCAGCGTTTGCTGGCCTTCTCCCGACGGCAACCCTTGCGACCGCAAGCGATCCTGCTTTCGGACCTGATCGCCGAGATGACACCGCTGCTGCGGCGGACCCTGGGCGCGACCATCCGGATCGAGACCCGGGCCGACGAGTGTCTCTGGCTCGCCCAGGCTGATCCCGGACAGGTCGAGAATGCCATCTTGAACCTGGCGCTCAACGCCCGCGACGCCATGCCGGACGGCGGGTCTCTGACCATCACCGGCCGCAACGAAAGGCTTGGGGCCAGCGCCCTGTCGGATACTTTGGAAGCCGCAGCCGGCGATTACGTCATGATCTCCGTAAAGGATTCCGGGCTTGGCATGACCCAGGAGGTCCAGGACCGCGCTTTCGAGCCCTTCTTCACCACCAAGGAAGTTGGCGAGGGCAGCGGCCTCGGCCTCTCGATGGTCTATGGCTTTGCCAAGCAGTCCGGTGGCCATGTGGCGATCGAGAGCGGGACCGAAGAGGGAACCCGGGTCGACCTCTATCTGCCGCGCATGACGCCAGCCGCCGAGACCAGGACCTTGGGACCCGACAGGGACGAACCGGTCCCGGAGAGCGGCCAATCCGACAGGGAGGAGATCTCCGAGGAGGAGAGGCCGCGTGGCCGCGGCGAAAGTATTTTGGTGGTTGAGGACGACAGCGATGTCCGCGCCGTCGCGGTCTCGGCCCTGACCGGCCTGGGCTATCGGGTCGAGGCCGCCGGCAATGCGGTCCAGGCCGCGGCCAGGCTGGGCAGCGACCGGTTCGACCTTCTGCTCTGCGATGTCGTGCTGCCGGGCGGGACCTCCGGACCGGACTTCGCCATCGAAGCCCAAGGTCGCCAGCCGGGTCTCAAGACTGTTTTCATGTCAGGCTACCCCAGGCAGCTAAAGTCCGAAGGGCTGGGCACCGCCAGCGGCAATCAGGCGGTCCTCATTCGCAAGCCCTTCAAGATCTCGTACCTGGCCAGGACCCTCCGTGACGCGCTCGAAGCCCCCTCGACAGCCGACTGACACCGGCGACCATCATACTGACAGCCCCAATTCCTCCGCCCGGCGTTGCATTTGAACCGCCCATGGGCTCTTCTGCAGCCTGGCGAAAACAAGGATCAAAGATGGCGAAGACAGCAAGCCAAAGCGGAGGAACCCTGGCCGAAGCCGCGGCGTCGGCCGCCCAGAACGGCGCCAGGCGCAACGAGCTGGAGGCCGCCATCGGCGCCCAGGCGCGGCTGTTCCGACAAGAACTCTCCATGACCGTGGTCGAGGTCGCCCGGGAAGCCGGGGTCTCGGTCTCGATGCTGTCCAAGATCGAGAACGGCATCACCTCGCCGTCCCTCGCCACCCTGAAAGCCCTCTCGCGCGCTCTCAACGTGCCGGTCACGGCCCTGTTTCGACAGTACGAGGAGCAGCGCGACGCCACCTACGTGAAGGCCGATCAGGGCCTGGTGATCGACCGCCGCGGCAGTCGCGCCGGGCATCAGTACCAACTGCTCGGTCACTCCATCGGCAAGGGGGTCTCGGTGGAGCCCTATCTGGTGACGCTGAGCGAGGAGTCCGAAGTGTTCCCGCTGTTCCAGCACGGCGGCCAGGAGTTCATCTATCTGCTTGCCGGACGCGTCGCCTACCGTCACGGCAATCGGACTTACGACCTTTCGCCCGGCGACTCGCTATTTTTCGATGCCAACGCACCGCACGGTCCCGAAATCATCCACGAACTGCCGGTTCGCCTGCTGTCGGTCATCGTGCAGCAGAAATCCGGGGAGTGATCATAGAGGGGACTGGCGCATGGCGGATCGGGACAACAGTGGCTGGTGGAAAACGCTGCCCGGGGTGATCACGGCCGTCACCGGCCTGTTGACGGCCATTGCGGGTCTGCTGGTCGCACTCCATCAGACCGGACTGATCGGCGGCGACGCGACCCAGACCGGGGTGACGCAAGGCGCGCCGGCCATAGTCGCGCCGGCGCCGGAACCGCCGCCAGGGCCCGGCCAACTGAATGGCAAAGTCTTCAAGGTCGATGGAAACGACCGGATCCTTATTTCGCAGGTCGCGCTCGGTGAAAAGAAGGTGGCCTTCGCGTTGGAGGTGGCCACGAACATCACCTGGTGGAAACAGATCAAAGTGCTGGACAAGAACGGTTCGGCAATCGCCACGCTCGAAACAAGAGATGCCGTCAAGGGGCCGGTTGTCTCCGGCGCCTTCGACGTTGCGCGATTTGGCGATCGCGTCACGGTCGAGTTCTGGAAAGCGAAATTCCTCGGCGCCGCGACCCTGGTCGACACGAGGAGCTACGCAACCGCCGACGTCACCGGCTTTCGCACCAGGTATTTTTGGGAGAACGATTTCTGAGCCGCGGCGTATCCGCGCTCGGGACTGTCAGGGGGATCACAGACAGGTCGCATCGAATCTGTCATCCTGGTCGCCATGATTCGCTTGAGCGATCTCTACAGGCTTCGCGTGGCTGGCGTCTTGCCGGCCGCGCGCTTCATCGCGGCGGCCGGCGCGGTCCGCGACCCGGTCTATTGGAGCCGTTGGGCCTTGCGCGCCTTGCTCGGCCTGGGCGCGGCACACCTGCTGGCCGGGATCGTCTTTTTCTTCGCCTTCAACTGGGCGGCGATGCCGGCCTTCGCCAAGTTCGCGGTCATCGAAGCGGGAATCCTGTTCAGCGTCATCGCGGCCCTTTTGGTCGGCCAGGCGCGGCCCTTCGGACAGGTCTGCGCCCTTGCCGCCACGGTATTGACCGGCACGCTGCTGGCGGTGATCGGTCAGGTCTACCAGACCGGGGCCGACGCCTATGAGCTGTTCCTGGCCTGGGCGGTGCTGGTCCTGCCCTGGGTGGTCATCTCCAACAACGCCGCCCACTGGTTGGTTTGGGCGGCGATTGCCGCCTGCGCGATCAACTTTCACAACGAGCAGGTCCTGATTCCCGCCGGCGTGATGGCCCGGTCGCAAACGCTGCTGCTGTCCAGCCTCTGGCCGATCCTGGTGCTCGGCGCCCGCGAGCTGGCGGCGGCGCGCGGCCTGGCCTGGCTGGCGCCCCGCTGGACCCGAATGGTCCTGCTCCTCTGGCTTCTCCTGCAGGTGCTGGGCATCGGCCTCGGCGGCCTGTTCGACAATCTGGACCTCTGGACGACCCAGCCCTTCTTCGTCGCTGTCGCGGCCGCCTTGGCCTGGGTCTATCGCGGGCCCCTGGCCGACGCGATGGCCCAGAGCCTGGTCATCGGTGCCGCCGCCATCTTCCTGATGGTGCTTGGCGGGCGCCTCATCGAGGAGACCATCGGGTTCGATTGGGACCGGTCGGCCTCCCTGATCGCGGCCCTGGCCCTGCTGGTTCTCTGGTGCGCCGGGATCGCCGGCGCCATGGCAAAGCTGCTGCGCGAGACCATCAAGCACCGCGCGGAGGACCGGGCATGAGCGCCATCGGCGGCTTCTGCGCGCGCCTCGACCTCCCAGAAGATCAGGTGCGCGACCTGCTGAATTCCGATGAGCCGCGACCCGGCGGCAGCGACCCCTGGTATGTGGTCGCCCTCTTGGGTCTTGCCGGCTGGATCACCGCGCTCATGGTCATGACGCTTGGACTGGCGATCGTCTTCGTCGCCCTGGATCTTACCGACCCGCAGGGCACACTGGGCGCGCTGGGCGTGCTTTTTGTGGGCGGCGGCGCGCTGCTGGGCCGCCGCGACAGCGCTGGCCTGTACCGGGCCCAGCTCGCCGTCTCGACCATGGCGGGCGGCTGCGGTCTGATCGTCGCCGAGGCCGGGCTCTCCAGCGAAGAGGTGAGCGTCGCCGCCCTGGTCGCCGCCGTCATGGCCGTCATCGCAGCCCTGCGCGCGGCGCCGCCGGTGCTGCAGATACTCCTGACCGCCGGTGCCGTCTTCCTGGCCTTCGCCAGCCTGATTTTTCAAGGCTATTCCTACTACCTCGACATGACGGCGATGCTGACCCTGCCGGGCGTGCTGCTGCTGACCATCCCACCGCGTCAGGACATGCGCGCCACGGCCATCACGACGCTGGCCGCGGTGGTGTTGCTGCAGGGGCTCTTTGCCGACGACTATGCCGGGCTGGTCGACAACAGTGCGGTGGCCGGCGGCTGGATCGGCCGTCTCATCCACCTGGCTCTGGTCTTGTGCCTGGCCGGCGCCCATTGGCGGGTCCGCGGCGCGCGCGACCACATCCTGCCCACCCTTGCCATCCTGGCGGTCGCGGTGGTGGTTTGCCTGCTGCTGCCACCGGGTGGCTCGGCCGCTTGCGTCATCCTGGCCTTGGCCTACGTCCTGGGCAGCCGCTTGCTGGCGCTCTTGGGGGTTGTCGCGGCGGCCGTCTTCATCTGGCAATTCTACTATGACCTGGCAACCACGCTTCTGGTGAAGTCCCTGTTGGCCGGCGCCGTCGGCCTGGTCCTGCTGCTGCTCTGGGCGCTCCTCCAGCGGCGCCCGCGGACGGAGGGCGCGACATGAAAATGTGGCGCAACCTGGTCCTTCTGGGCGGCCTGGTGCTGGTCCTGGCAGTCGCGAACATGACCATCCTGGCCAAGCAGCAGATCGTCGACCGGGGTCGCCGGGTGCTTTTGGATCTGCGCCCGGTCGATCCCCGCTCGCTGATGCAGGGCGACTACATGAGGCTTGCCTACGCCCCGAAGGTCTTTCCAGCGGATCCGGAAGGACTGGAGCTGCCCTTCAAGGGCCATGTCGTGCTCGGCCTGGACGACCTGGGAAGTGCGACCTTCTCCCGCCTGGATCGGGGCGGACCGCTGGCGGATCATGAAGTGCGTCTGCGCTACAAACTGCGTTCGCGCCACGGCGAACTGCGCTACGGCGCCGAGAGCTTCTTCTTTCAGGAGGGCGATAGCGCCCTCTACGAGGCGGCGCGGTTCGGGGTTCTGGCAATCGACGAGGCCGGCAACAGCGTCCTTGTCGGTCTGGCGAAAGAGGACGGCAGCCTGATCGTCAAGTAGACCTTGTCGCCCTCTACGACCGGCCTATTCGGCGGCGCTGGCCGCCACCTCTTCGGGCACGGTCTGGGTGCCGGCCAGGGGCACGCCGGCCTGGCGCGCGGTCACGATGGTGATGGCGCGCAGGTCCTCGGGCTCGAGATTGTCCACGTTGGTCTTGCCGGTGCAGCGGGCCATAATCGAGGCCTCGCCGGAGAGCGCCTTGAGGAAGTTGGCGACCGCGGAGCGGCGGTCCTCGGAAGTCAAATCGCCGAAGTAGGCAAAGGCCCCGGCCTCGCCCTGCGGCGCAATCTGGCCACCCGCTCCTATCTGGCCGCCAAGAGCGAAGGCCATGGCCGCCCCGAGCACGGTCACGCGCGAGCCGAGCGCGATCAGTTTGGCGACATCTGTGCCGGAGCGGACCCCGCCGAAGAAAACCAGTTCGACGTCTTCCTCGCGATTCCAGCTTCGCATCAAGGCCACCGCATCGCGCAGGATCGCCAGATCGAGCGGCGCCTGCAACTCCGCGCCATCGGTCCCCAGACGGCCGGTGCCATCCAGCACCACCAGGTCGAGCTCCGCCGCCAGGGCGGCCTTCAGGGTCGCCTCCAGGTCGCCGCTGCGCGCCACCGCGCCGGTCACCCGCTCGCCCGCCCCGGCCTTCAAGGCCGCCAGATCGGCCCCCGCCTCCAGGGCCACATGGCCTGTCGCCGCCTCGTCTCCGACCGCGCCGTCGGCAATCAACTGCAGCCAGGGCGTCGAGCCCGGCAGCCGGCGGCGTCCGAGGTAGAGGCTGCCGTGGGCGCTGAGACCGGCGGCGAGATCCTCGCAGATCTCGTCGGGGGCGGCATCGAAGCCGGCGACGATGCAGGCCGAGGCCAGCGGCAGCCGGCCGAAACCGAGGTCGGTGGTCACCTTGCAATCGTCGCGGTAGGGATCGATCACCAGGCGCGACAGGTTGGCCGGCAGAAAAACGATATCGTCGAGCGAGGCCTGGGCCTGGCCGACGAAGGGGTCGTCGCGCGGCTTCACGCGCTTTTCGAACATGGCCTGGAGCTTGCGCCGGTCGCCCGGCGCGGTGCGCGCCATGACGAAAATGTCCTCGCGGTTGCGCACCGAATAGTCATGGGTGCCGGTCTCGGCATCGCAGCGGTAGCAGCGCGCCGCCTCGGCCCGGGCGGTGTCGCGCGAATAGGTCGATTCGATCTCGGGGAAGGCCACCGGATTCTGACCCAAACCGTGGAAGTCCTGCTCCTTGCGATTGATCAGCTCCCACTCCGGATCCTGGGCGATCGGCACGCGCCGGGTGCGGAAGGGCGTGCGGTAGGGCACCGGGGTGTCGCGCCCCTCGAGATAGGCCTTCATGTAGTAGGCCGCGCGATGGCCGTGCTGCATCGCCATGACGATGGTCGAGCCGCCAAAGGCGCCGTCGCCGGCGGCAAAGACCTGGGCATCGCCCGTCCGCATGGTCTCCCATTCGGTCCGCACCCGGTCCCGGGCCATCAGGCCGAGGCCCGCCAGCTCGTCGGATTCGGCCTGCTGGCCGACCGCGGCGATCACCATGCCGCAGTCGATCTCGTGTTCGCTGCCCTCGACCACCACCGGCCGGCGCCGGCCATCCTCGGGGTCGGGCTCGCCCATGGCGGTGGTGACGCACTGGAAGGCCAGGCCGTTGCCCTTGACCGCGATCCCGGTCTGCATGGTGTTGTAGACGAACTCGATACCCTCCTTGAGCGCGCCTTCGAGTTCGTCGCGCCGCGCCGGGATTTCCTCGGGCCCGCGCCGGTAGACCACCTTCACCCTTTCGCAGCCCGGCATGCGCAGGGCCGAACGGCAGGCATCCATCGCGACGTCGCCGCCACCGACCACCACCACCGTCTCCGGCATCTCGGGCCGCTCGCCGGCGTTGATGCGGCGCAGGAAGGAGACCCCGTCGACGACCCGCGGGTCGTCCTCGCCGGGCACCTGCATGGCCTTGCCCCACCAGGAACCGATGGTCAGCAGCACGGCGGCGTGCTTTTCCTTGAGGGCCGCCAGGGTGATGTCGCGGCCCAGCGCGCAGTTCAGATGCAGTTTAATTCCGGGACAGTGAGCCATCATGCGGTCGATATCTTCGCGGATCGTGCCCACCGGGAGGCGGAAAGCCGGGATGCCCCAGACCATCATGCCGCCGGGGCGGTCGCTCATTTCGTAGACATGGACCTCGTAGCCAGCCTCGGCGAGATCCTGCGCCGCGGTCAGGCCGGCCGGCCCGGCCCCGACGACGGCCACCGACTTGGTCTGGCTCACGGTCACGACCGGCAGCCGGTAGTCCTTGCCCAAGACCTCCATCACGTAGCGCTTCAGATTGCGGATCGCCAGGGCCCCGTCGCTGTCGACCCGCCGGCAGGCCGGCTCGCAAGGCGCATCGCAGACCCGCCCGCAGATCGAACTGAAGGGATTGGTCGCGGTGATCGCCTCGAAGGCCTCCTCGATCTTGTCCTCCCAGATATAGGCGAGATAGGAGGGCGCATCGGTGCCGATCGGGCAGGCGACCTGACAGGGCGCCGGGACGAAGTGCGCGTCGGGAACGTCATCGGCGAAGCCCTCGGGCGCGGCGCCGGGATCGATCCGCCTGATGTCGTAAACATCATCCATGGTGTCTACTCTATCTAGTGTGGTGGAACTGAAATAGATGGCATGCAGGACGGGCTCACAGGTGTTCCGGCTAGGCGCGGGTGGCGCGATGATGCTGAAGCATCACAAGACGACCGCAACGACGACCGGGGCGCCTGTGCGCTCGCCTTCGGTCGCTTTTCCGAAACTCTGGAGGGCGTCACCGCCGCTCGCCGATGCGTTGGCATCGCCAGCGCGACGCTTCCTACCCAGAGATTCGGAAAAGCGATCCTGCATGCCATCTATCTCAGTTCCACCACACTAAGCCACCTTGAGGGCGTCTTCGCCGCCGCGGTCGCGCAGTTCGGGCATGTAGGGCAGGCCGGTGATGGCCGCCGCCTCGGGAGTCAGCGCCGCCAGGTCGTCGCGGCCGAGCTGACGATAATCGCCATAGCCATGGGCCGCCGCGATCGCCGCCAATTGCCAACGCACGGATTCCAGATAGCGATGGATGTTTTGCGCCTCGACCGCGGTGTTGTAGCGTTTCTCGTGCTCGGGGTCCTGGGTCGCGATGCCGACCACGCAGGAGCCCACATGGCACTGCATGCAGGCGATACAGCCACCGGCGATGATCGCGCTGGTGCCCACCGCCACGGCGTCGGCCCCCAGGGCCAGGGCCTTGGCGGCGTCGATGCCGTCTTTAATGCCGCCCATCAGGACGATCTGAAGCTGCCCGGCGCAGTCGATCTCGGCCAGCGCGTCGAGCGCCTCCTGGATCGCCGATATGGTCGGGATGCCGACGTATTCCAGAACCTCGTTGCCCGCCGCGCCGGTCGAGCCCTGCAGGCCGTCGAGCTCGACGAAGTCGAAGCCGTCCTTCATGGCGATCTTGATATCGTCGCGCACCCGGCCGGCGCCGAGCTTGACGGCGACGGGAATGCGGTAGCCGGTCGCCTCGCGGAACTCCTCGACCTTGATCACCAGGTCGTCGGCGCCCAGCACGTCCGGGTGCCGGGAGGGCGAGCGCAGGTCGATGCCCGCTGGGATGCCGCGGATCCGGGCGATTTCCTTGGTCACCTTCTTGGCCATGAGTTGGCCGCCGAGGCCCGGCTTGGCGCCCTGGGAGATGTAAATCTCCAGCGCGTTGGCCCGCTGCATGTCGTGGATGTTCCAGCCCAGCCGGCCGGACAGGCACTGATAGATCAACTGGTCGGCCGCCGCGCGCTGCTCGTCGGACATGCCGCCCTCGCCGGTGTTCTCGGAGATACCCGAGAGGCCCGACGCGATGGCCAAGGCGACCTTGGTCGACTTCGAGAGCGCGCCATAGGACATCGGCGCGATCATCACCGGCATCGAGAGGGAGAGCGGCTTGGCGCCGTTCTTGCCACCGATCTCTGTCGCCAGCGTCACCTTCGCGACGGCATCGGGATCGCTGCCGGCGCCCCGCAGGTCGCGCTTGAAGGCCAGGTCGGAGATGTGCGGCAGCGGCCGCGCGGCCCCGTAGCCGCGGATCCGGTAGCGGCCGATCTGGGCCTTGATATGGAGATCCTCCTGGACCTTTTCGTTCCAGTAGTTCGAGCCGCTGGAAAAGGAGTAGAAGGGGATGTTGCGCACCCGGGGTTCGCTGGAGCCGTAGCGCAGGCCGGTGCCGGCATTGACGATCTTTTGCAGTGTGCCGGTGAAGGGGATCTCGTAGCGCTCGAAGAAGGCCAGCAGGTCGTCGCGCTCGTCGGCCGGCAGGTCGATCTGCTTGGCGTCCTTGCCCAGGGTCTGGATCGCGCCGCCGACATAGATCGTGCCGCCGGTCATGTCCTCGCCGACCCGTTCGCCGGAATCGCCGAGAATGACGATGCGCCCGCCATACATCATGTAGCCGGCCATGAAGTTGGCATTGCCGCAGGCCAACAACGTACCTTCCTTCATCACCTGGCCGGCCCGCGAGCCGATATTGCCGCGCACCACCACCTCGGCGCCGCGAATCGCCACGCCGGCGATGGCCCCGGCGTTGCCCTTCACCACCACGGAGCCGCGCAGCATGTTGTCCGCCAGGCCCCAGCCGACGTTGTTGTCGATCTCGAAGCGCGGTCCGTCGGTCAACCCGGCGCAGAAGTAGCCGGCCGAGCCGCGCACCCGCACGGTAATGGGATGGGCCAGGCCAACGCCGATATGGTGGCGCGCGTCGGGGTTCAGAACCTCGACGTCCTCGCCTGCCGCGCCCAGCTCCCGAATGCGCTCGTTGGCAAGCGTGACGGACAGGCTGCTGAGATCTATCTGTGCCATGTTTCGAAAGTCCCCGGCGGCGGTTCGCTGGTGGTCAGGGGGCGGCCCGGAAAAAGCCGGTTCAAGGAGACCTCTTCCGAGGCGATGGCGATGATGTTCTCGTCCTCGTACTTGACCATCGGCTTGGCCGCCAGGCGGTCCTTGGCATAGCCGATCTCATCGCGGGTCGAGACCAGGAAAGAGAAGGTGCCGTCCATGTCCTCGATCGAGGTTTTCAGGGCTTCCTTCAGGGTGCTGCCGTTCTTCAGCTTGTCCGCCAGGTAGACGGCGATCAACTCGCTGTCGTTGTCGGTGTGGAACTGATAGCCGCGCTTCTGCAAGCGCCGGCGCATTTTCCAGTAGTTGGTGATCTGGCCGTTGTGGACGATCGCCACGTCGGCGAAGCCGGTGGCCCAGAAGGGGTGCGCCGCCTCGGGATTGACGTCCGACTCGGTGGCCAGGCGCACGTGGCCGATGCCGTGGCTGCCCCGGAAGGACTGCACGTCGTAGTGCTCGTCCACATCATGGGCGCCGCCGATGTCCTTGATGATGTCGAGCGAGGAGCCGATGGAAAAGAGCTTGGCGGCGTGCTCCATGGCATAGGAGAAACGCTGCACGTCGCCGTCGAAATCGACCGAGACCTGCAGGGTCGTCCCCTCGCGGGCCTCGCTCACCAGGCTGGCGCCCTCATGCGCCAGGGTCTGCTTGATCTTGGCCACCGCGGTATCCGCCGCGGCGCCCTCGCCGACGTAAAAGCGCAGCCGCAGCCGGCCCTCCTCCTCGTCGCGGTAGAGCGCGAAGCCGGTCGAATCGGGCCCCCGATGCTGGCAGCCGTCGAGCATATCGATCAGCGCCCGGCCGGCGGTCAGGTTCTTCAGCGCGCCGTGATAGTCCTTGAACAGAATGCCTGCTATCCCGCACATGACCTGCTTTCCTTTCCGGCTGCCATTTCCCGCCAATCCCGGGTGGCCCGAGACTTACAACAAAATCGCCAAATCTGCAACGAAGTTAAACAAACTTTCCCACAAGGAAAACTATCTCGCCCTCCGATTTTCGCCTATTTGATCAGGGTCGGCCGCGATTGACGAGACTAATTCGCCACGACGACACCATGCCATGAAATGAACTTCCGCCCAATTGTGGCGCTCAGGCGATCATGCTAGCGTCCGCCGCGACACCAAGCCGGAGATGAGCCGGCGGGCCTAACACGAGGGGGAGGGTTACCAACATGGCCAAGGATCTTGCCCAGATCGCCAAGCAAAAAAAGATCAAGTATTTCCTGATTTCCTTCGTCGATCTGTTCGGCGTGCTGCGCTCCAAGCTGGTGCCGGCCCAGGCAATCGCCCAGATGCAGCGTGACGGTGCCGGCTTCGCCGGCTTCGCGGCCTGGCTCGACATGACCCCGGCCCACCCCGACATGTTCTCGATCCCCGATCCGGACAGTTTGATCCAGTTGCCCTGGAAACCCGAGGTGGCCTGGCTTGCCGGCGACCTCTGGATGGACGGCAAGCAGGTCGAGGCCTCGCCCCGGGTGGCCCTGAAGCGGCAGATCGAAAAGGCCGCCAAGAAAGGCTACCGCATGAAGACCGGGGTCGAGTGCGAGTACCATCTGGTCAATGCCGACGGCACCGCGATTTCCGATACCCGCGACACCCAGGAAAAGCCCTGCTACGACCAGTCGGCCCTGATGCGGCGCTACGACGTGATCAGCGAGATCTGCGACGCCATGCTGGAGCTGGGCTGGGCGCCCTACCAGAACGACCACGAAGACGCCAACGGCCAGTTCGAGATGAACTGGGAGTACGACGACTGTCTAAAGACCGCCGACCGGCATGTCTTCTTCAAGTACATGGTCAAGGCGATCGCCGAAAAGCACGGCCTGCGCGCGACCTTCATGCCCAAACCCTTCTCCCACCTGACCGGCAACGGCTGCCACGCCCATGTCTCGGTCTGGGACAAGACCGGCAAGAAGAACCTGTTCCACGACGGCAAGGGCGAACTGGGCCTCTCGAAGCTGGCCTACCAGTTCCTCGGCGGCCTGGTACATTGTGCCACAGCGTTGACCGCGATCTTCAATCCGACGGTCAACAGCTACAAGCGGATCAACGCGCCGCGCACCACCTCGGGCGCGACCTGGTCGCCCAACACCGTGACCTACGGCGGCAACAACCGCACCCACATGATCCGCATCCCCGACCAGGGCCGCTTCGAGCTGCGCCTGATGGACGGCGCGGCCAACCCCTATCTGATGCAGGCCGGAATCCTCGCGGCGGGGCTGGACGGCGTGGCCAACAAGCGCGACCCCGGCAAGCGGATCGACCTCGACATGTACGCCGAGGGTCACAAGGTCCGGGGCGCCAAGAAACTGCCGCTCAATCTGTTGGACGCCTTGCGCCTTTTCGACAAGGACAAGTCCCTGCGCGCCGGCCTGGGCGATGACCTGGTCGACAGCTATATTAAGTTGAAGATGATCGAGTGGAGCAGCTACTGCGCCGCCCTCAGCCCCTGGGAGCGCGACCACACGCTCGATTGCTGAGTCCCCCTGCCGGCACCTGGCACCAAAAGGGCCGGATTCCCGAGGAATTCGGCCCTTTTTCGTCAGGCAGGAACCGGCGCGAGTCCATCACTCCGGGGCATTATCAATAAATCCTTCATTTACTAAGATCATAAAGGATTGTTCGCGCTGACCCTCGGGCCGGATATTCTACGGACAGGGGTTGTGGAGGGGTTCTTTCAGGATGTCGCCGTTGGAGTTGATCGAGGTCCTGACTAAACACGCACGCTTTTTGTCCAAGCAGCCCGGCGGAAAAAGAGCCAACCTCGCCATGATGATCCTCAAGGGCTACTCCCTGGCGAACGCGGACCTGCGAACCGCGTCCATGGCCGGCGCCAACCTATCCGACTGCGATCTCAGCGGCACCAACCTGTCCCGCATCGACGCCTTCGGCACTTCCTTTGTCCGAGCCAATCTGACCGGCGCCGACCTGACCCAGGCTGACCTGCGCGGCGCCGACTTCTCCGGCGCCAAGTTGCAGGGCGCCATTCTGAAGCACGCCGACATGCGCAAGGGCAAGCTGCTCGACAGCAGCGGGACCGACATCCGCATCACGCACGCCAAACTTGAAGGAGCGAGCCTGGATGGATCGGACCTCTCCTTTGCCAACATGGAAGGTGTCGGCATGGCCGGCGCGGATCTCGACCAGGCCAACTGCGAGGGCGTGCGGCTGCACGACTGCGACCTGAGCAACGCCAATCTGAAAAACACGAACTTCCGCGGCGCGACCTTGAAGAACAGCAATTTCTCAGGATCCAATTTAAGCGGCGCCGACATGCGCAACGCGGACCTCGACCGGGTCAACCTCTCGAACGCCAACCTGAACAGCGCCGATCTGAGCGGCTGCAACATTCAGGCTGCCAACATGGAAGGCGCGACCACCGCCGGCACGAAACTCATCATGACGCCCGACGAGTTCGGCGAGGAAATCGAAACCGCGCTGCGCGAACATCAGGTCTGGGTCGCGACCAGCGGTGCCAAGGGCATCCGCTGCGAGCTCGACGGTGCCGATCTGGCCCACATCGACCTGACCGGCGCGAGCCTCAATGGCGCGAGTTTCAAGGGCACCAACCTGACCGGCGCGACACTGCGCAAGTGCCGCTGCGTCATGGTCGACTTTACCGATGCCATCCTCGACGATGTCGACTTCTCGGATTCGGTGCTGGACGGCGTGAGCCTTCGCTCTGCCTCGTTGCAACGGGCGATGATGGCGGACACCACCTTCGAGGCGGTCGAGCTTCTCACCGCCGATCAGCGCTCGACCGGCCGCTACTGGCCGGCCAATATGATGGACGCCGATCTGACAGACGCCATCTTGCGCCGCGCCAATTTGTCGTCCTGCAATATGATCGATGCCACGATCGACAACGTCGACTTTCGCGGCGCCGATCTCAGCAAGGTAAAGCTCGGCACCACCGACCTGTCGCTGGCCAACACCGAAGGCGCCATCCTGCCTGCGGCCGAGGCCCCCGGGACCGAAGACAAGGTCGCTTCCTAGAGCCTTTCTTTGTCACAGGGGCCCGCCATTGCCCCCATCCCAAGACGCTTGGCGACAAATCGCGGTCGCCCTCGGTTGCGTCGCGCTTTGGCGGCAAGCTATGGTTCCGGCACATCTTGCAGCGACCGTGCCGCCGTCGGCCGGCAACGCGGCAATCGGGCGGCGACAAAGGAACCAGCCATGAACAACGAAGTGATCATCTCCTGCGCGGTGACCGGCGCGGGCGACACGGCCGACAAGCACCCCAACCTGCCGATCACGCCCAAGCAGATCGCCGAGTCGGCGATCGAGGCCGCCAAGGCCGGCGCGGCCATCGTGCACTGCCACGTGCGCGATCCCGAGACCGGCAAGGGCTCGCGCGACGTCAAGCTCTACGCCGAGGTGGTCGAGCGGATCCGCGACAGCGACACCGATGCGGTGATCAACCTGACCGCCGGCATGGGCGGCGACTTCGCGGTGGATCCGGACAACCCGACCCAGCCGGCGGCCGGCAGCGATCTGATACCGCCCCTGGAGCGCCTCGCCCATGTCGAGGAACTGCGCCCGGATATCTGCTCGCTGGACTGCGGGACCCTGAACTTCGGCGAAGGCAACGCGGTCTACGTTTCGACCCCCGATATGCTGCGGGTCATGGCCAAGCGGGTCCAGGAGCTCGGCGTCAAGCCGGAGCTCGAGGTCTTCGACACCGGGCATCTGTGGTTCGCCAACCAGCTGGTCGCCGAGGGACTGGTCGACGCGCCGCCGCTGTTCCAGATCTGCCTGGGCATTCCCTACGGCTCGCCGGCGACGCCCCAGGCCATGGCCAACATGGTCACGATGCTGCCGGAGAACGCCCAGTGGGCGGGCTTTGCCATCTCGCGCAACGAAATGCCCTTCGTCGCCCAGGCAGCGCTGCTCGGCGGTCATGTTCGGGTCGGACTGGAGGACAATCTCTACCTCGAGCGCGGCGTCTTTGCGACCAACGCCCAGTTGGTGGCCAAGGCGCGGCAAATCGTCGAGCTGATGGGCGCGCGGATCTGCAGCCCCGACGAGGCCCGCGAGAAACTGAACATCAAGAAGCGCAACTAGAGCGGCCCGGTCGGCCGTGGCCAGAGGCTGATCCCAGCGCGATCGATAACCTTCGGCGAGCAAACCGGCACACTGGCCGCCTCGCCGGCAGCCACGCCGGCAGCCAGCGTGCCGGTGGTCATGAAGAGCCTCTGACGATCAAGACCTCTGAATCCAGGTGACTTGTCCACAGCCAAACCGACAGCAAAGGCCGTTCGTTGGTCTGCATGGCATGACGCGCCCGGGACGCGTGATAAATGGTATCGCCGGGGGTCACGGCGAACCAAGGCCTGGTATCGACCTTCCAATCGCCATCGCCACCGATAACCCAGTAACTTTCCTCGGCTTGGTGGGCATGTGGCGGGTAGTAGGTATCAGGCCCCTGCAGACTGAAACCTGCCTTCACCTTGTCTGACCGCAGTATTCCGTCGGCCCCGATGACGGTGACGGCGGTAAATCGACGCGAAAAAACTCTTACATCGGCCTCGGGCTCATTGTCCGCATCGCGCGCGCGCCACATCAATCGATGAGCGACAGCCATCAGGGATTCCGCGAGCGCGTTCGTGATCGACCCGGTCGGGCCTGCGCTCGCGCAAGCCGACGCCAGGTAGGCATCGACGACGGGATTTCTTGCGGCTTCGTGACGGTTCAGGGGCTCTGCCCAGTTCACCTGTTCCGCGGCGAACGCCGCCGCTGGCGCCAAACCGTCATCGGAATTGGCGGAGCTGGCAAAGAGCGTCCTAAAATTTTCTATCAAGCGGTTCATGGTCTGACCGGCCCTCGCCCGCGATCTGAAGATCGGGGCCTATTCATCGGTAAGAGGTTTTCGCGCGTTTTCTATTCTCATCAGTTCCAGATCGGCCTTGGGTGCCGAACAAAGGCTGCAGGTGGCGTCCGGCGGCTGCATAGCTAGATCTTTCTGGCGCCGGTGTTCGCGATAGGCATCGTAGGCAGGCGTCGCACCCACCCCCAATGCCAAAACAGCAACGACCAACCATGGCTTTGGATACTTCATGACCGAAGCTCCGGATCCTGTTGCACCCTTCAGTCCGCGTTCAACAGCACAACGGCGCTGTCCGACCAGTTTAACCAGACTTGTTCCTGGTTGTCTTCGGACCCGACACGCGAGCGGTCCAGGTTCTGGGTCGACACGGCGATGGGATTATCGACGCCCTCGACACGTACGTAGAAGTGGCTCCGGTCGCCCAGGTATGCCGTGGCATCCATCCGGCCTTGAACGGCATGGCCGCTCTCGGGTTTTTCGGAACAGATCACGATTTTTTCCGGCCGTAGGGCTGCCAGGATGCTCTGGCCTACCGAGAGGGCCTGCTTTCCGGGCGCCGCGGCAAAAGAGCCCATCGGCCCGGCGTCAATCTGGACCGCGGTGGTCCCGGCGCCCTGCACGCGGGCAGGGAAGAAGTTCATGGTCCCGATGAAATCGGCGACCTCACGGTTCCGGGGCGATTCATAAAGTTGGGTCGGGGTATCGATCTGCAGATAACGGCCCTGCGACATCACGGCGATACGGTCCGACATGGTCAGGGCCTCTTCCTGATCGTGGGTAACGAACACGAAGGTAATGCCGACAGAACGCTGAAGCGCCCGGAGTTCGAGCTGCATTCGCGCGCGCAGTTGTTTGTCGAGCGCGCCGAGCGGCTCATCGAGCAACAAGACTTTGGGCTTGCGGATCAAGGCACGGGCCAGGGCAACACGCTGGCGCTCGCCGCCGGAAAGTTCGTGCGAAGCGCGGCTCTCGTAACCGGGCAGCTTGATCATCTCCAACATCTCGCCGACCCGGGCATCGAACTCTGCCGTCGGCAGTTTATCCTGCACCAGGGAATAGCCGATGTTCTGCTTGACGTTGAGGTGCGGAAAGATGGCGTAGTTCTGGAAAACCATGTTGACCGGGCGATAGTTCGGCGGCACCGACGACATCGGCTGGCCATCGATGAAAATCTCGCCAGAGGTCGGAAACTCGAACCCGGCGAGCATGCGCAGCAAGGTGGTCTTGCCGCACCCGGATGGGCCGAGAAGGGAAAAGAACTCTCCCCGCGCGATATCTATACTGACATCGTCGACGGCACGGACGTCGCCAAAGTGTTTGCTCACTTTCTTGATCGATATGAATGAATCGTCCTGCATCGGCTGGAACTCCGGTAGGCCTAACGCGTGTTGACCTTGACATGGCGGTCGCCCATGCGCCGGAGCCATTCGGCGGTGACGACCAGGACGACGGTTACCATGAAGATGAGCGCACCGAGCGCAAGGACGCTTGGCAGCGTTTGCGGAAACCGAACCTGGGTCCACATGTAAACGGGCAATGTCACGTCGGATCCGCCAAGAAATAGCGCGAACAAGAACTCGTCGAACGACGCGGTGAACGTCAGCAGCAGCGACGCTCCAATTGCCGGCAGGATGAGCGGAAAGGTGACACGCCAAAACGTCATCCACGCGCCAACGCCGAGATCGAGCGATGCCTCCTCGATGCTCTTGTTGAAACCTTCGAGGCGCGCCATGACCACCAGTGTCGCAAAAGGCACGGTGGCGACAACGTGGGAGACACCTATCGCCCACTTCGATAGGGGCATGCCAACCGAAAGCGCCAGCACGAGAAGACCGACGGCCATGATGATGCCCGGCATCACCATGGGCAACAGGATGAAGCCGATCGCCAGTCCGCGACCCGGCATGCGGTAGCGGGTCAATGCCTTGGCGGCAAAGGTCGCCAGGACCGTTGTCACGATCGCGACCGGGATGGCGATCTTCAGACTGGTGATCAAGGCCTTGATCAGGCCGGGCTGATCCGGCAGCGCAGCGTACCACTTGACGGTAAACTCCTTCAAAGGCAGCACCATCTGTATGCTGTCGTTGAAGGAGAAGATCGGCAGCATGGCCGAAGGAATATAGAGGAACAGCAGATAGGCGATGACATAGGCCATCAGCCAGTCGAACCGATGCCTGCCACTGGCGGGCGGTTCGACTTTGACACTTGTCGCTTCCATGTCCTTGGCGCTGACAGTGCCGAGTCGCGAAAACCAGATGAAGGCACAGCAAATGCCGGTGATGGAGATCATAATGATGATGGTCAGCGCCGCGCCCAACGGCCAGTTGTTGGCGGCGCCGAATTGGGCCGCGATGATCTGACCGATCATGATACCCCTGGGACCGCCGACCATGATCGGCGTGATATAGTCGCCGACCGTCGGGATGAACTCGATAATCGCCGCGGCGATCACGCCCGGCATCGAGAGCGGTAGCGTGATCCGGAAGAAGCGCCGGGCCGGGCTGTCGCCCAGATCCGCCGCGGCCTCGAGAAGCGAGCGATCGATCTTCTGAAGCGATACGAAGATCGGCAGAATGGCAAAGGCTGCCCAGGCGTGGGCCAGCGCCAGGATGACCGCGAAGCGGCTGTACAGCAGGTATTCCAGCGGCTCCTTGATGAAGCCGAGGCCCTCCAGGGTGCCGTTGATCACGCCGTTGTTGCCGAGCATGATCTTCCAGGCGAGAATCCGCAGCAGATAGCTGGTCACGAAGGGTACGTTGATCAGGATCAGCCAGGTCATCTTGTTCTTGCGGACCCGGAAGGCGAGGAAATAGGCGACGGGGTAAGCCAGCAGGATCGTAATGACCGTCACTGTGGCCGACATCCATATCGATCTCAGAAGCACCTTCCCGTAAACCCACTTGGAGAAGAATGTCTCGTAGTTTTTCAGCGTGAATGTCTCATCAATGTGGACATAGGTCTGGGACCAGAAGCTGTAGGTCACGAGCGTGAAGACCGGAAGCGCCAGCAGGCAGAACATCGTCATCAGCGTCGGCGACAGCAGCGTGTAGCCGCGCAGCCACTCGTTCTTCAGGAAGTAGCCAGCCGCCCAGGATATCCAGCCTCGCGCCGTCCCATGGTCGCCGGCGACCGGTGAGGCCCGCTTCGTCACGGACGCCCCCTGGCCCTTCGGTCGTCCGGCCGCTCCACCCCGCTAATCGCCGCACTAATGGCGTCGGCGGCGGCGATGACATCCGGCGCGATCTGCTCGATCACCTCTTCGGTCAAGCGGTTCGAGTGACCGGCTACGCTGATCGCGGCGGCAACCTCTCCCATCCCGTTGACGATCGCCCTGGCGATCCCGTTCACGCCAACTTCATTCTCGCCCACGTCGACCGCGTACCCTTGAGCCCGGAACCGGTCCAGTTGCGCTTCGAGGGCTTCCATATCGGTTATCGTGTTGGGCGTGAGACGCGGCAACCCGCTCAGGCGATAGACGGTGTGCCGCATCGGCGGCTCCCATTGGGCCATGAAGGCCTTTCCCAGAGCCGTGCAGTGGTACATCGAACGCCAACCGCCATAGGCGGTCGCGTGTAACAGCCGGGATCCCTGGTAGCTGTCGACCACCAGCAAATCGCGAAGATCCGGCAAGCCCAGATTCACCGTCTCGTTCGTCTTCTTACAGAGATCGGCCAGTATCGGCCGCGCCAGATGCGAAATGTGCAGGCGCTCCTGGACGATGCGTCCGAGTTCCAGGTTGCGCAGACCGAGACGGTACTGCTTGGTCCGCTTGTCCTGATCGATGAAGCGAAGCGTGACGAGCGACGACAGAAGATTGAAGGCCGTCGTCTTGTTGAGCGCCGTCACCCGGCTGATAACGTTCAGTCCGACCCCATCCTCGCCGCCGGCGGCAATCACGTCGATAATCGCACTGGCGCGCGCCAAGGCCTGAATGCGCGGGGCCTTTGGAGGTGTCGAAAATATGACCATGAAACCTAATACCTGCTTGACCGGAGACGGGATTCTACGGTCTGGCTCCAGGCCCCTCGATGGCCGGTCACCAGACAACCAATCTGTCCCAAACTTCTAATCGTTGTACAATATACGATTTGGATTGTATAATGTATAACGAATTGCGGGAAACGAGTGCTGCCCAAGCGATATCGAGAATTACCATAGTGCATTGATTCTTCGATAAAAAAATAACAGCCTTTCCCCTATAGACCCCCAAATTAGGTGAATACTCTAGCCGCCAGAATCACTATTGTACATGACTATTCTATAATGTACATTTTTAGAAAGGTGAGAGTAGTGAAACCATCGGTTCATTCCTCGCCCACAGCAATGGCCCGCCAATCGTGAAACCGGGCCAATCACACGGGAAGTTGCGACATGCATGGGAGGCACAGGTGAAACACAGGGAAATGATCGAACTGATCAAGAGTGGGCAGCTCTCGCGCCGTCAGATGATGTCTGTGCTTGCATCGGTCGGCGTTGGCGTGGCGGCAAGCCCGCTGATGTCGAAGCGGACGAACGCCGCGAGCGTCGATTTGAGCATCCTGGAATGGAATGGTTACGAGTACGAGTCGTTCCATCCGGAATACAACGCCAAGTACGGCGGGCAACCGGAAGTGACTTTCTTCTCCGAGGTAGAAGACGCATTCCAAAAAATGCGGGCCGGATTCCAGGTCGATCTGGTGCACCCCTGCACGGGTGGGGTCGCCAAATTCAAGGATGCCGGGCTCATCAAACCGCTCGAGACCGACCGTATCTCGCGCTGGGGCGAAGTGATCCCCGACCTGTTGGAAGTGAAGGGCGTGCGGATCGACGGTCAGTACTACTTTGCGCCATGGGACTGGGGCTTCTCGACGGTCGGCTTCAATCCCGAAGTCATCAAGGTCGAGGAACCGAGCTTCGATCTCTTCGTCGACCCGCGCTTCAAGGGCAAAACGTCGCTCACGTCGCAGATCGGTGTGAATATTCTGGTCGCCGGGGTCATCGGCCGCTGGAAGAATCCACTGGACCCGACCGAAGAGGAAATGGAGACGGCACCGGAAATCTTCACGAAGATGCTCCAGAACGCCCGCTTCGTATGGACCGACAGCACACAGCTCGAGCAAGCATGGGTCGCTGGCGATGTCGGCATTTCCTACATCTATGGCAGCGCCTCGCGGCGGATGAAGGAGGAAGGCATTCCTGTCGAGATCGTCGATCCGGTGATGCCTTGGATGTGTGGGCTGTGCGTCAGCAGCAACGGCGCGGGTTCCGAAGACCAAGCCTACGAGTACATTGACGCCATGCTCGACCCGGTCGGCGGCAAATCGCTGTTCGACGAGTACGGCTATGGGCACGCCAACGTCAACACCACCAAGCTGATCGACCCGGTCGCCGCCAAGGAAAAGGGACTCGATGATCCGGTCACCCTGTTGCAAAAGGGTGTGTTCTTCGACGAGATTCCGCCTGAAAAGGACGCCAAGCTGATTGAAATGTGGCACGAGGCGCAAGCCAGCCTCTGACACAAGGCGCTCGATACCGGCAACCCTGCCCGACACTTCAAGCAGGGTTGCCGCTTCGCCTGCGATGTTGGGGCAGTGCGGGTCGTTTCCCGAAATCCCATTTAGTCCGAAGAACCTTGCGTGACACGAGCCTGCTCGCGAGCGGCATGATCGATCCGACGGCAGAGGTGGCAGAATGGCCGACTCCATAACCGAGTTCTATGACCGTCTGAGCCCCGAATACCGTGACAACATGGGATGGGACTGGGACGCGGCGATGCGTAACGAGGGCGCATCGCTTCATCGGTTCCTCTCGAACCAGTCGGGGTTCGAAGGTTCCCGCGCGGTGCTCGATTGCACCTGCGGGATCGGGACGCAGGCCATCGGTTTGGCACTTCAGGGCCACCGGGTGCATGGCTCGGACTTGAGCCCGGTATCGGTCGAGCGCGCCAGACAAGAGGCTGAAAATCTCGGCCTGCCCATGAGTTTCAGCGTTTCCGACTTCCGCGACCTGGGCGCGACCATCGCCGGGCTCTTCGATGTCGTCATTTCCTGCGACAATGCCATCGCTCACTGTCTCAACGACGACGACCTCGGCGCCGTGCTCGCCAGCGTGAAAACAAGGCTCAATCCCGGCGGCCTGCTGCTATTGAGCTTGAGGGACTATGAGGCACTTTTGGCGGACAAACGCCGCTTCAACAACGAGCACGTCGACGACAGGCCGGACGGTCGCCGCGTCGTGTTTCAGCTCTGGGACTGGGCGGGCGACAGCCGGAGCTATCGCAACCACCAATTCCTGATCAAGGAAACCGATGGGCGCTACGAGCTCAAGCACTTCGAGACCGAGCTCAGGGTGCTGCGGCGTGACGAAATCTTGGGCGCCGTCCGAGATGCGGGCTACGACCAGATCCGCTGGCACGAACCCCAGGCAAGCGGCTACTACCAGCCGATCGTGACGGCCCGCAAGGGGTGAATGAGAAGCGAGATTTCGGCGGTCACGGGGGCCTTCGGCGCCGGAGCCGACCACACGAGAATGGAACAGGCGATGTTGGAAGGCATAAGAATGGAAGCGGCTATCATTTTCGATTCATACCTTCCCAACGCGTTGCGACGGGCCTTGAGCTACGCCGGCGAGGACGGCTTCGTCGCGTCGATGCCGCAGTTGCTGCATGCCCGGACCCACGCGCCTTACGATAACGACGTATGGAACATCCGGTCCTTCACCTCGACCTCCGAGGAAAGCGTGGTCCGGACGCGGCAGGGGAACCACGTGGTGGTCACGGTTCACGGCGGGGGACTGTTCGCGTCTCCGGAGCGCTTCAGGACGCTCTACCACGCGGATGTCAGCCGCTATTCGGAACTGGGCTTTACCGGGCTCTTCGGCGCCAAGATCAGCGAAAGCGAGGCCCAAGGCCTGGTGAATGGCAAGTTGCCCGATGGCAGCGAGTTTCCGGTGTTTTCCTTCGACGAGTTCAAGCGCGGCATCGCGGGCCTGCCGCGGCGTTATGCGGTCGTCCTGGACTTCGAGACGGCAAAGAACGCCAAGAGCGGGAACGCGGCTTTCGAAGACCTGAAGGACGACCCGCTGATGGTCGTGCGCGCCGGCGGGGTCGAGGCGGCCACGGCCTATCTCGACAAAGCGAAAGCGAAAAACTCATCGGCGGTGATGGGGAGTTGGCACTGCCTGAACGACATCGATCCGGATCAACCGCAGACCCGCGTGCTGTTCCTGGGCGGCAACGAAGGCGGTGCCGAGACGGAAGTCCGCCGCATCCTGTCCGACCAAGAGCGGGGATACATCGGCATCTGGGGCACCCACTACCGAATGCCGATCGAGGCGGAGTACGGCATCCGCGGAGACACCGGCATGATCAACGTCGCCCGCTACGTCGCGGTCGCGCCGCGCAATGCGTCGACGAGTTTGCGCCACCTTCCTTTCGCACATTGACCGAACACTTCTTGAGACAAAGGGACGACATCGACATGGCCGAAATCAAAATGGAAGCGGAAATCGTCTTCGACTCCCATGTTCCGACCGCGCTGCGGCGGGCCTTGGAGTACGCGGGCCAGGACGGTTTCGTGGCGTCAATGCCGCAATTGCTGCACGCACGGGCCAACGCGCCTTACGACAACATCATCTGGAACACCTGGTTTACCTCCTATAGCGAGGAAAGCGTGGTCACCTCCCCGCAGGGAAACCACCTCGTCGTCGCGGTTCACGGCGGCGGCATCTACGCCTCGCCGGAGCGCTTCGAGAGAACCTATCGAGCAAGCGTGGACCGCAGCAGCCCCGAGGGATTCACCGGGCAGTACTCCGGGAAGATCTCTCCCAAGGAGGCCAGCGATGTGCTGAATGGCAAATTGCCCGATGGCACCGAAATCCCGGTCTACCAGTTCGACGAATTCAAGCAGGGCATCGCCAACCTGCCGCTTCGCTACGGCGTTGTGCTCGACTTCGAGCTGGCCCGGCAGTCGACAAGAGGATTCGATCCCTTCGATGTCCTGAGAGATGAGCCGAACATGATCGTCCGTGCCGGTGGTGTCGAGCCTTTGTCGGCCTATCTCGACAAGGCGCAAGCACGGCACAACACGAAAGTGATGGGCAACTGGCACCCTTACAACCGCATCAACCCGGATCAGCCTCAGACCCGGATCGTGTTTCTGGCCGGCAACCAAGGCGGTGTGGGTTCGGAGGACGACGACGACGACGATTACGGCTATGACGCGGAGTACGGCATGGGCGGCGACGCCTGCATCCACAACATGGCCCGCTACGTCGCCGTTGCGCCGCGCGATGTCTCGACGAGCTTGCGAAACTTGAACTTCGAGATGTGAGTGGCCCGGTAACCACCGGAACAGGGCCAGCGCGCGATGGCCAACCGGGATCCTCTCCTGACCGATATGCGCCAGGCGCCTGGCTGGTACGCGATACTCCCGCCGCCTGGCCCAGCCAACCGTCTCAGGGGCCGGCAAGTGGCCGATTGGGTCGTGGTCGGCGCGGGCGTCACCGGCCTGGCGGCGGCCCGCCGGCTCGGTGATCTGGCGCCGGAGGCACGGATCCTCCTCCTGGATTCCTACCGGGTTGGATACGGTGCTTCGGGCCGCAATGCGGGCTTCATCATCGACACCCCGCACCTCACGGAGACCTTCGATCACGATGACAACCGGCGCGTCTCCCGGCTGGTGACATCCGGCCTCGCCGAACTCGAGGGCCATGTCAAAAAGTACGAAATCGACTGCGAATGGTCGGCGGTTGGCCATCTGACCTCGGCGGTCCAGCCCGAGAGGGAAAGAAACCTCCAGGCGACCGTCCGCACCCTCGAGGCCGTCGGCGAACCCTACGAATGGCTCAACAAGGGGGCCCTGGCCAAGGTGGTTGGGACGGACTACTACCACGCCGCCGTCCTGACTCCACGCACGGTCCTGTTGAACCCGGCCGCGCTGTGCCGCGGGCTCGGGGAACACCTGCCCGAGAATGTGGAGGTCTTCGAAGAGACGCCGGTGCTCACGGTCGGGTCGGGCTCTCCCCTGCGCATCGAGTGCGCCGAGGGCTCGATCGTCACCGCCAACGTCCTGCTGACAACGAACGCGTTCATCGCCGATCTGGGTTATCTGAAAGGCCGGGTGTTCCCGCTGGTCGGCTGTGGAAGTCTTACCCGCCCTTTGAGCGAAGAGGAGCAATCCGCCATCGGTGGCGCGGCCGAGTGGGGCGTGACCGGGGTCACGACCATGCGGCGCACGCGCTCGAATCGTATTCTGGTTCGTCAGGGTACCTATTACAGCGGTGATTTCCGCTTGAGCGAGGGCCGGCGCAGGAAACTCGTCGGCGCCCACGGCGCCATTCTGAAAAAGCGCTTTCCCGCGCTCGATAAAGTGGAGTTCGAGCACACCTGGGCCGGCGTTTACTGCATGACAAGGGACTGGGCGTCTCATTTCGGCCGCCTCGAGCCGGGCGTGTTCGCCTCTTTGGGCTACTGCGGCGTCGGACTGCCTCGCGGCACCGCCTCCGGCACCTTGCTCGCGGACTATGCGATGGGTGCGGATTCGGATCTGATCCGCGACGTTCAGGCGCTTTCCGGTCCGCAACGCCTGCCCCCCAAGCCGTTCCTCGACCTGGGCGTCATGGCGCGCCTGGCATGGCACCGCTGGAAAACCCGGGGGGAAAGGTAGCGCTGCCGAAATGGACAGCGCATCGATCATGATACGATAAGATGATCGCGAAATGGGGCTGCCATTTTGATACGCAACAAACTCTTCGTCTTGGATCTGGGTCGCATGCGCATGGCGCGCGCGAGCTTTTTCGGCGATCTCGCGGACGACAGCCCGTCCGCCAAGGAAATAGTGGAGTTTCCGATTTCCGCCTATCTCCTGGAGGGACCGGAGGGGCGTATCCTCTACGACGCCGGCTGCCACCCCGATGCCATGAAGCCCGAGGGCCGCTGGTCCGAGGCCTTTCAAGCGCAGTTCCCCTGGGCACCCGGGCCGGACGGCGAAGCATGCCACCTGCCAAACCGGCTCGAGCAAATGGGACTGGGGCCCGACGACATCGGGCAGGTGGTTCTCTCCCACATGCATTCCGATCACGCCGGTTGCGTGGAGTACTTTCGAAAATCCCAGGTCATCGTCCATCGCGATGAATTCGATGTCGCGCTGGCCTGCCATGAACGTCGGGATCCCGATAGTTCCTACGCCTGGCGGGACACCGAGCAATGGATCGCCCAGGATTTGAATTGGCGTTTCGTCGAGGCCCATGAAGACGAACTGCCGCTCAACGACCATGTCACGCTCCTCAACTGGGGCGCGGGTCACGCGGCGGGAATGCTGGGGCTCGACGTGTCACTTGATGAAACAGGCCGCATCATCCTGGCATCCGATGCCTTGTTCACAATGGAGAACTATGGGCCGCCGCCCCGGCCCGCGGGATATCCCGTTTCAGCGGCCAAGGCTGCGCGCACCGTCGAGGAAATCCGGACCCGCGCCGGACGCCTCGCCGCCCAGGTCTGGTGCGGGCATGACATGGCACAGTTCACGGGCCTGCGGCACTCGACGGAAGGATGGTACGAGTAGGCGGAGAGCGACGAAATCTCGCTGCGCAAGGGAGACAGGGCCATCTGCCGCCGCGCTTGGGTCAGAAGTTCTCGCCGAAGAGGTCCTCCACCGCGCCGCCGGCGGGCAGGGGCTCGCCCCGGTTCAGCTCGACCGCTCGGTTCTGGTAGTAGGCGCTCCTGAGGGCGGCGTAGTAGTCGAGCGAATTTTCCTTCAGGTCGTCGAGCGGATCGATCAACTGCTCGCGAATGACCAGTCCGTTGGCCACGGTGATCGCCAGATTGGTCGGAATGAAGTCGAAGAAGTAGGCTCTGGGATGCAGAAAGGAGTCGGCGGCGCTGCCGATTCCGTCGCGCACCGTCGAGGGCCCGAGCACCGGCAGGACCAGATAGGGACCGGCCGGGGTGCCATAGGAATGCAGCGTCTGGCCGAAGTCGGCATGATGCGGCGGCAGGCCCCAGGCCGCGGCCACGTCGAAGAATCCGGCAATTCCGACCGTCGAGTTGATCGCCAGGCGCCCGGTGGTCACGGCGGCATCGGTCATCTCGAACTGCAGCAGGTCGTTGGCGAGAATGACCGGCGAGTTGAAGTTGTCGAACGCGTTGGAGACCATGTCCTTGGCGAAATCCGGCGTGATGAAGCCGTAGGTCCAGGCGACCGGGCGGAGCAGGACCGTGTCGAGGACATCGTTGAACCAGAAGATGCCACGGTTGAGGCCCTCCATCGGGTCGTAGATTTCCTCGGGCAGACCTTCCACCGCCTCCGCTCGCGCCGAAGTCTGGGCGTCGACCTGGGGCGCCGGTGCCGCCGTCAGATTGGCGGCCTGATTGATGTCGGCGGCGAAACCGGGAAAAGACTGAACGGCCTTGGCGGCGACGACCTCGCGAAGGGCCGGCGCCTGACGGGTCGCATAGGCGACGATGCCGCGGTGCTGGCCCGGATTGCGCACGATGCCGCTCATCACCACCGCGATCATCGCCTGTTCGGCGCGGCGGCGCGCGTCCTGACCGGCCAGGTCCGGCGGTGCGTTGCTGTAGGCCAGCGGCCCGATGGAGGTCGCCACCTGGTCGATTCGCGCGGCGACGTCGGCCGGCAGGGTATCGGCGGCCCAGGCCGCAGGGCCCATGGTCCCGGCCCAAAGCAGCAGCGTCACGCCGATCGTACTCAACAACCTGAACATGGAGGCCCCCTCGCCGTCCCCTCGGTACAGCCACTGGCGCGGCTCGTTCCGGCGAGAATAACCATTCTCGGAAGAATTGTCAGTCCCAGAAGGCCAGCCCGACGAACCGCTTCTTGCGGCGAGGAAATTGGCGTCGTGGCCCGCTCGTACATTGGCCCACTCATATTTTGGTCGCATCCCGGCGAAGGGCTGCCTATGATCTCGCCCCATAATCATCGTGGCGGCCGGGCCGCCCCGCAGGAGCGAAAGAGAGGCGACCGTGGGACTGCAACGGCGCAAAGTCATCACCGGCCTAGCCTTGGCCACCGCCGGACTGGCGGTCGTCGGGGTCGGCTGGAGAGCGGGACCGGCCGACGCCAACGGCGCGGCGGCGGCGCAGCACATTCAAAATCTCAGCCAACAGGCGATCGGCACCCTGGCCCGGCGGGACCTGACCCTGGCACAGCGCGAGGCCGCCCTGGCGCAGATCTTCGACCAGGGATTCGACATCGATCTGATCGGGCGCATTGTCCTGGGCAAGGCCTGGCGCCGGGCGACACCAGAGCAGCAGCGCGACTACCTCGCCCTCTTCTCGCTCTATGTGGTCCGCACCTTCGCCAACCGCCTGGCAGGCTATGCCGGCGAAACGGTCGTCGTCGTCGGCACCCGTGACGCGGGCAAAAAGGATATCTACGTCGACAGCCGCATCAACCGGCCGAGCAGCACGCCGGTCGCCGCCGCCTGGCGGGTCCGCGAGATCAACGGCCAGCCCCGCGTGATCGACGTGGTGGTCGAGGGCGTCAGTCTGGCCCTGACCCAGCGCGACGATTTCGCCGCCGTCGTCAAGAAGAACGGCGTCGCCGGCCTGCTCGAGGTCCTGCGCGCCAAGACCCAACGCCTCTCTGCCCAATCGGGCTAAACGGAAACAAGTTTCGCGATCACTTGAAAGGGACAACGGTTGACCATGTTTCGAACTCCGGCCAAAGGACACAAGGTCCTCTTCCTGGGCGTCGCGCTCGCCCTGCTGCTTTCGGCCTCGACCGCCGACCGGGCGGGCGCACAGCAGGATCCCGGCTGGGATGCCTACGAGACCGGCGATTTCGCCTCCGCCTTCGAACATTGGAGCGCCAGCGCCGAGGCCGGCGACCCGCGCGCCCAGTTCAACCTGGGCACGCTTTACGACGAGGGCCGCGGGGTCGAACGCGACCTCGCCACGGCCATGCGCTGGTGGGAACAGGCGGCCGGGCAGGGCTACGCGCTGGCCCAGCACAACCTGGCCCTGGCGCTGATCGGCGACGCCCCGGGCGAGCCTGACTTTCCAGCTGCGGCCAAGTGGTTGGAAGCGGCATCCGACAGCGGCTTTTCTCGCTCGCAGTATACCCTGGGCAAACTCTACCTGGCCGGCCTCGGCGTGGAGCAAGACGACGCGGCGGCCTTCGATCTGATCTTGAAGGCGGGCAGAGCCGGGAACCTGAAAGCCCAGTACAACCTGGGAAAGATCTACCGCGACGGCCTCGGAACCGAACCATCGATCGAGCAATCGATCCTCTGGTTTCAGCGCGCCGCCCAGGGCGGCTACGCCAAGGCCCAGCACCGCATCTCGGTCCGCCTCGCCAAGGGCCAGGGGGTCGAGCAAGACGATGTCGCCGCCCTGACCTGGGCCCTGGTCGCAGCCGCCCAGGATCACGACGCCGCGGCCGACAACGTGCGTGCCCTGCGCGAGCGCATGACCGAGACGGACATCGAAACGGCCGTCACCAGGGCCGAGGCCTTCGCGCCGCGGCTTTGGGCCGGCCAGTAGACAACCGGGCCGGACCATGCTGACGCTCTATGGCCTGAAGAACTGCGATAGCTGTCGCAAGGCACGGCGCCTCCTGAGCGATAGCGGACAGGACCATCGCTTCCACGATCTGCGCGACGACGGTTTGCCCGTGGAGCGCCTGGAGGCCTGGACCGCCAAGGCGGGCTGGGAAACCCTCCTGAACCGCAAGAGCCGCACCTGGCGCGAGCTGCCGGAGGCGTCGCGGGAGGGGTTGGACGGGCCCAGGGCCATCGCCCTGATGGCAGCCAACCCAACGGTCATTAAACGCCCGGTCATCGAGCAGGGCGAAGAGGTTCTGGTCGGGTTCGACGCGACGACGCGCCGGCGGTTGGTCGGTTAAGACTGAAACGATTGGGATTTGACAATGCTGCAAGCCGTGGCCTCGGCCTGGGCCCTTTTTCTGGGCCTTTGCTTTATCATGTTGGGCAACGGCCTGCAGGGCACCCTGCTCGGCATTCGCGCCGTGGCGGAGGGTTTCGACACCACCGTCACGGGACTGGTGATGTCGGGCTACTTCGTCGGGTTCCTGGCCGGGTCCCTTCTGGCGCCGCGCATGGTGCGGCAGGTCGGCCACGTCCGCGTCTTCGCCGCCATGGCGTCGCTCGCCTCGACCGCGGTGCTGGTGCATCTCGTGGCGGTCGAGCCCTGGACCTGGGGCGCCATGCGCATCGTCACCGGCTTCAGCTATGCCAGCCTCTATGTGGTGGCCGAGTCCTGGCTGAACGACCGGGCGACCAACCAGACCCGCGGCCAGATGTTGTCCTTCTACTCGATCGTCGTGCTGGGCGGCATGGCCGGCGGCCAGTATCTGCTCAATCTCGGCGATCCGCAGGATTTCCTGCTCTTTATCGTCGCCTCGCTGCTTATCTCCCTGGGACTCATCCCGCTGCTGCTGAGCGCCGGGCCGGCGCCGAAGATCGAGACCACGCGAGGGATTGGGTTGTTCGAGCTCTACCGCCACTCGCCATTGGGGGTGGTCGCCTCCTTTTTCACCGGCATGGCCCACGGCACCTTGATCGGCATGGGCGCCGTCTACGCCGGGCGCATCGGACTCTCGGTCCAGGGCGTGGCCTTTTTCATGTCCATGATCTTCATCGGCGGCCTGGCCTTTCAGTGGCCGATCGGCGGCGCTTCGGATCGCTTCGACCGGCGCCGGGTCCTGACCGCGGTCACCTGGATCGCCAGTGGCCTGGCCTTGGCCGGCGCCCTGATCGGACCGCTCCACCCGGTCTTGCTCTTCGCCATCGTGGTGGGCTTCGGCGGCATGTCGCTGCCGCTCTACTCGCTCTGCGTCGCCTATATGAACGACTACCTGGAACAGGACCAGATGGTGGCCGCCTCGGCCAAGCTCTATATCTACGTCGGGGTCGGCGCCACCGTGGGGCCGACCCTCGTCGCCATCCTGATGGACCATCTCGGCAGCTTCGCCTTCTTCGGCTTTCTGGCCCTGGTGCATGGCGCCATCGGCGCTTTCGCGCTCTGGCGCATGACCCAGCGCGAGGCCCTGCCGCTGAGCGAACAGGGCCCTTCGGTCTCGGTGACCTCGTCGGCGGGGACCGGGGCGACCACCTTCTCGGTCGACGCGGTGCGCGATCAAATGGACCGCGATCTGGCCCAGATGAGCCGCCATGCCATGCGCCGGCGCTAGGAAAAGAGTGGAAATTCGCGCCAACGCGAGGCTTGCGTGGCGGGCAAAGGGATATATTCTTGCGCCAACAGGAAAAGCGCGTGGCCGAGGGCCCGCGCCAAGATGGTGGGCGCCAACGCCCCGGACGGACAACTGGGAGATCAAGCAATGTCAAATTCGATGAAGTCACTGTTTGTCGGCACCCTCGCGGCGGCGGCCCTGCTGGCCACGGCCATGGGCGCCGAGGCCAAGGTCGAGGGCGACACCATCACGCTGGGCTCGGCGATTTCGCTGACCGGCAAGTACTCGACCAACGGCATCCACGCGCAGAACGGCTACGAGTTGGCGGTCCAGAGGATCAACGAGACCGGCGGTGTCATGGTCGACGGCAAGTCTTACAAACTGGCGGTTCAGTACTATGACGACGAATCGACCCCGGCGCGTGGCGCCCAGTTGGTCGAACGACTGATCCAACAGGACGGCGTCCAATTCATGCTTGGGCCCTATAGCTCGGGCATGACCAAGGCGATCGCGCCGGTGACCGAGAAGTACAAGGTGCCCATGGTCGAGGCCGAGGGTGCGTCCCGGTCGCTCTTCACCCAGGGTTACAAGTATCTCTTCGCCGTGCTCTCGACCTCCGAGCAGTACCTGGCGTCTTCCATTTCCCTGGCCGCGGAGATCGCCGAGAAGAACGGCATGACGCCGAGCGATGTGCGCATCGCCATGGCCTTCGAGAACGATCCCTTCTCCCTGGATGTGCGGGCCGGCGTTCTCGACGATGCCGCGAAGTACGGCATGCAGGTCGTGATCGACGACAAGCTGCCCCGCGACCTCAACGACATGACGGCGACCCTGACCAAGGTGCGGGCACTGAAGCCCGACCTTCTGGTCGTCTCGGGCCATTCCAAGGGCGCCGCGACGGCGGCCAAGCAGATCGCCGAGCTGAAGATCGACGTGCCGATGATTGCCATGACCCACTGCGAGGCGGCCAAGGTGATCGAAAAGTTCGGCGCCGCGACCAACGACTTCCTCTGCCCGACCCAGTGGGCGGAGACCCTGAGCTACTCCGACGAGCTCTTCGGCACGGCGGCGGAGTACGACGCGCTCTTCAAGGCGACCTTCGAGGGCTACAAGAACGTGCCCTACCAGTCGGCCCAGGCCTCTGCCGCGGTCATGGTCTGGAAGGACGCCTTCGAGCGCGCCAACTCCTTCGACAACGAGAAGATCCGCGATGCCCTGGCGGCCACCGAAATGTCGACCTTCTATGGCGGCATCAAGTTCTCCGAGGCCGGCAACAACATCGCCAAGCCGATGGTCCTGCGCCAGATCCAGAACGGCGAATATGTCGTGGTGGCGCCCTCCAAGTGGGCCTCCCACCCGGTGAACCATCCCCGTATGGTGCCGATCAACTGAGCAGTTCTCGATGGCTGACCTCCCATCCGCCCGGGCCCTGAGGCCGGGCGGATGGGGGTTTCCTCACCGCCAACCGCGGAAGCTCTATGCTCGATAACATCACGCTGCTCGCCCTGGCCCCCTTCCTGAATCTCCAGCTCTTGCTGGACGGTCTCTTCATCGGGGCCATCTTCGCCTTGGCGGCCTATGGGCTGGCCCTTGTCTGGGGCGTGATGAACGTCAAGAACCTGGCCCAGGGCGAATTCGTCATCATGGGCGGTTACATCGCCTGGTGGCTCGGCACCAAGGGGATCCACCCGCTTTTTGGTCTACCGGTGGCGCTGGTTTCGATGTTCGGCTTCGGCTGGCTGATCTACCGGGTGATCATCGCCCGGGTCGTCGGCCGCGACCTCTTCACCTCGCTGCTCGCCACCTTCGGGTTGGCCATCGTCATCCAGCAGGTCCTGAACCGGATGTTCGGCCCGGAAACCCAGTCGGCCAGTTCGGGCTTCGAGATCCTGACCCTTTTCGGCGGCAACGTGACGATCGCCCAGGTCAAGCTGCTGTCCTTCGTTCTCGCCGGGCTGCTCGCCCTGGCCGTGGTGCTCTTCATGAAGCGCTCGCGCATGGGCCAGGCCATTCGCGCCACCTCCCAGGATGCGCGCGCGGCCCGTGTCATGGGGATCAACACCGACCGGGTCTACGCCTTCACCTACGCGCTCAATGCCGCGATCTGCGGCGGCGCCGGCGCGCTGATCTCGATGATCTGGGTCATCCAGCCCTACTACGGCGTGGCCCACTCGATCCGCGCCTTCGTGATCGTGACCGCCGCCGGCTTCGGCAACCTGCCGGGGGTGATCATGGCCGGGCTCGGCATGGGGGTGATCGAACAGTTCGGCGGTTTCATTCTCGGCGCCGAGTTCCAGCAGGCCATCGTGGTCGGGGTTCTGATCCTGGTGCTGGTCTGGCGTCAGGCCCAGTCGCGGCGCATCCGTCAGGTGGTCGAGTGATGGGCGGCGGCAAGACCCTGGCCCTCTACGGCGTCATTCTCGCCGCCGGCCTGGCCGCGCCCTTCGTCTTTCCCGCCTATACCTATCAAATCGCCGTCTTGTGGATGATGATCGTCTTCGCGCTGACCTGGGACATCCTGGGCGGGCAGATGGGCTACAACTCCCTGGGCAACATCCTTTTCTTCGGTGCCGGCATGTACGTCTGCACCATCACCCAGATCGGGCTCTTCTACGATATCGCCGAGTACACCGCCCACTTCGGCGCCGTCAAGGTCGACTTCACCGAAACCCAGTACTACACCGGCTTCTTCCTCGGCATGGCCCTGGCCGCCATCGCCTGTGCGATCTTCGCGGTGATCTTCGGCTGGATCGTGTTTGGCCTGCGCGGCCCCTATTTCGCCATCGGCACCCTGGGCGTCGCCATCGCGGCGGGCGAGTTGGTCGGCACCTGGGATCTGGTCGGCGGCGGCGGCGGTGTGTCCCTGCCGACCTATCCCGGCCACCCAGACACCCGATCGCTGTTCTTCTACTTTTTGAACTTCGCGCTTGGCATCGCGACCTTCGCCTTTCTGCGCTGGCTCTACGCGCGGCGCTTCGTCCTGACCATGAACGCCATTCGCGATGACGAAAGCAAAGCCGAGGCGATGGGCCTGCACACCAAGCGCATCAAGACCGTCGCCTGGGCCATTTCGGCCTTCTTCCTGGGCATCTCGGGGGCCATTTTCGGCAACATGAGCGGTTTCATCGAGCCGCTGGAGATTGCCTTTCCGACCATTACCTTCGGCATCTTCATGGTCCTGATGGTGCTGCTCGGCGGCAAGGGGACGATCTGGGGACCGGTCATCGGCGCGGTCGTCTTCCATGTCATCAAGGAACTGACCTGGACCTACCTGGAGGGCTGGCAGTACATCATGCTGGGCGCCCTCATTGTGATCATCGTGGTCTACTTCCAGCAAGGCATCGTCGGCTGGATGATGGACCGCTGGCCGGAGCGCTTCGGGATCGTCGTCGATCGCTCGATCTCGGCCCCCAGCACGGAAAAAGGCGCGGCGGAATGAGCGCCATCATCGAGGTCCAGGGCGTTTCCAAGTCCTTCGGCGGCGTCATTGCCAACCGCGATGTCAGCCTGGCGGTCGAGGCCGGCGGCATCACCGGGCTGATTGGCCCCAACGGTTCGGGCAAGACCACGCTGTTCAACTCGGTGGTCGGCTATCATCCGATCGACACCGGGTCGATCACCTTCGAGGGCCGCGAGATTTCCCGGCTCCAGGTGCCCGAGATCGCCCGTCTCGGCCTGCTGCGGACCTTTCAGCAGACCCGCATCTACAAGAAGATGAACGGCGTGCAGAACATGCAGGCCTCGGTCTCGCAGCGCGGCGATGGCTTCGCCGACCTTTTCGGCCGCCACGACCCGGCGGTGGTCGAACGCGCCGAATCGCTGCTCGATTTCGTCGGCCTCTACCAGAAGCGCAATCTGATTTCGGGCGATCTGTCCTTTGGACAGCAAAAGCTGCTCGAGTTCGCCATGGCGCTGATGAACGAGCCCAAGGTGCTGCTGCTCGACGAGCCGACCGCCGGGATCAACCCAACCCTGATCAACGGCCTGATCGACCGCCTGCTGCGGGCCAACGCCGAGTTCGGCATCACTCTCTTCGTGATCGAGCACAACATGCGGGTCATCATGAACCTGGCGACCCACATCTACTGCCTGGCACATGGCGAACTGCTGGCCAGCGGCGCGCCCGACCGGATCCAGAACGATCAGCGGGTGATCGACGCCTATCTGGGGGCGCACTGATGAGCGAGGACAAGAACGAGCCCGGTGGCGCTGGTGCAAGTGGCGGTGGTGGCGGTGTCACCGGCTACGGCGGCGGCGACGTCAAGACCATCATCTCGGTCGAGGACGTGGTGCGCGAGGCCGAGAAGATCGCCGAGTCCGCGCCGAGCCTGGAAGAAATCGCCGCCCTCGCCGGCAACGATCCCTACCTCACCATCGACGCCCTGCGCGCCGGCTACGGCAAGATGGAGATCCTGCACGACTTCCACCTGCAGGTCGCCAAGGGCCAGTCGCTCTGCCTGATCGGGCCCAACGGCGCCGGCAAATCCACCGTGCTGCATTCGATCTTCGGCTTCACCAACATCTTCTCCGGGCGCATCGCCGCCGACGGCCAGGACATCACCCGCCTGTCGGCCAGCGAGAAACTGAAGTCCGCCGGCATCGCCTACATCCTCCAGGACAAATCGGTCTTCCCCGACATGACGGTCGAGGAGAACCTCTGGATGGGCGGCTACCTGAAGGAAAACCCCGATCAGGCCAAGGAAGCGGCCGAGAAGGTCTTCGCCAAGTACTCCCGGCTCGCCGAGCGCCGTCGCCATCCGGCCAAGGTGCTGTCGGGCGGCGAGCGGCGGCTGCTCGAAATCTCCCGGGCCCTGGTCATGGAGCCCGAGGTGTTGCTGGTCGACGAGCCCTCCATCGGCCTGGAGCCGCGCTTCATCGACATGGTCTTCGAAATCCTCGCCGACCTGCAGAAGGGCGAAGGCAAGACCATCGTCATGGTCGAGCAGAACGCCAAGAAGGGCCTGGAGTTCGCCGACCTGGGCTACGTCCTGGTCTCCGGCCAGACCGCCCTGGCCGGCCCGGGCGACGAGCTGCTGGCCGACCCCCGGGTGGGACGGCTTTTCCTCGGGGGGTAGCCGAGGGCGACGATCACCCTGCCGTCATCCCGCAGACAAAAAAATGAGCGTGGGGCCGGAGGGGGCGGCCCGCACGCTCGCGTCCCGCAATCGATGGGACAGGGGGCTTCAGGGGGGCTGAAGATCGTTACTCGGCGGCGACCGCGTTGGGCGCGCGGCTGTCGCTGGTCTGGTCGCGCAGCGCCGCGGCGCGGTTCTGCTGGGTCCAGCTGAAGGGACAATGCGGCTTCAGCGCGACCCGTTCGTTGGCCAGGGCTTCGGCGAGGCTGCCCTGACCGGCGCGACAAGCCGCTTCCAGCAAGGTCCGCTGGACGATGTCGCGCTGGGCATGGCTGCCGCCGAAGGCGTGAGCCCGGAAGCGCACCGGCAAGAGGAGCTCAACCACGTCCGCGTAGGCTTCGCGGCCGAAGGCCTCGATGGCGGCAACGACCGCATGGCCGACGGCGCGGGTCATGACGCCATTGGTACCCTCGGCCGTCTTTTGCCGCTCGACCGTGGCCAGCAGCTCGGCGGCCTGCCCGTGCCGGCCGCTGGCGACCAGCGCCATCATCGCATGGGTGTCGTTGAAGACGTAAAAGCCCGCCTCGTCGCCGTCGGCATAGCTCGCCGCCAGTTCCTGCCAGCGCGGCCCAACGTCGATGCCGCGCAGCCGCAGCCGCCAGAGCAAGGCCGCCGCGTCCAGCATCTCCATCTGAAGCTGGCCGCCGACCCCGGTCTCGCTATCGAGCGGGCGCACCGCCTCGTCGTAGATCTGAAAGACGCGCTGGGTGTGACCTTGGTCGAGATTGTAGATCGCGGTGTGCCACCAGTTGTGAAACTGGAAGCCGTTGTTCTCCTGGGCCCAGTAAGGCTGGCGGCTTTCCATGAAGGCGATGCCCTCGGCCTGGCGGCCCTGCATTTCCATGACATGGGCAATGGCGTGCTGGGCCCAACAGTCCTCCGGCTCATGCTCGATCGCGCGCCGGCCGGATTCTTCGGCCCGGGCATAGTCGGCGCATTCCTCCTGGCCGAAAGCCAGCATGCCGAGCAGGAACCCATAGCTCGGGTCCGCCGCCGTCCAGTGCGGCAGGGCGCGGGCGATGCGGCCGCGCAGGTTGTCGCGGTCGCCGTGGAAGAAGTCCGCAATGTGGCCGACCTGAAGTGCCAGGATGTCGCGAGGATAGTCCGCCGCGATGCGGTCGAACCGGCCGCGGGCCCCGTCCCAATCGCCCCTCACCCAGGCCTGAATGGCCTCGATGTGGGCGCGTTCGCGCGCCGTGGCGCGGGTCGCCAAAGATTCGAGTCGGGCAAGGCTGGTCTCGATCTCGGGCAGCACCGAGCGCTCCCACACGGTCATGTGGACCTCGGCCCGGAAGATGTGGCCGAAGACGAAGTCGGGATCTTCCGCGAGGGCGCGGTCGATCGTCTCGACGGGATCGCCGAGGTAGGCGTGCAGTTGGCGCAGGGCCTGCTCGAAGGTCTCGATGCTGTGGCTGCCGGACGCAGTGAGCGCGAGGCCGCGAAAATCGGTCTGGGTCATGGCTGAAAGGCTTTCTGGTTGGGGATCCGAGTGTTGCCCGGATTGAAGACCGATCGGCGCGCCAAGGGAATAGGGCGAAGCGTGACCTGCTTCACAGACGATGTCGTGGCGGCGGGCCGGGCGCGGCGCCCGTTCCTATGGCGCCGGCGCCGACCCGGTCGATCCAGGATCTGACAGACCCTCGCCCATCAGCTCTTCAATGAAGAAACTGATGAGTTGCAGACGACCGGTGACACCTGCCTTGCGATAGGTGGCGTTGCACTGCGCCTTGATCGTGCCCTCCTTGGTCTGGCGAAGCTTCGCGATCTCGGCAATGGAAAGCCCCTTGATCGCAAGCAGGGCGACATCGCGCTCCGAGGGGGTCAACGACCAGGCATCGAATTGCTCTTCCATCAACTGATTGAAAGCGCCCGTGGCGGCTCTCAGCATCGTCTCCATGGAGCGGTTCTTGTGAAGGACTTTGCGGATCTGCCCGGCAGTGAAACCGATACCCAGGACCAGCGCCACGACGACGGCGAATTCGAGATAATGGTGTCCGATGCCGCCCACCAGATTCTCGTAGCCGAAGATATCGGCAACGGCGTCGGCCAGAAGAAAGAGCGCGCAAAAGGTCTGCAAACTCAAAAGTCCGAAGAGAGCGAGGGTCTTTCTTTTGTAGCCAGGCATTCTTTTCGGTGAGGGCTTGGCCATCGCTCCGCCGCGTCAGACAGTGGTGTCGGGGATCTCCTTTTGTCCGGTTACCATAGCCCTCACAAGGTTAATCTTGGAGCGCTTTGTTTCAACGAGAACACCCAGGATGTGGAGCCCGACGCAAACGAGAGCGTAGTTGGCAAAAGACTCATGCAGTTCTTCCACCCAATCCACGCCCCAGAAGGTATCGCTCACCATCATGATGCCGGTCACGCTGATCAAGACCAGGGTGGCCAGCAGATTGTAAACCATGACCGCCCCCAGGGGATTGTGAGACAGGTGAAGCCGTGGCCGGCCGCCGAAAAGCTCGACGAAATGAGACTTGATCTCGGAAAATCTGGGCCAGAAGGCGCTGAAGCGGGCATGTTTCGTGCCGATCACACCCCAAACCAGCCGAATGAGAACGAGGGCGAAGAGCGCATAGCCGGCATAGCGATGCGCCGGACTGTCGTCGTCGAGTACCGCGAAATTGGCCAGGAACAGCAGCGCCGTTCCCCAGTGGAAGCAGCGGACAACGGGGTCCCAGACCTTGACGGACCGCATGGCGTGGCTCCTTCGCATCGGTGGAAAGCGGCGCTGCCGGTTCCAGTTGAGGGCAGACCTAGTCGTCTTCTTCGATCTTGACGACCTTGCCGGTCGCTGGATCGACATAGATCTCGAGGCGCACGCCGTCCAACAGGGCATAGGCTTCGAGATAGCCGTCTTCCGTCTCGACCTTGCGAACGGTGTAGCCTTGCCGCTCCAGGGTCTCGGCAATCTCGGCTTTGGTCTTGCCGGCATAGCTGCCGGCCGTCACCGCCGCCGAAGCCTGACTTGCGGTCATTACTAAGGACGCGGCGATCGCGGCCGGCGCAATCACATTGGTGAGAAATGCTGATATTCTCATGGGAAACCTCCTGAGACGAACATAGGGGACGTCCGGCTCACTGCGTTGGGCCGGTGCGTCTAACTTCGCGAGGTTTCCGAGGAAATTCGACCGGCCGAAGGTTTATATCCGACGGTCTATACCGAAAGTTTATGGCCTTCCCCACCCGACCGCGCCCTCCCGTCCTGCGGGCGCCTGGCAGCTACTCGCCGTCGCCGAGTCCGTCGTTGAGGGCGAGGCCCTGGATTTCCTTTTCGCCCTGGGCGGGGCTCACCTCGTAGGCGGTGAGCTTCGATCCGGGAAGCTGGAGTTCGGGCACCACCTTCACGAAGGTCTTATCGCCGCGCCGCAGGATCAGATAGACCGGGTTTTCCAGGTCGGTCCCCAGAAAGACCTTGTAGCGACCGGGCTTGGCATCCTTGTAGAAGACCGCGCCGTGGATCGAGCGCCCGACGGCCAAGCTGTTCACCACGATCTGCGGCTCGAGCGCCAGGAGGAAGGGGTTGCCGCCGCGGTAGAAGACGATCCGCGCCTGATCCGCGGGGGGTGGGCCGACGACCACACCCGGTTCGCCCACTTTCGGACCGCTCACGGCGCAGCCGGCCAGAAACAACAGGGTCCAGAGCACAGCGATCAGCGGCAGGCCAGAGGTCGAGCGGGCGGTCATGGGGCCCATGATACGCGCGATGCCCCGAGTCGCCAGAGCCCAGCGGACTCCAGGACCGTTTCGCACTCGCAAAATAGTTTCTCTCGCAACCGCGAATAACCCTTGCGGGCAGAAAACGGTTTCTTTAGGTTTTTCACTCAGGTTGTTACCGCAATGCAGCATCACGGCGGTAGGACACCGTCAGGCTGGATCAATTTGATTGGAACGCGTCCGATGCAGGAAAAGCACGGTTATTTTCTGGAGGAGCTCGAAGTCGGCATGTCACGGGTCTACGCCAAGACCGTGACCGATGCCGACATCACCATTTTCGCCGGCGTTTCGGGGGACACCAACCCCGTGCACTTGGACGAAGGCTTTGCCAGCCAGACTATTTTCGGCGGGCGGATCGCCCACGGCATGCTGTCGGCCAGCTTCATTTCCACGATATTCGGGACCCAGTTGCCCGGGCCCGGCTGCATCTACCTGAGCCAGGATCTGCGCTTCAAGGCGCCGGTCAAGGCCGGCGATACGGTCGAGGCGCGGGCCACGATCAAGGACATCATCCAGGAGAAGCGCCGCGTGCTGTTCGATACGGTCTGCAAGGTGGGCGATGTGGTGGTGCTGGACGGGACCGCCATGTTGATGGTCTCGCGCCGCGCCGACGTCTTAAAGACGCCCGCCGCCGCCGAGTAGCGCCCAGCGCCGACGACGCTCGTCGCCGGATTCCTTGAAGTTTCCCTGGATTTGGCCTAGTCCCCTTTCTGCGGCGCCAGTACCTTTGCGGCGCCCCGTCCCCTTGTGCCGTCCGGTTGCTTTGTGGCGCAAAAAGGGATGCCGAGCCTATCCCGATTCGATCATGAAGGTCTGACGATGAGCGTTGACTACAAGTCCACTATATTCTTGCCCAAGAGCGACTTTCCGATGCGCGCCGGTTTGGCCAAGAAGGAACCCGAAATCCTTCAGCGCTGGGCGGAGATGGATCTCTTCAAACGCCTGCGCGAGAGTTCGGCGGGGCGCGAGAAATATATCCTGCATGACGGGCCGCCCTATGCCAACGGGCACCTGCACATGGGCCATGCGCTGAACAAGATTCTCAAGGACGTCATCAACCGCTCGCAGCAGATGCTGGGCAAGGACGCTCACTATGTCCCGGGTTGGGACTGCCACGGCCTGCCCATCGAGTGGAAGGTCGAGGAACGCTACCGGGCCGCCGGCAAGGACAAGGATTCGGTCCCGGTGGTCGAGTTCCGCCGCGAATGCCGCGAGTTCGCCGAACACTGGATCGCGGTGCAGACCGAAGAGTTCAAGCGACTGGGCGTCATCGGCGACTTCGAGAACCCTTACACCACCATGGCCTACAGCGCCGAGGCGCAGATCGTGCGCGAGGTCGGCAAGTTCATCATGAACGGCGGGCTCTACCGCGGCTCCCGGCCGGTGCTCTGGTCGGTACCGGAGCGAACAGCGCTGGCCGATGCCGAGGTCGAGTACCACGATCACACCTCGACCACCATCTGGGTTCGATTCCCCGTGGTCGAGGCTGCCCAGCCCGAGCTGGCCGGCGCCGACGTGGTGATCTGGACCACCACGCCCTGGACCATCCCCGGCAACCGCGCGGTGGCCTATGCCGCAGAGGAACCCTACGTGCTGATCGAGGTCGAGGCGGTCGGCGAGAAGGCCACGGCGGCGGTCGGCGATCGTCTCGCCGTCGCCGAGCCGCTGCTCGCCGATGTCTGCGAGAAGGCCGCGATCCAGGGCCACAAGGTCCTGGCCCAATGGCCGGGCAAGGCCTTGGCGGGGACCATCTGCGCCCACCCTTTCCGCGGTCAGGGCTACGATTTCGATGTTCCGGTTCTGGCGGCGGATTACGTCACGATGGATGCCGGCACCGGTTTCGTCCACACCGCGCCGGGACATGGTGCCGACGACTACGAGACCGGGCTGGCCCATGGCCTGGAAATCCCGCTGACGGTGGACGGCGAGGGTCGTTTCATGGCCCACGTGCCGCTTTTCGCCGGCACCACCGTGCTGACCAGCGAGGGCAAGGACGGCGACGCCAACGGCGCCGTGATCCGGGCCCTGGTCCAGGCCGGCAAGCTGTTGGCCAAGGGACGCCTGAAGCACTCCTATCCGCACTCCTGGCGCTCCAAGTCGCCGCTGATCTTCCGCAACACGCCGCAATGGTTCATCTCGATGGAGAGCAACGAGCTGCGGTCCAAGGCGCTCAAGGCGATCGACGCGACGCGCTTCGTGCCCTCGGGTGGACGCAACCGCCTCTACGCCATGATCGAGCAGCGCCCGGACTGGTGCGTCTCGCGCCAACGGGTCTGGGGCACGCCTCTGCCGATATTCGTCGAGAAGAAGACCGATCAGATCCTGCGCGATCCGGCGGTCATCGAGCGCATCGCCGCGGCCTTCGAGAGCGAAGGCGCCGATGCCTGGTTCGAGTCCGACCCGCAGCGCTTTCTTGGCAACGAGTACAAGGCCGAGGACTACGAGCAGGTCCGCGACGTGGTCGAGGTCTGGTTCGATTCGGGTTCCACCCATGCCTTCGTGCTGGAGGCGCGGCCCGAGCTGCGCTGGCCGGCCGACCTCTACCTGGAGGGCTCGGATCAACACCGTGGCTGGTTCCACACCTCGCTGCTGGAATCGGCGGGAACCCGCGGCCGGGCGCCCTACGACACGGTCCTGACCCATGGCTTCGTGCTCGACGAAAAGAGCCGCAAGATGTCCAAGTCCCTAGGCAACGTGGTCGCCCCGCAAGATATCATCGACACCCAGGGCGCCGACATCCTGCGCCTCTGGGTGGTCGCCTCCAACTACGAGGAAGATCTGCGGATCGGCCCCGAAATCCTCCGCTACATGGGCGATTCCTACCGGCGGCTGCGCAACACCCTGCGCTATCTAATTGGCAACCTGACCGGCTTCTCCGAAAGCGAGCGGCTGCCCGCGACGGAACTCCCCGAGCTCGAGCGCTGGGTGCTCCACCGGCTCTGGGAGCTTGACGGCCAGGTGCGCGCCAACATCGCCGACTATGACTTCCACGCCCTCTTTCAGGCCCTGCATAACTTCTGCGCCGTCGAGCTGTCGGCCTTCTATCTCGACGTGCGCAAGGACTGCCTCTATTGCGACGACCCTGCCTCGATCAAGCGCCGGGCCTGCCGCAGCGTGCTGGACGAGCTGTTTTCCTGCCTCACCGCCTGGCTGGCGCCAATCCTCTCCTTTACCGCCGAAGAGGCCTGGTGGGTCCGCGGCGGCGGGGACGAGCCCTCGGTGCACCTGCGGGTCTTTCCCGACCTGCCCGACAGCTGGCGCAACGAGGCCCTGGCGGAGAAGTGGTCGCGCATCCGCCAGATCAGGCGGGTGGTCACCGGCGCCCTGGAGCGCGAGCGCGAGGCCAAGACCATCGGCTCCAGCCTGCAGGCCGATCCCGAGGTTCATATCGCCTGGGATTACGGAGCCCTGCTCGCCGACGTCGACATGGCGGAGATCTGCATCACATCCAGCCTCACGCTGGTCTCGGGCGAGGGGCCGGCCGAGGCCTACCGTCTGGAGGAGGTCCCGGGCGTGGCCGTGAAATCGGCTCTGGCCGCGGGTGGTAAGTGCCAGCGCTGTTGGCGCATTCTCCCCGAGGTCGGCGCGGATCCCGCCGTGCCCGAGACCTGCGAACGCTGCGCGACGGTGGTCAAGGCCCTGCCGGATGCCGCCGCCTAGTCCGCAGGCCGGGGCGCCGCGGCGCACGGCCCTGATCGTCGCGCTGAGCCTCGCGCTGGTGGCTTTCGGTCTGGATCAGGCCAGCAAATGGGCGATCCTGGTGTGGGTGATGAATCCGCCGGAGATCCTGACGGTCACGAGCTATTTCGACCTGGTCCTGGTTTTCAACCGCGGAGTCAGCTTTGGCCTCTTCAACGAGAACGCCGGTTGGCAGCCAACCGTCTTCACGCTGCTCGCCGTCGCGGTGACCTTCGGGTTGCTCTATTGGCTGTGGCGCCAGCCGCGGGTCGCCATGGCCCTGTCCTTCGGCCTGATCATCGGCGGTGCCCTGGGCAATGCCCTGGACCGCCTGGTCCATGGCGCGGTGGTGGACTTCCTGTCGTTTCACTGGGACAGCTACTACTGGCCGGCTTTCAACCTGGCCGACAGCACTATCTTTGTCGGGGTCGCGGTGCTGCTGCTTCACGACCTCTTGTCGGCGCGCGGGGGCGGCGCTAAAAGGAGCGACAGGGAGGGATAGCCGATGACATATGGTTCAAGGGTCCGGTTTGCAGCGGTCGTTGTGCTGCTGAGCCTGGGCGTGGCCGGCTGCTCCGGGGTCCGCGAGCAGTTGGGTCTCAACCGCAGCGCCCCCGATGAGTTTCGTGTCGTATCGCGCGCGCCTCTGACGGTCCCGCCGGAGTTCTCCTTGCGCCCGCCCCAGCCGGGCGCACCGCGGCCGCAGGTGGGAACAGCGCGCGACCAGGCCAGGCGGGCCGTGGTCGGTAGCGACGGGCGCGCGATTACGGGCCTGACGGCCTCCGGGCAAACCGCTCGACGCACCGCCGGGGAAGCCGCCCTGCTGAAAACGGCGGGGAGCGATAAAACCAACCCCGATATCCGCTTCCTGGTCGACAGCGAGAGCAATCGCATCAACGAGGAGAGCGAGGACTTCCTGCGCCGACTCATCTTCTGGCAAAAGAAAAACCCGCCCGGCGTCGTCGTCGACGCCAATGCCGAGACCAAGCGTCTGCAGGAAAACGCGACCCTGGGCCGCACGGTCACGTCGGGCGAATCGCCGACCATCGAGCGCAAGGGCAAGGCCCTCTTCGAAGACATTTTCTAGCTTTGGACACTGGCTTCTAGCATTGGGGATTGGCCGGTCTTGAGCGGCGGGGGTCATCACGACGGCTCACAACTGACTGACCGGGATTGCCGCCGCGCAGTTCCGTCTTGCCGGACGGCCCGGGCGACACCAGTTTAGACATGCCGTGTCCGCGTCGGCGCTTCGTCACGAGGAGAGAGTTTTTGAGACAACGAAACTTCTGGACGCCGATCCTTGGGGCGTTCCTGTTGACGGCCGGGCTCCTGGCCGGTCTCTCACAGCCGGCAGCGGCGCGGATTTTCGATCCCGAAGTCGTCACCCTCGACAACGGCCTTACGGTGATCGTGGTAACCAACCGGCGCGCGCCCATCGTTACCCACATGATCTGGTACAAGGTCGGCGCGGCGGACGAGGCGGCCGGAGAGTCGGGTCTGGCCCACTTCCTCGAACACCTGATGTTCAAGGGCACCAAGACGTTGGGCCCTGGCGAGTTTTCCCGCATCGTGGCGGAGAACGGCGGCCAGGAGAACGCCTTTACCTCCTGGGACTACACGGCCTATTTCCAATCGGTCGCCAGGGACCGGCTCGAGATCATGATGCGGCACGAAGCCGACCGGATGACCAACCTCGTGCTGACCGACGAGATCGTCCTGCCCGAGCGTGAGGTGGTGCGCGAAGAACGCCGCAGCCGCACCGACAACGAACCCTCGGCCCAGCTATACGAAGTCATGCGCGCCAGCCTCTTCCTCAACCATCCCTACCGCATCCCGATTATCGGCTGGGACCACGAAATCAGCGCGCTCTCGACGGAAAATGCGCTGGCCTTCTATCGCCGCTGGTACGCGCCCAACAACGCCGTGGTGATCGTCGCCGGCGATGTCGACATGACCGATGTCCTGCCGCTGGCGGAAAAATACTACGGTGCGATTCCGGCCCGGCCGGTCCCCGAACGGGTTCGGGTCGAGGAGCCGCCGCAGAACGCGGCGCGCCAGGTCATCCTGAAATCGCCACGGGTCGGCCATCCCTCGCTTTCGATCCGCTATCTGGCGCCCAGCCTGCGCAGCGGCGAAGAGGGCGAGGCCTACGCCCTGCTGGTCCTCAGTGAGATTCTCGGCGGCGGCGCGACCAGCCGGCTCTACGCCAGCCTGGTGGTCGAACAGGGCATCGCCGCCTCGGCCGGTGCCGACTACAGCGGCGACGCCTACGACCTTTCGGCCTTCGATTTTTGGGTATCGCCGCGCTCGGCCGACAAGGTCGAGGAAGCCGAGGCGGCGCTGCGGGCAGAGATCGCCCGATTGCTCGACCAGGGGGTCACCGATGAGGAGGTCGCCAACGCCAAGACCCGCATGGTGGATGCCTCGGTCTTCGCCCGGGATTCGGTCGGAGCCGGGCCCCGGATAATCGGCCGCGCCCTGGCCACGGGAAGCTCGCTGGAAGAACTCGAGGCCTGGCCCGAACGTATCGGGGCGGTCACCCGCGCGGCGGTCGAGGCCGCCGCCCGCAAGGTCTTCGACGAGCGCTCGTCGGTGACCGGACGGCTGCTGCCGGATCCGGTCCTATGAGGGTCCATCTGCCGAGGTCCGGCGCAGGCCAGGACTCGATCGCCCGCGTCCTTCTGATCGCCGTCGTCCTGGCCGCCGGCCTGCTGGCGCTGGTTCAACCGGCCGGCGCCACCGAGGTCCAGCGGGTGACCAGCCCGGGCGGGATCGAAGCCTGGCTGGTGGAAGACCATAGCAATCCTATTCTCGCGCTCGACCTGGCCTTCGATGGCAGCGGCGCCAGCCAGGACCCGAAGGGCAAGGCGGGCCTGGCCGGACTGCTGTCCTCGACCATGGACGAAGGTGCCGGCCCCTACGACTCGCAAGAATTTCAGGGACTCTTGGATAACCTTTCGATCAGCCTCGGTTTCTCCGCCGGGCTCGACAGCTTTTCCGGCAAACTGACGACCTTGACCAAACACCGCGAAACGGCCTTCCGGCTGCTGCGGCTGGCCCTGACCGAGCCGCGCTTCGATGCCGAGCCGGTCGAGCGGATCCGAGCCCAGATCCTGAACGGGATCACCCGCCAGGCCGAGGATCCCGATGCCATCGCCAACCGCACCCTGCGCAAGCTGTTCTTCCCGGAAGATGCCTACGGACGTCCGCGGCAGGGCACCAAGGCCAGCGTTCAGGCCATCCAGTCCGACGACCTGCGGGCCTTCGTGGGCAACCACCTCGCGCGCGACCGGCTGGTGATCGGCGTCGTCGGCGATATCACCGCCGACGAGCTGGCAGCGCTCCTCGATTCGACCTTCGGCGCTCTCCCGCCCCAGGGCGTGCCGCTGGCCGATAGCCTGGCGCCGGTCGCGGGCGCCGGCGAAACGGTGGTGGTGGTCAAGGATATCCCGCAGTCGGTCGTGGCCCTCGGGCACCGCGGTATCGCCCGCGACGACCCCGATTACTATATCGCCTACGTGGTCAATCAGATTCTCGGCGGCAGCGGGTTCAACTCGCGGCTCTACGAGGAGGTCCGCGAAAAGCGCGGCCTGGCCTATTCCGTCTACGCCTACTTGAGCCCGCTGGACCGCGCCGCCCTGATCGGCGGCGGCACCGCCACCCAGAACGCGCGGGTCGGCGAATCCTTGGACCTGATCCGTCAGGAGTGGCGGCGCATGGCCGCGACAGGTCCGACAACCGAGGAACTGGCCCTGGCCAAGACCTTCCTCACCGGCTCCTTTCCCTTGCGGCTTTCCAGCAGCGGGGCCATCGCCGGCATGTTGGTCGGCATGCAGATGGAAAACCTGGGGATCGACTACATCGACCGGCGCAACGACTACATCACCGCGGTCACCCTGGAAGACGCCAAGCGCGTCGCCCAACGGATCTACCACCCCGACGAGCTGACCGTGGTGGTGGTCGGCCAGCCGGAAGGGATCGAGCCGACCAGGGAAGCGCCGGCCCTGGTCGACTGACCGCACCGGGGGGCGGTTGCACCATCGCCCGATCAGTCCCGATAGGCCTCCGCGGTCAGCACGACGTAGAGCTTGCGCACCGGCTCCTTCACGTCCCAGGTGCAGCGGCAGCCGCGCGGCATCATGAAGCTGTCGCCCGCCCTGTAGGTCTCGACATTGCCTTCGTCGTCGATGACATCGATGAGGCCGGCCAGCAGATAGACGAACTCGTCGTAGGGTGACGCCTCGAGCAGGTGCCGGTTGGGCTCGCACTCCCAGACGCCGGCATCGAGCTGGCCGGTCTGGTCCGCATAGAAGCTCCGGCCGCGCTCGCGCGGATCGCCGGATTCCAGGCCCTCGGGCGGAATGTAGTCGGTCGGCTCGAGGCCATCGACGGCGCCGGTCGGTATTCGAATGCATTTGCTCATGTGGGGTCTCCCTGGTTGGTGGGTTCGTGGTCGGGGCGGCTCAATGCCACTGATCCGGCAGATCGGCTTTCCTGCGGGCCATGAAGTCCTGCAAGGCCTCGTCGACCGCCGGGTCCAAGGGCGGCGCGCGATAGTCGGCCAGCATTCGCTGCCAGCGCCCCTGGGCGCGCTGTTCGATGTCGCGCCGGCCTTCCTCCGCCCACTGTTCATAGGACGCGGTGTCGGCGAGCGACGAGGTGTAGTTGGCGGTCTCGAAATGGGCCAGGGTGTGGGCGGTTCCCAGGAAGGCCTCGCCGGGCCCGGCCTCGCGGTAGGCCTCGGCCGCCAAACCTTCCGCGTCCACGGTCAAGCCGCCCAGCATGCGCAGCATCATGCCGCAGTGATCAAGGTCCATGACGAACTTCTCGTAGCCCATGGTCAGACCGCTTTCGAGCCAGCCGGCGGCGTGGAAGACAAAGTTCGACCCGGCCATCAGTCCGGCCATCATGCTGGTGGCGGATTCCTGCATGGCCTGGCCGTCCGCCACCTTCGAGGCGGTGAGCTGGCCGCCACAGCGCAGCGGCAGGCCAAGCCGGCGGCACAGTTGGGCGATGGCAAAGGCAGAGAGATTGGCCTCGGGCGTGCCGAAGGTCGGCGCCCCCGTTTTCAGGTTCATGGTGGTCAGGAAGTTGCCGTAGACCACCGGGGCGCCCTTGCGGACCAACTGGCTCAGGGCGATGCCGGCCATGGCCTCGGCATGGGCCTGGGCCAGCAGCGCCGGCTGGGTGACCGGCCCCATGGCGCCGCCCAGAATGAAGGGCGAGACCACGACGCTTTGATTGGCCCTGGCATAGGCCTTGAGGGCACCGGACATGGTCTGGTCATAGACCAGGGGCGAGTTCACGTTGATGTTGCCCTGGATCACGCATTGCTCTTCGAGCGCGTCCCGGCCAAAGACGAGACGCGCCATGGCGATGGAATCCTCGGCCCGCTCCGGCGCCGTTACCGCGCCCATGAAGGGCTTGGTCGAATAGCGCAGATGGGCATAGACCATGTCGAGATGGCGTTTGTTGACCGGCAGGTCCACGGGCTCGCAGACGGTGCCGCCTGAGTGATTCAGCCAGGGCGAGGCATAGGCGAGCTTCACGAAGTTGCGGAAATCCTCGATCGTCGCATAGCGGCGCCCGCGCTCCAGGTCGGTCACGAAGGGCGGGCCATAGGCCGGCATGAAGACCAGATGGTCGCCGCCCAGCGTGATCGCCGAAGCCGGATCGCGCCCGGCCATGCGAAAGGACCGGGGCGCTGTCGCACAGAGCGCGGCGGCAAGGCCGCGGTCGAAGCGCACCCGCTCTCCCGTGACCGTCGCGCCGACCTCCTTGAACAGCCCGAGCGCCTCTTGGTCGCCGCGAAACTCGATGCCGATTTCCCGCAGGATCCAGTCGGCCTGGGTCTCCAGGCGGACCAGCGACTCTTCGTCCAGCAGGTCGTAGACCGGTATCTTGCGCCGAAAGACGGCCGGTGCTGGCGCGGCATCGCGGACCTGACGCAAGGCCACGCGGGCCGCGCGCCCGCCCCTGCGTTTCCCCGCGGCTGCCGGTGTCTGGCTGGCGGCGGCATCAGGCGCAGCCATGAAGTGTCCTTATGATCAAATCGTTTGGCCGCATGATCGCCACTTTCTCATCGGTTGAGAACGACCGCGAAGGCCGAGAAGTCCGCAAACGTGCCCAGTTGTGCAAACCAGACAGCGAATCCCTCACCTGCGCAAACCAAATAATTTGCACTTTCCGTTCAGATTCCTTAAACGCACTAAATGCACTTCAGATCTTTCGATAGCTTGCGCCTGTTCACCGTCGTGGCCCGTCACCTGAGCTTTACCGCGGCCGCGGTCGAACTGAACCTGACCAAGGGCGCGATCAGCTATCAGATCGCCCGGTTGGAAAGGGAGCTGGGTTTCAGGCTCTTCGCCCGACGCCATCGCGGCATCGCCCTGACCGATCGAGGCAGGCAGCTCTGGCAGGCCTCGCAAGTGGCCTTTCGCGATCTGGAGCGACAGATCGTCCTGCTTCAAGAGCCGGGTCCCGGGCGCATCACGGTTGGCATGTCGACCTACTTCGCGTCACGCTGGCTCTCGCCGAAGCTCATGACCTTCATTGCCGGCCACCCGCGGGTCGGCCTCCGTCTCCAGCCCCTGGTCGATCTGATCGACCTTGGGGCACAGAACCTCGACATGGCGATTCGCTGGGGCAAGGGCGACTGGAGGGATATGGAGATCGAGCCGCTCCTGCCCTGCCCGGCCTTTCCGACCGCCGGCGCGGCCACCGCCCGGCGGGTGGCCGAGGCCGGCCTGGCGTCGGCGCTGCCGGATATCCCGCTCCTTCATGACCGCGACGACAGCAGCGCCTGGCTCGATTGGCACCGGGCCGCCGGATTGCCCTATCGATCCCGGCGGGACGACCTGGTCATTCCCGATCCGAACGTGCGGGTCCAGGCCGTGATCGATGGCCAGGGCGTGGCGCTTAACGACGGCTTGGTCGCGGCCGAGCTGACCGCTGGTCGCCTGTTTCGGATCTCGCCCGTCGAGCTCGGCAGCTATGGCTACTACCTGGCCTATCCGAGTGGCGCACTCGACAGCCCCGGCCTGAAAGCCTTTCGCGACTGGATCGTTGCGGAGGCCGAAGCGGGCGCGGCGCTTTCTCGCCCGCTGTGCCTTTGCTAGTCTGGAGCCATCGAATTGGCCCCGAGTCGCTGGGAATCCATGAACCCAACCACCCTACCCTACAGGCACGAGTTTGCCGGTTGCCTCGCGTCGGCGGATAACCCCGACGGGCTGACCGAGGCGGGCTATCGACACCATCTCGAAGCCGCCGCGACAGCGCTGGCGGCGATCGTGGCGGATCTGGCGCAGGGCGCACAGCCGGCCCTGGCGCTGTCCTACGAAACCAGCGACCTGGCCGCTCTGACGGACCTGGCGACGCGCCTGGCGGAGGCCTGCGACGACATCGTGATCCTGGGCACCGGCGGGTCCTGCTCCTGCGCGCGGGCGCTGGCGGGCCTGGCCGATCCCACGGGCCTGCGGGTCCACTACCCGGACAGCCTCGACCCGGCGACCTGGGCGTGCCTGACCGGCGTCCTGGACCCGGCCCGCAGCGGCCTGGTGATCGTCTCCAAATCCGGCACGACCGCCGAAACCTTGGCCCAGGCCCTGGCCCTGCTGCCCTGGCTACGGACTGCGGGGCCCGATGGCCTAGGCCGGCGGTTGGTGGCGATCTCGGATCCAGGCGACAATGCGCTACGGCGTCTCGCCGCGCGCGAGGCCTTTACCTGCCTCGACCATCCCCCGGCGGTCGGCGGTCGCTTTGCCATCCTGTCCCTGGTCGGGCTGCTTCCGGCCCTGCTGGACGGCCTCGACGCGGCAGCGGTCCGCCGGGGCGCGGCAATGGTGCTCGATCAGGCCCGCCAGGCCATCCAACCCGGCGGCGATGCCACGGGGGTTCCTGCCGTGCAGGGCGCCGCCCTGGCCGCCGGTCTCGCCGAACGGGGCATCTCTCAAACGGTCTTGATGCCCTACGGCGACCGGTTCGCGGGCTTCGGCCAGTGGCATCGCCAGCTCTGGGCCGAAAGCCTGGGCAAAAAGGGACGGGGCACCACACCGATCCTCGGGCTCGGCGCGCCGGATCAGCACAGCCAGCTTCAGCTCTATCTCGACGGCCCAGGCGACAAGCTCTTCACCCTCTTGGCCGCCGACACGACGGGCGCGGGACCGCGGGTGCCCCAGGACGATTCGCAGGGCGATTCGCCGCGAGATCCGGCCACGGATTTCCTCGCCGATCATACGCTCGGCGATCTTCTCATGGCACAGGCCCGGGCCACGGTGGAAACTCTCGCCAAGCAAGGCCGACCGGTTCGGCAGATCCGGCTCGATCGGCTTGACGAGACCAGTCTCGGCGCGCTGGTCATGCACTTCCTGCTGGAAACGCTGGTGACCGCCGCGCTCTGGGGCGTCGATCCGGAGGGTCAACCGGCGGTCGAGGAAGGCAAGCGCCTGGCGCGGCGCTACCTGACGGAGGGTTTGCTGTGAGCCTACGCCGCCTGCCCGAGACCCTGGTCAACCAGATCGCCGCCGGCGAAGTGGTCGAGCGGCCCTTCGCGGTGGTCAAGGAACTGGTGGAGAACGCCATCGACGCCGGCAGCCGCCATATCGACGTGGTGATGCGCGACGGCGGCCGCAGCTTTATTTCGGTCACCGACGACGGACGGGGCATGACGCCGGAGGAGATCTCCCTCGCGGTGGAGCGCCACGCTACCTCGAAGCTGCCCGACGACGACCTGGTGAACATCAAGTCCCTGGGCTTTCGCGGCGAGGCCCTGCCCTCGATCGGCGCGGTGGCGCGCATGACCATCACCTCGCGGCCCCAGGGTGCGGACGGGGGCGCTGGTGGGGGCGCGGACAGGGGCGCGGATTCGGCGGCACGCCTCACGCTGGAGGGCGGCCGCAAGGGCGAGCCGCAACCCGCTGCCCATCCCCCCGGCACTCGGGTCGAGGTCCGCGATCTCTTCTACGCGACCCCGGCCCGGCTGAAGTTCATGAAGTCGCCGCGCAGCGAGTTGAGCCAGACCAAGGATGCGCTTTCCCGTCTCGCCATGGCCCATCCCGAGATCGGCTTTACCCTGAGCGACGACCAACGCAAGGTCCTCGCCCTGCCCCCGGCCGAAGGCGATCTCTTCGAGGCCCGTCTGAAGCGTCTGGCCGCGATCATGGGCCGCGATTTTCAAGAGAATGCGCTGAAGATCGAGGCCGAGCGCGAGGGGCACCGCCTGACCGGCTATGCCGGTCTGCCGACCCTCAACCGCGCCAACGCCCAGCAGCAGCATCTATTCGTCAACGGCCGCCCGGTCCGCGACAAGCTGCTGTTCGGCGCCGTGCGCGGCGCCTACCAGGATTTCCTGGCCCGCGACCGCCATCCCCTGTTGGCACTGTTCCTCGAGGTGCCGCCGGCCGAAGTCGACGTCAATGTGCATCCGGCCAAGACCGAGGTCCGCTTCCGCGAGCCGGGGCTGGTGCGCGGGCTGATCGTCGGCGCGATCCGACATGCCCTGGCCGAGGCCGGCCACCGCGCCTCGACCACGGTTTCGGACAGCGCCCTGGGCGCCTTCCGGGCCGGGCAAGGAACCGCGGCTTCCTGGGGCGGCGGATTCCCCCGCGCCGGCCATTCCACTTACCCGTCGCGGGGCCTGGCGGAGGCGGCCGGCGCCTATCATGCCCCCCTGCCCGGCCTCGAAGGCCAGCCGGCCGCGCGCCCAGGTCTGCCCCACGGCCTGGAGGCCGCCGGCGGCGGCGCGCCGGCGGGTTCGGGCTATCCCCCGTCAGACTATCCCCCGCAGGACTACTCCCCGGCGGACTACCTCCCATCGGACTACCCATTGGGCGCCGCCCGGGCCCAACTGCACCAGACCTATGTGGTAGCGCAAACAAGCGATGGGATCGTCATCGTCGACCAGCACGCCGCCCACGAGCGCCTGGTCTACGAGACCATGAAGCAGCAGATCGGCGCGGCCGGCGTGGAGCGGCAGTTGCTGCTGCTGCCCGAGGTGGTCGAGCTGGAAGAGGGCGCGGTGGCGCGCCTGGTGGAGCGGATCGAGGAGCTGGCGGAGCTCGGCCTGGTGATCGAGCCCTTCGGCCCCGGCGCCGTGGTGGTGCGGGAGGTGCCCAGCCTGCTGGGCAGCGTCGATGCCCAGGGCCTGCTGCGCGACCTGGCCGACGAATTGGCCGAGCTGGGCGAAGCCCTGGCCCTGCGCGACCGGCTGGAGACGGTTTGCGGCACCATGGCCTGCCACGGGTCGGTGCGGGCCGGGCGCAGCCTCAATGTCGAGGAGATGAACGCCCTGCTGCGCGAGATGGAGGCGACCCCCCATTCAGGACAATGCAATCACGGCCGCCCGACCTACGTCGAGCTGAAGTTGAGCGACATCGAGAAGCTCTTTGGACGGCGATAGGCCGAAAACCCCATGACAGGCCGCCGCCCCTCGATCGGGATTCTCTTTGCCTGCATCTTCGTCGACCTGCTGGGCTTCGGGATCATTATCCCGCTGCTGCCCTTCATGGCGCTGCGTCTCGGTGCCTCGCCCCAGGAGGTAACCTTCCTGATCGCCACCTACTCCGCCGCCCTGCTGATCGCCGGGCCATTATGGGGGCGTTTGAGCGACCGCTGGGGACGCAAGCCGGTATTGCTGATCTCCTTCGTCGGCACCGCCAGCGCCTTTACCATCATGGCCTTTGCCGACCAGTTCTGGATGCTTTTCGTGGCCCGCGCCCTGGCCGGCTTCCTCAGCGGCGACCTGGCCGCGGCACCGGCCTACGCCGCCGACGTTTCGACCCCGGAGAAGCGCGCCAAGGCCATGGGAATGCTGGGCGCGGCCTTCGGTCTGGCCTTCACCATCGGCCCCGGAATCGGCGCCACCCTGGCCGGCAGCGAGCCAGACGACGCGGCCTTCCGCACGATCCCCTTGATCTCCGCCGGGCTCTCCTGCGCCACCTTGATCCTGGCCGCGCTTTTCCTGCCGGAATCGAACCCGCCCACCAAGCGCGAGACCGCAAGCCAGGCCGCCGGCCGGCCAGCCGTGACAATGGCCGCCACCATAATCGCCAGCCTGCGCTTTCGCCACATGGGCCTGGTGGTGCTGATTGTCTTTCTGATCTCGGTGGTCTTCGCCGCCATGGAATCGACCTTGCCGCTCTGGGCCGAAACGGTGATGGCCTGGGGGCCGCAACAGGTCGGCTATCTCTTCGTCTTTGCCGGCATCGTGGCGGTCATCTGTCAGGGCGGCCTGATCGGCCCACTGAGCCGGCGCTTTGGCGAAGTGCGACTGGTGCTGGCCGCCGCCATCCTGCTCGGTCTGGGCATGGTCGGTATCGCCGCCGCCGACGGCCTGGCGCTGCTGCTCTTCGCCGTGGCCTGCCTGTCCGCCGGCTTCGGCCTCGGCAACCCGGCCCTGCAGTCCCTGATCTCGCGCCTCTGCCCGGTCGAGACCACCGGCGGCGCCCTGGGGGTCGGCCAGGCGACCAGCAGCTTCGCCCGGGTGCTGGGCCCGCCCACCGCCGGCTTTCTGTTCCAGACCCTGAACCCGGCGGCGCCCTATCTGGCCGGCGGCCTGGTGATGGTCCTGGCCGCCGGGCTGGCGATCCATTTGCGGCAACGCCTGGCGGGCGACGACAGGCCGATCCTGGCCAAGTCATAGAATCGACGGCCGCAAAGGCCGGCACCCGCCACCAAGCTACGGGTCCAGATCGAAGTCCATCGACACCTCGACAATCGTCGCCCCGTCGCTGGGTCGGTGGCACCGCAGCATGACCTCGGCCCTACGGCGCCTCTCGACGACCGTCAGCGCGCTGATGCGGCCTTCATAGCCGAGCGCGTCGCCGACGAAGAACATGTTGGGAAAGCGGATGTGGCACCGTCGCACCCGCTCGGCGCCGAGCCAGCGCGAGGCGTAGGCGGCGAGACCGCCGGCCTGCAGCATACCCAGGCCGAACATGCCCGGGAAACCCGCCGCCTTGGCGTGGGCCAGATCATAGTGGAGCGGGTCGTCCTCGCCGCCCGCGGCGGCGTAGCGCACCACCTCGCGCAGGGTCAGCGGCGGCGCATCGATCCGCCCGGGGCTGTCGCCGACCGACAGCGCCTGAAGATCCGCCCTTTCGATGACGGCGAAGGGGTCGAGCGCCGCGCGGTCCTTGTAGTACGGGACGTAGTCGGGCGCTTCGGCGGCGATGGCGCTGTTGGAATCGCTGGTTGCGGTCACGGCGCGGGCCTCGGCGATCAGATCGCCCCGCCGATTTCGAAACTCGGTCAGCAAGGTCAGGAAGGTGAGAGACCCGCCGCGGCGGCCCGTCTTCTCGACCACTTTCTCAAGACCCGCGCGCGCGGTCAGCAGGTCGCCGACGCGCGGCAGTTCACCGTGAAAGACATAGGATTCTTCGGCGTGCAGGGCGACACTGAGATCGTGGTCCAGGGCCGCCAAATGGGTCCCGCCCGGGCGCTCCAGGGTATAGCCCCAATAGACGCCGGCGCCAACCAGGAAAGTCGCCGGGATCACCGCGCGGGGATCGTCGAGAAACGCCGGCCAGGGCGCGTAGGTGGCGTTGGCGAACTCGCGCAGCTTGCCGCGCTCAATCGGCACATCGAAGTCCGGCCCGAACCGGCCGATCAGGGTGGGATCGATCATGGCGCCTCTCCTGTTTCGATATGTTCCTCGCCAAGCACCAGGAGCGCATCGACGGCGACGACAGAGCCGTCCCGCAGCACCAGCAGGGGATTGACGTCCATCTCCACCAGTTCACCGGCATGGTCTTTGGCGAAGCGCGCGACCGCGCGCAGGGCCGCCAGCACCGATTGCCGGGCCTCATCGTTGAGACCGTGATGCCTCAGCCGATCCAGCGACCGTTCGAGGGCCCGGTCGCTGGCCGGGAGCAGAACCATCCCATAGTCGCGCTGCAGCTCGGCATCGACGCCGCCGCGCCCGACCAGCAGGGCGAGCCCCAAGGCCGGGTGGCATTTGACGCCGAGGATCAACTCGGCCAGGGGGTCTGGCACCATGGCCTCGACCAGAAACCGGTCGACCCGCGTGCCCGGCCGCGCCCTGGCGACCTGGGCCTGGATGCTGCCGACAGCCTCGGCAACCTCCGTCTCGCTTCGCAGATGAAGCCGCACGCCGCCCAGCTTGCTCTTGTGGGCGATCTCGGCGTTGAGAACCTTCAGCGCAACGGGAAAGCCGACCTCGGCGGCGGCCTTGGGCGCCTCCTCCGCCGCGCCGGCCCGGCGCGGCGGGAAGTTTAGGCCATAGGGGGCAAGACGCTCTTTGCTGTCCCACTCGTCGAGCGGCCGACCCTGGCCATCGGCCGCCGCTGGCAACAGACGCGCCGGCGGGTTCGCGGCAAGTCCGCCCCGCGCCTCGGCATAGCGGGCCGCGCCGGCCATGGCCTCGATCGTCTCGCTGGCGCCCATCAGCGCCGCGACGCCCTGGGCCTGCATCCTCGCGCGCAGGTCGGGCTCCAGGCCCTCGGGCAGCAAGCCGGCCACGATGGTGGGCAGGCCGCTGCGCCGCCGAACCTCGACCATCGCCTCCAGGCTTGGCAACCAGGGCGCATCGTGGCCCTCGCCGGCACGGGGAACGTCGAGCAGCATCGCGATGCTGTCGGTCTCACCGGCGCTGCCGTCGATCAGGCACTGGGCGATCAGATCGGTATCCTCCAGCGACATGCCGCTGCTCGAGCTCCAGGGCAGATTGAGATCGAGCGGGTTGGCGATGGAGATCACCTCGGGCAGGACGTGACTGATTCGGTCATGGTTTTCCGGCGTCACCGGCGGCAGTTCCAAGCCGAGCCGCGGCGCCTGCTCGGCGATCAGGGACCCCGCCCCACCGGAATGGGTGACGATAAAGGCCCGCCGGCCGCGCGGCGGGCCGCTGATCGCCAGCAGTTTCGTCGTCTCGATCAGTTGCTTGAGCGTTGCGACCTCGATCAGGCCGTAGCGCTCGGCGAGCGCGTGCCAGAAATCCCCCGGCACGGCGAGGTTTCCGGTGTGGCTCACCGAGCGGGCCGCGGCTGCCGGCACGCCGCCACCGGCCAGCAGCACGACCGGGACGCCCCGCTCGATCGCCCTGGTCAAGGCATCGCCGAAGGCCATGCCGTCGGCCAGACCCTCGCAGTAGAGACCGATGACGCGCACCCGTTCGTCGTCGAGCACGACATCCAGCGCATCGGCGAAATCGATCGCGGCCTGATTGCCGAGGCTGAGCCCATAGCCCATGGGGTAGGCGCGCTCCGCATTGACGATGCCATAGAGAAACGCCCCGCTCTGCGAGATGAAGGCGACGCCGGGCCCGTCGCGAGGCTCGAGATGGCCGTCGGCCCCCCAGAGCGCGACGCGGTCGAAGGCGTTCAGCACACCCATGCAGTTCGGGCCGACCATGGCCAGATCGCCGGCCGCCGCCGTTAACTCCCGCTGAAGGTCGCGCCCGCTGGCGCCGAGCTCGCTGAAACCGGCGGCGTGGCACACCGCGCCGCCGGCGCCGATGCGCGCGAGGTCGGCCATGGCCGGGATCGTGCGCTCCCGCGACAGCGCGACGAAGGCGGCGTCGGGCGCCCGTGGGAGCGCGTCGAGCGACGGCACACAAGGTATGCCGGCGATCTCCTCGCGCGTCGGATTGACCACATGGATCTTGCCGCCGTAACCGGCGCGACGGGCGAGCGCGATGCAGTTCTCGAGATGGCGCCCGCCGACGAACGCGATCTGGCGCGGCCTGAGCAGCCGCTTGAGATTGGCCCGCCGCCGGGCGCGCAGATCGCAGATTGAAGTGCCCAAGGCTCCGCCGCCCGACCTGACCAGTGACTGTCCTGGGCAAGACCACACGATTTCCCTGCCAAAGGTCGTTTCGAATGCGACGCCCGCCGCCGCTATCGGACCAACCCGGATTTCTCATTGGGACGAGCGCCTCCGGGTTCCTCACCGAGATCTGATTGGGGATTGAACAGCAGACTCCATAACCTTGCCGGGCAACCGGGACTTCCCAGGAAGTCAGGGGGCGTTGTCCGGTCGGGAAAGAGGAGGGGAACCATGGCCGATCGCCACATCGAGAGCTACAAAAAGCGCATCGACAAGATTTTGACCCGGAAAGCCAAGGAGGTGGAAAAGCTTAAAAAGGAGCTGCAGCCGATCGAAGAGGAACTGAAGCAAGCCCAGGATAACAAGGACAAGAAAGCCGAAAAGACCCAGGAGAAGAAACGAACGGCGTTGCGCAAGAAACTCGACCTGGCGGCCAGCGACCTGGCGCTGCAACTGTCGCTTCTCGAGATTCCGCCGGAGGCTGACGAAAAGGAACTGACCAAGGTCCCGCAGTGGCTGAAAACCGTCATCCAGAAAAAGGGCCTGCCGCTCGGCAACACGGTCTCGATCGTCCCCGACATCGCCTTCGACTTCAAGAACAAGAAGATCAAGAAGCTCGGTATCACCATCCGCTGGTGAGGCCCGGTAGCTGTCGGGGAAATCCCAACCGGATTAGGTGGAACCGTCTCGGGCGCTGCGGACTGGCATCGCCACCGTCCGAACAAAGGGCTGCGCCCTTGACCCGCCAGACCGGCAGGGGAAAACTGGCCGCCCGTCGAGTTTCGGCAGCACCCAGGGACAGCCTTCAGCCATGGCAGATCACTTTGACGTCGCCATCGTTGGCGCGGGCGCGGCGGGGATCGGCGCGGCACGGCGCCTCGTGGCAAAGGGCAAGCGGGTGAAACTGCTGGAGGCGCGCGACCGGGTCGGCGGCCGGGCCCGCACGGTCGACTTCCACGGTCACGCCTATGACCTGGGGGCGCAGTTCCTGCACTCGGGCAGCCTCAACCCCATGGTCGGACAGGCGGAAAGTCTCGGCCACCCGGTCGACCGCAGGGCGATCCAATGGAACAGCTCGGCGCTGCCCGCCGATTGTGGCCCCAAGGAGCGCGCCGCGTGGATCGCCGCCGTGGAGGCCTTCTTCGAGGGGATGGATCAGGCCCGCGAGGGCGACCGTCCGATTGCCGACTTTTTCGACCGCTGCCAAGCCCTGGGCGAGGACCAACGCTATCGCCCGGCGATGGAGGCGCTGCAAAGCTGGATCTCCAGCCGCGAGGCCGAGGAAGTTTCCTTGACCGACACCGCCCGCTACCGCGACACGGAGGAGGACTGGCAGCTTCCCCTGGGCTACGGGCGGCTGCTGACGGTGCTGGCGGAGGGGCTGGACATCGCCCTCTCCTGTCCCGTCACCACGATCACCCGGCAAGCCCAGGGTGTCGAGCTGGAAACGCCCGAGGGCAAACTGCGGGCGGACAAGGTGATCGTCACCCTGCCCAGCAACCTCCTGATCCAGGACGCGGTCCGCTTCGAGCCGGAGCTGCCGAGCGCCATCCAAGAGGCAATCCGATCGGTCCCCATGGGCTGGGCCGGCAAGATCCTCTTTCGTATCGCCCGGCCCCACCCGGCGCTGGGCCCGGCCGCGCCCCTGCGGGCCAGTTTCCGCGACCGGCGCACGGCCAGTTACCATGTTTCCGTCTTCGGAGCGCCGATTCTGGCGGGCTTTTTCGGCGGCCAGAGCGCGCGCGAGCTGGAGGCGGCCGGCCCGCGGGCCTGGGCCGACTTCGCGCTCGGCGAACTGAAAGGTCTGCTGGGCGCCAGCGTGGCCAGGCACCTGGCGGACCCCTTGACCACGACCTGGACCAGCGATCCCTATTCGCAGGGCGCCTACTCGGCCGCGACTGCCGGTCTGGCCCATCTGCGTCCGCGCCTGGCCCAGCCCTTCGACGAGCGTCTCTTCCTGGCCGGCGAACACTGCTCGCTGGACTTCTTCAGTACTGTGCACGGCGCCTGGATGACCGGGGCGCGGGCCGCCGACTGGACCTGCGGTGAGGGGCTGTAGGGACCCGTCCCGACCGAGCGGGACCGCCAGTTCCCGCCCTCACTCGCGTGCCGCCGACTGTCGCGGCGAGCCGAAGTCTCCGGCCAGGGGATTGGGCAGCTCGCGCAGCAGCTTTTCCCGGATCGCCCGGGCGAAGTCGGAGAAATCGACCGCCGTGACCACGAAGGACGCGGTGCCGCCGGCCACGTGGTCCTCGAAGTAGGCGCCCAGGCCGGCATCGCCGTCCAGGATGGCCAGACCGTTCACCGTGATGCCCTGGGCGATCAGCTCGTCCCGGGCCACCGAGGGATGGACGCCGCTGTTGTTGCGCCCGTCGCCGGCGATATCGAGGATTCGCCGCCGGCCCTGGGCGCCGTTGGTCTCGAACAGCGCGGCGCCCTGCCGCAACGCGGCGGAGAGCGAAGTCGCCTCGCCGACGAAAAGCCGGGGACTGGTGGCCAGAGCCGCCGCGAAGTCCTGGGCCGTGGCGACATCGCGCACCCGCCACCAGCCGGTCGAGCGCACCTGCTGCCAGGACCCGGCCCACTGCACCAGGGCGACCAGCAGGTCGCCGTTCAGCGCCGCGATGGCATCCTGGACCTCCGGGTCGAGAAAGGCCCGGGTGAGGCCGCCGATCTGCAGCGCATACTCGCCCGCGTCGACGCTGGCCGAGACGTCCACCGCCAAGACAAGCTCCAGCGCGACCGGCGGTGCGGCCTCCGCGGCCGGCGGGGGCCACGACCAGAGCGCCCACAGCACCAGGGTTGCCGCCAGGAATCCGCGGAACCGCCCTTCGCTGTTCCTGCCATCCGGTGACGGTCGCGCGCCTTCAGGCGAATCCATCGGCCAGGGCGAACATGAAGCCAATCAGGGCCAGACCGATCAGGACACCGGCGATGCCCGGGGCGAGGCCATAGCGTTCGCTGACGGTCGCCTCGTCGTCTTCGTGGGAATCGTACATCGACATGGATCGACTCCTCTCAGTTCAAGGCCTGCGGCATCCATAGGGCAATCTGAGGAAAGAACATCACCAGCAGCATCCCGACGATCTGCAGACCAATGAAGGGGATGACGCTAACGAAGATCTCCTGCAGCGTCACGTCCTTCGGCGCCACGGACTTGAGCCAGAAGCAGGCCGGTCCGAAGGGCGGGCTGAGAAAATAGATCTGAATGTTCATCACGAACAAGACGCCGAACCAGACCGCGGCCCAATCCGGGTCCATGCCAAGGGCGGGCGCGAGGTCGCGCACCACCGGCGCGAAGACCGGCACGGTGATGAAAATTATCGCGATCCATTCCATGAAGGTACCGAGAATGACCAGGATCGCCATCATCACGAAGATCGTCCCCAGCGGGCCGAGGCCGGCGCCCTTGATCAGGTCGCGCATGAAATCGGCGCCGCCGATCAGATTGTAGAGACCGACGAAGGCGACGGCCCCGAGGATGAGCCAGATAATGGTCCCGACCACCGACATGGTGTTGGCGAGGCAGTCGCGCAGCAGGGCGTAGTTGAACTCGAAGCGGACCGCCGCCACCAGGATCGCGCCAAAAACGCCAACGGCTGCGGCCTCGGTCACGCTGGTGATGCCGCCGTAGATCGACCCCATGACGCAGACGATCAGCAAGATACAGAGCGCGACCGCCCAGACCTGACGCAGGCGGAGCTTGGTCTCCTTGCCGGTCTTCGCGGCGATTTCGGCCGCCGTCGGCGCCAGCGCGGGGTTGAGGTTGCAACGCAGCAGCACGAAGGACACATAGAAGGCCGCCAGCATCAGACCGGGCATGAAACCGGCGGAGAACAGATCGCCGATGCCGACATTCGCGCTCAAGCCATAGACGATCATGACGATCGAGGGTGGAATCAAGGTCGCCAGAGCGCCCGATGCGCAGATCAATCCGATGGTCAGTTTGCGGTCGTAGCCAAGCCGAAGCATCTGCGGCAACGCGACCAGGCCCAGCATCACGATCTCGCCGCCCATGACACCCGACATGGCGGCGAGGATGACCGCGACGATGGTGGTCTGCAGCGCCACGCCGCCGCGCAGCTGGCCCGCGAAGATCGACATCGCATCGAAAAGGTCCTGCGCGATCCCGGCGCGCTCCAGGATGGAGGCCATCAAAACGAAGAAGGGGACGGCGACAAGCGGGTACTTCTCGAGCAGGTCCATGGCATTGGTCGAGACCAGGTACATGCCCGTGTTGCCGTAAAACAGCAGGGCGCAGATCACCGAGATGACCAGCGTCACGATTCCCAGCGGCATGCCGGTCATCATCAGGACCAGAAGCGCGGCCACGATCAAGAAGGAAATCGTGGCGATGCCCACGGAATCCCGGTCGACCCGGAACTGATCGATAAAAGCCCCGCCGGTCCCGGCGATCGTCTCTTCGAGCCCCGCCCAAAGGCCGTCATAATCTCCATAGTGGCTGAAAACCTGCAGGAGCAGCCGCAGAGAGATCAGCGCCAGGACGGCCAGGACCGCGATCTGAAGCGGGCGCGTGCGGAAATGCCGGCTCAGATTCACCAGAAGTTGGACAAGGTAAAGGCTCAGGCCGGCGACCAGGACGGTCTTGAGCACCATCGGCAGGGGCGAGTTCCAGGCCGTCCCGCCCCGTTCGGTCAGGTCGATGCTCTCCAGGGCCCGCACCAGCGTGTCGGACACCAGCATGTAGAGGGCGAAGACCCCCACGACCATGGCGAAGAGATCGAGCCACCAGCGGACCCGCTCCGATGCCATGAGATAGAACACCGTGATGCCGATGTGGCGCTTGCGCAGCGTGACAAAACCGGCGGACAGCATCCAGGCGCTGGCGCAGAGCACCATGACCACTTCGAAGACCCATTGGGTAGGGGCATTGAAGATGTAGCGCGCGATCACTTCCCAGAGCGTACAAATGGCCGCGAGCAAATAGAGATTGCCCACCGCCAGTCCCAAGAACCGACTGACATGATCGACCGAGCGGTTGAACCCCGCGCCCGCCGGCGCGCCGACCATGGTGGCCAAATTCGCAGTCATTGCGGGCCTCGTGAAGCGACAGCGAGAAGGAGGGGCCGCCGCGCCCCGGAACGGCGCGGCGGCGCGGTCACGTCAATTACTTCAGCAGCCCAATGCTACGCATGTAGCTCAGATGCGCATCGAGCGCTTCCTGCGCCAGGGGCGACTTCTTGGCGAAATCGTACCAGGCCTCGACCGCGATCTCGCGGAACTTGGCCCGCTCCTCCGGCGACCAGTCGATGACCGTGATGTCATCTCCGGCACGCTGCTCGGCGGCGATCGCACGGTCCTGCAGGTCCGCTTCCCGGCGCATCGCGTCGTAGGAAGCCGCGTACCAGACCTCGAGCGCCGTCTGACCCTCGGGGCCGAGCTTGTCCCAGACCTTCTTGTTCACGATGAACTGCAGGACGGCCATGGAGTGAATGCCCGGATAGATCGGGAACTTGGCGACCTTGTACATGCCCGAGGCGTCGTTGTTCACGTGGGCCGACGCGTCGGCCGCGTCGATCACGCCTTTTTCCAGCGCTGTGTAGACTTCCGAGAAGGGCAGCGACACGGGGGCCGCGCCGGCCCGCTTGAACACCTCGGCCGCGAGACCTTCCGGCGAGCGGACCTTCACGCCCTTGAGGTCTTCCACGGTCCGGATCGGCAGAGTCGAGACGAAGGCTTCCTTGGCGTAGGGCCCGCAGCCCACCACATGCACCCTGCCCTTGGTGTACTTGTCGTAGAGTTTCTGCAGGATCTCCTTGCCGCCGCCGTGCATGCAGAAGGTGCGCACCTGATCGACCGTGTCATAGCCCGCGATCAGATCGCCGATGATGGCGAAGGCCGGGTCACGGCCGGAGAAATAGCTGACCGCGTTGAGGTCGCCATCCAAGATACCGTTGGCCACCGCGTCGATCGTCTCGCGGTGCGGCACCACCGCCTTGGTCGGCAGGACATCGACCTTGATCGCCCCATTGGTCATGGCCCCCAGTTTCGGGCCATAGGTGTCGGTCATGAAACGGTGCGCCCAGTCGCCGGCCTTGGAACTCGCCTGCAGCTTCAGGGTTTTGCCATCGGCGCCAACCGCCGTGACGCTCAGCGACATCGCGACCGCGGCCGCCGCCGCGCCATTCAAAAGTGATCGCCAATCCATTTTCTTGCCTCCCTGCTAGGGCACCCGTCCCAAACGGGTCCCACCGCGAGAGAGTAGTAGAGTGATGCGTCAATGCAAGCGAGGCGGTATTCCCTTCTCGCCCGGTGGGCGTCAACTGGACTGCGTATCTTCGCACGGACCCAAAAACCACAAGCTGGTGCGGCCGTAGTCGCGGCGGTCCAGCAGGCGGTAGCCGGGCGGCGCCTCCAGGGCCTCGCCCTTGCCGGTCTCGCCCACGACCAGGGCCTCCGGGGCGACCCAGCCGGCTGCCGCCAAGGCGGTCAGGGCCGGGGCCAGAAGGTCGCGGCCGTAGGGCGGATCGAGGAAAACCAGGTCCGCCGGCTGGCTGGCCCGTGGCGGGCTCAGCACGTCGCAGGCAAGGACCCGTCCCCGTACCTGGTCGCCCAGGGCCGCCAGATTGGCCGCGCAGAGCCGCCGTGCCGTGGCGTCGTTCTCCATGAAGGTCGCCGCGGCCGCCCCGCGCGACAGCGCCTCGAGACCCAACGCGCCGCTGCCGGCGTAGGCATCGAGAACGGTCAGCGCCGGCCAGGGCGGCAGAGCGCCGAGCCGGCCGCCCTCCAGGATGTTGAACAGCGCCTCGCGCACCCGCTCGCCGGTCGGCCGGACCCTGCGGTCGGCGGGCGCCTTGAGGATCTTGCCCCTAAAGCGGCCGGCGACGATGCGCACGACCGGCTCCCGACTTGTCCGCCACGCCGTCTTTGGGCCCGCGCCGCTTGGGGCCCTTGCCCGGCCGGCCCGGCTTGCCCCCTCGGCTCGGCCCGGCTTTCGGGCGCGCCTTGGCGAAACCCTGGCCCGGGGTCTTTCCCAGGTTGAGGCCGAGTTGCTCGGCGACCACCTTGGCCGGCACCTCCTTGACCTCGCCGGGTTTCAGCGCGCCGATCTGAAAGGGCCCGTAGGCGATGCGGATCAGGCGGTCGACGGCGAGCCCCAGATGCTGGCAGAGGCGGCGGATCTCGCGGTTCTTGCCCTCTTTCAGACCCATGGCGAGCCAGAAGTTCTGCCCGGTCTCGCGCTCGATCTCGACCTCGAGCGGGGCGTAGTGGACCCCCTCGACCGTCATGCCGCCGCGCAGCCGGTCGAGCAGCGTCTCGGTCACCGGGCCATGGACCCGCACCTTGTAGCGCCGGGTCCAGCCGGTCGCCGGCAGTTCCATCTTGCGCTTCACGCCGCCGTCGTTGGTCAAAAGCAAGAGCCCCTCGGACCAGAGATCGAGCCGGCCGACCGAAAGCACCCGGGGAAGATCGTCGGGCAGGGCATCGAAGACCGTGGGCCGGCCCTCGGGGTCGCGCGCCGTGGTGACCACGCCGCGTAGCTTGTGATAGCGCCAGATCCGCGGCGCCTCGGCGGCCGGCAGGGGCTTGCCGTCGACCATCACCCGGTCGTCGGCGGTGACGGTCACCGCGGGGGTCGCCAGCCGCTCGCCGTTCAGCGAGACCCGGCCCTCGGCAATCCAGCGTTCGGCGTCGCGGCGCGAGCAGAGCCCGGCGCGGGCCATCACCTTGGCGATGCGCTCGCCCTTGTCGCCGTCTGTTTCTGACATCTGGAGAACCTCATGGACTGACCATATGAACTTGCCGGCGGGACCGCCTCGGGTCGGCGCCCCGGGCCACGTCAACCGTTTGACAGGCATGCTTTGCGGGCCTCTATATCAGAGGAGCGAGACAACAAACAGCGCGAAGGGGACTGAGTCTTGGCGTCGAATGAAGATCCGGTCGCGGCCAGGGCCGGGCCCATGGCGCAGGCCCTCGCCGAGGCGCGGGTGGCGGCCGCGGCCGGCGAGGTCCCGGTCGGCGCGGTGCTGGTCGAGGCCGCCAGCGGACGGGTGCTGGCCCGGGCCCACAACCGGGTCGAGCGCGACCGGGACCCGACAGCCCATGCCGAGATGCTGGTCATCCGCCAGGCGGCGACGGCGCTGGGCGACAAGCGGCTGACCGAAGCCGATCTCTATGTCACCCTGGAGCCCTGCCCGATGTGCGCCGCGGCGATTTCCCTGGCGCGGCTGCGCCGGCTCTATTTCGGGGCCTACGACCCCAAGAGCGGCGGCGTCGACCACGGCCCGCGGGTCTTCGACCATTCGACCTGCCATCACCGGCCCGAGGTGATCGGCGGTCTTGACGAGGCCGTCTGCGCCACGCTTATGAAGAACTTCTTCGTCACGAAACGTTGAGCAGCCCTGGCGCAACGGGCCGCTCCACCCCATATCAAACGCCAGCCATGAGGATCACGATGCCGCCGGAAAGAGAGCCCCCCCTGGAAATCGAGACCATCGAGGACTACCACGCCCACGTCTACTTCGACGCCGAGACCCGCGAGCCGGCGCAAAGGCTGCGCGAGGCGGTCGAAGCCCGCTTTGCCATCGAGATGGGCCGCTGGCACGAAAAGCCAGTCGGGCCGCACCCCTGCTGGAGCTATCAGATCGCCTTCAAGCCCGAGGTTTTCCCGCAGCTCATCCCCTGGCTCGCCCTGAACCGCGAGGATCTGGTGATCTTCACCCACCCCAACACCGGCCAGGATCTGGAAGACCACCGCGACCGGGCCATTTGGATGGGCGCGAAACTCGACCTCAAGCTGGAGATCTTCGACGCGTGAGACCGCTGTTCGCCATCGCCGCCTTGATGTTTGGCCTCCTTTCCAGCACCACGGCCATCGGCGAGGAGACCATTCGCCTCGACGACCGGCGCATCGCGGCGCTCGCCGCCCTGCCCCTGCTGCGCGGCCCAGCCCCAAGCCCCGCGTCGCTGGACGGGCAGGTCGTGGTGGTCGCCTTCTTCGCCTCCTGGTGCCCGCCCTGCCATCCCGAGTTCGACCACCTGAAGGAAGCCGAACTGGCCTATGGCGACAAGGTGACGGTGCTGACGGTCAATATCTTCGAGCTGACCAGCGGCTTCACCGATACCACCCGCCTGGCTCGCTTCCTGGACCGCAAGGACCCGCCCTTCGCGGTGCTGGGCGACGGCGAAACGGTGGCCTCGCTGTTCGGCGAGGTCGAGCGGATCCCGACCCTCTTCGTCTTCAATGCCCAGGGCGACCCGGTCCTCCAGTTCATCCATGCCCGCGGCGCCACGAAAACCCATGTCGGCGGGGCCGAGCTGCGCGCCGCCATCGAGCAGGCCATCGCCGGATCCTGACGCCGAGGTCCTGGTCCGTGCAAATGGGCCACACTGGGACAATCGTTTTAGACGCCTTCGAAGAATTCGCTTGCCAGGAGGCCCCGGCTTTCGGCATAACCCCCGGCGCCAGCTTTATCGTAAGTCTGGGTCATCTACTGGTTGCGCGGGAGGATTGCGATGTACGACACACGCACCCTCTTCCAACTGGGGATAGACTTGGAACAGCCAAGTAGCTCCCACACGGAAGACGGTATCAAACAGGACGTTCTTTTCGAGACCGTTCCGAGGACCCCTGAGAAATCCGCGGACTGCCAAGGGGCGGATCGCAAGGACTTCTTCGTCGAAGGCGACGGGGAACGCTATGCCGGCACCCACCTGATCGTCGATCTCTGGGGCGCCAAGCGCATCGACGACCTGGGTTTCGTGGAAGAAACCCTGCGCGAGTGCGTCGAAGCGGCGGGTGCGACGCTGTTGCATATTCACCTGCACCACTTCACCCCGAACGACGGTATCTCGGGCGTGGCGGTTTTGGCGGAATCCCACATCTCGATCCACTCCTGGCCGGAGTGCGGCTATGCCGCGCTGGACGTCTTCATGTGCGGGGCGGCCGAGCCGCGTCGGGCGGTCGAGGTGATGCGCGAGCGCTTCGCGCCCGATGAAGTGCGGGTCACCGAACACCGCAGGGGCGAAGGTCTGTGAGCGGCGACTGGATGGAGGAAACGCTCCATCCGGGGTTCACTCAGCGACTCGCGGTCGACAGGGTTCTCTTCGACAGCAAGACCGACCATCAGCGCCTGGTTCTCTTCGAGAACGGCCCCTTCGGCCGCGTGCTGACCCTGGACAATGTCGTTCAGACCACCGAGCGGGACGAGTTCATCTATCACGAGATGCTCTCGCACCTGCCGATCCTGGCCCACGGCGCGGTACGCCGGGTGCTGATCGTCGGCGGTGGCGACGGCGGCATGGCCGAGGAGGTGCTGAAACACCCGGCCATCGAGGCCCTGGTGCAGGTCGAGATCGACCGGTCGGTGGTCGAGTTCGCCAAGACCCACCTGCGCGTCATCTGCGGCGAGGCCTACGAGGATCCACGCCACGAACTGGTGATCGACGACGGCCTGGCCTTTGTGGAGCGGGTCGGTGCAGACCCGGAGGGAGCACGATTCGATCTGCTCGTCGTCGATTCGACCGACCCCATCGGCCCCGGCGAGGCACTCTTCACCGACCGCTTCTACCGCGCCTGCAAGTCCGTGCTGGCGCCGGGCGGGGTCCTGGTGACCCAGAACGGCGTGCCCTTTCTGCAGGGCCGGGAGCTGACCGACACGCTGCGCAGCCTGCGCGGCCTCTTCGCCGATGCCACCTGCTACCTGGCGACCGTGCCGACCTACAGCGGCGGGCCGATGGCCTTCGGCTGGGCCAGCGACGATGCCGGCCTGCGCCAACACTCCTCGGCATTGCTGGAGGACCGCTACCAGACGGCGGGGCTCGACCTGGGCTATTTGAATGCCGCGGTGCACCAGGCGGCCTTTGCCCTGCCGAACTACATCAGGGCGCTGATCGAGGCCTGACCTCGTTTTCTCACGCGGCGCTCACTCGGCGGCGGTTTTCTCCGCCGCCTTGGCCCGGGGTTCGGGCCAGCCCTCCAGGAAGCGGTCGAGCCATTGGCGCAGCGGTTCGTCATGGAGCCGGGCGTCGGCCAATTGTCGCTCGGCCGGCTGTGCGCCGGGCCGTGACAGCTTGTGCGCCGCCTCGCTCATCCATCTGGTCATCACCGGCACCGTCACCTCGGGATGAAACTGAATCCCGTAGACCCCCTCGCCCGCCTGGTAGGCCTGGTTGGCGAAGACCGGCCCGGCGGCTAGGCGCACCGCCCCGGCCGGGACCTCGAAGCCTTCGTTGTGCCAGTGGTAGACGTGCAGCGGTCGCGGCAGAAAGGCCCCGCCCTCGGCGGTCGGCTCGATCCGCACATAGCCGATCTCGTGCTGGTCCTCGGGATGGGGCGCGACCCGGGCGCCCAGGGCGCGGGCGAGAAGCTGGCCGCCCAGGCAGATGCCGAAATAGGGCTTGTCCGCCTTCAGCCAGCGCTCGATCCAGGCGATCTCCGCGCGCAGGTAGGAATACTCCTCCAGTCCGTTGACGCTCTCGGGTCCCCCGTAGACCACCGCGCCGGCATGATCGTCGCGAATCTCCGGCAGCGCGTCGCCCTGGCCGGCGCAGCACCACTCCAGTCGATAGCCCCGTTCCGCCAGCATCCGCGAGGCGCGGTCGTCGCGCTTGCCCCCCGGATGGTCGAGCAGCACCACGGTCTTGCCTTTGCCTTTGGTCATCAGATCTTCGTCCCCCCAGGTCCAAGTGCCGCCAAAAATGCGCGCATATGAAAGCCTGCCTGACCCGACGGGTAAAGATAATCCCGACCGACCGGACAGGCGCGGCGCGCGCGGCAGCCCTCCTCCAGGCAATCGGTCCCCGCCGCCGAGGCGATGTGGTCGCCGCAGGCCGGTACGTCGTAGCCGCCCGGCCCAAAGGCCGCCACCGGACAGGTCGAAAGACAGGGCTTCTCGGCGCAGCTGTCGCAAGGGCTGGGCAGGGCTTCGCGCGGCGGCAGCCCGATCCGCGCGGCGAAGAGCAAGGCCCCGCGATAGGCGTGCCAAAGCCCATAGCGCGGGTGGATCAGAACGCCGAGCGGCGAGGGCGCCACCGGCTCGGCGCGCTGGGCCCACCGCTGAAAGGGATGGTAAGGCGGGCCGCCGAAGGGAAAGACGACGGTGGCCTCCAGATCCCCCGCCAGTGCCCCCAAGACCTTCTCGGTCCAGCGATTCATGGCGTGGTCGGCGCCGTCGCGGGCCTCGGGCGCGGCCTGGAAGACGGGCCAGAAGCCGGGCCCGGCATTGCCGACCAGAAGCAGGGTTGCCGCGCGACCTCCATCGGCGAGAACCGGCAGGTCATCGGCCGGCCCCGGATGAAAGCCGCCGCGCAGGAGCAATCCCTGGGCCGCCAGCGCGGCCTCGACTGCGCGGTAGTCAACCGAACGCTTCGACGACTGGCTGCTCACTTCGCCCAATCCACGATATGGTCTTCCAGCGCCGCGTCGGCCACGCCGGTCTCGCAGACAGCCCGGCCGCGCACCGAGGCGCCCGCCCGGTGAACGCTTTCCCGGTCGCCGCTCACCAAGGGATGCCAATCGAACAGATCGCGCCCTTCGGCCAGCAGGCGGTAGGCGCAGGTCGAGGGCATGAAGCCGAGCGTGGTGACATTATCGGGGGTCAGGACGACGCAGTCGGGAACCCGTTGCGCGCGGTTCGGGTAGTCGCCGCAGCGGCAGTCGGCGCGGTCGAGCAGGTGACAGGCCACATCGGTGTGGAAGAACTCGCCCGTATCGGCGTCCTCCAGCTTCAAGAGGCAACACTTGCCGCAACCGTCGCAGAGCGATTCCCACTCCGCCGAAGTCATCTCGGCGAGGGTCTTGCTTTTCCAGAAGGGGCGAATGGTCATGACCGCGACAGCCTACTTGGCTGCCGCGGTCTTTCCAATCCTTGCTTGCCCGCTTTTCGTGGGGCCGCGCGGAGGCGCCCTAGTAGACGTAGCGGATCAGGTAACGGCTGCCCTCGACGACATAGAGGTTGCCGTACTGGTCATAGCAGCCGGTGCCGCCGATCAGGGCTTTCTGGCCGTTCCACCAGCCGACCTTGCTCACGTCCTGGCAGACCTGCGACACGTTGTTGTAGCCCTGGCTGTAGTTGTCCTGGCGGTACTGGCTCTGGCCGAAGAAGAGGGTCAGCGCACCCAGGTCGATGCCGGCCCCGTGGCGACGGTCATGATGGCCATGGTGCTTGTGGTGGCGTTTGTGGTGGCGCCGGGCGTGCTTGTCATGGTGGCGCTTGTGGTGACGCCGGGCATGCTTGTCATGGTGGCGCTTGTGGTGATGCCGCGCATGCTTGTCATGGTGCTTCTCATGCGCGTGGCGACGTTTCTTGTGCTTGCGGTGCTTCTTGCCGTGCCTGTCGTGGTCACGGTGCTCGGCATGCTGTCTTTTCTGCGCCTTGCGGCTGTGCCGGTCACGGTCGCCGTCGTCGCGAAGATGGTACGAAGGACCCTTCGAGAAGCCCCGGTCGTGCTGGAACTTTGTGCCGTCGCGATCGCCGGCAATGGCCGAACCCATGCTGGCGATGAGCACCAAAGCGCCCGCGAACCCCGTCAATCCCATTGTTATCTTGCGCATGTCACTCTCCTTCGTTGCTGAGCGAGAGTGGCCCGCGAGTCCCCGACGACCCGATGCCACAAATGATGACGGCCCTGCCGTCAAAGTCCCCTGGTTGCCTGCAAAAACGTCGTCCGATATCAAGTGTTACGCCACCCGGCCCAGACCCATCCCCGTTGTGCAGGGATATTTTTGCCCGCCATCAAAAAACAGAGGAAAATCAACAAGATGCCTGGAGAAACCCAGCAGCGCGGCAGCGTCACTCTCGACCACATAGAAAGCGCCCGGGCCGCCATCGCGGGCCAGGTCTGCCGCACCCCCCTGGTACCGGCCTTCTCCCTGTCGTCGGATCGGCGTCAGGTCTTTTTGAAGCTGGAGATTCTCCAGGCCACCGGTGCCTTCAAGCTGCGCGGCGCGACCTATGCCCTTCAGAGCCTGAGTCCTGCGGAAAAGGCCCGCGGGGTGGTGGCGATCTCGACCGGCAACCATGGCCGCGGGGTGGCCTACGCGGCCCGGCTTTTGGGCCTGCGGGCGGTGGTCTGCATGTCCCGGCTGGTGCCCCAGAACAAGCGCGCGGCGATCGCCGACCTCGGCGCCGAGGTGCGAATCTTCGGCGAGTCCCAGGACGAAGCGGAGGAGGAAGCCGCCCGGGCCGTCGCCGAAGAGGGGCTGGTGCCGATTTCGCCTTTCGACCATCCCCAGGTGATCGCCGGCCAGGGCACCATCGGGCTGGAACTGCGCGAGGACCTGCCCGACCTCGACAGCGTCCTGGTCCCGGTCTCGGGCGGCGGGTTGATTGCCGGCATCGCCCAGGCAGTCAAGTCGGCCTCGCCGCGCCCGGTCCGCGTTATCGGCGTCACCATGGAGCGCGGCGCCGCCATGCACGCCAGCCAGGCGGCCGGGCAGCCTGTCCTGGTGCCCGAGGAAGAGAGCCTCGCCGATGCGCTCGGCGGCGGCATCGGCCTGGAGAACCGGCACACCTTCGCCATGGTCCGCGATCTTGTCGACGACCTGATCCTGGTCAGCGAAGAGGAAATCGCCGCGGCCATGGCCCATCTCTACTGGCAGGAGCGCACGGTCGTGGAAGGCAGCGGCGCGGTCGGTGTCGCCGCCCTGCTGAGCGGCAAAGCGCGGGACCTTGGCAGCAAGACGGCGGTTGTCGTCTCGGGCCGCAACGTCGATATGACCGCCTTTACCGAACTTGTCGCCGCGCGTGCCTAGCCTGCCCCGGAAAGACTGTTATAGTCGCGCCGCAGCGCAGAAGGAGACCGTGAATCTTGTCCGAAAGCGGAACCGCCCCAGATCTGGCCAGGGACAATGCCTGGCCCGCCGATCAGGCCATCGAGCGCTGGCTCGAGCCCAGTGTCGTGATGACCACCTTCGAGGATACCGCCGCCTATCACCCGGGTCTGGTGCGCTACATTCTGGATCGCCTCCAGTGGGACCGGCAGGCGAAGTCCTGGAACAGTACCGTGGGCGGCGCCAAGCTCTACCATCTCGATCAGTGGGACTGCCCCGAGGCGGCGCTGATCCATGGCCGGGCGACCAGCCTCTTCAAGCAGGTCATGGGCTGCGACGAGGCCGTGGTCGATATCTCCTGGACGACCCTCTACCGCGAAGGCGATTACTGTGCCCCGCACAGCCATGTCCGCGCCACCGCCAGTCTCGTCTACTTCCTCCAGCTCGGCGAGGACGACGACGGCGAGGTGCCGAACGGGCGCTTTTGCTTCGCCGATCCCCGCGTCGCGGCCTGCTGCCGGGCCAAGGAAGGCTACATGACGACACCCTGCGCGCCGCTCCACCGGGCGGGCACGCTCTTGATGTTTCCCGGCCAGCTGGTCCATACCGTCACGCCCTATCGCGGCGAGACTCCACGGATCACCTTGTCCTGGAACATCAACCAGAGGGCCATAGCAGGATCGCCTCTGCCCGATGAACCCGCTTGAGCCACGGGCCAAGTCACTGCGATAGCAAAGTATTTTGGGACCGCCAAGAGCGTGCTATAGTCCCGTCCGAATGTAAAGAGACCCACGATGCTCGCCGAGAACGGGGGCAAGACAAGCCAAAGGGAGTTCCAGGTCATGACCGCTCTGCGTGCACTCGCCATACTTTCCGTCTTTATCCTGACCGCCGCCACGGCGCGCGCGGCGGAAGACGGACTCGAACGCTTCCTGGGCGCCTGGACCGGCGCCGGCGTCTCCGAGAAATTCATGGAAGAGGGTTACTTCACCTATTCCACGCGCGACCTCAACATCACCTTTACCCGCACCGATAAGGGTTTCGACACGACCTGGACCACGGGCTTTCGCACCGAAGGCGACAACGGCCCGGTGGTCCTGCGCAAGACCACGACGCTGCACTTCAAGGAAATCACGCCCGGCTATTACGAAACCGAGGAATCGCCGCCCTGGCGCCGAGCCCAGCGCTGGGCCCGGCTGACCGAGGATGGCGCCTTGATCGTCTATATCTTCGAGGTCGACGATCACGGGGTCTATGAGATTTCCCGCTATGTCCGCCGGATCACGGAAGACGGCGCGATGGAACTCGGCTTCAGCCGCGACCTGGATGGCCGGCCGGTGCGCCAGGTGACCGGGACCTTGACCCGCGAGGGCGGCTGAGCGCGACCGACCGACGGATAGCCATGGCGGACATCGGCAGCCAGGAGCGTCGCGACCGGCTCGCCCGAGCCCGCCGCGGCCTGCGCGACGGCGGCTTTGCGGCCTGCCTCTCCGTGGCCCCCGAAACCCACTGCTACCTGAGCGGCTACGATGCCTGGGTCGGGGTCAATTCGCCCCAGGCCCTGGTCTTCGGCCCCGACGAGAGCCGCCTGCCGAGCCTCTTGCTGCGCGATGTCGACCGGCCTCTGGCCGCGGAGAGTTTCCTGTTCGACGATATCCACTGCTATGGGCTGACCCGCGACGATCCGGCGGCGCTGATGGCGGATCTGGTGGAAGGCCATGCCCAGGGCGCCGGCCCGGTCGCCATCGAAATGGGCTCCTTCGGCCTGACCCACGCCTTCGGCCGCCGCCTGGAGGCGGCCCTGGCGCCGCGCCCGATGCTCGATGCCACCGATCTGCTGGGGCGCCTGCGCCTGATCAAGTCCCCCGCGGAAATGAAACTGCTGCGCCGCGCCGCCGGTTACGCCGAAGCGGGCCTGGCGGCTTTTCGATCCGCCGCCGCCCGGGCGGTTGCCGAGGGCGCCAGCGAGATCGCCCTGGCCGGCGCGGTGGAACAGGCGTTGCGCGGCGCCGGCAGCGACTACTGGGCCGTTCCCATCGAACTGGCCTCGGGCCGGCGCAGCGCCGGCGGCCATGCCACCCCCACCGACCGGCCGCTGGCGGCCGGCGATCTGGTCCATATCGAGTTCGCCGGCGTGGCCGCCCGCTATCACGCCGTGGCGATCCACAGCCTGGCGCTCGGCGAGCCCGGCGCCAGGGTGCGCGAGATTTACGCGCTGACCGAGGCGTCGCTGCGCGCAGGCGCCGCGGCGATCCGACCGGGAGTCCCGGTGGCCGAGGTCGAAGAGGCCTCCCTCGCCCCGCTGCGCGGCGCCGGTCTGGAAAACCAGGCGATGATGCGCTTTGGCTATGGTGTCGGCATCGCCTACCCGCCGATCTGGCTGGAGAGTCTGCAGATCGCCCGCGGTTTCGAGGATCGCCTGGAGCCTGGCATGGTCTTCGTGCTGCATGGTTGTCTGGAGTTGCCCGAAGAGCAGCTCGGCGTCATTCTGGGCGGGACCTATGCCCTGACCGACGATGGGCTGGAAATGCTGGCGGGGAGCGGAGCGGTTCCCCTGGAAATCCTATGAGGCATCCCATGACTAGACCGATTGCGGGGTACGCGGGGGCCAGAGCCTGGATCCGGACTCTGCTCTGTGGCGTCTTGCTGGCCTTTGCGCCGCAACTGGCTTCGGCCCAGGCCCTCTCCCCGATCGAGCCGGGTGCCTTCGAGATCTTCGTCGCCAAGGTGACGGTACTGTGCAAGAAGGGCGCCTCGCGCGACTGCGCCGATCTGGCCTGGGATTTCGTCGACCGCGAGCGCGACGATGCCCTTTCGGTGCCGGAGTTGACCCGCTTTCAACGCGGTCTGCAGGACTGGAGCCTGGCTCAGGGCGACGCCCTGCCGCGCCGAACCCGCAACGGCATTGCGATTGGCATGCTGATCTCTCAGGCCGTCGGGATCGACCGCCTGGTTGCCAGCTACGATCAGAACGCCGACGGCAAACTGACCCGGGACGAGGCCTTCAGCGACATCGTCCTGGACGAGCGCCCCCTGGAGACCGTGATCAAGGACCCCGAAGCCTTCGACCGGCCGTCCTTCGTGCGGCGGCTCGGCTTCGCCGGGCCCCTGTTGGACACCATCGAGTAGCCGGGACCGCCGCGGGGAATCAGGGCGACAGCTTCAGACGCTTGTAGCCGAGCGCGAAGGCCCGCGAAAAATCCGATTCGGCCTGGGCGAGGTCGCCCTTCGACTGGTAGCTGACGCCGCGATTGTGAAAGGCGGCCGCTAAGTTGGGCTGCAGGTGGATCGCCACGCTGAAGTCCAGAATGGCGGTGTCGAAGGCGCCCTGGCGCAGCTTTTCCCGACCGCTTTCATTGAACCCGAGGGCGAGATCCCGGTGCGACAGCTCACCTGACGCGAGCGAGTCGACGTAGGGGCGCAGCGTGGCGCGGATCTGGGACTTCAAGATCGCCGCTGGATCGGGTGGCGGCGGCTGTGCCGGTTCGGCCTCGGGCACCGGTGGCAAAGCCGCCTGTTGCGGGGCCAGGGGCTCGGTTTCTGTGGCAGGCTCGACCGTCGACTCCGACGGTGGCTCCGCCGGGCTCGCGGCCGGCGGGGTCGCGGGAGCCGCCGCGAGCGGTTCCCCTGTCGGTTCTGCCGGGGAATCGGCCGTCGGTTCAACAGCGGTTTCGACAGGGGTGGCAGCCTCGACGGGCGCGGGGGCCTCGACGGGCGCGGGGGCCTCGGCAGGCGCGGGGCGCACGGCTGCCGGCGAAGCTTCGGCGGGCGCCGCCGCCTCTTCAACTGGCTCGACCGCCGCGATCTCGGGGCCGGCCGCGGCTTCGGAGGCCGCAGCTGCATCGGGCTCGGATACGATGACGGGCGCGGGCGCCGTTTCAACCGCGGGCTCCGCGCTCGTTTCGGCCACGGCTTCAACTTCTTCGGCTTCCGCGACGACGACGGGATCAGGCATCGCTTCGGGGTCGACGACTGGCTCGACACTCGCCTGGGCCTCTTCTTCAGACGTCGGGACGGGTTCCGGGACAACCGCCGCTTCGGGCGCCGGGGCCGCCGCCGGCTCGATCGGGGCGGTCCCATAGTCCCCCAGGTCGAGAGGCTCGGGCGGCGGCGCGGTCTGACTGCCGCCCAGCGCCGCGGTGATGCCGCGCAGCTCTTCCAGCAGCGCCCGGCTCGGCTCCGGCTCTCCCGTCAGATAGGCGAAGGCCTGATACTGACGGATCGCCTCGCGAGTCCGGTCGTCGACCAGGCCGTCGCGCGGGCCCGGGTCGAAACCCAGCTGCGCCAGAAGGGTCTCCATTTCCGCCAGATCGGCCGCGTCGAGCGGGGCCGCGGCCGGCGCGGCGGCACTCGCGGCGCAGGCAAAAAGGGCGCCGACCAGGAGGATCTGGAGCTGTCTCATCGTGACCGCGACTCTACGCCGCGACCGCCCAACCTGCCAAGTCAACCTTGATCCCGGAGCGCGCGTCGGTGAGGATTTCCTAAAGCAGTTGTGCTATGGTTTCGCGTTCGACAAGACGCACCCTGGAGCCCGATTATTTCTGGTACCTTTACAGAGGCCGAGCGCGAGCGGTTTCACAACCTCTTGAAGCTGGCGGCGGAAAGTCCTTTCGAGGGCGAACGGGAAAACGCCCTGGTCGCGGCGCGCCGCCTTGCCACCCGGCGCGGCATGACGCTCGAGGAGGCGGCCCGCGCCGATGCCTTGGCGGTCCAGCGCGAAGCCCCGCGCCAGACGCCGCCTTCGGTGGATATCAACGGCCTGGCGACCAGCGTCCACCTGATGGACCAACACCTCTACAACGACAAGCTGCGCCGGGACGAGGCCCTGGCCAAGGCCCGCGCGCGCGGCCTCGACCGGGCGGAACTGTCGCCGCGCCACGCCGCCCGAATCCGCAGCATGAGCAAGCGGCGCATGCGCCCGGAAACCCACGCCGCCGTCCTGCTGCGCGAGACCCAACTGCCCTTCCGGGAGGTAGCCGAGATCACCGGCCTGGATATCTATCAAGTGGTCGGAATGAAGCTGAAGCTGCGCAACCCCCACTACAGCCTGGACCCTCGGGCACCAGCCTAGAACCCAGCCTAGAATTAGGTCTCGTCGTAGCCCAGGGCGGCGACGAAGGGCGCAAGAACCGGCAGGACCGGCGCCAGGGCCTCGGCGTAGTGACGCCACCGCCCCCGGGCGTGGCCATAGAGCGGTTGGATCACCTGGTGATAACTGGGGGTGACGATCGAGCGGGCCTGGGCCGTGCGTCGATAGTCCAGCACGGCGGCCTCCCAGGGCAGATCGAGGAACCCGAAGAGCCGCCGCGCCGCGCCCTCGAAGTCGTCGAGCAGCGCCTCGTAGCGCAGTTCGTGACAGGCCAGCGGCAGGGCCTGGCGGGAGCGCTGGTAGACGGTCATCACCGCGCCGTAGAGCCGCGCGGTCTCCTCCAGACTGGGAAAGCCCGCCAGACCCTCGTCGAGACGAAAGAGATTGGCAAAGCAGGAGAGGCAGACGTCGCGCGGGTCGCGCAGCGCGACGATCACCCGGGCGTCCGGGAAGAGGCCCTGTATCAGCCAGAGATTCAAGATGTTCAGCGGCAGCTTGTCGACCAGCCGCTGGCCGCTGGCCAGGCGCGCGCCGAGCTGATCTCCCGCCAGGTCGAGATAGCGCCGGCGCAAGACCGCGCGCCCTTCGCCGTCAAGCCGCCCGAGGACTTCGAGACGGACGGCCGGGTCCGCCCCGAGCTCGCCCGCCAGACCGTCCAACAGGGTCTTTTCCTCCATCACCCGCAGCGCCGAGTGGCCGGCCAGCACCTGATCCATCAGGGTCGTGCCCGAGCGCGGGAAGCCCACCAGAAAGACCGGCGCGGCGGCGGGTTCGCCGCTGTCCGGCCAACCCGCCGCCCTCGAATCCGGGAAGCCCGGCCCAAGCCCCTCCAAGGCCTCGGCCAAGGCCGCCACCCCGGCGCGATAGGCCTGTGCCTGCTCGCGCCAGCGCGGATTGCCGGCGCAGTTGGTGGCATTGGCGGCGGCAAAGAAACGATAAGCCTCGTCATAGTCGCCGCGCCGCTCCAGCAGATGGGCCAGATCGCTTTCGGCCCGGGCGAGGATGGCTGGCGGCACCGCAACGCGGCCCTCCCGCGCGTCCTCGATTATGCCTCTATAGAGCGTCGCGGCCGCCTCCGGGTCGTCGCCGCGCCGCCGCAGTTTCGCCAGGGTCAGGCGCGCCTCGGGCTGCGCAGGGTCGAGTGCCAGGGCCGCCTCGACGGCCTGCTCTGCCTCGGCCAGGCGGTGGGCCCGCTCCAGCACCGTGGCCAGGCCGGCATGAAAGCCCGGCGTGGGGTGGATCGCCAGGGCGGCGCGGAACTGGTCGATAGCGTCGTCGTAGCGGCCCCGGTCGCGCAGCAGGCCGGCCAGATTGGCGTGGGCCATGGCATCCCGCCCGGCCGCGGCAGCGATGGCGGCTCGGAACGCCGCCTCGGCGGCGGCCGTGTCCCCCTGGCGCTGGCGCACCATTCCGATCCCGCTGTGCGCCGAGGAGAGGCTCGGTTGCTTCTCGACCGCCTTGCCGTAGGCCTGGGCCGCGGCCTCGAGGCGGCCGGTCTCCAGGTAGCAGTGACCGATGTTGAGCAGCGCCCCGACGTGATCCGGTTCGGCCCTGAGCGCCGCTTCGTAGTGGCCCGCCGCGGTGCCGTGGTCGCCGGCCAGCGCCGCGCGGTTGCCGAGATGAATCCAGGCATCGGCCTGCTGGGGCCAGCGGGCGACGATCTTCTCCAGCAGGCGCCGGGCCTTGTCCGCCTCGCCGGCCTCGTCGTGGGCCAGGGCCAGTTCGATCTGGATCTCGGGTTGGTCCGGCAGCAGCCCCGCGGCCCGCTTGAGGTAGGGGATCGCCGGCATGGCCTCGCCTTGACGCAGCAGAAGGAAACCCCGGTAGAACAGCACCTCGGGATCGCGCGGATGGCGTTTCAACAGCTCCACGAGCAGGGCGTTGGCCTCGGCGCCGCGGCCGTCGTAGAGCAGGCGGGTGGCCTCCTGGCAGCGGGCCTGGATATCGCGCCGGTCGCCTCGGGCTGCTGGGGGGCGGGTCGGGGAACGGGTCATGGGCGAATTGTCTTCGGCGGCGGCGGCGATTGAAACCCCGAATTGGTTAGTGGCAGTTCCCTCTGTCGCCCCATGTGAGCGGGTCAGGAAAGGTAGTGAGCGCGCGCCGCGCGGATCGCCGTTTCAATTTCCTGGGGTGTTGCCTCAACCGCGCCCTGGGGAATCAAAAAGAAGCCCTGCTTGATGAGCTTGCCGAGTCTGATGCGGTGGCGCTCGGTGCCGGGCAGGCTGGCAAAGTAGGCGTCCTGATCGCGCATCTGCAGCGTGACGAAGGCGCGCAGGCGCATGCCGGTCTGATAAATCTCGACAATCTGATCCCAGGGCACCGCCGGGAGGTCCCACTCGGCGAACCACACGCCGCGCGCGTCGATGATCAGGCGCGGCTGCCCGTCCCGCAGGCGATAGACCGCATGACCGATGGCGCCGAGGCCGATGAAGACCAGGAAGAGCGCGATCCAGCCGCTGTGATCGGCCGCCTGCTGGCCAAAGACCGAGGCCCAGATACCGATCAGGATGGACAGCCCGCCGACCACGAAGCCCTGGCGGATGCGCGAACGCGATATCTTGAAGCTGTAGACCGGAGCGGCCGCGGTCGTCATCTGCCCTCCACAGTTTCCTTATCTTGGCAGCGCCGCTGCACTGGTATCGCGTGGCGCGGACGGCCGCAAGATAAAGGGGCGCCCGGACACGGCCCGGACGCCCCTGGAAGAGTAATGTCCTATCGTCTTAGTCCTGGTGGTCGACACCCTCCTGGGCGACCTCTTTCAAGGCTCGCACGTGGGCATCCTCGTCGGCCAGGATCTTGTTCTCGGACTTGATCTGCCAGACGTGCCAGCCGAGCCAAAGGACGACCCCGACCAGGACCATGAGCTTTTCCATGCCCTGCCAGGGGTAGACTGCGCCGGTTTCGCCCAGATCGACGGCCCAGCTGCTGAGACTTGCGAGAAATGTCATTGGTCGTCTCCTTCTCTTTCCGGTTAGCTCAGCAAGCCGGCATCGCGTGCCGCCTGCAGTTCGCCTTCACGCACCGAGGCCCGTGCCGCGGCCACCGCTTCGTCTTCCGGCAGGTCCAATCCGGCGATTTCCACCGCCAGCGGGATCCGCAGAATGCCGCAAGCCTGCAAGATCTTGGAAACGATCCAGCAGGGGATGAAGCCCAGCACCCAGAACATGATGATGGCGCCAATGGTGTTACCCCAGGGCGAGATCGTGGCGTAGCCCTCGAAGGGCGAAGAGGGATAGCCCCAGAGCACGAAACCGCAGATGACCAGGCCGATGAAACCGGCATAGCCATGCACCGCGACGGCCCCGACCGCATCGTCGATCTTGAACTTGCGCTCGACCCAGAAGTGCAGCTTGTAGCTAATCGCCACGCCGATCATGCCGATTACCATGGCCTGGATCGGGTGATAGAGATCGTTGCCCGCCGAAGCCGTGATGATCCCGGCCAGACCGCCGGAATAGGTCCAGAAGGCGTCGCCCTTGGAGACCATGTAGCCGGCCAGCATGCCGCCGGCCAGCGACATCAGGAAGTTGAAGGTGATGGCCGAGAGCGTGGTCGGCGTCAGATAGATCGTGGTCGCTGTAAAGGTCGTGCCCAGCAGCGCGCCGCGGCCCTCGGTATCGCCGAACAGTCCCTCGATCCCGGCGGGATCGATGATCGGCACGTTGCAGGCCACGTAGAAGCCCCAGAAACCGGTGTAAATCAGGAACAGTCCGACGCAGACCAGCCAAGGGTTGTGCGGCACGATGTCGCGCGGATTGCCGTCCTTGTCGAACTTGCCGACCCGGGGGCCCAGCACGACCAGAACGCCAAGCGCGGCGCCACCGGCGATGCCATGGATAACGCCGGAAGCGTAAGCGTCGTGGTAGCCGAGAAGCTCGACCATCCAGCCCCGGGCATGCCAGCCCCAGGCAGCGTCGATGACCCAGGTGAAGGAGCCGACCAGCACCGCGATGATCCAAAAGGCGCTGGGCCTGATCCGTTCAATCACCGCGCCCGAGACGATCGAGGCGGCGGTCCAGGAGAAGAGCAGGAAGGCGGCCCAGAAGACGCCGCTGATGCGGTCGCCGATGTTGGTGCCCATGGAGGTTTCCCAAGGCAGGTAGAACGCACCGAACCCCTGGGGGTCGAAAGGACCGGTAATGAAGGGGCCCGACGGCATCGCCCAGTAAAGATACCAACCGAAGAAGAACCAGGTGACCGTGACCAAGGGAATGATCATCGAGTTCTTCATCAGGGTGTGCATCTTGTTCTTGGCGCGCGAGGCGCCGACCTCGTACATGCAGAACCCGACGTGGATCAAAAACATCAAGGCCACCGTCAGCCAGTAGTAGAACTCCGTGAAGATGGTGGTTAGTGCCGTTAGATTGTCACCCATGCTAGCCCCCTTTGTGGTCCGTCGTGCGCCGCGAATGCAAACCCGGTCCGCGATGCGGTCGGCGATGGGAATCCGCCGGTTGAAATCTCAAGGGGTCAGACGAAATGGTCCGGCAGGACCATCGGTCCCGCCAGCCGCAGGTCGTGCGAGGATAAACTGCGCGTGCCCCCGACAAGATTGCCCCCTTGGCTTAATCCGAACCCTCGGCTTGATCTGAACCCTCGACCCGGCGGACGGTCACGAAACGCCGTGACCATTTTCCTACCAATCGTGACCAATATTTGTGCCGAAGTTCAGCCCTTGTCTCCCATTGTGGGACGGAATGCTACACCCCTTTTCGTCACTCACGCAACTGCAATCCCCGGAAAATTGATCTGGGTGAAAATTGTTTTACTAGCGTTGTTTCCTGGAGGTGAAATTCCGGGGCGAGCGTGGCTGTGTGGCAAGCCCGAGGTCTTCGAGTCGGTGGCCTGACCGCGCTACGACGGCCGGGTAAAGGATGTCGATGAGGTCTAAGGCAACCGCATCGGGCTGGCCAACTGAACCAATTATAGACCACGTCCCACGCCAATGAGGTCCTTCCTGGCCTTCTCCAAATGGCGCTCGATGGCGGCCGCCGAGCGTTCCACGTCGTGACTGCGCAGCGCCTCGAAAAGCTCGCGGTGCTGCCTGTTGTATTCGGCGATTTCCTCGGGGCCGAGAATGGCATCTTTCATCCGGCCCCACTGGGTATGGCCGCGCACGTCATTGATCTGCTGGTAGAGCCAGATCATCAGCGGGTTGTGGGTGCATTCCACCATCAACAGATGGAAACGTTCGTCGGCCAGGGAGAAGGCCTCGCGATCGGCGCCGGCACGCTCCAAACGAGCCAGCGCTTCCTCCAGGCGGTTGAGATCCTTGGTGGTCGCGTTGACCGCGGCGAGCGCCGCGATGCGCGGCTCCAGAGCGGCCCGCACCTCGATCAGTTCCAGCGGCGAGGTCACCTCGGCGATGTTGTCGCCGTCGAGAATCGGACGGTAGTTCACGAAGGTGCCGCTGCCAATGCGCCGGGTCAGCAGGTGCAGTGCCTCGAGACGCTTCAATGCCTCGCGCACGGTCGAACGCGAGGCGCCGAAATGCTGCGCCAGCTCGCGCTCCGCCGGCAGCCGCTCGCCGAACTTGTAGGTTCCCCCCAGAATGGCCTGCTGTAAGCGCCCGGCGATTGCCGCCGACCCGCTGGAACTCTTGCTCGGAAGACGCAGATCCGTGCGCGGATCGCTCTCCTCGCTCAAGGCCGCGGCAGCACGCCGACTTCCGGCTCGCTCCTGTACCATTTTTGTGCCATTCTCTATTTTAGGTGAGAATTGGTTCAGAAATTGTTGGTCTGCCCGAATTCATTGCGCTACTATGCCATTCTTGAAGGGGACTTGCAAACCCGCTCCTCTGGCGCTGCCAAGCAAATACTTGTGCCATTCAGGGGTCGATGGTTTCAAGTAAACCTTTGGAAGATAATAAAAATAACGTCTGAATGACGGCCGGACTCGTTGTCGCGACAGGACTGAATTTCATCGCGCGGCAAGGGAAGATCGATGGGGAGAGTTGCGTAAAGGGGCCTGTGCCCCACAAAGGAAAGGGTCGAAGATTGGGCTAAAAGCGGTCCAGCCGGGTTCCACGATCGACGGAATTCGGCGACTGCGGTAGCGGCGTCCCGGGGCGAGCATCCGGACCAACCCGCAAGCCACCCGATCCAGCCCTCCCGGCAATCCTCTCCTTAAAATGACCGCGGACCCTCGCTGAGCGGCGGGTCGGTCGGTCGAGGTGGACTTGGTGGCTTTGGCGGGAGGACAGAGTTCCTCCCATGACGAACAGGGAGCAAAAGATGACGGACCTAGAAGCCCATGTCGAAGCAGCGGGCCGTGCCGAACTGGTCAAGCAGGTGCGCGAAAAAATCAACGAGCTGGACATCCAGTACATCTACTTTCAATTCGTCTCGGTCACCGGCCGGATCGTCGGCAAGGGCATTCCGGCGGATCACTGGGAGCGGGTCGCGGAGAAGGGCTTTCAACTGGTCTACGGTTCGACGGCGAACCTCTTCGTCGACCGCCACGGCAACTATATCGGCTACGGACCGGAATCGTCGGAACTGGTCGGCATACCCGACCCGGAGACCTTCTGTCAGATCCCCTGGGACAAGCGGGTGGCGCGGGTCTACTGCACCTGTTTCCGCAACCGCGAGGAACAGGTCAATCCCGGCGGCCATCTGACCTCCGACTGCCGCGGCAACCTGCGGATTCAGCACGAGGACTTCAAGGCCAAGCACAATGGCATGCATCTGCGCCTGGGCACCGAGCCGGAGATGATGTGGCTGAAGAAGGGCGAGGACGGCAAGCCCGACGGCGGCTTCTCCAAGCCGAACTGCTATCACATCGACCAGTTCGAATCCCTGCGCCCGGCCTTCATGCGGGTGATCGAGTACTCCCAGGCCATGGGTCTCGACATGATCCAGGGCGACCACGAGGACGCGCCCGGTCAGCTCGAATTGAACTGGATGTTCGACGACGTGCTGCGCAACAGCGACCGGCTGACCACCTACCGCCAGAACTGCGCCCAGGTCGCGCGCGAGTTCAACATCATCGCCTGCTTCATGTCGAAACCCTTCATGGGGGTCTCGGCGTCGGGCTGCCATCACAACATGTCGCTCTGGACCGGCGGCGAGGACCACATCAACCGGCTGCACCAGGACCCGCTGCCCGGTCTGGAGGGGACCTTCGCCTACCTGCAGGGCGGCACCAACCACTTCATGCCCGACCCCAGCCTCGACGCACGCAAACCGGGCCCGGTCGGCCTGCAGTGCATCGGCGGCGTGATGGAGCATCTCGGCGCCCTGACCGCGATCGGCTCCTCGACGGTGAACTCCTACCGCCGGCTTTGGGACACCGGCTTCTGGGCGCCGGTCTTCGCCGACTGGGGTTACCAGAATCGGACCTGCGCGCTGCGCATCTCGGCGCCGGGGCGTTTCGAGTACCGTTCGGTCGACTCCATGGTCAATCCCTACCTCATGGGCGCCGCCCTGCTGCAGGCCTTCGACGACGGGATCACCCGCAACCTCGACCCGGGCGAGGCCGAGGAGCGCAACATCTACGAGGCCATGGAAGCCGGCAAGCTGGTCAAGAAGCTGCCCATGTCGCTGGGCGACGCGCTTCAGCGCCTGGACGAAGACGAGGTCATCAAGTCCTCCATGCCGGACGAGATGTACCGCGTCTACACGCACTACAAGGGCGACGAGTGGGAGAAGTACAACGCCACCGTCACCGACTGGGACATCGACACCTATTGGGACTGCCTGCCCTGAGCCGGCAAGTTGCCCAAGACCTTCTCAGATTATAAGGAGCAACGACGATATGTGCGGAATTGCCGGTCTCATACACAAGGGATCGAGCGCGGATATCGGAGGCGAGATGACCTCGATGCTGCAAGCCTTGAAGCATCGGGGTCCCGACTCCACGGGATTTGCGCTCTACGGAAACCCCAAGGACGATCTTCATGTGATGCGATTCAAGGTCGCCGAGCAGGAAGACGTCGCCAAGGGCTTCGACATCCATGGGCAGATGCGCGATCGCAAGGCGATCGTGGATGCCCGCCTGGCCGAGATGGGTGCCAAGGTCGAGCAGGAGGAGCAGGCCACCGAGTACGCCCTGCGCTATCTCTTCAAGTTCGATGGCGACCTCAAGCGCCTGGCGGACTATATCGAGGACATCGAGGCGGTCGAGATCCTGTCGCTCGGCCATGCGCTGGAGCTGGTCAAGGATCTGGGCGACGCCACAGTGGTCTCGGACCAGTATAGTCTGAAGGGCTTCAACGGCACCCACGCCATCGGACACACCCGCATGGCGACCGAATCCGATGTCGACATTCGCTCGGCCCACCCCTACTGGGCCTATCCCTTCAATGACGTCTCGGTGGTGCACAACGGCCAGCTGACCAACTACTGGGGCTCGCGGCGCGCGCTCGAGCGGCGCGGTCACCGCTTCATGTCGAACTGCGACTCCGAACTGATCGCGGTCTACGTCGCCGACGCCATGGAGCAGGGCAAGGCCCTGGAGGAAGCCATGGAGGCCTCGATCCACGAACTGGACGGGGTCTTCACCTACCTGGTAGCGACCTCGGACAAGCTCGGCATGGCCAAGGACACCATGGCGGCCAAACCCATGGTGCTCTACGAAAGCGACGACTTCATCGCGCTGGCCTCGGAAGAGGTCGCCATCCGCAGCATCTTTCCACACGAGATCGACACCTTCGATCCCTATGAAGGGGAGGTTCGGGTATGGCAGAGCTGAAGCAAGACAACTCCTACGAAATGGGCATGCACACCGAGCAGCTTGCCGGGCGCACCCAACAGGTCTTCTTCAGCGCGCTGGAGAGCGACAAGTTCACCTATCCCCACGGCTTCGAGGTCGACTTCAACAAGCGCGCGGAGTTCGACGCCGGGCCGATGACCTCGACCGAGGCCAACAACAAGATCCGCGAACTCATGAGCCAGGGCCACGGCACCATCGTAGTGAAGAACCCGGGCGCCAAACACGGCCTGGGGGTCGGCATCCTGAACCGCCTGCAGCTCTATTTCGAGGGCTCGCTGGGCTATTTCGGGGTCGGCCTGATCGACGGTCCCAACGTGCGCATCTCGGGTCGTGTCGGCTGGTCCTGCGCCGAAAACATGATGGCCGGAACGGTCTTGATCGAAAAGAACGCCGGCTCGACCTTCGGCGCGGCGATCCGCGGCGGCGACCTGGTATGCAAGGGAGACGTCGGCGCCCGCACCGGGATCGACCAGAAGGGCGGGACCATCATCGTCGGCGGGCGCACCGGCGCCTTTTCCGGCTTCATGATGCAGCGCGGCCGCATGGTCGTGCTCGGCAATGCGGGGGAGAACCTGGGCGATTCGATGTACGACGGCACGATCTACGTCGGCGGCACGATCCAGTCCCTGGGGGTCGACGCGGTCGAGGCCGAGTTGACCGACCTCGACAAGCAGTGGCTCAGCCGCAAGCTCAAGGCCTATGACCTGGAAGCCCCCAACGGCGTCGAGAACATCAAGAAGATCGTCGCCGGCAAGCAGCTCTGGAACTACGACAACCTGGAGCCGTCCGAGAAGAAACTGATTCTCTGAGACGGCGGGAGGAATAGACGATGGCAGCAGTTGAAAAGACGGGCGAAGCCCGCAGCAAGAAGCCACTGAACCGAGACGTCAATCGCCTCGGCCAGTCCTTCATGTTTCCGCCCCAGGTTATCGACGATATCCACATCAAGTCGGAACTGGGCCGCTACCGCATGCGGGGCTTCTCGCTCTTCAAGAAGATTCCGACCTGGGACGACCTCACTTTCCTTCCCGGCACCCTCACCCGCTTCGTGATCGAGGGCTACCGCGAGAAGTGCCTGACCAAGACGGTGATCGGCCCCAAGGCCAAGCGGCCGCTGGAGCTGGATATACCGGTCTACATCACCGGCATGTCCTTCGGCGCGCTGTCCTACGAGGCCAAGACCGCCCTGGCGCGCGGCGCCACCATGGCCGGCACGGCGACCTGTTCGGGCGAGGGCGGCATGATCCCCGACGAGCGGCGCTACTCGACCAAGTGGCTCTATCAGTGCATCCAGTCGCGCTATGGCTTCAACCCGCATCACCTGCGGCTGGCCGACACCTGCGAGTTCTTCATCGGCCAGGGCTGCAAGGTCGGCCTCGGCGGCCACCTGATGGGCCAGAAGGTGACCGACCAGGTGGCCGAGATGCGCTCGCTGCCGGCCGGCATCGACCAGCGCTCGCCGGCCCGCCACCCCGACTGGCTGGGCCCCGACGACCTTGCCCTCAAGATCAACGAGATCCGCGAGGCGACCAACTGGGAGATCCCGATCCAGCTCAAGCTGGGCGCGGCGCGGGTCTATGACGACGTGCGCATGGCGGCCAAGACCGGCCCCGACTCGATCTACATCGACGGCATGGAGGGCGGCACCGGCGCCGGGCCGCACCTGGCCACCGAAGAGACTGGCGTGCCCGGGATCGCGGCCATTCGCCAGGCCCGCAAGGCCCTGGACGACGTCGGCATGACCGGCGAGATCTCCCTGGTCTATGCCGGCGGCATCCGCAACGGCGGCGATGTCGCCAAGGCCCTGGCCCTGGGGGCGGACGCGGTCGCCATCGGCCACTCGGCGATGATGGCGCTGAACTGCAACAAGGATATCCCGGAGGCCGACTATCCGGAGGAAATGGGCGTCGAGCCGGGTTACTGCTACCACTGCCACACCGGGCGCTGTCCGGTCGGCGTGGCGACCCAGGACCCCAAGTTGCGCAAGCGTCTCGATCCCGATCTGGCGGCCGAGCGGGTCTACAACTTCCTCCACACCCTGGCCATCGAATGCCAGATGATGGCTCGCGCCTGCGGCAAGACCAACGTGCACTCCCTGGAGCCCGAGGATCTGGCGGCGCTCACCATGGAGGCCTCGGCGATGGCCATGGTGCCGCTCGCCGGCTCAACCCACACCGTCGGCCAGCCCGACATGACGCGTTACTAAGGCAAGGGAGACGAGATCATGGCCGGAACGTCATACAAGGGCTCCGAGATCAAGGACGTCGACCAGTTCATCAAGGGCGACGGCCTGGACTCCAGCCGCGAAAAGGAAATCGGGCAGCACATCGGCTACCGCTACGACGTCAATCTGGTGCCGGACTACGAGCGGCTCACGCCCTTCCTGAAACAGTACCTGGAGATCATGGGCTGGGACGACCTGAACTGGATGGAAGACGTCCATATGGGCTACGAAGAGGGCCGCCCGGCGGTTTTCGACCGCAACATCAACGGCTGGGTGTCGATCCCCGAGGACATGGAACTGCCCGACAACCAGCAGGACCGCGACATGATCGCGCGCGAACTGCTGATCAAGTTCCAAATGTCCGACCGGCATCCCCTGGTCCAGCTCTACTCCGCCTACAAGAAATTCTAGACTCTCCACGATCCCAGTGGATCAGGCCCTGCCGGCGCATCCGGCGGGGCTTTTTTTTGCCGGTCATCCGGCAATCGTTGACAGGCGCCGGGCGCTCGTCACCAATGCGCCGATCCGACACCCAGAAAGGCGAGGCCCATGAGCGACGATCTATCGAACCTGGTGAACCGCCGCGTGGTCCTGAAGGCTCGGCCCCAGGGCGTGCCCGCGCCGGACTTCTTTGGCCTCGAGGAGGGCCCGGTCGGCGAACTCGAAGACGGCGCCTTCCTGATCCACAACAAGTTTCTCTCGGTCGACCCGGCCATGCGCGGCTGGGTCAACGACGCGCCCAACTATTCGCCGCCGGTGCCGGTCGGCGATGTCATGCGCTCTTTCGCGGTCGGCGAGGTGGTCGCCTCGCGCCACCCGGACTATGCCGAGGGCGAGATCGTGGCGGGGCTATTCGGCTGGCAGCGCTTTGCCGTCAGCGACGGCTCGAACGTCACCCGCAAGGTCGGGCAACTCGACCTGCCGCCGACATTGGCGCTGGGCATCCTCGGACTGAACGGCGTCACCGCCTACTTCGGCCTGACCGAGGTCTGCGCCCCCAAGGCGGGCGAGACCGTCGTGGTCTCGACAGCCGCCGGCGCGGTCGGGTCCTGCGTCGGACAGATCGCCAAAATCCTGGGGTGCCGCACCGTCGGCATCGCCGGCGGGCCCGAAAAGACCGCGCTCTGCCGCGAGGCCTTCGGCTATGACGAGGCGATCGACTACAAGAACACCACGGACCTTGACGCGGCCCTGGCCGCTGCCTGCCCCAAGGGCATCGATGCCTATTTCGACAACACCTGTGGCCCGATCAGCGATGCCGTGCTGCGCCACATCGCCCTTGGCGCGCGCATCGCGGTCTGCGGCACCGCGGCGCTGACCGACTGGGACCCCTGGCCCGAGGGGCCCCGCGTGCACCGCCACCTGCTGGTCAAGCGGGCGCGCATGCAGGGTTTCGTGATCTTCGACTACGCCGAACGCTACGGCGAGGCGGTGGCGCAGTTGGCCGAGTGGGTCCGCGACGGCCGCCTGACCTACCGCGAGCACATCCTCGAGGGCCTGGCCGCCGCCCCCGACGCCATCGCCATGCTCTACCGCGGCGAAAACACCGGCAAGCTGCTGATCAAGGTGGATTGAGGCGGTTTCGGCCAGCTACCTGAGGTCACGCCGGAAGGGGACTCCATCTGCCGCGCCCGATCAAGGAGATAGTTCCCTGTGAAAAACCCGCAGGCCTTTGTTCTGGCTGATTTAATCGCTGCTCTTAAGTAACGGTGTTTGCAAGAAAGCGGCGTTTCGGCGGGGGTTTTCTTGCGTTTTGGATTCACTTATTCGCCGTTTTGTGATTCC
>JAJFGK010000155.1 GCA_021776195.1 Kiloniellaceae bacterium | reverse complement strand
CCGGTCGCGACAATGACCGAATCCCAGTCCTCCGGCGGCAAGCCGGCCACCTCTTCGCGGGCGATGGTGATCCGCGCCTCGCCTTCCAGGGCCGCCGTCACGGCGTCGGAGAAGCCGACCCGGTCGACCGCCAGGGCGGAGCCGGCCGGCACCCGGTTGGCCTCGGCCGCGCGCAGGATCAGCGAGTTCAGCCGGCGCATCTCCTCGTGCAACAGGCCGACCGCATTGCCCTCCCAATCGTCGGAGCGAAAGGAATTGGAACAGACCAGCTCGGCCAGGCCGTCGCCCTGATGGGCCTCGGTGCCGCGGTTCGGGCGCATCTCGTGCAGCACCACGGGCAGGTCGGCCTGGGCGATCTGCCAGGCCGCCTCGCTGCCGGCGAGGCCGCCGCCGATGACGTGGATGGGTTTCACCTGCGCCGCTTTCACCTGGGCTGCCGCCTTTCGCTCGTACGATTTTTCAGTTTACCAGATCAGGGCCGGTCCGGCTAATAGCCGCGCTCCGGGTCGACCACGTTCTCGAGGGCGTCTCCGGCAACCCAGCGCTCCAGGTTCTCCATGAAGAAGACCGCGAAGCGGTACTCCCAATCGTCCACCTGGTCGGCGTAGTGGGGCGAGATCACGACGTTCTCCAGATCCCACAGCGGGCTTTCGGCGGGCAGGGGTTCCTTTTCGGTGACGTCGAGACAGGCGCCCTTGATGGCACCGGCCTGAAGGGTCGCGATCAGCGCGGCTTCGTCCACCACGGGACCGCGCGCGGCGTTGATCAGCACGGCATCGGGCTTCATGGCGGCCAGGGCCGCGGTGTCGATCAGGTGGCGCGTTTCGGCGGTCAGCGGGCAGTGCAGCGCCACGAAGTCGGCCCGCGCCAGGCCCTCGTGCAGGCGCTCCAGAGGGAGCTGCTCGTCGACCTCGGGCACCTTGTCGCTGCCGCGCCGGACACCGAGAACCGTCATGCCGTGGTGCTTGGCGTTGCGCGCCAGATCGCGGCCGATGGAACCCAGGCCGACGATCAGCAGCGTCTTGGTCTCCAGGGGCATCCAGGCGACCGGCTCCCAGGACCGACGGCCCTGATGGCGGACATAGCGGTCGAAGCCGTAGTTCATCATGATAATGGCGCCGATCACGGTTTCGGCCAGGAAGCGGCTGAGCACGCCCGAGGAATTGGTCACCGTCATACGCCGGTGGTCCCAGGACCCCAGATGGTCGAAGCCGGCACCGGCGACGTGGATCCACTGCACGGACTTGCCGGTCACGACCGGCCGCTGTTCGACGCCGCCCAGGGCCGGCGTCTTGCAGGAAAAGACCACCGTCGGATCGAAGGCCTCGACGGCGCGGAGAATCTCCTCGGCGGTGGTGCCGGCCTCGACCGCGATTTCGGGGAAGCGCTTGTGCAGCTCCTCCAGATAGCCCTGCGGTTTGTCGTGGGCGATGAGGACACGCGGCGGCAACACAGGCTTCATGGCGGGGGCTCTCCAGGCAGACGAAAGGACTTGCGGGACGGGTCGGCTGTCAGGTCAGCACGATGGGGGCGCCATCGGTGATCACGATGGAATGTTCGTACTGGGCGGCGAGGGACCCGTCGCTGGTGCGCAGGGTCCAGCCGTCGGGCTCCAGGTGGATCTCGCCGTCGCCCTTGGTCAGGAAGGGCTCGATGGCGATCACCAGACCCTTGTGCAGGCGCGGGCCGGCATCGCGCCGGGCATAGTTGAAGACGCTCGGTGCCTCGTGAATGCCGCGCCCGACACCGTGACCGGCCAATTCCTCGATGACACGGTAGCCGCGCCGCCCGGCCTCGCGCTCGACCACCCGTCCGATGCCGTGCAGCGGCCGCCCGGCGCGGGCCGCCTTCACGGCCTTGCCCAGGGTCGCCTTGGTCGCCGCGCAGAGCGCCGTCACCGCCGGCGCGACCTGGCCGACCGGCATCGAGGCGCCGGTGTCGGCCCAGTAACCGTCCAGTTCCGCGGACACGTCGATATTGACCAGATCGCCCTCGCGCAAGACCTGATCGCCGGGAATCCCGTGGGCGATGGCGTCGTTGACCGAGATACAGGTGCTGCCGGGAAAGTCGTAGGCCAGGCGCGGCGCCGAGCGCGCGCCGGCCGCGGCCAGGCAGCGCGCGCCGATTTCGTCCAGTTCCGCCGTCGTGATACCGGGCCGCAGGGCCTGGCGCATGGTCTCGATGGTGGCCCGCACGATAGAGCCAATGCGCCGCAGGGCAGACAGGTCGTCGTCGTTCTCGATGGTCATGGCAGGGGTCCTCCGGTGGCCGATCCGCCGCAGACTAGTCCAACACCCGGCTGCCGTCACGGTTCAGAGGTACCGCCTGCGCCACAAACACCTCCTGCTCGCCGGCGATGCCCTTCAGAGGGAAGCGCCCGAGCAGGCGGACCGGGCGGTCGAGCCGCTCGGAAAAGGCGGCGGAAAAGGCGATGGGCGGCTCGAGGCCGCGGGTCACCCCCTCGATGCGGCTGACCAGGTTGACCGCCGGCCCGATCACCGTGAAGTCCAGGCGGTCGACGGTGCCGATGTTGCCGTACATGACGTCGCCCAGATGCAGGGCGATGCCGCAGGCCAGCCCGGATTTGCCGTCGGCGATGCGTTTCTCGCTGATCGCCGCCAGCCGAACGACCGCCTCTTCGGCGGCCGCCAGGGCCTTGGCGCAGACCGCGCGCTCGTCGCTGCCCGGGGCCAGGGGAAAGATTGCCAGCAGGGCGTCGCCGATGAACTTCAGAATCTCGCCGCCACGGTCCTCGACCGGCCGCCCGACCGCCTCGAAGTAGTCGTCCAGCAGGACGATGACGTCCTCCAGCGGTTCGCGCTCGGAAATCTCGGTGAAGGCGCGCAGGTCGCAGGTCCAGAGCACCGCGTGCAGGATCTCGCCGGCGCCGCGCTTAATGGCGCCCTCCAGGACCTTCTCGCCGGTGAAGTGGCCGATGTAGGTGTCGAGCAACTGGGCCGCCGTGCGGTGCAGGTGGCGCAGTTCCAAGAGCGCGCCCAGGTAGGGCACGCCCTGGCGGATGATATTCCGATCCTCTTCGCGCAGGCCGCCGGGTATCTTGGTGGCGAGGGTCATGGCGTTGTGCTGGCCGAAGGAGAAATCCACGGCAAAGGCGTAGTAGGCGGTGAAACCCTTGGCCGCCAGCTCATCCAGGATCGGGAACTCCTGGTTCGTTCCGGGCGCGCCGACCGTCCGCTTGATGAAGTCTTCCTCGCCCAGCAGGATGGGTCGGATCGGGCTTTGGATATAGTCGGCACTGTCGTCGATGCCGTGGGCCCGGCCGATTTCCATCGCTCCGCCGGCCTCGCGATCCCAGATCAGCGAGCGCGCCTGCCACTGCGGGTCAAGCTGGGGCACGTGAAGCGAGGCCCGGTCGATATCGACTCCCAGATCCACCAGCTTGCGGCAGAACAGATCCAGCAGGATCGTCATGCGACCGCGGCGCTTGCGCATCATGTTGAACCAATTGAAGAAGGATGCCTGCGGATTGACGGTCACAATTTACCGTCCCGGGCTGGTTCCGCGCCGGTCCGCCTGCTAAGCAGGTGCGGTTTTTGTCGCCTACCTACCAGGTCTTGAGGATTGTCTCGTGCTGCGCCGTTCACTTTATTGCCTGATCCTTGCATTTCTTGTCGCGGGCTGTGCGTCCTCAATCGAAGGGATCGAATCCTGCCGCGAGGACACCCTGGCCGGAAGCTGGAAGACGACCTGGCAGGATGAGTACTGGACCTTCGGCCGCGATGGAAGCCTGGTCTGCGAGGGCCCTTGCAACTACGGCGCGGGGGTTGGCAGCCCCCGGGGCTGGGCCGACGATCCTTCGGCCAATCTCTGGTCCGGCTCCTACGAGTATTTGAAGCTCATCTTCACCGAAAAGACCTTTGAGGGGAGCCTGGGCGCTTACCGTTGCCAGACCCTGGAGGAGGGGGCGGTCCTGCGCCTGAAACCTTTCAAGGGGCCGGATCTCGACTTTACCCGCGCCGCCGGCGGGTAACCGTCGGTCTGCGCCGTTCCTGGGCCCTCGGGTCAGACCCTAGGTCGAGCCGGCTGCCAGCGCGTCGTCGATGAGGACGAGGTCGCGACGATCCTTTTCGCGTCCGTAGGCCGCCTTGAAGCGGCGCAGGTCCGACAGATCGAGAAAGGCGAAACCGCGGATCACCGCGGCGCGGGCGATCAGATCCGCCGTCGCCATTGTCGCCTCCTTGAAATTGACATCGAGATAGATCTCGACCGGGCCACGCACCAGGGCCGGCTCGCCTTGCGGTCGGGCGATGGCATGCCAGGTCGGGTCCTTGGCCAGATCCTCGAACAGCGCCTTCGTCACCACGATATCCAGATCGCGGGCCGGGCGCAGGCCGCGTGCCGCGAGCGCACCGCTGCCGACCACCACATACTGCCCGAGCGGCAGGTCGAGCGCCGCCAGTTCGGCAATGATCTCGACGGGTTCGTCTTCGACCCTTGAGGCGTAACAGGCCATGGAGCCTAAGCCCGCTTCTTGCGCTTGGCGCGGCCAGCGAGGTAGGGCGCCAGGTACTGTCCGGTGTAGCTCTGCGGCACCGTGACGATTTCTTCGGGTGTCCCGGCGGCGACCAGGAAGCCGCCCTTGTCGCCGCCCTCGGGCCCCAGGTCCAGCAGCCAGTCTGCGGTCTTGATGACCTCCAGATTGTGCTCGATCACGACCACCGTGTTGCCTTGCTCGACCAGGGCCTGGAGCACCTCCAGCAGCTTTTTCACGTCTTCGAAGTGAAGGCCCGTGGTGGGCTCGTCGAGGATATAGAGGGTGCGGCCGGTGGCGCGCTTGGAGAGCTCCTTGGCGAGCTTCACGCGCTGGGCCTCGCCGCCGGAGAGGGTGGTCGCCGGCTGGCCGATCTGCACATAGCCCAGCCCGACGCGCTGCAGGGTCTCCATTTTCTGGCGGATCGCCGGCACCGCCTTGAAGAAGCCGACCCCTTCCTCGACCGTCATGTCCAGGACATCGGCGATCGATTTCTCCTTGAACATGACCTCCAGGGTCTCGCGATTGTAGCGCTTTCCCTTGCAGACGTCGCACTGGACGTAGACGTCGGGCAGGAAGTGCATCTCGATCTTGATCACTCCGTCGCCCTGGCAGGCCTCGCAGCGGCCGCCCTTCACGTTGAAGGAAAAACGTCCCGGCTTGTAGCCGCGCGCGCCGGCCTCGGGCAGTCCGGCGAACCATTCACGGATCGGCGTGAAGGCGCCGGTGTAGGTCGCCGGGTTGGAGCGCGGCGTGCGGCCGATCGGCGACTGGTCGATATCGATGATCTTGTCGAGGAACTCCAGGCCCTCGATGGACTCGTGGAGCGCCGGGATGGCGCGGGCGCTGTGCAGGCGCCGGGCCATGGCCTTATAGAGCGTCTCGACGACCAGGGTGGACTTGCCGCTGCCCGAGACCCCGGTGATGCAGGTGAAGGTGCCCAGCGGGATGGTGGCGTCGACGCCGCGCAGATTGTGTCCGGCCGCGCCGCGAATGGTGATGGCCTGGCCGCGGTGCCCGGGCCGCCGGACCGCGGGCACCGCAATCTGCTTGAAGCCGGTCATGTACTGGCCGGTCAGGCTGTCGGGGCAGGCCAGGACCTTTTCGGGCAGGCCCGCCGCGACCACCTCGCCGCCGTGGATGCCGGCCGCCGGGCCCATGTCGATCAGATAGTCGGCGTTGGCGATGGCTTCCTCGTCGTGCTCCACCACGATCACCGAGTTGCCCAGGTCGCGCAGGCGTTTCAGGGTCTCGAGCAGGCGGGCGTTGTCCCGTTGATGGAGGCCGATCGAGGGCTCGTCCAGCACGTAGAGCACGCCGGTCAGGCCCGAGCCGATCTGGGAGGCCAACCGGATGCGCTGAGACTCCCCGCCCGACAGGGTCGCCGAGGCCCGCGACAGGGTGAGATACTCCAGGCCGACATCGACCAGGAAGCGCAGCCGCTCGATGATCTCCTTCAAGATCCGCGCCGCGATCTCTTGGTGTTGCGGGCGCAGCTTCTCGCTCAGCCCGCCGAACCAGAGGTAGGCCTCGCTCACCGACATCTCCGCGACCTGGCCGGCGTGGAGCTCGGCGATCTTCACGGCCAGGGCCGCGGGCTTCAGGCGGTAGCCGCCGCAGACATCGCAGGCCCGGTTGCTCTGATAGCGCGCCAGTTCCTCGCGCACCCAATCGCTGTCGGTCTCGCGCCAGCGCCGCTCCATGTTGGGAACGATGCCCTCGAAGGGCTTTTCGGTCTCGTAGGCGCGCAGGCCGTCGTCGTAAACCATGGTCACCGGCTCGCCCTTGGAGCCGAAGAGAATGGCGTCGCGCACGGTCTCCGGCAGATCCTGCCAGCGGTCGTGCATCGAGACCTTGTAGTGGCGCGCCAGGGACTGCAGGGTCTGCAGGTAGTAGGGTGAGCTGGATTTGGACCAGGGCGCGATGGCGCCCTTTCCCAGCGTGGCGCCGGGATCGGGGACCACCAGTTCGGGGTCGAAAAAGAGGGTGATCCCCAGGCCGTCGCAGGAGGGACAGGCGCCGAAGGGATTGTTGAAGGAGAACAGCCGCGGCTCGATTTCGTCGATGGTGAAGCCCGACACCGGACAGGCGAACTTGGCCGAGAAAGTGGTGCGCGCGCCGCTTTCGCCGCCCTTGAGGGCCTCTTCGGCAAAGGCCAGGCCGTCGGCCAGGTGCAAGGCGGTCTCGAAGGAATCGGCCAGGCGCCCCTCGATCCCGGGCCGCAGGATCAGGCGGTCGACCACCACCTCGATGTCGTGCTTGCGTTTCTTGTCGAGCGCCGGCGCTTCGTCGATCTCGTGCAGGACTCCGTCGATCTTGACCCGCTGGAAACCGCGCTTTTGCAGGTCCGCCAGTTCCTTGCGGTACTCGCCCTTGCGGCCGCGCACGATGGGCGCCAGCAGGTAGAGACGCGTGCCTTCGGGCATCTCCATCACCCGGTCGACCATCTGGCTGACGGTCTGGCTTTCGATCGGCAGGCCGGTGGCCGGCGAGTAGGGGATCCCGACCCGGGCAAAGAGCAGGCGCAGGTAGTCGTAGATCTCCGTCACCGTGCCCACCGTGGAGCGCGGGTTCTTGGAGGTCGTCTTCTGCTCGATCGAAATAGCCGGCGACAGGCCCTCGATTGAGTCGACGTCGGGTTTTTGCATCAACTCGAGAAACTGGCGCGCGTAGGCGGAAAGCGACTCGACATAGCGGCGCTGCCCTTCGGCGTAGATCGTGTCGAAAGCCAGGGACGATTTGCCCGATCCGCTGAGGCCGGTGATGACCACCAGCTCGTTGCGCGGAATCTCGACATCGATGTTCTTCAGATTATGCTCGCGCGCGCCCTTGACCGAGATGACCTGCAGTCTGCTGTCGCTGACCGGCCCCCGTCCACGGCGCGCACCTGTGCGAGGCCCGCGTACACTCATGCCGCCTCGCTCATAAGGAGGGCCTATTCATAAAGATGACTGCCTTTCGTCACTTAAGCCGGTCGCACCCTGCGATGCCGACACCCAGGCCGCTGTGGCACATGGGCGTTCCTTGCGCGCCGGGCGCCGTTGCTAGGTTGCCTCAAAGAGGCTGTGGATAACGAGTCTCAATTGCCCCTTGTCGCCGCTGGGGAATCGCCCTATCGCATGGTCGGTCCCAGGCCGCGAAAAAGGGCGACAAAGGGTTTGTTCCAGGACGGGCTCTGTCCTAAAGTGGCATGGGAACAAAACGAGATCAATCACACTCTTGAATGAGGGGGCGCTTCTCATGGCAGGATCTGTCAACAAGGTCATTCTGATTGGCAATTTGGGCCGCGATCCCGAGATTCGGACCACCCAGGACGGCACCCGCATTGCCAATCTTTCGCTCGCCACCTCGGAGTCCTGGCGCGACCGCAACAGCGGCGAACGGCGCGAGCGGACCGAATGGCACCGGGTGGTGATCTTTAACGAGAAGCTGTCCGAAGTGGCCGAGAAGTACCTCCGCAAAGGGTCCAAGGTCTATATCGAGGGCCAGCTTCAGACCCGCAAATGGACCGACCAGGCCGGCGTCGACAAGTACAGCACCGAGGTCGTGCTGCAGCGTTTTCGCGGCGAGTTGACCATGCTCGACGGACGTAGCGATGGCGGCGGCGGCGATGGCGACTATGGCGGCGGCGGCGGCGGCGGGTTCAGCGGGGGAGGTAGCGGCGGTGGTGGCGGTCCGGCGGCGGGCCCCAGCGGCGGCGGCGCCGATCTCGACGACGACATTCCCTTCTAGGTCGACCGGAGCAAGCCATGGCGAAGAATCCCCTCACCGGCGGCTGTCAGTGCGGCGGAGTTCGCTATGAAGTCACGGCGGAACCCAGCACGCTCTATTGCTGCCACTGCACCGACTGCCAGAAGCAATCCTCCAGCGCCTTCGGCATGTCGCTGATCATCGCGCTTTCCGGGTTTCGCCTGACCCGGGGCACCACCAAGGTCTGGCGCACGGTGACCGACTCCGGCACGACCAAGACCTGTCATTTCTGCCCCGACTGCGGTTCGCGCATCTACCATGGGTCCGAAGCGGAAGACGGGGCCGAATCCGGCTCGATCTCGGTCAAGGCCGGCACGCTCGACGATCGGTCCTGGCTCCGGCCTGTCGGCAACCTTTGGACCCGAAGCGCCCAGCCCTGGGTCGCCATCCCCGACGACACGGTCAACTACGCCCAAGAACCCGACGAAGACGATTCGGCGATCCGCGAGCGCTGGCGCGCCAAACAGATAAACTCCGGCTAAAATTAGGAAAATCAATATATTCCGATGGAATGTTACACGGTTTTGGCAAGGCGCTGGGCGCGGCCTGTGTCATCCGTCACAAGGACAGGGGAGACATTTGCCGCGCACTCAAGTATTTTTGATTCGTTCCATGGCCAAGGGACACACATATACTGGACCATAGAAACGGTACGACATTTGTCGGGGGCAGTGGGGAGCAGAGGAGAGAAGTCTCGATAGCCGAGCAAAAGGAGGAATCCTGTGGAAGCTATTGATCTCTTTGTTGCCAACTATCGTGAAGCTCGACGCGAAGAGATGACCCTTCAGGAGTTTCTGTTGGGTTGTCGCGATCAGCCGTTGATGCATGCCAGCGCCGCCGAGCGGTTGATCTCGGCAATCGGCGAGCCGGAATATCTCGATTCGAGCGCGGACCAGCGTCTCGGCCGAATCTTTCTCAATCGGACAATCAAGCGCTATCCGGCCTTCGCCCAGTTCTACGGCATGGAGGAGACGATCGAGCGGATCGTCGGCTTCTTCCGCCACGCCGCCCAGGGGCTCGAAGAGCGCAAACAGATCCTCTACTTGCTGGGCCCGGTCGGCGGCGGCAAATCGTCTCTTGCCGACACCCTGAAATCCCTGATGGAGATCGAGCCGATCTACGTCTTGAAGGCGGGCGATGAGATCAGCCCGTTGTTCGAGTCGCCCCTGTCCCTGTTCGACCGGGGCCGCATGGGCGATCTGCTGGAAGACAAGTATGGGATCCCCCGGCGCAAGCTGACCGGCTTGATCTCGCCCTGGGCGGTGAAGCGGCTGGACGAGCTCGATGGCGATATCGGCAAGTTTACCGTGGTCAAGATGCAGCCCTCGAAACTGCGCCAAATCGGGGTCGCCAAAACCGAACCGGGTGACGAGAACAACCAGGATATTTCCTCGCTGGTCGGTAAGGTCGACATTCGAAAGCTCGAGTACCTGAGCCAGAACGATCCCGATGCCTACAGCTATTCCGGCGGCCTCAATCGCACGACCCAGGGGCTGCTGGAGTTCGTCGAGATGTTCAAGGCGCCGATCAAGGTACTGCACCCGCTGCTGACCGCCACCCAGGAGCAGAGCTACATCGGAACCGAGAACATCGGCGCCTTTCCCTACCAGGGTGTGATCATTGCCCACTCGAACGAGGCGGAGTGGCAACAGTTCAAGTCCAACAAGAACAACGAGGCCTTCCTCGACCGGATCAGCGTGGTCAAGGTGCCCTACTGTCTGCGCGTCACCGAAGAAACGCAGATTTACGAGAAACTGCTGGAAGAGAGCGCGCTGAGCGATGCGCTCTGCGCGCCGGAGACACTCTCGATCCTGAGCCGCTTTTCGGTCCTGACCCGTCTCGCGGAACACCCGAACTCCACCCTCATGTCGAAGCTGCGGGTCTATGACGGCGAGAACCTGAGGGAAACCGATCCCAAGGCCAGGTCGGTCCACGAGTACCGCGACCAGGCCGGAGTCGACGAGGGAATGACGGGCATCAGCACGCGCTTTGCCTTCAAGGTGCTGGCGGAGACCTTCAATCACGATGCCGAAGAGATCGCCGCCGATCCGGTCCACCTGATGTATGTCCTGGAGGGCGCCATCAAGCGCGAACAGTTCGGCGACGAACTGGAAGACCGCTACCTGGAGTTCATCAAGGCCGAGCTCGCCACGCGCTACGCCGACTTTATCGGCCTGGAGATCCAGAAGGCCTATCTCGAGTCCTACAAGGACTACGGCCAGAACCTCTTCGATCGCTACATCGCCTACGCCGATGCCTGGATCGAGGACCAGGATTTCAAGGATACCGACACCGGCGAGATGTACGATCGCGAAACTCTCGATGCGGAGCTGCAGAAACTCGAAAAACCCGCCGGGGTCACCAACCCGAAGGATTTCCGCAACGAGGTGGTCAAGTTCGTGCTGCGCGCGCGGGCCGAGAACAACGGCGACAACCCCTCCTGGACCAGCTACGAGAAACTCCGGACCGTCATCGAGAAGCGCATGTTCGGCCAGGTCGAGGATCTGCTGCCGGTCATCTCCTTTGGCACCAAGAAGGACCGGGAGACCGACGAAAAGCACGCCGAGTTCGTCGAGCGCATGATCGACCACGGTTACAGCAAGCGCCAGGTGCGCCGGCTTGTGGAGTGGTACATGCGCGTCAATAAAGCCGGCTGAGGCGATGGAGGGACCCTATCATGCCCCATTTCGTCGACCGGCGTCTCAATCCCAAGAACAAGAGCCTGGGCAACCGCCAGAGACTGTTCCGGCGCGTTAGGGAGCAGATCAAGCAGGCGGTCGACGAGGCGGTGCGCGGCCGCGGCATCGCCGACATCGACCAGGGCGAAACCGTCTCGATCCCCACCAAGGGGATTGTCGAGCCGACCTTCCGGCATGCCCCCAGGGGCGGCCAGCGTGGCCGGGTCTTCACCGGGAACCGGGACTACCGGGCGGGCGACCGGGTCAAGCGGCCGCCGCCCGGCGAGGCAGGGGGGGCCGGCCGGGAAGGCGCCAGTGACGGCGAGGGCGAGGACGACTTCCGCTTCAGCCTGTCGCGCGAGGAGTTTCTCGATTTCTTTTTCGAGGACTTGGAACTGCCGAACCTGGTCAAGCGGGGCCTGAAGCAAATTCTGACGAAGAAGTTCAAGCGGGCCGGTTACGCCCGGATCGGCTCGCCGGCGAACATCAACCTGCGTCAGACCATGCGCAACAGCCTCGGACGGCGCCTGGCGCTCAAGCGTCCATCCCAGGCCGCGCTGGCCGAGACCCAGGAGAAGATTACGGTGCTCGAATCGATCGCGGTGCTTGGCGCGGTCCAGCAGCAACGCTTGACGGCTCTCTATCGGGAGGCGGAGGAGATCGAGCGCAAGCGCCGCCGGATCGCCTACATCGATCCCCTGGACGTGCGCTACAACAACCTTCAGCCGCGGCCGGAGCCCAATACTCATGCGGTGATGTTCTGTCTCATGGACGTCTCTGCCTCGATGGGCGAACGGGAAAAGGACCTCGCCAAGCGGTTCTTCGCGCTCCTGCACCTATTTCTCAAGCGCCGCTACGACAAGGTCGAGTTGGTGTTCATCCGTCACACCCACGAATCCCAGGAGGTCGACGAAGAGACCTTCTTTTACAGCGCGGAGACCGGCGGCACCGTCGTCAGCACGGCGCTGACCGAGATGAAGCGCGTGATCCAGGAGCGCTACCCGGCCTCGACCTGGAACATCTACGGCGCCCAGGCCTCGGACGGCGAGAACTTCTCCGGCGATTCGACGGTCTGCAAAAATCTGCTGCATCATGGGCTGATGCCGGTCTGCCAGCATTTCGCCTACATCGAGATCCTCGACGAGCGCGAGGCCGAGCTCATGCGCGACGAGGGGGCCGGCGCCGAGCTGTGGCGGTCTTACCGAAAGATCAGCTCGCTCTGGCCGAACTTCGCGATGAAGCGGATCAGCCGTCCGGCCGACATCTATCCGGTGTTCCGCGAACTCTTCACCAAGCGCCAGGAGCAGGACTGAAGCGATGACCACGGCCGTCAGATCGAAACCCGAACCGCTGTTCGAGGGTGCCGCTTGGGACTTCGACACCATGCGGCGCTGCTACGACGCCATCGAGCAGGTGGCGCTGGAGGACCTGGGGCTCGATGTCTACCCCAATCAAATCGAGGTCATATCCTCGGAACAGATGCTCGACGCCTATTCTTCGATCGGCATGCCGCTGATGTACCGCCACTGGTCCTTCGGCAAGCATTTCCTGCGCAACGAAACCTTCTACCGCAAAGGCCTCCAGGGTCTGGCCTACGAGATCGTCATCAACGCCAACCCTTGCATCAGCTATTACATGGAAGACAACTCCATGACCATGCAGGCTCTGGTGATGGCGCACGCCGCCTTTGGCCACAACCATTTCTTCAAGAACAACTATCTCTTCAAGCAGTGGACCGACGCGGACGGCATTATCGACTATCTGGAGTACGCCAAGAGCTTCATTTCAAAGTGCGAGGACCGTCACGGCCCCGATGAGGTCGAACGGGTGCTGGACGCCGCTCACGCCCTGATGGACCACGGCGTCTTCCGCTACCGGCGCCCGCCCCAGCCGACACTGGCGCAGGCGAAAAACCGCGAACGCATGCGCCGCGAGCACGAGGACCGGCAGGTCAATGTGTTGTGGCAAACCCTGCCCGGCGAGCGCCAGCGCGATAGGGCGCAAGCCAGCTCCGAGACCGGCGAGCGCAAGAGGGATCTCCATCTGCCCGAGGAAAATCTCCTCTACTTCATCGAACGACACAGCCCGGTGTTGGAAGACTGGCGCCGCGAGGTGCTCCATATCGTCCGCGACATCGCCCAGTACTTCTATCCGCAAAAACAAACCAAGGTGATGAACGAAGGCTGTGCCTGTTTCGTCCACTTCCACATCCTGAACGCCCTGCATGAAAAGGGCCTGATCAGCGACGGCACGATGATGGAAGTGTTGCACATGCACGCCAATGTGCTGACTCAGCCCGGTTTCGACGATCCGCGATATCAAGGGATAAACCCCTACGCCCTGGGCTTTGCGATGATGCGCGATATCTGCCGCATCTGCAGCGACCCGACCGCGGAGGACCGCGACTGGTTCCCCGAGATCGCGGGCTGCGGCGACTGGCGCACCGTGCTGCGCCAGGCCTGGGCGAACTACCGCGACGAGTCGTTTATCCGTCAGTTTCTCAGCCCGAAGCTCATGCGCGACCTGCGCCTTTTCGCCCTGAACGACGATGCCCGGGAGCCCTACCTGACCGTTACCGGCATCCACGACGAGCAGGGCTATCGGACCGTCCGGGAAACCTTGGCGCGCAGCTACGATATCAGCGCGGTCGAACCCGACATTCAGGTCGCCGACGTCGATCTCATGGGCGAGCGCCACCTGCACCTCGTCCACAATCAATGGGATGGCATTGCCCTCGACGCCGCGTCGCGCGACCGGGTCCTGGAGCACCTGCGCTACCTCTGGGGCTACGAGGTCGTCCTGGAGAGTTAGAGCAGCTCCGGTTCCAGTGCCGCAGACACACCCCCGGAACCGGCGGTCAGGCCATGGCCACGACGACGCGCCGTTCGCCGCTGAAGGGCTTGCGGCCGTGCATGGCGGCAACATTGTCGATTACCATGATGTCGCCGGACTGCCAGGGAAAGGTCACCTCGCAGGATGTTGCCGCTTCGCGGATCGCCAGAAGGTCGGCGACCTCGATCTCGGTGCCGTCGCCAAAGCAGACATGGTTGCCCAGGCCCTCGGGCGGCGGTGGGCCGGCGTCCGGCGGCGGTGAGCCGGGCACGGCGTCCTTGGGGCTGGGCAGGTCGCGGTGCCATTGGTCGGCTTGATTATGCCAGCAGGGCTCGCCGGTCACCGGATGAGCCAGGGCCGCGGCATGGGTCGCGCAGCAGCGCAGGCCCTGGCCGGTCCACTCGAAGGTCATACCGGCCTCCCGCAGGTAGGACTCCGCCGCGCTGCGGCTATCGGTCTCGAAAGTCTCCTGCCAGGACTTGCCGGGCCCCTTGGTCCCTTCGGCGTCCCAGAGATGCTGCAGGTAGGTCACGCCCCGGTCGGTGAAGCGCGTCCTGATCTCTTCGGGAATCGCCCGAAAAATCGCCCGGCCGTCGGCGATGGTGGTCTCGCCGCCGCTTGCCGCGGGAACCAGGCAGCAAAAGAACACCCGGTCCGGCGACCAGCCGGCGTAGGACAGCTCGTTGTGCAGGCGGACCTCCAGATGGGCAGGGTATTCGGTCGAGCTGTAGACCTTGTCCTCCAACTGTCGGCGCGGCGAATCGCCGCCCACGTAGGCCCGCAGGTCGGGGCGATGGGCCGCGGCGATCTGGCGGAACGCCTCGGGAGAGCGAAGGGCGAAGCCGCGCAGAAGTACGACCCCCGCCTCTGCGGTCAGCGCTTCGATAGCGGCGCTGTTGCGGGCCGTCCAAGCCGTCGCCGCCGTCAGGTTTCCGGCGCTCTCCGGGTCGACCTCGACGAGCAGGGGGAGGGTGGAATGGGCGAGCAGCCGTTGCGCTTCCATCGGTTCCATCTCCTGGCGACTGGGACCGTCAGGATTACAGAGACCGGGCCTGCCCGCCAGTCCCTGATAGCTCTCGAGGTCGAGCAGAATGGGTTCCTCCGGGCGCCCTTGCGCGGTCCCCGAGCAGGTCCGTAGAGCGGTGCGCTAAGGTATTGATATAGATGGAAAGATTTATGCCGTTTGCGGGCCGGCTAGTGTTGTTCGGAAGGGGCGCATTTGCTATGCTCGGCGAGCGAATCGCCAGTGCCAAATTCTTCATGGAATCAATCACTTGAACCTGGCCCTGAACGGCCTCCCGGGACCTGACGCGAGCCGCCTGCCAACCGCCTGACGAGGCGATCTCGTCGGCTCCGATAAGGACCCTTTGTGAGCGACACGACCGCCCCACCGCCCGGCCCGCCTGAGGACCCACCCGGCATGCCGCCTGGCGGGTCATCCGTGGGACCCAATATTCAACTCGTCACCATCGAAGACGAGATGAAGCGATCCTACCTCGATTACGCGATGAGCGTGATCGTGTCGCGGGCGCTGCCGGACGTGCGCGACGGGCTGAAGCCGGTCCATCGGCGTATTCTTTTCGCCATGAAGGAGGCCGGGTTCGATTGGAACCGCGCCCACCGCAAGTCGGCGCGTATCGGCGGCGAGGTGATGGGCAAGTTCCATCCCCACGGCAATCAGGCGATCTACGATGCCATGGTGCGTCTGGCGCAGGATTTCTCCATGCGCCTGCCGCTGATCGACGGTCAGGGCAACTTCGGCTCCATGGACGGCGACCCGCCGGCGGCGGAGCGCTACACCGAGGCCCGTCTGCAGCGGGTCGCGAGCGAAGCGCTGCTGGAGGATATCGACAAGAACACCGTCGATTTCCAGCCGAACTACGACGAGACCATGACCGAACCGGTGGTTCTGCCGGCGCGCTTTCCCAACCTGCTGGTCAACGGTGCCGGCGGCATTGCCGTGGGCATGGCGACCAATATCCCGCCGCACAATCTGGGCGAGGTGATCGACGCCTGCTGCGCCATGATCGACAATCCGGCCATCACGATCGACGAGTTGATGCAGTACATTCCGGGCCCGGACTTTCCCACCGGTGGCGTGATCCTGGGCCGCGGCGGCATTCGCGATGCCTACCATACGGGGCGCGGTTCGGTCAGGCTGCGCGGCAGGGCCGATATCGAAGAAATCCGCAAGGACCGCTTCGCCATCGCGGTTTCGGAAATGCCCTACCAGGTCAACAAGGCCAAGATGATCGAGCGCATCGCCGAGTTGGTCCGCGAAAAGATTGTCGAGGGCATTTCGGACCTGCGCGACGAGAGCGACCGCCACGGCGTGCGTGTGGTGATGGAGATCAAGCGCGACGCCGAGCCCGACGTGGTGTTGAATCAGGTCTATCGTCATTCCCTGCTGCAGACCTCCTTCGGCGTCAACATGCTGGCCCTGGACAACGGCCGACCCGGTCTGATGGACCTGAAGGCCATACTCAGCGCCTTTTTGCACTTCCGCGAAGAGGTCATCACCCGGCGCACCGCCTTTGAGCTCGGCAAGGCGCGCGACCGGGCTCATATCCTGGTCGGACTGGCCATCGCGGTCGCCAATATCGACGACATCATCGCCATCGTTCGTTCGTCGCCGGATCCGGTGGCGGCGCGCGAAAGCTTGATGGGGCGGGCCTGGCCGGCCCGGGACGTCGCGCCGCTGATCGCGTTGATCGACGAGCCAGGCCGCGTCATCGCCGAGGACGGCACCTACCGTCTGTCCGAAGAACAGGCCCGGGGAATCCTGGAACTGCGCCTGCAGCGCCTGACCGGCCTGGAGCGCGAGAAGCTGGCGGGCGAGCTCGAGGAGATCGCGGTCCATATCCGCCGCTACCTGGAAGTCCTCGCCTCGCGGCCACTTCTGATGACGATCCTTCGCGATGAACTGCTGGAGATCAAGGAGCGCTATGCGACGCCGCGGCGCACCGAGATCACCGAGTCCGTCGGCGATCAGGACGACGAGGACCTGATCCAGCGCGAAGACATGGTGGTGACCGTCAGCCATGGCGGCTATGTGAAGCGGGTGCCAGTCAGCGCCTACCGGGCCCAGAAACGCGGTGGCAAGGGCCGCTCGGGCATGGCGACCCGCGATGAGGATTTCGTCAGCGAGGTCTTCGTCTGCAATACCCACACGCCGGTCCTGTTCTTCACCAACAAGGGCATTGCCTACAAGCTGAAGGTCTACCGCCTGCCGGTCGGCACCCCGCAGTCCCGCGGCAAGGCGCTGATCAACATCTTGCCCTTGAGCCAGGGCGAGAAGGTGACCGCCTTCATGCCGATGCCCGAGGAGGAGGAGACCTGGGAGGAGATGTTCGTGGTCTTCGCGACCTCCCGGGGCTATGTCCGGCGCAATCGCCTGTCGGACTTCGTCTCGGTGCGGGCCAACGGCAAGATCGCCATGAAACTCGACGAGAGCGACGGGCACCTGGTCGCGGTGCGGCC
>JAJFGK010000154.1 GCA_021776195.1 Kiloniellaceae bacterium | reverse complement strand
CAGCTCAAGCACCTGACCTTGAAGAACCGGATCATGGGCACCAGCCATGCCTGCGGCCTGGAGGAGGGCGGTCTGACCAGGGAGCGTTACCAAGCCTATCACGAGGAAAAGGCCAAGGGCGGGATCGCGCTTTCGATGTTCGGCGGCTCGTCGAACGTGGCCCCGGACAGTCCCAACGTCTTCCAGCAGCTCAATGTCGGCACCGATGCCTGCATTCCTTATTTTCAGCAGTTTTCCGAGCGGATGCATGCCCGGGGCGCGGCCCTGATGTGCCAGATCACCCACCTGGGCCGGCGCGGCGAGTCCTATGCCGGCGACTGGCTGCCGACCATCGCGCCCTCGGCGATCCGCGAGACCCTGCACCGCAGCTTTCCCAAGGCGATGGACGAGGACGACATCGCCCGGGTCGTGAAGGCCTTCGGCGATGCCGCCTGGCGCTGCAAAGAGGGCGGCCTGGACGGCATCGAAACCCTGGCCGGCGGGCACCTGATCGGCCAGTTCTTCTCGCCCGCCACCAACAAGCGTACGGACCGTTTCGGCGGCTCCCTGAAGAACCGCTGCCGCTTCGGTCTGATGGTCTACGAGGAGATGCGCCGGCGCACCGGCGACGATTTCATCGTCGGCTTCCGCTATGTCGTGGACGAGGCCATGGAGGGCGGGCTGACCTTCGACGACTGCCTGGAGATCGCCCACATCTTCCAGGACAGCGGGCTGGTCGATTTCTTCAACGCGGTCTATGGCCGCATGGACACCATGCGTGGCCTGGCCGTGGACAACATGCCCGGCATGGCCTCGCCGATCGCGCCCTGGCTCGACAAGGCCGCCGCCTTCAAGCGCGCGGTCAAGCTGCCGGTCTTCCATGCCGCCCGGATCACCGATATCGCCACGGCGCGCCACGCCATCCGCGAGGGCCTGCTCGACATGGTGGCCATGACCCGCGCCCACATCGCCGACCCGCACATCGTCCGCAAGCTGGAGGCCGGCCAGGAGGATCGCATTCGGCCCTGCGTCGGCATGACCCACTGCATGGGCGCGCAACGGCCGACCTGTATTCACAATGCCGCCAGCGGCCGCGAGACCTTTATGTCTCACACGATCGAGCCGGCGGCGACGGCGCGCAGGGTGGTCGTGGTGGGGGGCGGCCCGGCCGGTCTGGAGGCCGCCCGGGTCTCGGCCGAGCGCGGCCACGATGTCATTCTCCTGGAAGCCTCCTCCCAGCTCGGCGGGCAGCTGCAACTGGCCCGCGCTGCAAGCTGGCGCAAGGACGTGGTCGGCATCGTCGACTGGCGGGCCGGCGAGCTGGAGAGCCTCGGCGTCGAGGTCCGACTGAACCACTACGCCGAGCCGGCGGATGTCCGGGCGCTGAATCCCGACGTGGTGATCGTCGCCACCGGCGGGCTGCCCGACCTCGACTGGCTGCCGGGGCAAGAGCATGTGACGACGGTCTGGGACGCGCTGACCGGCGAGGTCGCGGGCGGTGGCGAGGTTATCGTCTATGACGGCACCGGGCGCCACGCGGCGGCCACGGCGGCGGAGCGCTTCGCCGCGGCCGGGCGCCCGGTGACTTTCCTTGCCATCGACGACAACTTCGCCCCGGAAATGTCCTATGCCGAGCGGGTGGTCTGGAAGGCTCGGGTCTACGAGCTGGAGATTCCCTGCCGGTTCGACCTGCGCCTTCTAAGCGTGGAGAAAAGCGGCAACCGCCTGACCGCGACGGTCGAAAACGAGGTCACCGGGCAAATCACCCAGGCGGTCGCCGATCGGATCGTGGTCGAGCACGGCACGGTGCCGGCCGATGAACTGTACCAGGACCTGCGCGGCCAGGCGCGCAACAAGGGCGTCACCGATATCGAGGCCCTGCTGGCCGGTGCGCCCCAGCCCCACGGCCAGAATGCCGAGGGTGAATTCGAACTCTACCGGATCGGCGATGCCGTCTCTTCGCGCAACATCGCCGCCGCCATCTACGACGCCCTCAGGCTCTGCCGCACGCTTTGAGGGGCGGCTTGATCGGTTCGGGCTATGTTCTGGCGCTAATCGGGTGTCATTACCGGGCTTGACGTAGCCTGCCCCGGGGGGCGAACCGGGGGTAATCCAGGAATTCCTGGGTCCACGGGTCAAGCCCGTGGACGACAGCGGTGGCGCGGCACCAACAAGTACATTTGAATTTGCCTCGCCGGTCACTTCGGTGGGCGAACCCGCCTCACAGCCGCGCGCCGGGCAGGTCGAGGGCGTGTTGTTCGAGCTGCTGGACCACGTGGTCGAAGGCCTCGTCCACGGAATCGGTCAGGAACATGAGGTCGAGATCGCGCTCCGAGATGGTGCCGTGGCGGGCCAGGGCGCGGAAATCGATCACCTCCGACCAGTAGTCGGCGCCGAAGAGCACGATGGGCAGGGCCTTTTTGACCTTGCCGGTCTGCACCAGGGTCAAGGTCTCGAATAGTTCGTCCAGGGTGCCGAAGCCGCCGGGCATGACGACCAGCGCCTTGGCCATGTAGGTGAACCAGAACTTGCGCATGAAGAAGTAGTGGAAGTGAAAGGCCAGTTCCCGGCTGATGTAGGGATTGCCCGTCTCCTCGAAGGGCAGCGAGATCGAGAGGCCGATGTTCAGCCCCTTGGCCTCCGAGGCGCCGCGGTTGGCGGCCTCCATGATCCCGGGGCCGCCGCCGCTGCAGACCACGAAGCGGCGTTTGGTGGTGGTCAGCCCCTTGGACCATTCGGTCAGGCGATGGGCCAGGTCGCGCGTCGCCTCGTAGTAGCGCGACAGGGCGATGCGTTGCTCGGCGGTCTTGCGGTCGCCCTGGCCGGCTTCGGCCTTGGCCAGCATCTCCTCGGCGTCGACGCGCGAGACGATGCGCGCCGAGCCAAAGAAGACGATAGTGTCGTCGATGTTGTGCTCGGCAAAGCGGCTCGCCGGTTCCATGTACTCGGCCAGAATGCGCAAGGGCCGCGCGTCCACGGAGTTGAGAAACTCGTCGTCGCGGTAGGCCTGCCGGCCGGCCGCTTTCGCGGGGTCCGGCTGATCGGCCGCGGTCTTGTCGTCACGCGCCATGCTGTTTCCTTTTGATCCGCCGCTCGCGGCTATTGGTCGCGCCGCCAGGTGGCGACGAGATTGCGCCCCAGCGCGCGAAAGGCCTCGCTCGCGACTTCGGCGTGCTCGACGATATCGGAGACGATGATCTTGCCGCCGCTCCAGTGCCGCACCGTGCCGACCCGCTCGGCCAGGGTCGCGTTGTTGAAGTAGCGGGTGGTCTGATTGGTCGCGGCGTCGACATAGCTGACGCAGTTGCGCTCGCCCTGGGGAACCGAGGTGACGCGCAGCGTGATCCAGTAGGCCGTGGAAGACTGCACCACCTCGAGGCCGGCCTCGGTCAAGGGCGCGATGAAGGCCTGCTGCAGGACCTCGGGGGTCAGGCCGCACTGCTTGTTGTACTCGCTGAAGCCGGTGACGAAGAACTTGAAGGTTCGGATGTTTTTCAGTTCGCCCTTGCTGCCCTGCGCATGGGCGCCAGAGGAAAGGGCGCCAGAGGAAAGCGCCAGGGTCGCGAGCGCCATCAGGGCAAGTCCCGCCAATCGGTGAAGGGTCAGAGTCCGGATCATCGCAAGGGGTCTCCCAGTCTGTTGCAAGTCAATCGCCGGCCGCAGGCCAGATCGAACAGTATCAGCTAAACCTCAATCTTGGCCAAAGAGTGGCGTGGCCCTGGGGGGCAAGCTATGCTGCCTGAAAGGGGGTCTGTCCATGGCTTTGTCGCGAACCGGGTTGGTATATTCCCTGCTCCTGGTGGGATTCCTGGGCGCCTGTGCGGGCGATCAGGTGGCGCGCCTGCCAGAGCCGGCCAAGCCCGCGCCGGCGGTACCGCCACCGGCCGTCGCGCAGCCGGATCGGGCGCCGCCGCCCAACGGCCGGCTCACGGTCGATGCCCGCGAGTACCCCTGGAGCGCCATGGGCCGTCTCAACGCCGGCGGCCGGCGCTTCTGCACCGCGGCCCTGATCGCCGAAAAGCTGGTGCTGACCCGTGCCGCCTGCCTCTTCGATGGCCGGCGCGGCCAGTGGTGGGCCAAACAGGATCTCTATTTTCTCGCCGGCTACCACAGCGACAGCTACGTGGCGGGCTCGGCCGTGGCCCGGGTCGAGATCGCACCGGGCTACGATCCCCTGCGGCCCGCCGGTCTCGCCAACCAGCTGCGCAACTGGGCTTTCGTGACCCTCGAGGACCCGATCGGCTGGCAGGCCGGCTGGCTCGGCCTTGCCTGGCTCGACGAGGCGACCCAGGCGCGCATGGCGCGCGGCGAGGCCCAGATCCTCGCCGCCGGCTATCGGCCGGACTGGGCCCATGCGATCCATCTCTTCTATGGCTGTGGCGGGACCTCGGCGGGCTTTCTGCGGACCGCGGGCGGGCCCTGCAACATCCTGCCGGGCGAGCGTGGGCTGCCGCGTTTCCTCTTGATCGACGGGACCCTGCGGCTGGTCGCCGACCAGTACTTCGGCGCCTCCCAGGGCGCGCCCTTCGGCTATGGCCGCACGCTTGCCAGCGACGACGGCGCCACCGGGGCGGCGGGCCGGGCACCCCAGGGTCCCCAGGCCCTGCCGCTCCAGGCACTCGACCAGCTTCTATGGCAGTTGGGTCTGCTCGAAAGCCAGCCCGGCGCGGTCTCGATCGCCGCCCGGCGGGCCGCCATCCAACGCTTCGAGGCCACGCGCGGCCTCGCGGCCAGCGGCCGGGTCAGTCTCGACCTCTTGGGCCGGGTCATCGCCGAGGCCCAGCGGCGCAGCGCCGGTTGACCCACTTGAACAAAGAAGTGCTCTAGGACCTCACCGTGACGCGCCCTTCGCCCGGCTCGACCTTGACCGTTTCGCCTGTCTTGATCGCCTGGGTGATGTCGAGCTCGAAACGGTCGAGGAAGGGCAGCTTCGCGAAGGCCGCGCCCTGGGCCATGATCGGGTTGCCGGCGTTCAACAGCAGCGCCTTGGGCGCGAGGCCGCGCTCGACCATGTCGCGCAGCATCCAGGCCGTGGCGACCCCGCCCTTGGCGAGGTCGAGCACCAGGATCTTGCCGAGGTAGGACTGGCCGAAGAGCGCGTGCTGAGGCCGCGAGAACAGGCCCTTGTCGCGGTCCAGGTCGTAGCGGGCGGAAAAGTTGTCCTTGGCGACCAGGGCCTCGCCCTCGACCGGCGCGCCGATCCCCACATGCGCCAGGTAGATACGTTCGCCCGCCATCACAAACCCACCTTCACAGGAGCCGCCCGGCGACGGCGCTATCGATGCAGCGCTCCATCGGCGCCAAGACCGGCTCGTAGCCATAGCCGCCCAGGATGTTCACCAGCTTGGCCGAGTTCGACAGCAGGCGCCGCCAGCCCTTGGCCTCGCCGATTTCGCGCGCGTACATCTGATAGAAGCAGACCCCCTCCAGCAGGATGCCGCCGGCGGCCTCGACCGTCGCGGTCAGGCCGTGACGGTCGCAGGCGTTCTTGACCTCCGGCGAGACCGTGGCGAGCAGGGTGATTTCGGGGTGAATGCGGCGGCCTTCCAGCAGACCGGCCAGGGTCCGCATCTCGAGCAGGGAGAGCTGCGGCCCGGCGAAGACCACCACGTCGAGCCGGTCGTCGCTTGGCCGGTAGGCGGCGAGGAAGGCCTCGACGGCCGGCCGGGTGAGCGCTTGGGCCGCGGGGGCCGGACCGTCGAAAACGGCGGCCAGGTCGGGGCACTCGGGCGTGACCCCGGTCATGTGGAAGAGCGGCGTCGAGCCGAAGGAGGCCAGGGCGGCGCCGAACTGCTTCAGGGCATCGGATGCGGGCCGGCAGGCGGTGGCGATCACCGGCACCTCCCAGTAGGAGGTCATCGCCCGGCCGACCAGGGCGCCGAGCGCGCCCCAGACCGCCAGGTCGTCGGGCTCCCAGTCCAGGGTGAAGAGGGTGCGGCCGCGCCTGTGGCCGTCGAGATGAAAGCCGTAGCGCGGCACCCGGCCGGTCAGGGCCGCGGCCAGGGCCGAGGGGCCGCCCTCGAAGTTGGTGCGCGCGCCCTGCACCGAGTTGGCGTAGATCGACGAGCCGGTATCGCCGAAGGCCAGGTGTTCGCCCAGGACCGGCGGCATGACGGTCTGGTAGTTGATGCAGGTGTTGGTCATCAGCACGCCCAGCGCCTCGAAGGCGGCGATGGCGCGGCGCTCCAGGTCGACCATGGCCTCGCTCTGGCCCAGGGTCTTGTAGTGTTCGAAATCGACCCCGCGCGGGTCGGTCACCGTGGGCACCCGGACCGTCCGCTGGTCGCGCGGCAGGGCGGCGAGCCCTTCCAGGAAGCTGGCGCCGGCCTCGCCCAGGGCCTCGGCGTCGGCCATTAGGTGGACCTGGCTCACGGCCACGCAATCGGTGGCATCGAAGAAGCGCCCGACCTGGAGGATCTGCTCCATGCCGTAGCGCCGCGCCGGCCCCTCGGCACCGGCCAGCATGGCTTCCTCGTGATCGGTCAGCTTCATGATGATCCTCTCCAGGGCACGCAAGTGTCGGGTAGCTATGTGTGGGCATCAAGGGCAAAGACGGGCCAATGCAAAGGAAAAAAGGGCGGTCCGAAGACCGCCCCAGTTGCTTCACGAAGGGAGTCGTGAAATCAGGTCGAACTCGACCTGCTTAACCCGAAACCTCGGCGCCGCGATCGGATCGAGCGCCAGGTCCCGGAGTTTCCTCTTGGCCTAAATCGGCCGCGAGGAGCCAGTCGGCGACGCGGCCGCGTTCGGCCGGGCCCATGTGGAGCCCCAGTTTGCTGCGTCGCCAAAGAACGTCGTCGGCGGTCCGGGCCCATTCCCGGTCCACCAGATAGCGCAGCTCGGCCTCGGTCAGGTCGTGACCGAGCGTCTCGCCGAGGTCGCTCGTGGATTTGGCCTGGCCGATGATCGCCTCGGCCTGGGTGCCATAGCTGCGCGCCCAGCGCGTGGCCAGGGCGGATTCCAGCCAGGGATGACGGGCCCGCAGGTCGCGCTGAAATGCCTCGAGATCCTGGGCTGGCAGATCGCCGCCGGGCAGCGGGCTGGTCGCGGTCCAGGGCCGGTTGTCGCGCTGGAAGGCCTGGTCGATCAGGCCCAGGGCCTGCTCCGCCAGTTTGCGGTAGGTGGTGATCTTGCCGCCGAAGACGCTCAGCAACGCAGCGCCGCCCTCGGGTGTGTCGAGATCCAGCACATAATCGCGGGTGGCGGCCGAGGCGGACCCGTTGCCGTCGTCGAACAGCGGGCGCACCCCGGCGTAGGACCAGACCACCTGATCGGCGCTGACCGGCTTGTCGAAATAGCGGTTCAACAGGTCGCAGAGGTAGGCCGTTTCCTCTTCGGAGCAGCTCGCCTGCGCGGGATCGCCCTGGTAGTCCACATCGGTGGTGCCGACCAGGGTGAAGTCGGTCTCGTAGGGGATCGCAAAGACGATGCGCCTGTCGCTGTTCTGAAAGATATAGCAGTGGTCGCCCTCGTAGAGGCGCGGCAGGACGATGTGCGAGCCCTTCACCAGGCGCACGGTCTTGCGGCTGTTTTGCGACAGGCGGCCGTTCAGGACCTCGCCGACCCAGGGGCCGGCCGCGTTGATCAGGGCGCGGGCCTGGATGTCGAAGGTTGTCTGGCTCTTCAGGTCCTTGATCGTGACCTGCCAGTTCGACCCCTCACGGCGCGCGGCCAGGACCTCGTGGCGGGTCCGGATGTCGGCGCCGCGCGCGGCGGCGTCCATGGCGTTCAGGACCACGAGGCGCGAATCCTGCACCCAGCAGTCGGAATAGGCGAAGGCCCGTTTCATCGTCTTGCGCAGGGGCGCGCCCCTGCCGTCCCGGGCCAGGTCGATCGTGCTGCAGCCGGGCAGGCGCTTGCGGCCCCCCAGATGGTCGTAAAGGAATAGACCCAGGCGAATCAGCCAGGCCGGCCGCTGGTCCCGGTCGTGGGGCAGGACGAAGCGCAGCGGCCAGATGATGTGCGGCGCGTTGGCCAACAGCACCTCGCGCTCCTTCAGGCTTTCGCGCACCAGGCGGAACTTGTAGTGCTCCAGATAGCGCAGCCCGCCATGGATCAGCTTGGTGCTGGCCGCCGAGGTGGCGCCGGCCAGGTCGTCCTTCTCGCAGAGCAGCACCGAGTAGCCGCGCCCGGCGGCGTCCCGGGCGATCCCGGTGCCGTTGATACCCCCGCCAATCACGCAGAGGTCGTAGGGGGCGTCTCTTGCCACGCAGCTTGCTCGCTTTCCGAGGCCGGCAGGCCGATTTCAGGTTTCCAAGAAGCCAGGAAGGACGCACGCGGTCGCGCGTCTCGGCCCCGGCTCTATTAGAATTCGAGCAGGCAATTTTGACAATCGAAAATTATTGTCACATTTGAGTTCGTAATCGAACAATTATTGCAATGGATACTATGGGCTGTCGCCATCCTCGACCGGTGGTGCGACATGGACGCTCACCCCGGCCTCGCGGGCCAGTTTGGCGAAGTTCCTGGGCAGGGGCCGATCCGTAAAGAGGTGGTCGACCGCGTGCAGGGGCGCCAGGCGGACCATGGCGGAACGGCCGAGCTTGGAATGATCGGCGGCGAGGTAGACGCTGCGCGCGTTGGCGATGATCGACTGCGCCACCCGCACTTCGCGCGAATCGTAGTCCAGCAGGGTGCCGTCCCTGTCGATGCCCGAGACGCCGATCACCGCGATGTCGACCTTGAACTTGCTGATCGTCTCGACCGCGGCGGACCCGATGATGCCGCCGTCGCGGTTGCGCAGGACGCCGCCGGTGACCACGACTTCGCAATCGGTGCCGATCCGTAAAATATTGGCAACGTTGATATTATTGGTGACGACCCGCAGGCCGACGTGGTCGAGCAGCGCCTTGGCCACCTCTTCCGTGGTGGTGCCGATGTTGATCATCAAGGAGGCATGGTTGGGGATCTCGGCGGCCACCAGGCGCCCGATCCGGCGCTTTTCCTCATGGGCGATGATCTGCCGGCTGTCGTAGGATAGATTCTCCACCGAGGAGGGCAGCCCGGCGCCGCCGTGGTAGCGCTGCAGCAGGCCGGCCCCGCAGAGCGCGTTGATGTCGCGCCGGATGGTCTGGGCGGTCACCGCGAAGTCGACGGCCAGGCCCTCGATCGCGCCGTAACCGGTTTGCCGGATGCGTTCGAGGATGCGGGTCTGGCGCTGGTTCAGGTGGGCCATCGCGGGCTCCGGGTCGCGGGGCGGATCCCCAGAGGGTAACCGAGGCTATCCATTTTCGGAAACGAAAATCGCGGTCCGTGATTATCCGCCTTCGATGCGCGGCAGGATGTAGACCTCGCTGTCCGGCATGATCGTCTGGGCCCAGGAATCGTTGTAGATGCGCCCGTCGATCGAGACCGAGACGCCCTTGTCCAGGACCGGCTTCAACCGGGGGTGCGCGGCGCCCAGGTTTTCCAGCAATTGCCGCAGGGTGCTGGCCTCGACCTCCAGGGCGGTCTGGCCGCCGGCGGCGGCCTTCAGGGAGCCCCAGAGCACGACCTGGACCATGACGCTGCCGCCGTGACCTGCGAAGACCTAGCCGGAGGCCGCACCCAGCGCCTTCAAGACCTTGGGCGGCGACAGCGGCAGTTCGGTCAGGCGCAGGCCGGCGGCGGCGGAGACCGCGTTGGCGACGGCGGCCAGGGGCGGCACGATGGAGGTTTCGCCGACGCCGCGCACCCCGTAGGGGTGGCCCGGGTTGGGCACCTCGACGATCACCGTGTCGATCATCGGCAGGTCCGAGGCGACGGGGATGCGGTAGTCGAGGAAGCCGGCGTTCTGCAGCCGGCCGTCTTCGCCGTAGATGTACTCCTCGTTCAGCGCCCAGCCGATGCCCTGAACCGCGCCGCCCTGGAACTGGCCCTCGACGTAGCTGGGATGGATCGCCTTGCCGGCGTCCTGGATCACCGTGTAGCGCAGGATCTTGGCCAGCCCGGTTTCGCGGTCGAGTTCGGTATCGACCAAGTGGGTGGCGAAGGAGACGCCGGCGCCTTCCGCGTTGCCCTCGCTGTGGCCGGCGATGGGCCCGCCGGTCTTGTCGGCATTGCCGGCGATGTCGGCGATCGACAGGGGCTCGAAGTCGCCGGCATTGGGGCCCGAGGGCTTGGCCATGCCGTCCTCCCAGACCACGGCGTCGGGCGAAATGCCCCAGGTTTGGGCCGCCCGGTCGCAGAGCTTGCCGATGGCGTCGCGCGCCGCCTTGATGGTGGCCAGGCCGACGGCGAAGGTCACGCGGCTGCCGTCGGTGACCTCGTTGTAGCCCAACAGGCCGGTATCGGAGATCACTGTGCGGATCTGGTCGTAGCCGATGCCGAGCTCCTCGGCCGCCATCAGGCTGATCGAGGCCCGCGAGCCGCCGATGTCGGGATTGCCCTCGGAGATCGCCACCGTGCCGTCCTTGCCAATATTCAAGGAAACGCAGGTCTGGCCGCCGAAGTTGAACCAGAAGCCGCAGGCGATGCCACGGCCCTGATTGGGCCCGAGCGGGGCGCTGTAGTGGGGGTGGGCCTGGGCCGCCTTCAGGGTCTCTCTGAGGCCGATCTTGTCGAAGGTCGGGCCGTAGGACGACTTGCTGCCGTCCTGGGCGGCATTCTTCAGGCGGAACTCGATGGGATCCAGGCCGAGTTTCTCGGCCAGGTCGGCGACCACCGATTCCACCGCGAAGGTCGACATCGGCGCGCCGGGCGCCCGGTAAGCCGCTTGTCGGGGCCGGTTGGTCACCACGTCGTAGCCGATGGTCCTGACGTTCTCCAGGTCGTAGCAGGCGAAGGCCGCCATCGCGCCCATGCTGACCGGCGAGCCGGGAAAGGCGCCGCCCTGATACTTCAACAGGGCATCGCCGGCGGTGATGCGGCCGTCCTTGGTGGCGCCGATCTTGACCCAGATGGCGGTGCTGGCGGTCGGGCCGGTGGCGCGGAACACCTCGTCGCGGCTCATGGTCATCTTCACCGGGTGGCCAGCCTTGCGCGACAGCGCCAACGCCAGGGGCTCGAGGAAAAGGGCGGTCTTGCCGCCGAAGCCGCCGCCGATCTCGGAGGCCGTCACCCGCAGTTGCGAGACCTCCATGCCGAGCAGCGCCGCGCAGCCTTCGCGCACCATGTAGTGACCTTGGGTGCAGCACCACAGCTCGGCGCGGCCATCGGTCCCGAAGGAGGCCAGGCAGGCGTGGGGTTCGATGTAGCCCTGGTGGGTCGCCGCGGTCTTGAAACTGCGTTCGATAACCACGTCGGCGGCGGCGAAACCGGCCTCGACATCGCCGTGGCCGAACTCGCAGCGCGCGGCGACGTTCGAGGGTGTGGTCGGCGTCGGCTCGACCCCGCTGGTGAAGATGGTGTCATGGAGCAGCGGTGCGTCGGGTTCCATGGCGGCCTCCACGTCGGTCACGTGGGGCAGGATCTCGTAGTCGACCTCGATCAGGTGCAGGGCGCGCCGCGCGACGGAGGCGCTGGCCGCCGCCACGGCGGCGACCGCGTGGCCGTCGTAGAGCGCCTTTTCCCGGGCCATGACGTTGGTCAGGGTGTCGCGCTGCGCCGGGTCGCGATCCTCGAAGTCGTCGCGGGTGATCACCGCCTTGACCCCGGGCAGGGCCAGGGCCTTGGACGCGTCGATGGAGCGGATGCGGGCATGGGCGTGGGGCGAGCGCAGGACCCGGCCGATCAACATGCCCGGCGCCGTCATGTCGGCGCCGAAGCGGGCCCGGCCGGTCACCTTGTCGACACCGTCGGGGCGCAAGGGACGGGTGCCGACAACCTTGAAATCGCGCTTGGTAGCCTGTAGGTCCGAATCGAGTGGCATGGTCCGCTCCCTCTAACGCCGATGGCCGTTTGACGACCGGTCGAATCTGACTTTCGCGACCGATCATACCTGTTCCCCAGGAACTTAGCACGGCCACTGATGGGCTCATAGAGCCTCCGATGCTAGGCGAAGGCAAGTCCCGGTATCGCCGGCGCGCTTCAGAGCGCCGCGGCGGCGCGGAAGCCCTCCAGAACCGCCTCCTCGACGCTGCGCGGCGCCACCGCGTCGCCGACCACGATCAGCTTGAGATCCAGGGTTTCCAGACCGCCGCGCAGGGAATCCTCGGCCGCGGGGGCAAAGCAGGTCACCACCGTCTCGACCTCTTCGCAGAGCATCGGCTCGCCGCTGATCATGTGCTGAAAGTAGGCGGTGCTGTCGTCGGCCCCGTAAAATCGCCCATAGGGGATCATCTCGACTCCGAGCCGGTGCAGCTCGCCGATCCAGTGATCGCGCACCACGCCCTGGATCGTTTCCCCGGCGACGATGCCGGCCGAGACGAGACGGACCTGGCAGCCGTCGCGGGCGAGCTTCTCGGCCAGACCCAGGCCGGCCCAGTCGCAGGCCCAGTCGGCGATCACCACGCGGCCGCCGACATTGGCTTCGCCCCGGATGACCGACCAGGACTCGACCACATGGGCGCCGCCGACCTCGACCTCGTCGAAGACCTCCTGGGGCAAGCGCGGCTTCGCGCCGGTGGCCAGGATCACCGCATCGGGCGCCGCGTGCGCGATCGCCTCCAGGGTGACCGCGACGCCCTTCACCGGGACCACCCCGGCCAGCTCCAGCTCGCGGCCGAGGTTGGTGACGACGCCGCCGAACTCGGCCCGACCGGGCAGGGCCTGGGCCAGCAGCGCCTGGCCGCCGAGCTGAGGCGCCCTTTCGTGCAGCGTCACCGCATGGCCGCGCCACGCCGCGACCGCCGCCGCCTTCATGCCGCCGGGGCCGCCGCCGATCACCATGACCCGGCGCGGCGCGGAAGCCGGCGCCAGGTCGCCGAGCGCGCGCTCGCGGCCGGTGACCGGGTTCTGGATACAGGAAACCGGGTAGTGGGCCAGGCGGTGGCCGACGCAGGCCTGGTTGCAGCCGATGCAGGCGCGAATGTCGGCGGCCCGGCCGCTCTGGGCCTTGGCGGGAAAGTCCGGATCGGCGATCAGGGCGCGCACCAGGCCGACCATGTCGGCCTCGCCCCTGGCCAGGATCGCCTCGGCGATCTGCGGCTGATTGATCCGGCCGCCGACCAGCACCGGTTTGGCGATGGCCTGCTTCAGGCGCGCCGCGTCGCTGGCCACATAGCCCGGCGCCACGGCCATGGGCGGAAAAACGTGGATCCAACCGTCCGGCGCCCCCGAGGAGCCGGCGATGACGCTGAAGTAGTCGAGATCGCCATCGGCCTCCAGGGCCCGGCAGATCCCGGTCATGGTCTCCGGGTCCAGGCCGGTGGCGGTCTTCTCGTCCAGGCTGACCCGGATGCCCAGGGCCCGGTCGGGGCCGATCGCCTTGCGGCTGCGCGACAGGATCTCGCGCAGCAGGCGCAGGCGCTTGTCGGGGCTGCCGCCGAACTCGTCCTCGCGCCGGTTGGTCCGCGGGTTCAGGAACTGCGCCACCAGGTAGCCCATGGAGGCGAGGATCTCGACTCCGTCCAGCTCTGCCGCGGCGAGCCGCCCGGCGGCCGCCTCGTAGGCCTCGATGACCTCCCAGACCAGGGCGTTGGGCATCGGCGCCGGCACCAGGCGGTAGCGTTCGTCGGGAACGTTGGAGGCTGAATAGGCGACCGGCCGCGAACCGTCGACGCTCAGTCGCAGCGAGCGCCCGGCGTGGTAGAGCTGGCCGAAGACCGGCGTGCCCAGGGCCCGGCAGGCCTTGGCCAGCCGGGCCAGGCCGGGGATCACCGCATCGTCGCCGGCATAGAGGTAGGCGCCGGGATAGGCGTGGGTCGGGTGCAGGGTCATGCCCTCGAGCACGATCAGGCCGACGCCGCCCCGGGCCCGCGCCTCGTGATAGGCGATCAGATCCTCGGTGACCTGGCCGTCGTGGCTCATGCCGGTGCCGTGGGGCGGATTGAAGATTCGGTTGCGCAGCCGCACCGGCCCCAGGGCGATCGGCGAGAAGAGGGTGGGGAAGGCGGCCATGGCGGGAATCCCAAGGGGAAGGGCGCGGCGAAAGCGTCGCATCCTATTTGATTTTTCAAGCCGCGGGCCAATGAATTAGAGCGAGCCTGCCCGCTTGATCGGACCGGCAAGGCATGATCAAGATTTGGTTCCGGCCCGACGCCGGCTAGAACTGAATGGGAACCGGCCGCGATGAAAATCACCCGCATCAGCGTCTATCGGAAGGATCTGCCCTACGTCGGCGGTCAGTACGTCTGGGGTCCCGGCCGGGTGATCGAGACCGCTGACAGCACGGTGATGGTGATCGAGACCGATGCCGGGATCAGCGGCTGCGGCGAGTGCTGCCCGATCGACGGCAACTACCTGGCGGCCTACGCCGAAGGGGTGCGCGCCGCCGCCCCTCGCCTGGCGCGGGCCCTGATCGGCGAGGACCCCCGGCAGGTCGGCCGCATCGAGCTGATCATGGACGAGGTCCTGAAGGGCCACGGCTACGCCAAGGCGGCCCTCGATGCCGCTTGCTGGGACATCCTCGGCAAGGCGACCGAACAGCCAGTCTGGATGCTGCTGGGCGGCAAGCTGCTGCCGGCCGCGCCGATGTACCGGGTCGCGCCGCAGAAATCACCCGACGAGACCGTTGCCGAGATCGAGGCCCACCGCCGCGCCGGCTACCGCCAATTCCAGATCAAGGTCGGCGGCGACTGGGCCGGCGACATCGAGCGCATTCGTGCCACCGTGCCTCTGTTGCAGTCCGGCGAGACCGCCTTTGCCGACGCCAACACCGGCTGGCGGGTCGACCACGCGATCCGGGTCTGCCGGGCGCTGCGCGATCTTGACCTCTATATCGAACAGCCCTGCCTGACCTACGAGGAATGCCTGCAGGTGCGCGCCCGCACCGACCTCCCCATGAAGCTCGACGAGTGCATCTCCGACTTGCGCATGGCCGAGCGTCTGGTGCGCGACAAGGCGGCCGAGGTCTGCTGTATCAAGATCTCGAAACAGGGCGGCCTGACCAAGGCGCGCCGCCTGCGCGACTACCTGGCCGAGCACGGCATCCCCATGGTCGTCGAGGACACCTGGGGCGGCGAGATCGTCACCGCCGCCCTGTCCCACCTGGCGGCCTCCACGCCGCCCGCCCTGCATGTCAATTCCACCGACCTGCACAACTACAACATCGGCTCGACCGGCACCCCCGGTCCCGAGACCCGGGACGGCTGTCTGATTGCCCCGGATGCGCCTGGCCTGGGGGTCGAGCCGGCCTACGACGAGCTGGGCGAGCCCGTGGGGGTGTTTGTTTAGGCCGCGGATATGGATGCCGCCAGGGAGGCGGATGCACCAGAGACGACCCGGAGGTGCTTTCGCGTCACCCGACGCCATAGGCCATCTTATTCTGCGGGCCTGTAGTGGGCATCGGGCACCACGACCACCTTGCCGAACTGTTTTCGATCCGCGAGATAGGCCACCGCCTCCCGGGTTTGCGACAGCGGGAAGGTCCGGTCGACCACCGCCTTGAGCCCACCGCGCGCGACCTCCCGAACCACCTCGATCAGCTCCTGCTTGCAGCCCATCACCGATCCCAGCACCGAGGTTTCTTTCGACATCATACGCGCCACGTTGATCCTCGCCCAATTGCCCAAGGTACAGCCGCAATTGACAAATCTGCCTCCCACGGCCAGGGCCTCGACACTCTGCTCCATGAGATCGCCCGACAGGCTGTCGATAACGATGTCGACACCTCTGTTGTCGGTGAGTTGCATGGCCTCCTCATAGAGGGAGTGAGTGCTATAGTTGATGGTCTCATCGGCACCCAGGTCTCTCGACTTCTCGAGTTTGGCGTCGCTGCCCGCGCTCGTCAGCACCACCGCGCCGAAGAGCTTGGCGATCTGCGTGGCAGCGATGCCCACGCCGCTGCCTGCCGCGTTTACCAGCACCAGGTCGCCCGGCCGGACCTTGGCCCTGGCAACCAGCATGTGCCAGGCGGTCATATAGGCAATCGGCAGCGAGGCGGCCTCCACCAGCGAAATGCCGTCAGGCAGCGGTATCGCCGACCACACCGGGGCGAGCGTGTATTCCGCCAGGCCGCCATCGCGCGAGCTTCCGAAGCTAGCGGAGGCAAGGCATTTGTTGTCCCGCCCCGTGAGGCACATCCGACAGTTCATGCAGGCGACCGATGGGTGCAGAAGCACACGGTCGCCGGGACCAACCGACGACACGCCTTTGCCCACGGACTCCACGACGCCGGCGATGTCGGAACCCGGTATCCGCGGTTCGGATCGCCGATGCGAGGGAGCCGACTGCACGGCCCACACGTCGAGATGATTGAGGCCCGCGCCGTGAACCTCCACCAAGACCTCTCCCGGGCCTGCTACGGGTTTGGGGACATCGTTGTAGTGCAGCCGCTCCAGACTGAGGCCTTCGTGAGTCTTGATTTCCCGCTCCCACTGCTCGTGGTCGTCTATCAGGTAGTGGGATCCATAGTCGCCGCTTGTAGTTAGTTGGACTGCTTTCATATCATCACCGTTGCCGTGGGATTGTCTGCGAACCGTTGCGAGAAAGGCTATAGGACGGAATCGGCGAGACCTACTCCTATTCGTCCATCGACACCCGCTTTCGTGCCTCGTGGGTAATGATGCGCGTTGCACCGTCGGAAATGACGGGTGGAGCCCTGCCTCGGCGCGAACGAGAATCTCCCGCAGATAGGTCGACCTCTGCGTGGGTCTGGACGGAATCGGCTAGAAAGCGGACCATCCCTTTGGGACGACGAAGGCTGGTGAGATCGCGACCGAAGCTGTGGCCGTCTCTGCGTGCCAACAGTCGGGCTTGTCGAAAAAGCATGATGTCGCAAGGGGCGTTGGGAGAACAGGGCCATGGTCACCGGTAACCGCCTCTTCAGCTTCGCCGTCATCGCCGATTCCCACGTCACCGAGACGGAAGCCGACGCCATCGGCGGCTACGACATCGACACCGTAAAGCTGGGCGCGGCGCGCTCGCGCTATGTGGTCCACCAGCTCAACCGGCTGGCGCCCGATTTCGTCGTCCACCTCGGCGACATCACCCATCCCGAGCCTGGCACGCCGGCCTATGAGGACTCGGCGGCTCGCTTCCACCGGGTCTACGAGGAACTCGACTGCCCGCTCTACCTGGTCGCCGGCAATCACGACATCGGCGAGAAGGCGTTCGCCGGCGCACCGCTTTCCCTGCAGCAGGCACAGCGCACCGTCAACGATGACATGATCGCCGCCTACGAGCGCCACTTTCAGGCCCAGTACTATTCGTTCGAGCACCTCGATTGCCTGTTCGTGGTGGTGAACGGGATGATCGTCAATTCGGGGCTGGCCTGCGAGGAAGAGCAGCGCCAATGGCTCGAGGCCCTGCTCGACGCGAACCCGGGCCGTCGGGTCTTCATGTTTTCTCACTATCCGCCCTATCTTTCCCACGCCGGCGAGCCCGGCCACTACGATGCGACCGACGAGCCGGGCCGATCGTGGCTGCTCGGGGTCCTGGAACGCCACGGCGTCGAGGCCTACTACGCCGGCCACGTCCACAACTTCTTCTTCAACCGGCACGGTCCGACGAACTGCTACGTGCTGCCGTCGATCTGTTTCCTGCGTCACGACTACCACGAGCTGTTTCGCGTGGCGCCGGGCATGAAGCAGGGCCGGCACGACGGCGCCAAACTCGGCTATGCCGTCGTCGCCGTTCATCGGGAGGGGCACCTCAGTCACGTCCTGCGCTCCTATGGCCGGACCCTCGAGGCCGGCGATACCCTGCCCGAAGAGGCTGTCTCACTCCCATCCGTTCATGGCCTGAGCCCGGGGGGCAAGGGCGTCGGCCTGTACCTGCGCCAGCCCTGGTGCGACAGCGCCGACATTCCCACGCCCTGGGGCCTCGACGCCTTCATCCGCAAGCGGATCCGCAACGACTACCCGCTCCTCGCCCTGTGGGAGATGGGCGTTCGGGACCTTCGGGTTCCGCTCGACGATCTCGCCGATCCCGAAACCCGACGCCGTATGACCGAACTCGCTGCCCTGGGCCATCGCTTTACCGCCTATTCCTATGGTCTGCCCAAGGGCGCGGCGCGCGAGGCGCTCGGGACTCACGGCCCTGTCCTTGCCGCCTGGGAACTGATCGCGCCGACCACCAGTGTGGCGGAGTTGCTGGCCGCTGCCGCCGTGCTGAAGGGCGCCGTACCGTTGCATTTCAATGCCTGCCGCGTGGATGTCGAAGCCTTCAGCAGCAGCCATGGCCTCCAGTGCGACGAGCGCCGCACGGTCGAAGCCTTGCTCGCGCTCGACGGCGCGCGGGATGCGATCGACGGGATGGTCTTCGGGATTGGCTGGCGCGAGGCCCCAACCCCGGCCATCGAGGCGGCCCGGCGGAGCGTCGAGGGATTCGACCTGGCGGCCAGCGTCCATGTGCAGTTTGCCCACCGCAAACCCCTGGAGGTGGGCGAAACCGACTATCATGACGCCAACAGAATCGCCGAATCGGCCATTGCCGCCCTGGCCCATGGCGATGTCGCGGTGTTCCTCGACAACCTCACCGGCATCGACCGGGGTTACTACTTCAGCGGCGGCCTGGTCGATCGCCTCTACAACCCGCTCGCCGGGGCTCACATCGTCCGCCATGTCAACGCAGCTCTGACAGGGGGCTGCGCCACCGGTGCGATAGGCGAGAACCGCAAGGGCCGCGTCGTGGAACTGCGGCATCCAGAAGGGGCCCTGCTGCTCCCCTCGGCGGAGCTCGACCCTGCCGACCTTCCCAACGCGCCGTCGCGCGAGACAGGGTCTTGGATCGATCTCGCCAGCGGCGCAACGGCCCCGGCGCGCCTCACGGGGCCAACCCTGGTGATCCCGGATTGATCGGCAAGACAGGGACCGAACGTCTCCCGCAGCCGCCCCGCAGTGCCAATTTCGACTCCCGATGGCGAGATCCGCGCCGCCCTTTCTCGTGCTGCCGCGACCGTGGAAGTCGGGCGTAGAGCGGACCATCGGGGAGGCCCGTCGGCAGGCTCACCGTGAGCCAGGAATGGTCATTCGATCTGCGCGTCCGCGCGCAATGCCACATCATTGGGGGAAGAAATCAGCCGGGGTTTCGTCGGGATTTTGCTCTGCTGACAGGCCTCGGGCGCACCCGCAATTGTCCTGCTTCAGTTTGACTGAGTTCAAGGGTGTCGATCTTGCGCACCAGATCGCTCAGTTTCTTGAACCCATAGGTTCGCGGGTCGAAGTCCGATGCCAGATTGGCGAGTTGCTTGCCGATATGGGCCAAGGTTACCCATTCGTCTTCGCTCTCAATCTCGGAGATGACCTTGTTCAAGATGCGCTCCGCGTGGGAGAGAGACTGTAGTGGCTTGGCGGTTACTCGGGTGTCAGTGGTCGGGACCTCGGGCAGCAGGTTCTCCGTATAGATGAAACGCCGGCAAGCTTGCCGAAAGCTCTCCGGGGTCTTTTGCTCGCCGAACCCGAACACATCCACGCCTTCCTCTCTGATCCGCGCGGCGAGGCGGGTGAAATCGCTATCGGAGGACACGAGGCAGAAGCCGTCAAACCGGCCGCTGTGCAACAGATCCATCGCGTCGATAACCAGGGTGATATCGGACGCGTTCTTGCCGGTCGTATAAGCGAATTGCTGCTGCGGGATGATTGCATGGGTGGACAGGATGTCAGCCCATCCCTTCGAGCGCGTGCCGGAAAAGTCACCATAGATCCGCCGGACGCTGGCCTCTCCGATCTTGGCGATCTCCTCGAATAGACCGTCAGCGATCTTCGCGGATGCGTTGTCGGCGTCGATCAAGACGGCCAGACGTGGTGAACGAGGTTCCGATACCATAGCATCCTTCATCCCCAAAAAAGATTGCGCGTCCCGATCAACCCACTTCTGAAACTACGCGCCTTGTCCCGGACAAGATCCATCGGAGCATATGAAAAAGCAACGGCGATTACAGAGGCGGAACCGCGCCTCGGTGGGTTGCTCGCCATGATGAAGTTAGACTGGATTGGGCTCTGCTCCATCCAGGCTGAACATACTTCGATGACCGAACTACCGCTCTGGATCAATTGTGCCCTCCAGGGACGCCAAGGGTTCGCGTCTGGCATTGAGGGGAAGTGGCCGAAACGCGACTCGGAGTGCCTATTTCGCGCTCTTGAACTCGGAAAGCGCCTGACCGAAGGCTTGAAACAGGGCGCGGTTGATCGGATTGCTTTGCGGATCGTACTCGGCATGCCACTGCACCCCGATCGCAAAGCCTGGTGCGTCGGCCACTCGAATGGCTTCAATCGTGCCATCCTCTGCCAGACCTTCGATGACGATGCGCTCGCCAGGCTGGGAAACCCCCTGACCGTGGAGCGAATTGACGCGGATCGTCTCCCGGCCCAAGAGCCGCGCGAAGACGCCACCGGGCGTCAGATTGACGTCGTGTCGATCGGCGAAGACGACATTGTCATCGGGGTGAAACGCGCCGCTATCGAGCCGCGGGGCACGGTGGTTCATCCGGCCGGGCAGCTCACGAATCTCGGGATGCAGGGTCCCGCCAAAGGCCACGCTCATCTCTTGTATGCCCCGGCAGACGCCGAAGACCGGAACGGCCCGCGCGACACAGGCCTTCGTCAGCTCCAGAGCCACCGCATCCCGGCACTCGTCGTAGGGTTCATGACGAGGATGGGGCTCGGCGCCGAAATGCGTCGGATGAACGTTCGCACGTCCGCCGGTCAGAAGGATGCCGTCGACACTCGCCAGCAGCGCCCCGATATCGGTAATGTCCGGCGCGCCCGCGAACATCAAGGGCAACGCGCCGGCGACCTCCGCGACCGCGCGAAGATTTCTCTCTCCGACCATCTGCACGGCGAAGCGATCCTCGACGAGATGCGCCGACCCGATTACGCCGACCAATGGTTTCGACATCATGTGGCTCCCCTTCGAACCACATCCTATGGACCAGCATGACCCACGAGCGCAAGCATCGCTTAGGCGCCGAGGATTGTTTCGCCACCGCGTCGAGGGAATGGCAAGCTCGGCAAACCGGGCCGTGGCATACCGCCCCCTGGCTGGCTACCTTCGCGCCCCTCTTCGACAGCTTTGCCGCGGAATGGTCAAACACCAGCGCTCTATTTCCCGGCACGGTAGACTTCTGCCGTGGCCATCTGCCCCCGTCAGAGGAGTTGTGGGTTCACGTCCGGGGTTTGGGGGGCGGCGCGGTCGAAATCGGCCCTGGGGGCTGCTTAGGGACCCAAACTCACCCTGGCCGGCGTAGGCCCAGATAGGAGATTTGTAGCCAGTTCCGGACGAAGAATTTCATCCTGCCTGCGTCCAAACCGAAGCCACGGCCGTAGTTCCAAGTAAGTGGTGGGTGCGGTCCCGCTCCCAGCGGCCATCCACGCTATGCATGGTCAACAGGTTGGGTGGGAGTTTCTTGATTGGAGCGGGGGCTTTTGACCGCTGCTGTACGGCGTGTGAATTTCGTCGCTTTGCCGTCGTAGCGGGTGATCACGTTAGCGCAGGTAACTCTGGAGTTGGAGGGATGGATTTTCTGTCGTTAGATGTGCTCCTGATTTTCGTGCCCGCATCATTCGCGCTCAACATGGCGCCGGGCCCAAACAACGTCCTCGCTTTGTCCAACGGGTTGAACCATGGGTACGTGAGCGGCCTTTGCGGCGCGCTGGGCCGCCTTGCTGCATTTCTGGTCATGATGATGGCCTCTGCCGTCGGGCTCGGTGCGCTGCTGATTGCCTCGGAGACCGCGTTCCAGGTCGTCCAGTGGTGCGGTGCCGCCTACCTCGTCTATCTCGGACTAAAGCTCCTCCGCTCGCCAGCCCAAAGGGTGACCCGCGACTGCGCGGTCGGCCGAGCGCCCAACCGCCTCTATCTCGCGCGCCAGGAGTTCATGGTTGCGTTGGGCAATCCCAAGGCGATCCTGATCTTCACGGCGTTCTTTCCTCAATTCCTCTTGCCCGAGATGCCGGTCGTCCCGCAGTTCGCAATCATGGGGATCACGTTTTTGCTGCTGGAGGCTATAGCGGTTTTGGCATACCTCGCGGTTGGGCGGAGCCTCTCGAGAGTCGCCCCGCGTGCGGTTTCAATGGACTGGGTCAACAGGTTGACCGGCTCGGCCCTGATGGCCGGTGGTATTTTGCTCGCTTTCAGCAGGCGCTGAGGCGCGCGGACCAATCATATTGTCCTCGACCGATCAAATCGTAACGCTTGATCGCGCTGGAAGACCCCTGGACTACTGGGTCTGATGAGCGGCCTGCATATACTCATAGCTGGCGCGCAAGCGGTTCGGCCTGTTCAGGGTCACGACCGGTCTTGGCCAGCCTCGTCCAGTGACGTCGGCTCTGCGAGGTAGTGCAGTCCTCCAGACCAAGAAAGCGGATATTGCCGCTCGCAAGTCGGCTCTAAGGTGTAGAGTGGTCGTGCTTGGCGTCGCCCTGCGTAGGAGTATCGAAGCCAGCAACAGACCATCGCCGCATGCGTTGGTTTACCGCACTGTCGAGGTGTTTCAGAGTGACGGCAGTTTCGCCAAAAGCCTTGTCCACATTAGCGGCGTCGGGATCCCCTTGCACAGTTCCGCAATCTCGGCTTGAGAGCGCTGAGATTTATTGCCGCCGCGCCCAGACCGGCCCGCTCCCGCACCAACACACCGGCTTCGGGGCGTATTCAGGCTTGCCCTTGGCGATTGCCTCCTGGCCCTCCGGGCCGATCAACTTGAGGTCCAAGGTGCCGAGTTGGGCCAGCCCCATCGCCTAGCCAGTAGCCTTGAGGAAGCCCACGCATTGTTTCTCGTAGGTGATGGTTACGAGGTTGTCGTCGGAGGTCTCCAGGACGCGTTAGTCGATTGAGACGGCCTGCCGGTTCAGCCTTCCCTCTTGGCAATGACTGTCTTGAGAGCCTCTTCAAAGACGTCATCAACGTAACGGTCCGCCATGATTTGGGCGTTGATCTCTGATATCACCTGCTCAGGGACCTTGAGTTTTTCGGGATCCGCGGTGACCTTATCCCATGCAACTTTATAAAATTTCTTCAGCAAGAACTCATTAGATTTTCCTTGGACTTCGCCAATAAGTTTGTCGTGTTCTTCGTTAGTAAGGGAGAGTTTGGTTTTGTCGTGATGCTTCGTACCTTGCTCGACAATCTGTTGAGGAACACGATCTTTTACATGAGACGTCAGAGCGCCATCGAAGTTCTTAACTAGGTCACCGATCAAACCAACGACGACACCCTCGACAACATTATATTTCATTTTCTCTATTTCTTTCTCCGTCGGCGCCTTACCGTTCGACTTGACATAGTTGGCCCCAGCTTTCAGCAGTTCTTCCAGGGATTTGGACCCTCCCTCCTTGAGAGCGGATGAAAGGTACTCTCCCACAATTGCCACAGCCTTGCTTTTGCCCGCCAATTTCGCGAGTCCCGTCTTGGACGCGATCAAACCCAACCCTGAATCGCCTAGCTTGCCAATTCCAGTCGAAGCGGCCCCTGTTGCGCCGGCGACGAGCACATCGATATGCACGTCGCGGATAGATCGCGCGACGGTTTTCTTCGATGTTCCCATGAGATGCGGCACCAGCTCAGCAGGCAGAGATTCAAGGGTTTGAGCGCCTGCTTTGCCGACTGCAGAACCGATGTACTTGTTGCCGCCTGAATATGCCGTGACAATGGCTGTCAGCACCACTTCGAACGCCGCGTTGTAGACGCTTTGGGCAAGCTTCCAGTTGTCGACATTCTTCTGCCCAATCTCGAAAAACTTTTCTTGAAACAGACCGACTGCTTCATCGTAGGCCGCGAGCGCCAGATGTGCCCGCTTCGTGGCATCATCGATGGCGGATAAGTTTTCTGACTCGATGGTTTTTTCAAGAACCTGAAGGGCAGCTTCCGATTGCACGCGAGCAGTCAGACTGGGGGAGTCAATCTTGTCGACGGCGAACGTGGCAACGCCCCAGAACGCTGTGATCAGAGCGTTCTGCAATTCGGCTGTTCCACGCAGATCATCTTCGATTTCGACAAGGTGTTCGTGGGAGGAGCGCATGAGTTCGGCCATCTTGCGCAATTCTTCAAGCGCCTGTCTTTGCGCTTCCTGGAAGGCCGCCTCGCTCAAACGATAAGTCTTGCCATTGGCGGTTACATCGAAATAGCGCGTCGGGCGCACCTCTTCCGGCATGGCTGCCTCGAACGCGGTGACGAGCTTCATCGCTTCGCTGAGCAGATCGAGTGCCTCTTTGAAACGATTCTTCGCCGCGAGCTCTGAGATCGATTTTGCCTGTGTGTTGATTTGATCCAGCAGCCCTTCCATCTCCGACGTCTTGGAATCGAACTCTTCCGCATCGACGAGCCTCTCGTCGAATAGGCCACGGGTCTTTTCGTAGTGAGGCTGCGCGTTGGACTGGAGCACAAAATCTTCGTAGTAGGGTTCGAGATTTGCGGTGAGCTGGTTTAGGGCCGTCACGGCATCGGCGTAGCGTCGTTCCTGATAGGCTGTCTCAATGGCTAGCATTGCGCTGCTAAGCTTGACCGCGGAACCGTAGCCCCAAATCTCCATGTCGTTGAGTCGGTCGCTGGTTTGTTCGAGGACGGGTGTGAGATCTTCCCAGGCCTTGTGAGCCGCTACAGCTTCCTTCTGCTTGCCGTTGATGTCTGCTTTAAGCTTTTTCAGCGTCGCTAGAGTCTTCTCGATGTTCGGTTTTTGCTTTTCGGGATAGGCTGGATCGATAGCTTTCATTATTTTGTTGTAGTTGCCAAAGAGGATGTCCACGTTACCGGTGTAGTGATTACTTACATTGTACGGCGCGTTGCTGCGAAGAACATTAAGGTCATCGCGAATAGGGTTCATTTTTTCCAAGAACGATTTCCGAAAATTCTGCCCTTGTTCGCTTGAAAGCACGGCTTCACTTGGAGCCGACACACCCCACTGCTCAAGAAATCCTCCGCTTGCCATTGTCTCCTCCTCTTTCGTATCCAAATCACATGATAGAACGTCATCCCTTCTAAAGATTGGACACACGTGTCTGTCCATGCCGTGGGCAATCTGGGCGAAGTGCCGGTCCATTTCAGATTCCACGGCGACACTTGTAGTGCACCCATAAAAATCGCTTCTTCTTCTGGATTTCAATCTATTTTGTTGGTAGTAGCCGCGATGTGATCACTGAGCCGGACGTTGTATGTCCGGCGCATGTCTTCACGGTCATTTGGCTGTTTCCAATGCCCTGGTACCGACTTCCGCCTAGGGTCATTTTCCACCGTCAGTAATCCTCCTGATCTCCGCCCGGAGGCGGGGGTAAAGCTGACGTAACGCGATGAATTGCCGGCCTATCGGCGCGAACTCAACGTCAGGAGTTCAGGCTTTCAATCGGGGAACAGTTGTTAATTCGCGGCCTGCGTGGCTGCACCCGGCCTGTCCGGTGAAACCCTGCAGGCGGGAAGCACGGGTCGAAGTCGCTGGCGTTGCTGGAACCGTCAACCGGCCGTTTCAAGTGACGATTTTCGATGTGAAGTCGCCCCGCAACGCTGCTTCCAACAGTTCCAGATCGTCGGAGCAGTCGCTGTACCGGGTCGCCACACCCGGGGGGACGACGAACCCGTCGCCCGGTTCCAGATCGACCGGCGGGCGACCCTCGGGGGTCAGGGTCATCTTGCCTTCCAGGACAAAGGTGAAATGGATGTCGGCATCGTGCCGGCATCGCGGCGGGACGCCCTTTTCGTAGCGCGCGACCTGAACGCCGGCCAGGCCCTTGGTGGCTTGGGCGATCCCCGTGTCCCGGCAGGTGAAGCCGGGGATGCGGAAGGGCTGCCAATCGGCCGTCGCCGCGACATGGTGAAGGAACCGCTGCCCGTGCCATTCCCGGTTCGGGTCTCCCTTTCCGTTCGGCAAGGTCATCTCATGGTCGATCGTGGTGACATGTTCGGCCGGCACGCCGATTTCGATCACCTCGATATCCGGGGACGCATGGCAGACCCGGTGGCGGATGCCGGGCGGCTGGGTGACGCAATCGCCGGCGGTCAAACGCAGCAGGTCGCCCTGATCTTCGTAGAGCACCTCGACCCAGCCCCTGTAGCAGAAGATCAGCTGAAACCCGACCGTGTGGTAGTGGACCATGTCGGGCACAGGCCCGCCGCCGGGAATGCGGATATGGCTGGCGATGATGGCGCCGCCCAGCCGCGAGGAAATCAGATCCCGATAGTGCATGCCGGCCCGCCCGATGACCCAGGGGGCTTCGTCCCGAAGGCGGCGAACCTCGAGTTCGTGTTGCGTTTGGGGCCGGGCCACTGCCGGGGTCAGGGGCGCGATATCGATCCTCGTGCCGTTGGGCGCGGTCAGTTGGGTTTGGCCCTTGGCAAAGCCCGCGACATCGTCGGTCAGAATTCTCAAAACACCGGGCGAGGTAGCCGCGTTCTTATCGATTCTGACGGTCAGGCCGTGACCCGAGAGCCTGGCGCTCGTAGGATTGTCGGCCGGATAGATCTCCTCCAGGCGCATGCCCAGTGTCTTGGTGAAGAAGGGCAGGTCGTCGCGCAGTTCCTTTGTCGGGAGCAGAACCTCTGCCTGGATCGGTGGATGGCTCATCGGATGCTTTCCCTGACCGCTGAAGCCAGATCAACAATTGTTGACAATATTACAAAAGACATGTCTAGGTCGGAGAAATTTGGCCCTCGTTTTGGATTGGATGTCGATGCTGTCCCCCTCAATTCGCTACATCTCCTTCGACTGTTACGGAACGCTGACCAACTTCGAGATTGGCGAGCTGACACGGCGCCTGTTCGATGACCGGGTTTCGAGTCAGGTCATCGGTCGGTTCCTGGAGGATTTCACGGCCTACCGTTTCGATGAGACCCTGGGTGCGTGGAAACCTTATTCGGATGTATTGCACAATGCACTGGATCGATGCTGCCGGCGATGGGGCATTCCATTCGACCCGCGCGACGCGGCGGCAATCGTAGAAGCGGTGCCGAGCTGGGGACCTCATGCCGACGTGCCCGCGCCGTTGGCCAAGGCCGCGTCCATCTTGCCGCTGGTCATCCTGTCCAACGCCTCGGACAACCAGATTCAATCCAATGTCGACAAACTCGGGGCGCCCTTCCACGCGGTCCTGACCGCAGAGCAAGCACAGGCCTACAAACCGCGCCTGCGCGCTTTCGAGTTCATGTTCGATACGCTCGGATGCGGCCCGGAACATTTTCTCCATGTCTCTTCCAGTCTGCGCTATGATCTCATGAGCGCGCATGACCTGAGGATCGCGGAACGTGTCTTCGTGGAGCGCGGTCACGGCCCGGGCAATGCCGCATACGGATATCACACGATCCAAGATCTCGGCGGTCTCCCCGGCCTGCTCGGCCTTTGAAGGCCTCGACCATGCCAACCGCTTCCGACCAGCGACAGCCACTTCGCCGTGTCACCCTTTCAGGGCAGATCGCCGAACGCCTTCGAGCGGACGTTCTGTCCGGTGTTCTGCGTCCCAACGCCCAGCTTAACGAGAAAGAACTCGCTCTTTTCTTCGGCGTCAGCCGCGGGCCGCTGCGCGAGGCGATGCAAGGGCTGATCCAGGAAGGCCTGCTGCGAAGCGAACCGCATCGTGGCGTGTTTGTGACCGAGCTGTCCGAAACCGATCTCCGGGACGTGTTCTTCGTGCGCGCCGCACTGGAGGCTGCCGCGGTCCAGCGGATCGTGTCTCTCAGCGACCGCAAGGCCGTCGCCAGCCAACTGACCCAGATTTCCGAGCGGATGGACAGAGCGGTGCGTTCCAAGCGTTGGAAGGATGGCGGAGAACTGGACCTCCTCTTCCACCGAACGCTGGTCGATGCGGCAGAAAGCAAACGCCTGTCCCGAACTTACACGACGGTTCAGGCCGAGACGCAACTGTGCCTTCATCGCTTGATGGGCGGCTACAGGAGTAGCGAGAAGCTCGCCGATGAGCATTTCCGTCTGGCGCGCATGATCGGTGAGGCACGTCTCGAAACCACTTTGAAAGAACTCGACCGGCATTTCGGCGACCCGGCGGCGATTATGCGCCGCGCGGCGGCAAACGGCTGGGTTGACCGGTCTGGTGAGGCGGGACGCTAGCTATGTGTCGGCGTTTCGATTTGGAGCGGGCCGGCGCGGAGGATCTGCCTGCGATCATGTCCCTCGTTGCCGCGGCCAACTGGCCGCATCGGATCGAGGACGTGACGGCGGCATTCCACCTTGGTCGCGCCTGGCGCGCCGTGGCGTTCTCCGATGGCGGACTCTTGGGGATCGCCATGTGGTGGCCGTTCGATGCGCAGGCCGCGCGCGTCGGTCTCGTGGTTGTGGCGCCCGAAGCGCAGGGCAGCGGAATCGGACGGGCCCTGATGCAGCGCGTGATGGAGGATGCGGCACCGCGGTCGCTCATGCTTCTTGCGACGGAGGAGGGGCGTCCTTTGTACGATAAGCTTGGCTTCGAGACGGTCGGCCGATCGCGACGGCACCAGGGTCTCTACAGGCATGAGCCGATTGCGGATCGACGGATCGGTTCGGCGCGGAACGAGGACCTGCCGGCGATCCTGTCGATCGACAGGGCAGCGCTCGGAGCGGGCCGCCCCGACGTTCTCAACCACCTTACGAGCGTCGGAGATGTGGTGGTTCTAAGAGCCAGGGAACAGGTGACGGGATACGCCGTCGCACGGCCGTTCGGAAAGGGAAGCGTCGTCGGACCGATCGTCGCCGCCAACGAGGAAGACGCAATCGACCTGTTCCGCGCCGTTGCGCGACCGGGGGTTCTGAGAGTGGATCGGCCGGCAGATGCGCCGTCGTTCGGCCAAATCCTGAATGCCTCCGGCCTGCGGGGCGAGGAGATCTGTGATGAAATGGTTTGGGGTGAGTGGCCGCGCCCCAGCGGACCAACGCGTTCGTTCGCCATGGCCAGTCATGCCTGAGGCTAGAAGGAAAAATTTGTGTACAGAACGATCGTTGTCGGCCGGGGCCTCATAGGAAGCGCCGCCGCCCGCCACCTGGCGGAAAAGACCGATGGTGTGGCCTGCATTGGCCCGGACGAACCCACCGACCGTTCGTCGCATTCAGGCGTGTTCGCCAGCCACTACGACGAAGGCCGCATGACCAGGGTGGTTGATCCGACTCCCGACTGGTCGATCACCGCCAAGCGATCGATCGAGCGTTACCAAGATTTGGAAACCCGTAGCGGGGTAGCCTTCTTCACGCCTGCCGGGTATCTGGGTGTCGGCGGTCCGGGGTCGGACTACAATGATCGATGCGACAGGTCGGGGAAGTCCCACGGAGCCAGTCTCGAGCGACTGAGCGCCGTGGCTCTGCGCACCAGATTTCCGTTTCTTTCGGTACCGGACGATACGGATGGTCTGCTGGAGACCGGATCGGCGGGACATATCAGTCCGCGGGCGATGGTAAAGGCCCAAACTGTGCTCGCCGAACGGGCGGGCGCGAGCCTCGTGCCCGAGGCCGCGACCGCGGTACGACCGACGACAGGCGGTATCGAGATCGAACTCTCAAACGGGACGACAGTGGCGGGCGAGCGGGCTCTGGTCGCCACCGGAGGCTTCACCTCGGCCTGCGGCCTGAGCCCGGTGGACTTGAAACTGGTGGTGTTCGGAAGGACCGCGGTCCTGGTGAGGATCGACGAACCGGTGATGTCCGCGCTCTCCGGCATGCCCACGATGATCCATTGCGAGACCGGCGCATACATTCTGCCGCCCATTCTATACCCTGACGGGCATCACTATCTGAAGATCGGCATCGGGACCGATGACGATATCCGGCTTTCTTCGCTGGCAGACCTGCAAAAGTGGTTCAAGAGCGATGGTTCGGGGCAGAACCTCCACGACTTCAGGGCCTTTCTGACGTCGCTTATCCCAGCGCTTGCCAAGTGCGAGTCCTGGCACACCGACACCTGCGTGGTCACGCAGACCGCGAGCGGCCTGCCGATCGTCGACTTCGTCTTTGAGGATCGGATCGCCGTCGCAGTCGGCGGAAACGGCAAGGGCGCGAAGGGCGCGGATGAGTGGGGGCGGATCGCGGCGCGCCTCATCGAAGGCGAAGCCTGGGACGGTCCGGTCGAACGCGCCAGGTTGGCGCTGCCGCAGGGCCGCCCGTAAGGCGCCAGGGTGCACCGGTGTCCATAACTGAAAGGCGGCTTCGGTCCACCTGCTCGGGTATGGTGGGGTCAATCAGAAACGACAGGGGCACCGGGAGTGACATCCATGATCAAGAATTTTCTCCGCACACCCAAGCAGGTTCAAGAGACGTCGCATAGCGGCCAGGGCGCCGTCGATCTTTATGAAATCTGGGGGCGATCGGACTTCAAGAGCAATGTGGAATTCATCGACCGCGTGGTCGTGCCGCCCCATTCGACCATCGGCTATCACCGGCATGGCAACAATGAAGAGATGTACATCGTCCTCGATGGCCAGGGAACGATGACCATGGGAAGCAAGTCGGTCACGGTCGAGAAAGGCGATATGATCCTCAATCCAGCCTATGGGGAACATGGCTTGGTGAACGATTCGGACTCACCAATCGACCTGCTGGTGATCCAGGTCGGACTGGCGAAGTGAAACTCGATCTCGCCAAGGGCGGCCGACCCGTCCGGCGAACTCTCCGACGCGGCAATCACAGGCCGTCGGGTGGCCATGACCTGTTCCGACTTGGGCCCCTGACTCACCCCAACTGGTCCAGCCGCGCCTGATTGGCGGCCAGGACCTTGCCCGCCGCGTAGTCGAACTCTTTCAGCGACTCCATGATCGAGATCAGGCACTTGTCGCGCAGGGTCTCGAGCTCCTTGACCGAGCGCGCGCCGGCCGACGCCTGGGTGCCCTCGACCATCCGGTCGATCAACTGATCGGTCAGGGCGGGGGCCTTCAGCTTGGTCCAGGGCAGCTCCAGGGCGGGCCCGAAGTGCTCCAGCATGTGGCGCATGCCGGCCTCGCCGCCGGCCAGATGGAAGGTCAGACAGGGCCCCATGATGGCCAGGCGCAGGCCCGGACCGTAGATGATCGCGTCGTCGATCTCGCCGGTGGTGGCCACACCCTCGGCCACCATGTGCAGGGCCTCGCGCCAGATCGCCTCCTGGAGCCGGTCGGCGATGTAGCCCTCGATCTCCTTGCGCACCCGCAGCACCTGCATGCCGATCGAGCGGTAGAAGGCATCGGCGGTGTCGAGGGCCGCCGGATCGGTCTGGGCGCCGCCCAGGGTCTCGACCAGGGGCAGGATGTAGACCGGGTTGAAGGGGTGGCCGATGATGATGCGGCCGGGATGCTGGCAGCCCTCCTGGATCTCGCTGGGCAGCAGGCCCGAGGAACTCGAGGCGATGATGACCTCCGGCGCGGCGGCCGCGTCGATGGCGGCATGGATCTTGCGCTTGATGTCGATGTTGTCGGGGGCGTTTTCCTGGACGAAGTCGGCGCCGGCGACGGCGCTCGCCATATCCGCCTCGAAGCTGAGCCGGTCGGTCGAGGCGCCCGGCGCCAGGCCGGTTTGGGTCAGGGCGGGCCAGGCATTGGCGACGTTGGCGCGCAGGGTCGCCTCGGCGCCCGGGCCAGGGTCTGTCGCCACCACCTCCAGGCCATGGGCCAGGCAGCGCGCCGCCCAGCCCGAGCCGATCAATCCCGACCCCACCACACAGACCCTCTTGATGTCGCCGCGGAACGCCATGATCTCTATCTCCCCGATCTATTCCCGCGCGGCCCCGGCCGCCCGAAATTCGCGTCCAGACTAGGCCAAGGCGGCCCGGCCCGCAGTGCTAAATCGACAGCTTCTTGAACGATATCGACGATTTCGCCGGGTGACGCGCGGTCGCCGCGGGCGCGCCGCGGTGTCCTTTGCTCACCCGCCCTTGTCATCCGGCCAGCCGACCAGTTCGGTGGGGCTCCAGCGGCCCTTGCGGCGCGCGACCCGGCCCGCGCCGTCCTCGGCGCTGTAGTCGCGCGGCTCGGCCGCGCCGGTAAAGGACGCCCGCTCGTCCAGGGCATCCGCGTTGATCGTGCTCCAGGCGCGTTCCGCCTCGGTCAGGACCATCGCCAGATAGACTCCGCAGCGCCGGCAAACCACCGACCTCGCCGTGCGCAGCCCGAATTGGTAGAGCTGCAGTTGCTCGGGCTCACGCACCGTCAGCGTCACGCTCGACTTGGGGTCGGAAAAGGCGCGCACGTTGTGCTTGCGGCAGAAGGAACACTGACAGGCGCCGAGCACCTGCTGGTCGGGTTGGCGCGGGGTCCGAAGCTCGATGGCAAGCGCCCCGCAATGGCAAGATCCCTTGTGGACTGGCATGGTCTCGATTCCAGGCAATTGATCCAGGCTGGTTGCTTCCGAGGGTAGACCGATCGACGCCCGGGGCCAATGAGAAGCGTCTGTCGCATGCCTCGACCGGGGCCGTCGAATCTGGGATAAGGAACCGGTGCTCGCGGGGGTATGGGCCGCAAGTAAGAGGCGCGAAAGACTTCTATGGCGAAGATCATTGCGATTGCGAACCTGAAGGGCGGGGTCGGCAAGTCGACCATCGCCGTCAATCTGGCCTGCGCCCTGCACGAGGGTGGCGCCAAGGCCATGCTGGTCGATGCGGATTCCCAAGGCACCAGCAGCTTCTGGCACAGCCAGGGCCGCTTGCCGGTGCCGGTCGCGGCGATGCCCCTGGAGGACCGTGCCGCCAAGCAGGGCTGGCTGTCGCGCCTGATCACCTCGGAAGAGGCGACCGACCGTGCCCGTGTCGCGACCTGGCAAAAATCGTTGCGGAGCGCGACGGCGGAGTTCGTGGTGGTGGACTGTCCGCCCCACGTCGGGCTCGCCACCCAGGGCGCGCTGGCGGCGGCGGATCTGGTGCTGGTTCCGGTGACCGCCAGCGCCGCCGATGTCGCCGCGACCGAGGCCGCGATCAAACTGATCGCCGCCGCCCGGAAGAAGCGCATCGACAAGGGCCCGGCCTGCTTGGTGGTGCCCTCGCGTATCGACCGCTCGACCGCCACTGGCCGGGTCATTGAAAAGGTCCTCAAGCAGTTCGGCGAGCCGATGGCTCCCGCGCTTTGCCAACGGGTGGCCTTTGCCGACTGCACGGCCTTTGGCCAGTGGATCGGCGACTTCGCCGCCAACAGCCAAGGCCACCGGGAGATCCGCATGCTGGCCGCCGCCGTGCTCCAGGCCCTGAGCAGCGACACGCCCTTCAGACGGATCCTGGCCAGGCGGCTTTCCTCTCAGCCGGTCCCGGGCAAGCCGACCCCGGGCAAGCCGACCCCGGGCAAGAAAGTCCCGGCCAAGTGAGTTTGGATCACCCGAGACCCGGTCACTCGAGTCCGGGCCACTCGAGTCCGGGCCACTCGAGTCCCGGCCATTCGGGACCCGGGGACCCCCGGCCGCCCCGCGTGCCGGTTTTCAATGCGCCGCCCCTGACCCTGATCGCCTGCGGCGTCCTGATCCTGGCCTTTTGCCTGGTGCGCTATGGACCCTTGGAGTGGCAGCGCTGGGCGCTCTATCACTTCGCGTTCTTCCCCGATCCCTTCACCCTCGCCTGGCAGATGGGGACCTTCGGTGCCGGCGATATGCTGCGCCTGGTGAGCCACGCCTTCTTGCATGTCGACTGGCTGCACCTGCTGATCAACACCGGATTTCTCCTGGCCTTCGGCTCGGTCATGGAACGCATCGTCGGGCCCTGGTTCTTCGTCTTGCTGTTCGGGCTGGCGGCGGCGGCCGGCGCGCTCATGCAGTTAGCCTTCACCCCGACGGGCGAGGGCGGCTTGATGATCGGGGCCTCCGGCGCGGTCTACGGGTTCCTGGGCGCGGCGGTGCCCTTTCTCTTCGCCGGGCGGGCCGATGGCGGACTGGGCCGGGGCTTCAACTTCATCGTTCTTATCATGGTTTTGAACATTGGCTTTGCCTGGGCCAACAACACCTGGGACCTGCTGGGGGCGAAGATTGCCTGGCAGGCCCATGTCGGAGGCTTTCTGCTTGGGCTGGCCTTCGGCGCGCTCATCTGGCTCAAGGCCACCCGGCGCCGCTGATTCGTCGCGGCTCGCCCGCGATCACGCGAAACGCCCGAGATTTTACGCGAAACGCCGGGCCATCCAGCGGTCGCCTCTGTCGAGCAGGCGGCGCAGCAGGATCTTGCTGGCCTCTTGCCCCCGACTTTCGTCGCGGCACCAGCGCGCGAGCAGCCGCAGGACCAGAAGCGTCAAGGCGATCTCCTCGACCTGACGCTGGCGTCCGGTCGCGGTCAGGCCGGCGGCGTCGCGCAGCCACTGGACCAGGCGGGACAGATCGAACACCATGGGGAGCCAGTGGTGCGGGTGTCCGGGATAGAGCTTGCCCCTCAGCATCGCCCGGGTCAGGGTCCTTCGCGTTGCCAGGCTGTCGAGCCAGGCGGTCAACAGGCGATTGAGCCGCTCGGGCGGCGGTTGCTTCAGAAGATCGTCCGTCGCCTGCCCCAGCATCGCCCGCAGGGCCGCCCCGAACCAGGCGTTGGCCAGGGCATCCTTGTCCCGGAAGATGGCCGGCAGCCGCTCGGGTGGCAGCCCCAGGCCCCGGGCCACCTCGGTGAGGCGCAGGTCGTCCCAGCCCACGGCCTCGGCTCGATCCAGGACGGCGGACAGCAGGGTGTCGTCTGCCTGATCGGTGGCGGCGCTGGTCGCGCGGGTCGGTTTTCGGGCCATCTCGGATTTCCGTGGCCAAAGCTCTCTGGCCGCGGCAAGCATCTCGGCGTGGCTTTGCCATGATTTTGCCATGCTTTGCGGTCAGCCTTTCGGCGAGGTTAGCAACAGGGGCGCACAAGGAAAGGAAATCTTTGGTGAGACCGGAATACCGCAAACCCAAAGCAATCGAGGGCCTGCGCAAGTCGCGGCGCTGCCTCATGTGCTACGAGCAGTTCAATTCGGAAGGCATTCACAACCGGATTTGCCGGCGTTGCCAGGGCTCCCAGGTCTGGCGCGACGGCTGTTGAGACAGGGCGGCGAGCCGCCCTATGCCGCCTTTTTGTAGGCGGCGGCGGCGACCACGGTGAGGCCGATCCCCCCGGCGCAGTAGAGCGCGGCCGTCAAGGCCAGCGCTTCCATCGACACGCCGGCGTCGATCAGCAGGCCCATGAGGGCCGGGGACCCGGCACTGGCGAAGACCGAGAGTGCCATGGTCAGGGCGCGAATCGACCCGAGATGCTGGGTGCCGTAGACCTCGGCCCAGAAGACCCCCGAGAGGGTGTAGATGAAGCCCGAGGAAACCCCGATGGCGATCATGAAGATCCAGGCCGCCGCGGGATGGCTCATGGCCGCCAAGACGGTACAGGCCAGCGCCAGAGGCGGCAGGAACCAGGGCAGGGCCTTGACCGCGCCGACCCGGTCGACCCAGGCGCCGAATATCAGCGACGAGGGAAAGGAGGCCGCCGCGTAGGCGAGAAAGGCGCTGGCCCAAAGGGTCAGAGGCCAGCCCTTGGAAGCCGCCAGGTGGACCTGGTGGAAGAAGAACCCGGTGCCGATGAAAGAGGGCGCCAACATGGCCGGCAGCACCAGATAAAAGCGGGGATCGCGCAGGACCTCGCGGCGCTGCCATTGGCGCTGAACCGTCGCGGCCGGTTCGTCGCCGGCCGATCCGGCCGGCTGGTCCTTGCCGCGGGTCGTGAAGGTTCGAAGATAGCGCGCGTGGCGCGCCGCCTGATCGCGGATCAGCCACAGGGCCGTGGGCAGCCAGATCAGGACCAATGCGGCGGCGGCGAGCAGCCAGACCTGGCGCCAGCCGATCGCCGCCATCAAGAGCACGGTGATCACCGGAAAGAGACCTTCGCCGGCCATGTAGCCGACGCTGGCGGTCGCCACCGCGCGGCCGGGGGCGGAGCGATAGTAGCGCGCCTGGACGGTGATCGAGGTCGAGCTCATCAGCCCCTGTCCGCATTGGCGCAACAAGAAGATCGCCACCACCAGCGCGAACCAGCCCTCGGCGAAGGCCATCACCAGGCAGGCCCCGGCGAAGGCGGGAATCAAAATCGCGGTCCAGGTCCGCAGCTCAATACGGTCGAGCCACTGCCCGGTCCAGACCAGAAGGCAGGCGCTGGCCAAGGTCGCGATGGAGTAAACCGACCCGAAGCCGCCGTGGGACAGGCCGAAATCCGCCTGGATCTGGCCGGCGAAGAGCGAGATGAAGAAGGTCTGGCCGAAGCTCGACCCGAAGGTCAGGAAGACGCCGTAGAGCAGCAGTCGCGGGTCGTCCCGCAGAAAGGCCGTGAGGCGTTTCATCCCCTGCCGGGCCCGATCATTCAGGCGCAGACCAGGCACTCATCGGCCGGCGCCGCACGGCGTCAGGCCAGCAGCCGTTCGGCCAGGCGGGCCCAATAGCTGGCGCCGATCACCGAGACCTCGTCGTTGAAGTCGTAGTAGGGGTTGTGCAGCCCGGTGCCGCCGGGCGTGTCCTTGGCGCCGTTGCCGAGGAAGATGTAGCAGCCCGGCCTGGCCTGCAGCATGTAGGAGAAGTCCTCGGCGCCGAAGACCGGGGCCACGTCGCGGTCGACCCGCTCGGGACCGACCACCTCGGCGGCGACCTCGGCGGCGAGTTCCGTTTCCGCCGGCGTGTTGACCGTGGCCGGGTAGCCCTCCATGTAGGTGACCTCGACCGTCACCTCGTGGGCGCTGCCGATGCCCTCGGCGATGCGCTTCACATCGCTGCGGATGCGGTCTTGGATCACCGGGTCGAAGCAGCGGATCGTGCCGCTCAGCTTCGCCGTCTCCGGCAGGATGTTGTAGGCGTCGCCGGCATGAAACTGGGTGATGGACAGGACCCAGGCCTCGTGCGGGTCGCTGCGCCGGCTGCGCAGTGTCTGCAGGGCGCCGACGATCTCGCTGGCGGCAACGATGGTATCGAGACCTTCGTGGGGCTTGGCGGCATGGGCGCCGCGCCCGGTGACCAGGATATCCAGCGATGTGGTGGCGGCCATCATCGGGCCGGGGCGCATGGCGATCTGGCCGCTCGGCAGGCCCGGCATGTTGTGCAGGCCATAGACCGTCTCGCAGGGGAAACGCTCGAACAGTCCCTCTTCGACCATGACCCGGCCGCCGCCCTCGCCCTCCTCGGCGGGCTGGAAGATGACCGCCAGCTTGCCGGCGAAATTGCGGGTCTCGGCCAGATAGCGCGCGCCGCCCAGCAGCATGGCGGTATGCCCGTCGTGGCCGCAGGCATGCATCTTGTTGCCGTGCACCGAACCATGGTCGCGCTCCGCCAGCTCGGCCATGGGCAGGGCGTCCATGTCGGCGCGCAGGCCAATCATGCGGGTGCCGGGACGATTGCCCTCGATCACCCCGACGACCCCGGTGGTGGCGATCCCGGTGTGGACCTCGAAGCCCCAGTCTTTAAGCTTGGTGGCAACGAATTCGGCCGTTCGATGCTCCTCGAAGGCGGTTTCCGGGTGCTTGTGAATGTCGTGCCGCCAGGTCTTCATATCGTCCTGGAACTCGGCGATGCGGTTGATGATCGGCATGGGTCAGCGGGTCCTTTGCATCAAGATCGGCTATCGGTCCTCCAGCCGGCCCTCCTCGACCGCGTGGCAGGCGACTTCGCCGGTCTCCGTGGCCAGGGCGCGGGGCGCCTCGGTCAGGCAGCGGTCGTTGGCGAAGGGGCAGCGCGGGTGGAAATGACAGCCGGTCGGCGGATCGATCGGGTTGGGCACCTCGCCGGCGACGGGAATGCGCGCGCGGCCGGTCATGTCGAGGTCGGGGATCGCGTCCAGCAGCATCCGGGTGTAGGGGTGCCGGGGCTGCTTGAAGACCTTGCGCGCCTCGCCCCACTCGACCAGCCGGCCCAGGTACATGACCCCGACGTAGTCCGAGATGTGGTAGACCACGGCCAGGTCGTGGCTGATGAAGAGGTAGGTCAGGCCCAGGCGGCGTTGCAGGTCCTTCATCAGGTTCAGGATCTGGGCCTGCACCGATACGTCGAGCGCCGAGGTCGGCTCGTCGCAGACCAGAAACTCCGGATTACTGGCCAGGGCCCGGGCGATCGAGATGCGCTGACGCTGGCCGCCGGAGAACTCGTGGGGAAACTTCTCGCCGTCGATCGGCGACAGGCCGACCTGGGACAAGAGCTCGCCGACCCGGGTCTCGATGGCCTTCTTGCCGCTGATCAGGCGGTGGGCGCGGATCGGCTCGGCGACGATGTCCACCACGCGCCAGCGCGGATTGAGACTGGCGTAGGGATCCTGGAAAATCATCTGCAGGCGCCGGCGCACCGCCCGGATGGTGTCGCGGTCCTTGATGTCGACGCCGTCGAAGATGATCGAGCCCCGGGTCGGGGTGTAGAGGCCCACCACCAGGCGGGCGACCGTCGACTTGCCGCACCCCGATTCGCCGACCAGGGAGAAGGTCTTGCCCTTGGGGATGTCGATGGAGATGCCATCGACCGCCTTCAGGACCAGGCGCGAGCCGCCCTGCAGCACGCGGTTGAGCAGGGGCGGGGAGACATCGAAATACTTGGCCAGGTCGTGCAGCTTGACCAGCGATCGGGTTTCGCTGTCCCGCGCCGCCGGAGCCAGACCGGTGTCAGCCATGCCCCTGTCAGCCATTTGGGGCCCCTTCCTCGTAGAGCCAGCAGGCGGCTTCATTGGTGTCGGTCGGCATCAGGTTGGGCCGCTCCTGGCGGCAGCGCTCGAAGACCTTGGGGCAGCGCGGATTGAAGGCGCAGCCCTTGGGAATGGCGGTCAGGCGGGGCATGGATCCGTCGATCTGAACCAGGGTCTCGTTCTCGTGGCCGACCATGGGGATCGAGCCCATCAGGCCCTCGGTATAGGGATGGCGGGCGCGCTTTACCACGTCGCGCACCGAGCCGATCTCGGCGAGCCGCCCGGCGTACATCACCGCCACCCGGTCGGCGGTCTCGGCGATCACCCCCATGTCGTGGGTGATCAGGACCACCGCGGCGTCGTGTTCGCGGCAGAGCCGCTTCAGCAGCGCGATGATCTGGGCCTGGATCGAAACGTCCAGGGCCGTGGTCGGCTCGTCGGCGATGATCAAACGCGGGTTGATACAGAGCGCCAGCGCGATCACCACCCGCTGGCGCATGCCGCCGGAGAACTGATGAGGATAGTGGTCGATCCGGCGTTCGGCGGAGGGGATGCCGACCTCGGCGAGCAGATCCAGCGCGCGGGTCCTGGCGGCACTCTCGGACAGATCGGTGTGGGTCTGGATCGTCTCCATCAACTGCCGGCCGATGGTGTAGAGCGGGTTCAGGGAGGTCAGCGGGTCCTGGAAGACCATGCCGATCTCGCGGCCGCGAACCTGGCGCATTTCCTCGTAGGGCAGGTTGTCGATGCGCCGGCCGTCGAGCAGGATCTCGCCGCTGGCGATGCGCCCGGGCGGATCGAGCAGGCCGATGATGGCCGAGCCGGTCAGCGATTTGCCGGCCCCCGACTCGCCCACGACGCCCAGGACCTCGCCCTCGCGCAGGGAAAAGGAGATATCGTCCACCGCGGTCAGGGTGCCGCGCCGGCCGGGGAACTGGACCACGAGATTGCGGACCTCCAGCAGAGGTGTGCCGTCCTGGGCCATGGTCTACCTCAGCTTCGGGTTCAGGGCGTCGCGCAACCAGTCGCCCAGCAGGTTGACGGCCAGGACCAGAAGCACCAGTGCGACGCCGGGGAAGATCGTCATCCACCATTCGCCGGAAAACAAAAAGTCGTTGCCGATGCGGATCAGGGTGCCGAGCGAGGGTTTGGTGATCGGCACGCCGACGCCGAGAAAGGATAGCGTGGCCTCGGTCAGGATCGAGATTGCCAGGCTCAAGGTGGCGATCACCAGGACCGGGCCCATGACGTTGGGCAGCACGTGGCGGATCATGATCAAAATCGACGGCACGCCGATGACCTTGGCGGCCTGGACGTACTCCTTGTTCTTCTCGACCAGGGTCGAGCCGCGCACCGTTCGGGCGAAGTTGACCCACTGCGAGGCGGCGATGGCGAGGATCAAGACGTAGACTTTCAGTTCCGAGTGCAGGCCGCGCGGCAGGAGGGTCCCGACGATCCCGTCGATCAGCAGCGCGATCAGGATGGCCGGAAAGGTCAGCTGCACGTCGGCGATGCGCATGATGAAGGAGTCGAGATGGCCGCCCAGGTAGCCGCTGAGCAGCCCCAGAGCCGTGCCGAAGACCGCGGCCAGGGCGACAGAAGCGAACCCGACCATGAGCGAGATTTGCATGCCGAACATGATCGAAGACAGCACGTCGCGGCCCTGATCGTCGGTGCCCAGGACAAAGCGCCATTCGCCGCCGTCCTCCCAGGCCGGCGGGCGAAAGGCGTCCATCAGATTGAGGCTGGCGACATCGTTGGTGTTGAAGGGCGCCAGCCAGTAGGCCAGGCCCGCCGCGACGAAGAAGACCATGGTCATGGCGAAAGCGACGATGGTCACCGGCGAATGGCGGAAGGAAAAGAACACATCGCCGTCGAAGAACCGGTAGAGGGCATCGCCGACGCGTCTGCCGAAGGTGATCGAGAGTTCCTGGTCCTGGCTTGCCATCTGCTTCAGCTCCACCACACTAGTGCCCAGTGGCCACGGTCTCGAGCCGGAGACGCGGATCGACGACGTAGTAGAGCAGGTCGACGACGAGGTTGATGGCGACGAAGAAGAAGGCGATCAGCACCAGATAGGTGCTCATGACCGGGATGTCGACGAACTGGATCGCCTGCAGGATCAAAAGCCCCATGCCGGGCCAGGCAAAGACGGTTTCGGTGATGATGGAAAAGGCCAGCAGCGAGCCGATCTGGAGGCCCATGATGGTGATGACCGGCACCAGGGTGTTCTTCAGCGCGTGACCATAGTTGATCGCGCGGTTGGAAAGGCCGCGGGCGCGGGCGAACTTGATGTAGTCGGCGCGCAGCACCTCCAACATTTCGGCGCGCACCAGGCGCATGATCAGGGTCAACTGAAAGAGCGCCAGGGTGAAGGCCGGCATGATCATGTGCGACCAGCCCTTGGCGGTCAGCAGCGACGTTTCCCAGGAACCCAGGTCGACGGTCCCCTGCCGTCCAAAGGTGGGCAGCAGCCCGTCGAGATAGACCCCGAAGAACAGGATCAGCAGGATGCCGATCAGGAAGGTCGGCAGCGAGATACCCATCAGCGATACGGTCAGGAATATTTTGCTCAGCCAGGCATTGCGGTTGAGCCCGGTGTAGACCCCCATGGGAATGCCGACGGCGAGGGCCAGGATGGCCGAGACGAAGACCAGCTCCAAGGTCGCCGGCAGGCGCTCGGCCAGAATCTCGCCGACCGGAAGGCCGAGACGATAGGAGATGCCGAAACTGCCCTGCACCGTGTTGCCGACGAAGCGCGCGAACTGAACCGGAATCGAATCGTTCAGGCCGAGCAGTTCGCGCAGCGAGTCACGCTGTTCGTCCGTGGCGTCCTGGCCGACCATGTTGTTTATCGGGTCGCCGACGAACTGGAACAGCGAAAAAGCGATGAAGGCCACGGTGAGCATGACCAGGAGTGCCTGAAAGAGGCGCTGAACGACGAATGCGAACATAAATTGAATAAGAGCCCGTACAGGGGAAATCCGAGGTCTCCGGCGGCCGCCCTGCCAGGGGCCGCTCCGCCGGAGACCGCGGCATCAAGTGCGTCAGTTCATCGTGACGTAGCGCAGGTCGACATCGTTGAAGGGCCGTTGCCAGACCTTCTTGACCTTGTCGGTGCGCACACCCCAGGCCAGCGCCTGCTGGTGGAGCGGAATGTGGCCGACCTCGTCCTGATGGATCTTGAAGGCTTCGCGAACCATCTCGTTGCGCTTGGCCTCATCCATCTCGGTGGCGATGAGACCGGTCAACTCCTCGATCCGCGAGTTCGAGTAGCGGCCCGAGTTCCAGGTGCCGCGGCCCTCGCCGTCGACCGACATCAACTGCATCAAGGGGTTGAGGGCATCGTAGGAGCCCGGTGTCCAGCCCAGCATGTAGAAGCTGGTGTCGTAGTTCGAGGGCTTGCCGATCTTGTTGAAGTGCAGCGACTTGGTCTGGAAGTTCGGCGTCACCTTGATCCCGATACGCTCCAGCATCGGCACCACGGCGGTGCAGATCGCCTCGTCGTTCACGTAGCGGTCGTTCGGGCAGTCGAAGGTGATCGGGAAGCCGTCGCCGTAGCCGGCCTCGGCCAGCAGGGCCTTGGCCTTGTCCGGATCGTAGGCCGGGCGGGTGTTCATGTCCTCCTGGAAACCGTTGATGCCGTCGGCGATCATCAGGCCGGTCGGCTTGGCGGCGCCGCGCATGACCACGCGCTTGATGCCCTCGATATCGATGGCGTGGGCGAAGGCCTGACGGACACGGACGTCCTTGAAGGGGTTCTTGCCGCTGCCCGGCATATCGAGCAGCTCGTCGCGGTGCTGATCGAAACCGAAGAAGATGGTGCGCAGCTCGGGACCCTGCAGCGCCTCGGTGTTGGGATCGGCCTCAAGCCGTTTCACGTCCTGCAGGGGCACCGGGTACATCAGGTCGATTTCGCCCGACAGCAGCGCCGCGACCCGGGTCGCGTCGTTGGGAATCGGCGTGAAGACCGCCTTGTCGATGTTGGCGTCGAAATTGCCGGCATTCCAATGCTTGTCGAAGGGCTCCAGCACGATTCGGGAATCCTGAACCCACTCGACCAGCTTGAAGGGGCCGGTCCCGTTGGCGTTGGCGTTCATGTAGTTGGTCGCGCCCGAGACGTCGATGATCTCGAAACCGTTGTGCTCTTCGACCCACTCTTTGTCGACCAGATAGAAGTTCGGCATGTTCAGCATGAGAATGGGATCGGGGCCCTTGGTGACCATGTCGACGGTCAGGTCGTCGACCTTCTTCACGTCCTCGACGGTCGCCAGCACGAAAGCCATCGACGAGGCTTCCTGCTTCTGGCGCTTGAAGGAATAGACCACGTCGTCGGCATTGAAGGGGTTTCCGTTATGGAAGGTCACGCCCTCGCGCAGGTGGAAACGCCAGGTGACCTCGTCGATCTGCTCCCAGGAGGTGGCCATGTCCGGCTCGAGCGACAGGTCGGGCTTGCGGTGCACCAGGCGCCCGTAAATGTTGCTCTTCATCGTGTTGGTCGGACCCTCGTTGTTGGCCTGCGGGTCCAGGCCCAAGATGTCACCGGTGGTGGCATAGCGGAATACCTTCTCGGCCTTGGCGTCGCCGGCCGTCCCGAAGGACAAGGCCACGACCGATGCCATGACGGCCCCGAAGAGTGACTTTCGGATTCTCATTCTTTATCTCCCTGTTGATACGCCGGCTGTCCTGTGTAACAGGACCCCCGGGATTGGCTCCCGAGGTCCCGGCTTTTCGTCGGCCCCAACCCTAGTCCAGCAGACCCCGGAGAAACAAGCGGTTAGACGAACTATTCTTTCGCAAAGTCGTGATCGGTTTGGCAGCTTGGGATGGATGCTGTCGCCAACTCTCTCAAATTAATTGATTTTTGAAGATTGCCCCGCCCTTCATGATCAGCGGGATATGGGCGCCCTGATCCTGAAACAGGCCGAAGTCGGCCAGCGGATCGCCGTCGATCACGATCAGGTCGGCCAGGGCGCCCGGCGCCACCACGCCCAAGCGGCCCTCGGACTCGAGCAGCTTGGCATTGTCCGACGTCGCCGAGCGCAGGACCTCCTCGGCGCCGAGGACTTCCCGGCGGATCAGGAATTCGGTCGATTGGTGGGCCTGCATGGCGCCCAGGAGGTCTGACCCGAAGCCGATCTTCGTGCCCGCGGCCTTCAGGAGTTCCAAAGACTGGCGCCCGGCTGTCGCCACGACGTCGACCTTGGCGAGACTGGCCGCGGGTAGGCCAAGGTCGGCGGCGAAGGCCTTGAGCGCGTCGTAGGTCGCCAGTGTCGGGACCACCCAGGCACCCCGTTCGGTGCAGAAGGCCGCCGTGTCGGCGTCGATCAGGTTGGCGTGTTCGATCGAGCGCACGCCGAAGTCGACGCAGCGTCGTATCGCCTCGGGCGTGTAGGCATGGGCCATGACGTAGGTCCGCCAGGACCGGGCCTCCCACACGATCGCGCGGATCTCCTCTTCGGAATACTGCAGGTTCCATACCGGATCGCTGGGCGAGGCGACACCGCCCGAGGCCATGATCTTGATCTGGGTCGCGCCCCGGCGCAGCTCTTCGCGGGCGGCGCGCCGGACTTCGGGCACGCCGTCGGCGATGACCCCCATGGTGGCGGCGCGCTGGGCGCAAAAACAGCACTCGATGGAATCTTCTTCGAGACCGCGAAAGTCGGCATGGCCGCCGGTCTGGGTCAGGGCGCGGCCGGAATAGAAGATCCGCGGGCCCTTGATCATGCCGGTCTTGACCGCCATGGCATGGCCGTAGTCGGCCCCGCCGGCGTCGCGCACCGTGGTGAAGCCTCGGGCCAGAGCATCCTCCAGCAACTGTCGGGCATGCTGATGCAGCAGCGAAGCCGGCATGGCTTCGACCTTGGAGATATCGGGGTGGGCGGCGACGCAGTGAAAATGGGCATCGATCAGGCCGGGCATCAAGGTGCGGCCGCCGAGCTTGATCGCCTGGGCATCGGGGGCCTCGATCGGCCGGTCTGAGACCTCCTTGATGGTCTCGTCCTCGACCAGGACCGAATACCCTTCCTTCAGCGCGCCGTCTTGTCCGTCGTAGAGCTTCAGGTCGGAAAACAGAAACTGCGCCACCGCAAAACTCCTACCAGGAGAATAGTACGGTAGGCTAGTGCGGGTCAGACGGTCCTGCAATGGCCAAGCCCGTGACGGGCGAGGCGGCATCAGATCTTTCAGTTGGGCAAGAGAGAAGGGGAGCCACAGGGGCTCCCCTTCCATCGCAAACACTGGACGAGCTGTTACGCCGCCCGGATCTCGGCCAGGAAACGATCGATCTCTGCTCGCAGAGTTTCCGACTGGGATGAAAGCTCCCCAGCCGCTTCAAGGACCTGGCTGGCCGACTGGCCGGTTTCACTAGCGGCCTGGCTGACGCCCGCGATGTTGGAAGAGACCTCGGTGGTGCCTTGGGACGCCTCCTGCACGTTGCGGGAAATCTCCCCCGTCGCCGCACCTTGCTCCTCCATGGCCGCGGCAATGCTCGAGGCTATTTCGTTGACCTCGTGGATGATCCCGCTGATACCCTCGATCGCCTTGGCGCTATCACCGGTGACGCTTTGCATGTCGCCAATCTGGGAGGAGATCTCCTCCGTTGCCTTGGCAGTCTGGCCGGCCAGGGACTTGACCTCGCTGGCCACCACCGCGAAGCCCTTGCCGGCATCGCCGGCGCGGGCCGCCTCGATCGTGGCGTTGAGCGCCAGTAGGTTGGTCTGTTCGGCAATATCGTTAATCAGACTGACAACGTCACCGATTTTCTCGGCCATCTGAGCCATGCCCTGGATTATCTCTGTCGTTCGCCCAGCCTCTTCGACGGCCTTGGCGGTGATCTCGGAAGACTGAGAGATTTGGCGATTGATCTCACCGATCGAGCTGGTGAGTTCTTCTGTCGCGGCCGCCACGGTATTGACGTTGGTGGTGGCCTGCTCTGAAGCGGCAGCGACGGCGGTGGCTTGTGCGCTGGTCTCCTCGGCGGTCGCCGTTAGGGCCTGAGCGGAGGATTGCATCTCGGTGGCTGCAGAGGAGACCACCTGGACGATGCCGCCAACGGAACCCTCCAGGTTGTCGGCCATGCCCAGCAGGGCTTCCTTGCGTTCTCGCTCAGCGGCTTCCTTTTGCTCGGCGGCCCGGGCTTCCATTTCCTTGTTCTCGATGAGCTTCTCACGGAAGACTTCGAGCGCCTGGGCGACCTTGCCGATCTCGTCCTCGCTACGCACCGTCACAGTGACATCGATATCGCCCGCGGTTAGAGAATTGAGCGAGGTCACCGTCTCCCGAAGCGGTCGAATGATGACCCACTGAACCAGCAGCCAAGCCATCCCGAGAGCCGTCAGGAAAACAGCAATCGTCGTTCCGATCAAGAGCTGGAGCGTGAACTTCTCGTGCTCCTCGACGGTCCGCGTTGCCTTTTCGGTGAAGACTGCGATTTCGGTCAGGAGAGCCACCAGTTCGTGGTTGAGAGCTTCTTCCTCCTGCTCGATCAGTTCTTCCTTCTCGACGGCCTCCTGAAGATAGCCCTTGGACAGCAGGGTGAAGACCTCGATCACATGCTCGTCGAACGTGCCGTGCTCGGCATCGATCTTCACCAGAGCGTCACTGACCTTCTGGAACTCCTGCTTTTCTTCGGCTGAATGGGCCTTGGAGACCGCTTCGGCGGCGAGCTCCTCGCCCTGCTTGAGTTCGTTGTCGACTTTTGCGGCGAGCTCCTCGAAGGTCGCGACGGCCTTTTCAAATTGCTCGGCGGCGTGACTGTCGTGGGCCATGGCTTCGCCGAAGCGAACTGCTCGCTCGTAGTTGATCGACTGTTCGAGCTGATGAACGGTGATTTGGGTAATGATCCCGGTCAGCGGGATATCCCGCTCGGCGACGGCCTCGATCTCGCTGCCGATCTTCATCATCTGGGTGATCGACAGGGTTGCCACCCCTACGAGCGCCAGCAAGCAGAAGCCGACGATGGCCAGGACCTTGACCCCGACATTGAGATTCTTCAAACGCGCGAACATGTTCATTCCTTTCTGTTGACGTCCAGACCGATCGAGATCGGCCCGGAGGAAGCGGTTCGTCGTCATTGAGCGCGGGGCGCCAAAACGAGACGATGATTGGTCGGCTGCAGCGGCCGGTTGTTGGGGCCTGCGGCCTTGGCAAATGTGCCGACCTGCTCGATCCCAACCTGGATCGAGTGGGTTAGAACGAACCAGTTGACGCCCTCGCTGCAAGGCGGGGTGGTCAGCGAACCCATGTAGCGGTAGTAGCTGGTATCGTCGGGCAGCAGGTCACGTGCATTGATCATGACGCGCTCGTGGGTTTTCTCGGCGCTTTCCTTCCGGGGCATGCTGTCCCAGATCTCGCGCAACGCGGGGTTCTCGGTTCCGGCCTCCATAAGGGCCCCGACTACGGCCAGGGCGCCTGCGGCGTTCTTGTGCACGAAGTGAACCTCCATGGCCGCCAGCTGACCTTCGACCGCGTGTTCGCTGGGTGTATGGAAGTGGAGCTGCAGCAGCTCGTAGCGCTCGCCAGCGACGGTGATCCCGCTGCCCGCTGCGTAGTTCACCTGCACCGTATGGCCGTTGTGGACGATGCTGAGCGGCGTCAGCCGGTAATCGAAATCGATGGGATCACCGTCCGCGATGAAGCCATCGGCGATGTCCACCGGCGACTGCATGGCGCCGGCGCCACAGAGTTGATAGTCCTTCGAAAGTCGGCCCCAGCTGTCGGGGCCAGCCTTCCCGCTACAGCCCCAACGGACACCGTGGCCGCCGCTTGACGCTGCGGGCGCCGGCTCGGCGTCATGGTCGCTCTCCGTCGCGGCGACGGTCGTCACATGACCGCCATCATCGGATGAGGATTTCACGGATGTAGCTTGGGCGTCGTTGGTCAGCGCAACCATGACGGTTAGGGTTAGAAACTTCAGAATTCGGGCGATTTGCACTGTGGGTTCCGTTTGGCTTTTGCTGTTGAGATGGTTTGAAGCAGAACCGGCGCGAGATAAAACGTTGGAATTGAGTGAAAATGACAAATGCCGGTAAAAAAATCCTAAAGAATTACTAGGTTTCCGAGGAAGTTTTTAAGTAAAATTTTAATTATTACATCAAAGATTGAATAATTCGCACATTTTCTTAGCCGTTTCTTGAGGTGACCGGCTAGATTCGCGGCTCAAGCGCAACGCCTCGGTTGCTGGATGAAGGCCTCGGCGGGTGTTAAGAAACCGAGGCACTTTCGCGGCGTGGTGTTGATGCCCAGACGATGCCTTGGATGTCCTGGCCGCGTTCATGGATCGAACGTCGCCCTGAGATCGGCTCGCGACGGCGCTTGAAGTAGCGCCGGCCCCGGTTCGTCTTGGCGCGATGCGTTCCGCCGAGGCCGGCTTGTAGTCGCCCTTGGGCAGGCTGTTGCGTTTGAGCTCGCGGCTGATCGTCGCTGGGTGACAGTCCATGATCCGTGAGATCTCGCTCGGAGCATTGCCGGCATCATGATGCCGGAAAAGCTCAATCCGCTCATCGAGGTCGAGCTGTCTGTAGTGCTTGCCCATCGCAACTCCGGAGCATACCGGTGTTGCACTTCGTTTATGAGTTGGCGGGTTTGGCGGGTTTGGCGGGACGATCCGTCGTCAGATCTAAATGCAAGTCCGGTGTCAATTGCGCCTGCCACTACTCGCCCAGTTTTCACTGGTCTAGCGAGCAAGTCTGTGCAACACCATGGCCGGCCGTAATGGGATGGCATGGGCGGCGCGATGGACTACGATAAGTATTTTGACACGGCGATAGCCGGATTGAAGAATGAGGGAAACTACCGCTTTTTCGCGGACTTGGAACGCCAGGTCGGAGATTTCCCGCGCGCGCTTTGCCACACCGACAGCGGGCCCCGCCAGGTGACGGTCTGGTGTTCGAACGACTATCTGGGCATGGGCCAGAACCCGGCGGTGATCGCGGCCATGGGCGAGGCCCTGGCGCGCTGCGGGGCGGGGGCCGGGGGGACCCGGAACATCTCGGGCACCAACCATGGCCATGTACTGCTGGAGCGCGAGCTGGCGGATCTTCACGGCAAGGCGGCGGCGCTGCTCTTTACCTCGGGTTATGTCTCGAACTGGACCGCCCTGGGGACCCTTGCGGCGCGCCTGCCGGACTGCGTCGTGCTGTCGGACGAGATGAACCACGCCTCGATGATCGAGGGCATCCGCCACAGCCGGGCGGCCAAGGAGGTCTTCCGGCACAACGACCCGGCGGACCTGGACCGGCGTCTGTCGGCCTATCCCCGGGAGCGGGCCAAGCTGGTGGCCTTCGAATCGGTCTACTCGATGGACGGCGACATCGCGCCCCTGGCGGAGCTCTGCGAGGTCGCCGAGCGGCACGGGGCGATGACCTATCTGGACGAGGTTCACGCGGTGGGGCTCTACGGCCCGCGCGGCGGCGGGATCGCCGAGCGCGAGGGCCTGATGGATCGCCTGACGGTGATCGAGGGGACCCTGGCCAAGGCCTTCGGGGTGATGGGCGGCTATATCGCGGCCTCGGCGAGCCTGGTGGACTTCGTGCGCTCCTTTGCCTCGGGCTTCATCTTCACCACGGCGCTGCCGCCGGTGATCGCGGCCGGGGCCTTGACCTCGGTGCGGCACCTGAAGGCGAGCGGCGCCGAGCGGGCCGCCCAGCGGAAACACGTCAAACTCCTGAAGGACCGCCTGGCCGCGGCCGGCCTGCCGCTGATGCCGAGCGCCAGCCACATCGTGCCGGTCCTGGTCGGCGAGGCCGGGCGCTGCCGCGAGGTGACCGACCGCCTGCTGGCCGAGCACGCGATCTACGTCCAGCCGATCAACCACCCGACCGTGCCCAAGGGCACCGAGCGCCTGCGCCTCACCCCCACGCCCTACCACGGCCCCGCCGAGATCGACGCCCTGATCAAGGCCCTGCTGGCCGTCTGGCGCGACCTCGAACTGCCACTCGCCGCGTAAGGTGCTGTACCAAAGGGCCATGGGATAGGCGGATCGCGGGGGTTGTGCGGGCGCGGATAATACCTTTTCAGCTACGCGGCGATTGGCTATGGTTTGGCCAATTCGCCTTGCAAAGCAAGCGGCTGCGGCTTCGGCCTGACTTGGAGGCCGAAGCCGTCAAGGCCGACGACCGACGGATCTGGATAGGATTGCCTCTATCCGAACACGAAGGCGGGGAGACGATGACGGGGGACGCGGAACACATTGTGCGCTTCGAGAGCGTGCAGAAGAGCTATGATGGCGTCGACCTCGTCATCAAGAACCTCAACATGCATGTTCGCCGCGGCGAGTTTTTGACCATGCTGGGCCCGTCGGGCTCGGGTAAAACCACTTGCCTGATGATGCTCGCCGGGTTCGAGACCGCGACTCACGGCGAGATCTATCTGAATGAAACGCCGATCAACAACGTGCCGCCGCACCATCGCGGCATTGGCATGGTGTTCCAGAATTATGCGCTCTTTCCTCACATGACCGTGGCGGAGAACCTCGCCTACCCCTTGAAAGTGCGCAAGATCGACAAGGCCGAACAGGAAGAAAAGGTCAACCGGGCGCTCGGCATGGTGCAGCTCAACGGCTTCGAGCACCGCCGCCCGGGCCAGCTTTCGGGCGGCCAGCAACAGCGCGTGGCCGTGGCCCGTGCCCTGGTGTTCGAGCCCGACCTGGTCTTGATGGACGAGCCGCTGGGCGCGCTCGACAAGCAGCTGCGCGAGCAGATGCAGTATGAGATCAAGCACATTCATGAAAACCTCGGCGTTTCGGTGGTCTACGTGACCCATGACCAATCCGAGGCCTTGACCATGTCGAACCGCATCGCGGTCTTCAACGACGGCGAAATCCAGCAACTTGCGCCGCCCGACGAGCTCTATGAGAAGCCCGACAACGCTTTCGTGGCCCAGTTCATCGGCGAAAACAACAAGCTGATGGGCACGGTCAAGGCCGCCGAGAACGGGGCCTGCACCGTCGAGGGCACCGATGGCAGTATCATCGAGGCCCTGCCGGTCAAGATCGGCGCGGTCGGCAGCGGCACGACCTTGTCGCTGCGCCCCGAACGCGTGGTGATCAACCCACCCTCGGGCAGCCTGCCCAACATGTTCAGCGGCAGGGTCGAGGAGCTGATTTATCTGGGCGACCACATGCGAAGCCGTGTCACCGTCTGCGGCAACAGCGATTTTATCGTGAAGGTGCCCAATGCCTCGGGACACGTTCATCTGCAGCCCGGCGAAATCGTCACGGTCGGCTGGAGTGCCGAGGACTGCCGGGCCCTCGATATCTACGAAGGGGCCGCCTGAAAAGGTCCCGATGTTTTGTGCGTTGTAACCTCGAGAACCAATCAAAGTCCGCCGTCGGAGATGGCGTAGAGATGGGAGAAAACAGGAGATGAAGAACCTACTTACCGGGACCGTCGCCGCGCTCGCGCTGGTCGTCGCCTTCGGTACGGCGCCGGCCCAGGCCGAATCGATCACCGCCGTCTCGTGGGGCGGCGCCTACACCAAGAGCCAGTTGGAGGCCTATCACAAGCCCTTCATGGCCGAGACCGGCATCACGGTGAATTCCGAGGACTACAATGGCGGCCTTGCCCAGGTGCGGGCCCAGGTCGAAGCCGGCAACATCACCTGGGATGTCATCGACTTCGAGCTGTCGGACATCGTGCGCGGCTGCGACGAGGGCCTGTTGGAGGAGATCGACCCCGCGACCCTGCCGGCGGCGCCCGATGGCACCCCGGCGACCGAGGACTTTATCGAGGGCACGCTGCATGAGTGCGGCATTGGCGAAATCGTCTGGTCGACGGTCTATGCCTACGACAAGACCAAGTTCACCGGCGGCGGTCCCGCCTCGATCGGCGATCTATTCGACACCGATAAGTTTCCCGGCACCCGCGGCCTGCGCAAGACTCCTCGGGTCAACCTGGAATGGGCGCTCATGACCGATGGCGTGGCCGGCGACCAGGTTTACGAGACCCTGGCCTCCGAAGAGGGCGTCGACCGGGCCTTCGCCGTGCTCGACAAGATCAAGGACTCGGTGCTCTGGTGGGAAGCTGGCGCCCAGCCGCCGCAGATGCTGGCCGATGGCGAGGTGGCGATGACATCGGCCTACAACGGCCGTCTCTTCAACGCGATCATCGAGGAAGGCAAGCCCTTCGAGATCGTCTGGGACGGGCAGGTCTGGGACATCGATCTTTGGGGCATCGTCAAGGGCACGCCGAACCTCGAGAACACCCTGAAGTTCGTGAAGTACTCGACCGACACCCAGCGCCTCGCGGACCAGACCAAGTACATTTCCTACGGTCCGGTGCGCAAGTCGTCCCTGAAGCTGGTGGCGCCCGACATGCTGCCGCACATGCCGACCTATCCCGATAACTTCAAGACCGCCCTGCAGAACGATTTCGAATGGTGGGCGGATCATCAAGACGAGATGAACGAGCGCTTCAACGCCTGGCTGGCGAAGTAGGCACCGTTTCCTTCCGGGGCCGGGCGGCGAGCGCGGTCCGGCCCCGGTTGGACTTGTGAGCGCCCCATCGGGGCGGGAGTACCAAGAAGACAGGGACGAAGAAGGCGGGCGAAAGTATGGCTCAGATCGCTGCCGAACCGGGACTTCTCACCACCGTCGACGGCGTGCCGCTGCGCGTCAAGCTGGCCTTGGCGGAAAGGCGCAACAAACTGCGAGCCCTGGCTCTCACCGCGCCGCTGTTGATCTTCATCCTCGTGTCCTTCGTCTATCCCATCGTCGAGATGTTGTTTCGCTCGGTGGACAATCCCGTGATCGCCGAGAACCTGCCGCGGACCATGGCGGCCATCGCCGATTGGGATGCCGCGTCGGGACTTCCGGGCGAAGCCGTCTTCGCCATCCTGGCGGAAGAACTGACGGTGGCGAAAAAGGACAAGACCATCGGCAGGATCGCGACCCGTCTGAACTATGACCTGCCGGGGTCCCGCAGCACCGTCACCAAGACCGGACGGCGAATCGCGAAGATCGAGGCGCCCTTCAAGGAGGCCATGATCAAGATCGACAAGAAGTGGGGCGATGTCGCGGTCTGGTCGAAGCTGAAACGGGTCGGGCAGGCCTACACCCTGTCCTACTATCTGGCCGCCCTCGACCTCACCCAGGATCCGTCGGGCGCCGTTGTCCAGCAGGCCGAGGAACGCCGCATCTACGTGCCGCTGTTCTATCGCACCCTCTGGGTCAGTCTTCTGATTACCTTGATCTGCATCGCACTGGCCTATCCGATCGCCTATCTGATGGCGACCCTGCCGACCCGGGTCAGCAACCTTCTGATGATCATGGTGCTGCTGCCCTTCTGGACCTCGCTTTTGGTGCGCACCACCTCCTGGATCGTGCTGCTGCAACGCGAAGGCGTGCTGAACGACGTCGCGGTCTGGCTGGGCCTGATCGACGACGAGAACCGCCTGCAGATGATCTACAACATGACCGGGACCGTGGTGGCGATGGTCCACATCCTGCTGCCCTTCATGGTGCTGCCGCTGTTCAGCGTGATGAAGACGATCAACCCCTACCATATGCGCGCCGCCAAATCCCTCGGCGCGACGCCGACCCACGCCTTCTGGACCGTCTACTTTCCGCAGACCGTGCCCGGCATCGGCGCCGGCTCGCTGCTCGTCTTCATCCTTTCGGTGGGCTACTACATCACGCCGGCCCTGGTCGGCGGGCGCACCGGGCAATTGATCAGCAACTTCATCGCCTACCACATGCAGTCGTCGCTGAACTGGGGCTTGGCGGCGGCCCTGGGCGCCATTCTGCTGCTGGGCATCCTGGCCCTCTACTGGCTCTACAACCGCGTGGTTGGCATCGACAACATGAAGCTGGGATAGACGACCGATGGCGCTTCCTCCCTACACCTCGCCGCTGGAGCGGTCCTGGCACTACACCTTCCGGGTTGTCTGCGGGATCATTTTTCTGTTCCTGATCCTGCCGATCGTGGTGATCGTGCCGCTGTCCTTCAATGCCGAGCCCTACTTCACCTTTTCGCCGGGCATGCTGCGGCTCGACCCGGACGCCTTTTCGATGCGCTGGTACGACGACATCTTCACCAATCCGCAGTGGATCCATTCGATCCGCAACTCCTTTTTCTTCGCCACCTGTTCGACCCTGCTGGCGACCACCTTGGGGACCCTGGCGGCGCTCGGCCTGAGCCAGTCTCAGATCCCCTTCCGCACCGCCATCATGTCGGTCCTGATCTCACCGATGATCGTGCCGTTGATCATCACCGCGGCCGGCATGTTCTTCTTCTATTCCGACGTCAATCTGGCCCAGACCAAGCTGGGCATCATCCTGGCCCACACGGCGCTCGGCACCCCCTTCGTGGTGATCACCTGCACCGCGACCCTGGTGGGCTTCGACCGCAGCCTGATCCGCGCCTCCTCCAGCCTGGGGGCCGCCCCGACCACGACCTTCTTCAAGGTCATCGTGCCCCTGATCCTGCCCGGCGTCATTTCCGGGGCGCTCTTTGCCTTCATCACCTCCTTCGACGAGGTGGTGGTGGTGCTGTTCCTGGCCGGGTTCGAGGAACGCACCGTGCCGCGCCAGATGTGGGCCGGCATCCGCGAGCAGATCAGCCCGACGATCCTTGCGGTGGCGACGCTCCTGATCGTCTTTTCGATCATGATGATGACCGTCCTGGAACTGCTGCGTCGCCGCAACGAACGCCTGCGGGGCATGTCGCCGGGCTAGCGGGTCTGGACAGAGCACTTTTCAATGAAGGTGGAACCGGCGCTGGGCTTGTCGCGGTGCGCCGGCTATAGTGCCGCCGAATTCCGCTGAGGGCAGGTAAGGGCGGTCATGTATCGCGACAATTCGCTGCTTCCCTCGGATGCCGTCCGCCTCTTGGCTCTCGGCCTCCTGGCCGACCAACGTCCGGACCGGGGCGCCATGAGCTATGCCGCCCTGGCCGGGGAAATCCGCCATTTCACCGGCCGCATGGTCGGTCCCTCGCTGGATCTGGTCGGGGTTCCGCTGGAGGTCCTGAAGGTCGAGGGCCTGCTGGAGGCAAGCGACGAGGGTGTCCCGGGACAGAATCCGAGCGACGGATCGGCGACCCTGCGGGTGACCGAGGCCGGCCTGGAGGAGCTTCGCCGGCTCCTGACCAGCGATGGGCGGCGGCCGTCCTACGAGTTCAGCAAGCTCTTCATCGCCATCAAGATGCGGCTGCTCCACCTGCTCCCGGCCCGCGATCAGGTCCTGCAGTTGGAATTGATGGTCGAGACCTGCGAGCGCGAGCTGGCGCGCCTGGAAGATCTGCGCGGCCATCACCAGGGCGGCGGGAGCCGTCTGGTGCCTTGGCTCGACCGGGAGATCCAACAGGCCCGCGACCGCCTGCAATGGTTCCAATCCGAACTGACCGGGTCAGGGGCGTAATGCGTCCTTGAAGACGCTTGGCGGCGCGAGCGGCAAGCGAGAGGCCGGGTCATCATGAGCGGCCGCCGGCTCGGTTGGCTGGGCGGCCTGGGTGGGCTGGGCGGCCTGGGCGGCCTGGACTTGCCGCGCCTCCCGGCGTTGGCGGTTCGCCTTGTGCCGCGCCTCGCGCCAGCGTTTGAGGACCTTGCGTCGGTAGTCGTTGCTGGCGATGGCCTTGCGCGAATGGTAGAGGCCGACGGCCCGTGTCCAGGAGCGCGCCTCTTCGCGCAGGCTCAGCAGGAAGCGGGCGGCGTAGGCGATATTGCGGTCGGGATCGAAGGCTTCCTCAAGCGAGGCGAAGGCCTCGGGGTGGTAGCCGAGGTTGATCTGCATGCAGCCGACGTCGATGTTGCGGATGCCCCGCGCCCGCAGGGTCTCGACCTCGGCGACGGCGGCCGCCTTGCTCGGCAGATAGCGGCCCCGGCCCTCGGCCATGACGGTCCAGGGCCAGGCAATATTTTCCCTGGCCTGTTCGCGCCAACGCCCGGACTCGACCAGCGCCACCGCCTGTAACAGGTGCTGGGGCAGGTCCAGCCGGGCTTCCGCCGCGGCCACGCGGTCGCTGCAAAGGCCCCAGAAATCCGGGGATTCGGTCGCCTTGGCGCTACCTGCGGCGAGAACCAGCGCCAGCGCGGCCAGGCGCCAGGGACGAATGAGAGTGCGAATGGCAATGGACAAGACCGTTCCTCCTTGCCATCCAGGAAGCAAGGCCTGTGCCAAGGTTCGGTCCGTAGCTTCGAATCAGGCGGCGAGGTCTGCCATGGCCAGGGCACCGAGGGCGGCCACGAGACCGCGCACGTGGTCCTGCAGCCGGACCAGGTTCTCGCCGCGCTCGATGCGGGTCTCGTCCATATAGATATTGCGGTTGATTTCGATCTGCAGGGCATGCACGCCGCTTTCGGGCCGGCCATAGTGTCGCGTCACGAACCCGCCGGAATAGGGCTGGTTGCGCGCCACCCGGTAGCCCTGGGAAAGCAGCACCAACTCGGCGCAGGCCGTGACCCGGCCGGCACAGGACTGGCCGTGCGCGTCGCCCAGGACGATATCGATGTTGCCGAGGTCGGGCCCGTCGTCACAGGGCGAGCCGCTGGAGGGCATCGAATGACAATCGACCAGGACGCAGTAGCCGAATCTGGCCTTGGTCGTGTCGATCAACTGGCGCAGCGCGGTGTGATAGGGCCAGTAGTAGCGTTTGATGCGGCTCAGGGCCTCGTCGAAGGTCAGCTTGTCGCGGTAAATCGGCGTGCCCGTGGCGACGACCTTGGCAATGGTGCCGAGGCCCGCCGCGACCCGCGGCGAGCGCGTGTTGGCATAGGCCGGCAGGCGCTCGTCGAACATGGAGGGGTCGAGCTCGAAGGGCTCGCGGTTGGGATCGACGTAGGCCCTGGGAAAGAGCGCATGAAGCAGCGGGGCGCCCTCGTCCGGCGCGGCCGCGAAGATTTCGTCGACGAAGGAATCCTCGCTGCGCCGCAAGCTGAGGGGGTCGAGCCGGGAGGCGGCCAAGAACTCCGTTGGATAGTGCTTGCCACTATGGGGCGAGGCGAACACGCAGGGCAGGCGCTGCCGCGCCGGTGCTCTCACCTCGTGTGACGGGAAGCCGCCGATCTCTGCTGGTCTTGCATCCATCGCTCAATCCAAATCCGACCGCTCATCTTTACGCGAAAGCTCTCGCCCTGTCATGGTAACAAACGATAAACCATCGCATCGCCCGGGACCAGCGCCCGACGCGGCCGCAACTGTGAATTTGTAGGCCAGGGCGGATTTAGCGCGATCCCGGGGGCGTCGGTTAAGGTTGACTTAGAAGCTTAGGCTTAGAATAAGGGGGAGGCGCGGACCCCCGCTCCAGCGCCTCATGGTGGCGGGCCGGTCGAAACGAGGGAGAAGCTATGGCGAACATTCTGCTCGCCGAAGACGACCATTCCATGCGCGAGTTCCTGACTCGCGCATTGCGCCGTGCCGGCCATGAGGTCGAGTCGGTCGGCGATGGTCTGGAGGCCATGACCTGTATCACCGGCACGCCCTTCGACCTGCTGCTGGCCGACGTGGTCATGCCGGGGCTGGACGGCATCGAACTGGCCCGCCGGGCGGCCAAGGAGCAGCCCGGCATCAAGGTCATGTTCATCACCGGATTCGCCGCCGTGGCCCTGAAGGCGCGCGACGAAAGCCAGCGCGGCGCCCGGGTTCTGTCCAAACCCTTCCACCTGAAAGACCTGGTGCAAGAGGTCGACATGATGTTGACCGCCTAGCCGCGGTTTTTTTGCCCCCGAGCGCTTGCAATTAGGGCCCTTTTGGTGCTATTCGCCGATCCGTTCCATGGTGAGGGCGCGTAGCTCAGCGGGAGAGCACTACGTTGACATCGTAGGGGTCACTGGTTCAATCCCAGTCGTGCCCACCATGGGAACCCTCCGGGATCCTTGTATGTCTGGCGTCACCGGCACACAGCGCGCGGTGGCCCGCTTGACCCCCTTGCGGGTCATTCTCGCCTATAGCCCTGTAAACTCTCTCGGCGCAAAGGACCCCGCGTGACGCCTGCCTTCGATTGCGCCGCCGAAGCCTGGGGTCAGTGGCCGCTGATTGGGCTGTTCCTCAGCGCCTTCTGGGCGGCGACTATTCTGCCGGTCTCCTCCGAGCTGGTGCTGGGCGCGCTGGTCGCCGGCGGTTGCGCCGGGCTGTGGCCGCTGATCGCCCTGGCGACGGCGGGCAACGTCGCCGGCGCCCTGGTCAACTGGGGCCTCGGGCGCTTCTTCGCCGGCTTTCGCGAGCGGCCCTGGTTTCCCCTGAGCGCGGCCCAGTTCGCGCGCGGCAGCGCCTGGTTCCAGCGCTATGGCGTCTGGTCGCTGCTCCTGGCCTGGCTGCCCCTGGTGGGCGATCCCCTGACCCTGGTCGCCGGGCTGCTGAAGGTGCGGTTCTGGCCCTTTTTGCTGCTGGTGACCCTGGGCAAGGGCGCGCGCTACATCGTCCTGGCCCAGACCGTCTCGGCCGTTTCCGGCTAGCCGCAGCAGCCCTTGCCGCGTTCCTGTACCGGCGGGCAGGCGACCGTGCCATAAGAGCAGTAGACGCAGCAGTCGCCGGGCTGGGGCTTCAGCAGCGCCGCGCAGCCCTTGCAGTCATAGAAGTACTGGCAGGCGTCGGTTGGCATGGTCTCGGTCTCCCGGTGGCCGCAGTGCGGACAGGTCAGGGTCGAGACCGGGTCGATGGGGACTACCGGGTCGATCTGCGTTTCTGCCATAGCGCGTAGCCTGTGAAGCCGAGGAAAAAGACAAGACCGGGCAGCAGCACGACGTCGAGCCAGCCCAGATAGGCCGTCAGACCGATGAGGCCGAACAGCCACACCAGGACGGGGGTGAAGCAGCAGACCGCGAGAACGATGCTGCCGAGGAGGCCGGCTTTCACTTTGCGGTCCATGGTGCGCGTTTTGCCCGGATCGTGAATCTATCGGATGGTATCACAGGCCGGTCGTGCCAGGCCACGGCCTTGGACTGCGCAGGGCGCTGGTCTCCTGGGCACCCGCCTTGGCTGACAGGTGGCGTCGGAACTGACTACAATAGCACCGAGGCGTGGATACTTAGTAGCTCCAGTATTGGGGATTTGGGTGATGGCGAGGCTATGGGGTCTTTTCGCGGTGCTGCTGCTTTTCGGGTCGAAGCCGGCCTGGACGGATGATAAGGGGCGTTGGCAGCAGGTCGAGGCACAGGCCAACTGCATCGTCTGGAACAACGACCCCCAAGACAACGAGACAGTGACCTGGAGCGGTGCCTGCGAGCGGGGCAAGGCCCACGGGCAGGGGTCCCTGAGGTGGCGGTACTTGGAGGACGACGAGTGGAAAGTGAGCAAATACACAGGTGAGATGAAGGACGGCAAGGAACATGGTCGCGGCGTTTATGTGGAGGCGAACGGCGACAGGTACGAGGGCGAGTTTCGGAACGGCAAGCGTCATGGGCACGGTGTTGTGGTGTGGACGAGCGGCGCCAGCTATGAGGGCGATTGGCGGGATGGCAATTTCCATGGACGCGGCGTCATTGAGTGGCCGGACGGCGACAGATTCGGGGGCCAATTTAGGGATGGCAGCCCAAATGGACGTGGCACATTCAAGAAGATGTATGGCGAAAGCTACAGCGGCTATTGGACCAACGGCTGCTTTGAGCAGGGCAACAGGCAGTTGGCGATAGGGACAACAATGGTCGATTGCGGTTTTCAGTGAGCGGTGGGTTCTCGATTGCGGTCACAGGTTTCCACTGTCGAAGACTCGATCTGCGGCTTGGTATCAGCCTTCGATCGTCGCGATACGGAGCATGTTGGTGGTGCCGGGGGTGCCGAAGGGCACGCCAGCGGTGATCACCATCTTGTCGCCCGGTTGGCCCAAGCCTTCCCGGACCGCCAGCGCGGTCGCCTTGTCGACCATCTCCTGGGTGCTGGTCACGTCGGAGGTCAGGACGCAGTGCGCGCCCCAGAGGACGGCCATGCGCTGGGCGGTCTCGCTCTTGTTGGTCAGCACCATGATCGGCGCGGCCGGGCGCTCGCGGGCGACCCGCAGCGCGGTCGAGCCCGACATGGTGTAGCAGACGATGGCGGCGGCCCCGAGGGTCGCGGCGACCTCGGAAGCGGCCAGGGCGATGGCGTCGTTGGCCGTCGGTTCGGAAGGGCTGTCGGTGGCGTGGAGGATCGGCCGGTAGTGGGGGTCCTGCTCGGTCGAGGCGATGATCTTGTCCATGATCGCGACCGCCTCGATCGGGTAGGTGCCGGCGGCGGTCTCGGCCGAGAGCATCACCGCGTCGGCGCCGTCATAGACCGCGGTGGCGACGTCCGAGGCCTCGGCCCGGGTCGGCGCCGGCGCGCTGATCATCGATTCCAGCATCTGGGTGGCGACCACCACCGGCTTGCCGGCGTGCCGGCAGGTGCGGATGATCCGTTTCTGCAGGCCGGGCACGGCCTCGGGCGGCATCTCCACGCCCAGGTCGCCGCGCGCCACCATGACGCCGTCGCAGAGGGCGACGATCTCGTCTAGGGTGTCGATCGCCGCCGGCTTTTCGATCTTGGCCATCAAGAGCGCCCGGTCGCCCACCAGATAGCGCGCCACGGCGACGTCTTCGGGGCGCTGCACGAAGGAGAGGCCGACCCAGTCGACACCGAGATCGAGGCCGAATTCCAGGTCTTCGCGGTCCTTCTCGGTGATCGGCGAGATCGGCAGCACGGCGCCCGGCACGTTGACGCCCTTGCGGTCGCGCAGGGGCCCGCCGGTCAGCACCGTGGTCTCGGCATGATCGGGGCTGCAGCGCTCGACCTTCAAGCGCAGCTTGCCGTCGTCGAGCAACAGCTCCATGCCGGGCTCGAGCGCGGCGAAAATCTCGGGGTGGGGCAGCGGCGCGCGCTTGTCGTCGCCCGGCGTCTCGTCGAGATCGAGGCGGTAGGTTCCCCCGGCCACCAATTTGACCTCGCCGCCGGCGACCTGACCGACCCGCAGCTTGGGGCCCTGCAGGTCGAGCAGAATGCCGATCGGCCGCTCGCCGTTGCGCTGGGCCTGGCGGATGTGAAACAGGCGGATCTGATGATCCTCGTGGCTGCCGTGGCTGAAGTTCAGCCGGAAGACGTCGGCGCCGGCCTCGTAGAGGGCATGAATCATCGCCGGGTCCGAGGTCGCGGGGCCCAGCGTGGCAATGATCTTGGCGTTCCTGTTGCGTCGCATGATGCCACTTTAAAGAGCTTTGGGAGTCTTGCCCAGGTAAAGGGCGTGACGGTTCGGTGAAAGGTTCGGGCTAGAGCACTACATTGTTACATGGAACCATTTGATGGGTCATAGGCGATCATTCGGGAAGCCGCGCTGTGCGGCGCGATGCTAAAGCATCGGGCAAGCAGCGGAACGCACCCCCATTGGGAGAGGGGGTTCGCCTAGGACCCACCGAAGGCCGGGTTCTTTTGCCTTCTGGCTACGTTCCGCTCCTCGACCGATGCTCGCATCGCTCTTCGAAGCGCGCCTAGCCAGAAGGCAAAACAATCCCGGTCAAATGCTTCCATGTAACAAAGTAGTGCTCTCGAGGCCCGGCAAAATCATAATCGCGCGGAAATCGTTCACGTTGGTCAGGGTCGGGCCGGTCACGACCAGGGTACCCAGGGCCTTGAAGAAGCCGTAGGAATCGTTGTCGGCCAGATGGGCCTTGGCGTCGAGGTCGCGGATCTCGGCCTCGTCGAGGGTCCAGGGGCCGATCACGGCGCCGGCGTTGTCCTCGCTGCCGTCGATGCCGTCGGTGTCGCAGGCGATGGCGTGGACCCCGGGCAGGCCCTCCAGGGCGATGGCCAGGGCCAGCAGGAACTCGGAGTTGCGCCCGCCGCGCCCCTGGCCGGTCATGGTGACGGTGGTCTCGCCGCCGGACAGCAGGACACAGGGAGCCGCCGCCGGCTGGCCGTGGCGGACCACCTGCTTGGCGATGCCGGCCATGATGGTAGCGACCTCGCGGGCCTCGCCCTCCAGGGAATCGCCCAGGATGACCGGCGTCATGCGCAGGGTGCGGACCAGCGCGGCGGCGGCCTCCAGGGAGTCCTGGGGCCGCGCCACCAGACGGGTCTCGCAGTCGAGCAGACGCCGGTCGTAGGGCTTGGGGGATTCATGGGCCGGGTCGGCCAGATGGGCCGCGACCGCGGGCCCGGCATCGATGGCGTACTTCTCGAGGATCGCGCGGGCGTCCTCCTGGCTGGTCGGATCCGGGACGGTCGGCCCCGAGGCGATGGTCGCCGGGTCGTCGCCCGGCACGTCGGAGATCAGCAGGCTCACCACCTTGGCCGGGTGGGCCGCGGCGGCCAGGCGCCCGCCCTTGATGGCCGAGAGGTGCTTGCGCAGGCAGTTCATCTCGTCGATCCGCGCCCCGGAGCGGAGCAGCGCCTGACTGACCTTTTGCTTGTCCTCCAGGGTGAGATCGCCGCCGGGCAGGGACAGCAGGGCCGAGCCGCCACCGGAAATCAGACAGAGCAGCAGGTCGTCTTCGCCCAGGCCCTCGGCCAGGGCCAGGATCCGCGCGGCGGCGTCGCGCCCGGCGGCATCGGGCACCGGATGGGCCGCCTCGACCACCTCGATCCGCTCGCAGGGCACCCAATGGTCGTAGCGAGTGACGACCAGGCCTTCCAGGGGCCGCGCCGGGTCCTCCGCCCAGGCCTCTTCGACGGCGCGGGCCATCGCCGCCGCGGCCTTGCCGGCGCCGACCACGACGGTGCGCCCCGCCGGCCGTTCGGGAAGCTGCCCGGCGAGGCAGGCAGCCGGGTCGGCGGCCTTCAGGGCGGCCTGCAGCAGGGCGTTGAGCACGGCGCGCGGATGGCTGGCAGGGGTCGGCTTATCGGTCATGACTCTGATCCGGTGGTGTCGCGAAGAAAGAATCCCAGCACCATGCTCGCCAGAAGGAAAACGATCAACGGGGCAAAAGCCGTATCGTAGTGCTCTGCCCGGTAGAGCCGGGCGCCGCCGATCGTCTCGCCCTGCCAGCGCCAGTCGAGCAGGGCGCCGAGCAGGGGCTGGAACAGGGCGCCGGTCGCCACCACCGCGGTGTTGAGGAAGGCCACGGCGAGGCCGCGCACCTCGGCACCGTTGGCCTCGCGCACCATGGCAAAACAGATCGACATGGCGCCGCAACAGGCCCCGGTGGCAAAGAACAGCAGGCCGCGCGCCGGGACCGGCAGGCTGGGGCCGTAGATCAGCAACGCGAGACTGGCCATGGCAAGGGCGGCGCCAGTGACCAGTGGCGGCTTGCGCCGTCCCAGCCGGTCGGACAGGCCGCCGGCCAGGGGCGAGCCGACGCCAAAGCCGACCAGAAGCAGCGACGCCATGCCGGCGGCCTCGGGCCGGGACATGCCCTCGACCTGCATCAGCCAGGCAACGCCCCAGAGCCCGGCGAAGGACAGCACCGGCGCCACCATGGCGGCGGCGATCATGGCGATGGCCCAGTTGCGCGGCGCGGCGGCGACGATCCGCAGGTCGCGCCACAGGGAGGCGAGGCTCGCGACTTTCCGAGGACTTTCGGCCGCCAGCGCGTCATCGGCCCCGACCGGCCGGTCGCGCACCAGGAGCGCCGTGGCCAGGCAGAGGGCGGCGCCGAAGAGGGCGGAATAGAGCAGCGCCGCGCGCCAGCCGACCGCTTCGACCAGGGCCGCCAGGGGCGCCTGGCCGAGAAAGCCGCCGGCCATGCCGAGCGACATGGTGAGCCCGACCAGCAGGCCAAAGCGGCGCGGCGGAAACCAGACGGCGGCAAGAGTCAGGCCGCTGACAAACCCAAAACCCGCGCCGGCACCGATCATCAAGCGTCCGAGATAGACGAGGCCGAGCGACTCACCCAGGCTGAAGCAAACCACGCCCAGGGTGCAAAGGCCGGTGCCGAGAGTTAGAAGTCGCCTTGGACCCCAGCGGTCGACCATCAGTCCGACCGGGATCTGAAGCGCGGCGTAGCTATAGAAGTAGAGCGCCGAGAGGTTGCCGAGGAGCGCGCCGCTGACCGAAAACTCGCGCATCAGATGGTCGATCATCACGCTGGGCGTGACGCGCTGGAAGAAGCCATATAAGAAGAACAACGCGGCCAGGCCCCAGACCAGCCAGGGCTGCCAGGAATAGCGTCGGGGCCGCCCGGCCGGCGCGGTTCGCGACCCGGCGGTCACGGGACACCGCCGCCGCGCCGCTCATCCCCCCGGGTCACGCCAGCAGGAAGCCGTGGGCGAAGGGGTCGCGTTCGTCGATGAAGATCCTGTTGAAACCGGTCATCCGGGCCCAGCCCTGAACCGAGGGAATGATGCCCGCGGTCCCCGCGACTTCGGCCGTATCCTCGATGCGTCCCTTGAAGAGACTGCCGATGATGCTCTCGTGAACGAAATCCTCGCCGACCTGTTGGCGGCCCCGGGCATGGCGCTGTGCCATGCGGGCCGAAGTGCCGGTCCCGCAGGGGCTGCGGTCGATGCCCTTGTCGCCGTAGAAGACCGCGTTGCGGGCCTGGGCGCCCGCCACGGTCGGCTCGCCGGTCCACATGACGTGGCTGACGCCGCGAATCGACGGATCGTCGGGGTGAACCACCTCGACCTGTTCGTTCACCAGACGGCGCACGATGGGCGAGAGCTTTTGAATCTCCGGGACCGAGATCTTCGCCATGTCCTTGACGTTGGATTGCGGTTCGATGATGGCATAGAAGTTTCCGCCGTAGGCGATATCCACCACGACCCCGCCGAGGGAGGGACAGACGATGGTCACGTCGTGCTCGGCAAGGAAGGAAGGCACGTTGCGGATACGCACGGACTCGACGTAGCCATCCTTCCATTCGTACTGCGCCTCGACCACCCCGGCCGGGGTGTCCAGACGCAGCAGCCCGTCTTGCTTGGGGTTCACCAGTTCCTGCTCGATGGCGAAGGTCACGGTGCCGATGGTGCCGTGCCCGCACATCGGCAGGCAGCCCGAGGTTTCGATGAAGAGCACCGCGAGGTCGCAGTCGTCGCGGGTCGGCGGATAGAGGATCGATCCCGACATGGCGTCGTGGCCGCGCGGCTCGAACATCAGCCCGGTGCGGATCCAGTCGTAGCGGGCCAGAAAATCCTGACGCCGCTCGCTCATGGTGGCGCCCTGCAGCTCGGGGCCGCCCTCGATCACCATGCGCACGGGATTGCCGCAGGTATGGCCGTCGACGCAGACAAAGGTGCCCGATTTGGTGCCCTCTCGGGGGCCTGGCGGATACTCGGATAGCTTGCTCATGGGACCACCTTGTCTCACACTGCCGGGCCCCTGACAACGGGCCCTAATGGTGGGGCCGGTCGGACAAGCGGGGCCTGTCGTGACCCTATGGCCGTTGGGGATCAGGGGATGGATCGGACGAGCGACATCATCGTGATCGGCGCCGGTATCGCCGGGGCTTCGGCGGCCTGGGCGCTGTCGAAAAAGCACCGTGTCGTGCTGTTGGAGCGCGAGAGCCAACCGGGCTATCACACGACCGGACGCTCCGCGGCGGCCTACACCCGGGCTTACGGGAACAGCACGATCCGCGGCCTGACGGCGGCCGGGCGCGGCTTCTTCGAGGCGCCGCCGCCAGGCTTTGCCGAGCACCCGCTGCTGTCGCCCCGCGGCTTTTTGTTCATCGCCCGGCCGGATCAGATGGAAAGCCTGGCCGCCGCCGAGGAAGACGCGCGGCCCTTCGCGCCGGACGTGGCGCGGCTCGGTGCCGAGGAGGCCCGCGCCCGGGTTCCGGCCTTGAAGGCCGGTCACCTGGCGGGTGCCTTTCTGGAGCCCGACGCCAGCGATATCGACGTGCATGCCTTGCACCAGGGCTTTCTCCGAGGCTTCCGCGCCGCGGGTGGCAGCCTGGTCGGCAACGCCGATGTCCGCGGCCTCGAGCGCGACGGCGGGCTTTGGCGCGTGGCAACCAACGCCGGGGATTTTGCCGCCGGGATCCTCGTCAACGCGGCCGGTGCCTGGTGCGACGAGATCGCGGCCCTGGCCGGCGCCCGGCCGGTCGGCCTGGTTCCCAAACGCCGCACCGCCTTTCTCTTCACCCCGTCCGAGGCTTATGACACGGCGGCCTGGCCCGTGGTGATCGACGTCGACGAGCAGTTCTACTTCAAGCCGGACGCCGGCAAGCTGCTCGGCTCGCTGGCCGACGAAACGCCCTCGCCGCCCTGCGACGCGCAGCCCGAGGAACTGGACCTCGCCATGGCTGTCGACCGCATCGAAACCGCCACCGACCTGACCATTCGCCGCCTCGATCACCGTTGGGCCGGCTTACGGTCCTTCGTCGCGGATAAATCGCCGGTGGTGGGCTTCGACCCGGCGCTGGATGGCTTCTTCTGGTTGGCCGGGCAGGGCGGCTACGGCATCCAGACCTCGCCGGCCCTGGCCCGGGTCACAGCGGCGCTGGTCGAGGGCGCGGACCTGCCCGGCGATATTGCCGCGCTCGGCGTGTCCGCCGAGGCCTTGGCGCCTGCGCGCTTTGCATCAATGGAGGGGTAGGGAGAATGGCCGGACCGACTTACAAGAAGGCCCTGGTGACCGGGGCGGCGCGCGGCATGGGCCGGGCCATCGCCCAGGCCCTGAAGGAGCAGGGGCTGGAGCTGATCCTGATCGACCGCGAGGGCCCCGAACTGGCCAGCCTGGTGGGCGAACTGGGCCAGTGCGCCGAGGGCCATAAGCTCGATCTCCGCGACCAGGAGGCCCTGGCGGCTCTGGTGGCGGGCCACGAGATCGATGTCCTGGTGAACAACGCCGGGGTTCTGCCCGAGCTGGGGCCGGCCCAGGAGATGGCGGCCGACTCGATCGACACCCTGATCGACATCAACCTGCGGGCGCCGCTCTATCTGACCCGGCTGGTGCTCCCGGGGATGATCGGCCGGGGCCGAGGCCATCTTTTTTTCCTCGGCTCCGTGGCCGGAAGCTATCCCTATCCCAGCACCGCCTTTTACAGCGCGACCAAGGGCGGCATCCATGCCTTCGTCAACTCCCTGCGCCTCGATTTGGTGGGCAGCGGGGTCCGCAGCACCGTGCTGGCCCCTGGCCGGGTCGAGACGCGGATCTATGACGACATCTTCGGCGGCCCCGAGGGCGCCAAGCAGGCGCTTTACGAGGGCGTCGCCTCGATCCAGCCGGCGGATATGGCAGCCCTGCTGGTCGCGGCCTTGACCATGCCGCAGCACATCGACGTCACCTTCATGGAGATCATGCCGACCGACGGGGCGATTGGCGGCACCAAAATGAGCAAGAGCGACGGCAGCGCCGCGGTGCCGGCTTCCGAGCAGCCCCGCGAGCCGCTATAGTGAGGCCCATGGACGATCAATCCCGCGCTTTGCTGGGCGCCGACGACCCGGCGCCGGTTCAGGAAGTCAACGAAGGCGGCGCGGCGCCGGTCCTCTTGACCTGCGATCATGCGAGCCGTGCGATCCCGCGGGCGCTCGACGACCTTGGCCTGGACGAGAGCGCGCTGGCCCGGCACATCGCCTGGGACATCGGGGCGGCCGAGGTGACCCGCCGCCTGGCCCGGTCACTGGACGCCCCGGCCGTCCTCGCCGGCTTCTCGCGGCTGGTCATCGACCTCAATCGGCAGCCGGGCAGCGAGAGTTCCGCCCCTGAGGTCAGCGACGGCGTGGCGATCCCCGGAAACCGGGACCTCGATCCGGCGGCGCTGGCGCGGCGCCGGCGGTCCATCTTCGAGCCCTACCACAGGGCCGTGACCCGGCGCCTGGACGCCATGCTCGCCGCCGGCCGCGTGCCGGTGGTCTTGGCGATGCATTCCTTCACGCCGGTCATGGCCGGCTTCGAGCGGCCCTGGGAGATCGGCATTCTGTGGAATTGGGATGCCCGCCTGCCGGCGCCCTTGATCGCCAGGCTGCGCGCCGTTGGCCTCACGGTCGGCGACAACGAACCCTACAGCGGGCGAGGCGTCCACGGCTACAGCCAGCAGGCCCACATCGACGCCCGCGGTCTGGCCGGGGCGCTGATCGAGATCCGCCAGGATCTGATCGATACCCACAAGGGGGTCGAAAAATGGGCCGGCCTGCTCCATGACGTGCTGGCCGAGTTGCTGCACGACCCCGCGCTTTTCCGGGTCGATCACGAGGCCGGCCAGGCGCCCGGCTCCAACGGCGAGGACCCCCGGCATGGCTAACCCCAATCCCACTTTCACGGTTGGCGTCGAAGAGGAGTACCTGCTGGTCGACCGGGAGACCCGCGACCTGGTGAGCGATCCTCCCGACAGCCTGATGAGCGAGTGCGAGCGGCTGACCGAGGGACGGGTGACCCCGGAGTTTCTCCGGGCCCAGATCGAGGTCGGCACCCGCAAGTGCGACACCATCAAGCAGGCCGCCGATGAAATCGACGAGCTGCGCCAGACCCTGGCCCAGGTGGCGGGGGAGTTCGGCTACGCGATCATCGCCGCCTCGACCCACCCCTTCGCCGCCTGGGACCAGCAAAAGCACACCCAGAAGGACCGCTACAACGTTCTGGCCCAGGACATGCAGGCCGTGGTGCGGCGCCTGTTGATCTGCGGCATGCACGTGCATGTCGGGCTCGACGACGACGACCTGCGCATCGACCTGATGGGCCAGGCGGCCTATTTCCTGCCGCACCTCCTGGCGCTCTCGACCTCGTCGCCCTTCTGGAAGGGCGACGACACCGGGCTGAAGTCCTACCGCCTGTCGGTCTTCGATGAGCTGCCGCGCACCGGCCTGCCGGAGAAGTTCGATTCCTGGGGCGAGTACCAGCGTCATCTCGAGGCCCTGGTCGGCGCCGGGGTGATCGAGGACGGCAGCAAGCTGTGGTGGGACGTGCGGCCCTCGATCCGCTTTCCAACCCTGGAAATGCGCATTGCCGACATCTGCACCACGGCGCGCGACGGCATCACCGTGGCGGCGCTCTACCTCTGTGTCCTGCGCATGCTCTGGCGCCTGAAGCGCAATAACCAGCGTTGGCGCGGCTACGCCAATATGCTGGTCCAGGAAAACCGTTGGCGCGCGCAGCGATACGGGCTGGACGAGGGCCTGATCGATTTCGGCCAGGGCGCCATCGTGCCCTACGCGGCGCTGCTCGACGAGGTGATCGGGCTGACCGCGGAGGACGCCGAGACGCTGGGCTGTGTCGAAGAGGTCTCCAACGCGCGCAATATCCTGCGCCGCGGGACCTCCGCGCACCGCCAGGTCGCGACCTATGAGAAGGCCATCGAAGCCGGCGCCGAGCCCCAAGAAGCCCTGCGCAAGGTGGTGGATTTCCTGATCGCCGAGACGGTGCGGACCTGAGGGACAGCGGCCCGCTCTCGGCCCGCGTGCACCGGGCTTTTATGATAACTTAATCGGTTTTCGCGATAGTCGTGGCCCGTGAGCCGGCGCCCTTGGCAGTCAACTCCTGCCTGACCACGCCGCGCCGCATTTCGGCGGGAGCTTCGCAAAGCCTTGAACCAACTGATCCATCCCATTGTCCTGGTCTCTTGCCTGATATTGTCCGGGCCAGCGTCGGCTTGGGCCAACGGCAAGGGCGAGACCGGCAATGCCGGCTTCGGGCGGGTCGCGACCGATCCCGCCAGGACGCAGGGCGGGACCGCGGGTCCAGGCGCCGGCGTGGAGGAAGGCAAGACCGACGCGACCGATCGCTTCGGCAGCGATAGGACCGATTCCCGCACCGATCGGAAGGACGACCGCCTGCTGTCCAAGCCGGCCCGGGTCGTCGAGGGGACCATCGGCACCTGGGAGCGGAAGTTCGCGGGCTTCGGCTGGACCCTGGCCGACTGGGACTCCCAGCGCATGGAGACGGTCCGCCGGATCGCCCGTTCTTCGCCGGCCGATAGCGCGCTGATCCGGCGCTTCATCACCGGCTATGGGCAGGCCAACGACTACGAGGGCCGCCGAAGGGCGATCATCGCGCTGTTGGATGCGCTGTCCCCCTTGGCGGTCGAGGGTGAAGATTTCAATAAAGAAACCTTCTCTAGGCATCTGGAGGAGCTCAATAAAACCGCGTCCCGTGAGACCCTAGGAATCTTCATGAACGGCAGCCGGCTGCTCGACATCGAAGCCCTGCTCCACGAGAGCAGGCAAATCCTGGCGGAAGCCGAGTGTTCCGACCAGAGCCTCGAAGACCCGGCCTCGGGACGCTACGCCTTGGGATCGTCTCGGCCGGAAGATCATTGCTACGAGACCGTGGAACGCTAGGCCGCTGATTGGTGCCCGATCCCGCCGATTCCATCGTTTACCATTCGTTGAGGTAAATCTGAGTGAATCAGAACCCAAAATTGCGCCCCACTCCGACCTGCGCCGGTCTTTTGTGCTGAATTGGGAGAAAACTCATGAAGTCCATTGTTTTTACAGTCATTATTACCGCTGGTGTCGCTCTAGCCTCCAGTCATTCCGCCTTGGCCGATGGCAAGGCTGACGGCGCCAGTCCCTTCGGCAACAAATCGAACGATGGCGCTTCGCAAGAGAGCGACTCGTCCCAGGCGACCTTCGACAGTGTGATCGACGAATTGGTCTCGACCATTCACCAGGAGACCGAACAGCATAATCGAGTGATGTCCGACTATGACCTGCAGCGGATGGAGTTCATAAATGATATCGCCAACTCGCCCCTGGCCAACACGCCGACGATCCAGAATTTTTTTCAGCAGTACGATCGAGCTAACACGCACGAAGCGCGTGTAGCGGCAGCCAATCAACTTCAGAAAGAACTCTTCAATGAAGTCATGAAATTGATAGCGCTGGCTCAAGGAAACAATTTTGACGAACCTTACATTTCCACAGAATTTGTGGAAACCTATAAAGCAGCTTTCAAGCTCGTTAATGCCGAAGCAATGCTCCTTCACCGTGCGAAGATGCATGCGGGATCCAGCTGTTCCGGCAAGCATTTGGAAGAAATGCGCAACGGTGATGGGCAGCAGACGACACAGCTGCTTCCCAACTGTTACGAGACGGCTCAGCGCTAGAGCACTTCTTTGTTACGTGGAACCATTTGACCGGGATTATTTTGCCTTCTGGCAAGGCGCGCTTCGAAGAGCGATACGCGTATCGGTCGAGAGGCGGAACGCGGCCAGAAGGCAAAAGAACCCGGCCTTCGGTGGGCCATAGGCGATCCCCCTCTCCCAATGGGGGTGCGTTCCGCTGCTTGCCCGATGCTTTAGCATCGCGCCGCACAGCGCGCCTTTCCGAATGATCGCCTATGACCCATCAAATGATTCCACGTAACAAAGAAGTGCTCTAGGCTGATCTATCAGCCGCCTTTCGGCAGCAGGTCGTCTTCCAGCAGCGCCTGGTAGACGGCCTCGGCCGCCTGGTCCGCCGACAGCCCTTCGAGCAATCGCCCGCCTTGGTTCGCCGTGCCGCTGGCCGCCGCCAGGCGGGCGGCGGCACCGGCGCCTTGAATGGATTTCATCCGCTTGGGTCGGGGCCGTGCCGGCTGCCAGGTCCAGTCCCGGGATGACTCTTCATCGGACACCTCGACCGGCTCGACCTGGATGTCACCGCGCCGGGCACGGGCGAAACTGACCTGGCGGGCTGGGTCGCCGGCAGGTCCGACCGTGACCAGAGCCGGCAAGGTCAGGCGCATCCGACGACGCGCGCCGCGCGGTCGGGCCTGGATCACCTTGACCCTGTCCGCTTCCTGTTCGATCGCGGCGGCACCGGCCACCAGGGGCAACCCCAGGGCCTCGGCCAGACGATAGGGCAACAGACCTGAACATTCGCCGGCTTCGGCCCGGGTGCCGGCGAGTATCAAGTCGGGCGGTTGGCGCCCCGCCAGATAGGCTTGCAGCACCAGCAGAGCATCGGACTGTGGCGGTGCTGCCAGAACCGTCAGTCGGGCCAGGCCCATTCCGAGATAGTCGCGCAGCGCCGGCTCGCCCGGCTCGCCGACATGCAGGGCCTCGACCGCGGCCTCGGGCTGGGCCAAGGCCATCTCCAGCGCACGGGCGTCGAGATCGGCGCGCCGGGGGCGACCGGAGGCCGGATGGCGGCCGAGCGACAGCAAGACCAGGATGCGCGGTTCAGACATTGCGCCGGCGCTCCCGGGCCAGGCGCAGCAACGCCGGTAGAATTTCGTCGAGGTTCCCGAGGACCGCCAGATCGGCGCGCGCCATCATCGCGCAAGCCGGGTCGCTGTTGATCGCGACGACCCGTTCGCAGCGGGTGATGCCCTCCAGATGTTGCGGCGCGCCGGAGATGCCGAGCGCGAGATAGCAGCGTGCCTGGCTGCGCCGTCCCGAGGCCCCGACCTGACGGTCGCGCGGGACCAGGCCCTTGTCGACCACGACCCGGCTGCCGGCCTCGGCGGCGCCCAGCGCGGCGGCCAGCTCGTGGAACAGCGGCCAGTCCGTCAGACCGTTGCCGGCGGCGAGAACGAGAGGCGCTTCCTCCAAGGCGATGGCCTGAGGGTCGACCACGACCGGCCCGAGGTCTTCGATCCCCACCGCCGCGGCAGTCACCACCGGCGCCTCGACCGGCCGGGCCTCGCGCGGATCGCCGGCGTGGGGCGGCAGGGCCTCGGGGGCAATCAGCAGAACTCGCGGGGTCGGTCGTGCCAGATCCTTCCGGCCGCCATCGGCCCGGCAAAGCGCGCGCGCGCCGTCCAGCCGCCAGACCGCCCCGGCTGCCGCGGCGCCGAGCCGCGCGGCCAGGCGCCGACCCAGGTCGCCACCGTCGAGGCTGTCGGGAAAGACCAGATGCCGGGGCTGGCAGGCGGTGGTGACCGCCTGCAAGGCGGCGACCCGCGCCTCGGGGCTGTAGCCCTCATAGACCTCGCCGCGGAGCGCCATGACCCGGTCCGCGCCGGCCGCACCCAGGTCGTCGCGGCAGGCTTCGAAGGTGACCGCCAGCACCGCGCCGCCGCCGGCATCGGCCAGAGTGCGCGCCGCGCCGAGGCTGTCGCGGTCGTGATCCGACAGGCGGCCGGCCTCCAGGTCGGGTGCGGCCAGGATCAGATAGGCCGGCTCTTCGATAATGACCACCTTGGGCCCTGGTGCGGTCTCCACGCCGGGCGCCGAAGCGGCCGCCTCCGGGGCCGGTCCGCGATATCTGCGCTTGCGGCCGCCCGGACCCTCGCCGACGCGCAGGGCGCGCGGGTCCTTGCGCTTGCGGCCACTGGCCGTGGGAGGCTCCTGGTCCTGGTCCGCGATAGCTGCGGGCTTCCGCCCGCGCCGCGCGGCGCGCTCGGCGCGCGGGTCTCGGCGAGGGGCTTGGCGGCGGGAGTCTGGGCGGCGCGGAGGGTCGTCGCTCATGGTCTCACGCCTCCTCCAGCGCTTCGGCCAGAAGCTCGGCCAGGTCCTTGACCGCCGGGCGGGGCTCGACCACCCCCTCCAGCATCACCATGCAGTTGGGGCAGGCCACGGCGACGAGGCCGGCGTCGGTCTCGCGGGCATCGGCCATGCGCTGGTCGGGAATGCGCCGCTCGCCGGGAACGTCGGTCAAGGGCGCGCCGCCACCGCCGCCACAGCAGCGCGCGGTCAGACCGTGGCGGGTCATCTCGCGCCGCTCCAGCCCAAGGGCGTCGAGCAGTTGCCGGGGGGCCTCGACCTCGCCGTTGTAGCGCGCCAGGTAGCAGGGATCGTGATAGGTCACGGTCTCGCGCCGCCGCGGCGCGCGCAGCTTCAGGCGACCGGCTTTTATCAGTCCCGCCAGGGTGGCGCTGTGATGCTCGACCGTGAAGTGGCCGCCAAGGGCGGGGTACTCGTTGCGCAGGGCTTGCAGGACGTGGGGGTCGGCGGTGACGATGCGCTGGAAGCGGTAACGGCCCAGGGTCGCGATGTTCGCCTTGGCCAGCCGTTGGAAGGTGGCCTCGTCGCCGAGGCGGCGGGCCAGGTCGCCGACATCGCGCTCCTCGGCGCCGAGCACGGCGAAATCCACGGCGGCCGCGCGCAGCAGTGTCACCAGGGCGCGCAGGGTGCGCTGGTTGCGCAGGGTAAAGGCGCCGTCGCCGAGCCAGAGCAGGACCTCGGCTTCGCCGACCGTCGAAAAGAGCGGCAGCTTGAGGTCGGCGGCCCAGTCGAGCCGGCTCTCCAGGGATCGGCCGCCGGGGTTGTCGGCGAGGCGCAGCTCCTCCAGGGCCGCTGCGGCTTGGCCTGGGGTCGCGCCCCGTTCCAGGGTCAGGAAGCGGCGCAGGTCGACCACGGTATCGACATGCTCGATCATCATCGGACAGGCGGCGACGCAGGCCCGGCAGGTGGTGCAGGCCCAAAGCGTGTCGGCAGCGACGGGATGGGGCCGGTGCGGCGCGTCGGCCATGGCCGCCGCGAGATCGAGAATCAGCCGTTTGGGGTTCAGCGGCTGGCCGGCGGCGAAGGCCGGGCAGGCCATCTGGCACCGCCCGCATTGAACGCAGGCGTCGAAGCCGAGCAGACGGTTCCAGGGCAGGTCCGCCACGCTGGCCGCGCCGAGCCGGTCCTGAGTCAGGTCCAGGGGGGCGAGCGCGCTCGCGGCGCCCCGGGTCTGGCGTGCCGCGAAGCGGGCCGGCCGGGCGTGCCAGGCTAGGTGCAGGGCGCCGGCGAAGGCGTGCTTCATCGGGCCGCCCCAGGTCAGGCCGACGAAGAGCTCGATAAAGCCGACAACGATCAGCAGGGTCGCGGCCCACCCGAGCGGCCCGGCGTCCGGGATCCCGTGACCCAGCAGCAGTGAGCCGGTGAAGACCAGGCAGCCCAGGGCATAGGCACCCAGGGTAAAGGGCAGGCGGCGCCAGACCCCGGCGGAGAGCTGGCCGGTCCGCGCCTTGGGGTGGATCCGGCGACGCAGATAGGCGGCGACCGCACCGCCCAGCATGGCGACAAGGGCCAGGCTGACCAGCCAGGGCAGGACCGCGCGCCAGGCCGACCAGGGCAGGTGGGCGAGGGGGATCAGGACCAGCGAGGCGACGAAGCCGCCGGCCGCCGCCACATGCATCCGCGAGCTGTAGGGATCGCTGGCGACCACGGCGTGGAGGTCGACCAGATAGCGCCGCGGCAGCGCCAGAAGTCCGCCCAGCAACGCCACCCTGGCCGGCCGGCCGCGACGCCACAGCAAGACCCGGCGCAAGGCACCCAGCAGCGCCAGGGTCAGAGCGACCAGCAACAGGGCGGCCAGGATCTTGGGCAGCGACATGGCCTAGCCTAGCGCGGCTGGAACGGGGACGCGTCCCAGGCCAGGTTCGTCATCCCGGCCCCCGAGCCGGGATCTCGGGCCGAGAGGCCAAACGGCGCAAGACCCCGGCTCGGCCCCCGGCGTGACGCCGCGGTCCGTCCGGGGTGACGTGCCTCTTCGGAAGAAGGATCCGCCTGTCGCCATCATCCCGCCGTAAACTCGTCCAAGGTTGTCAGGCTCCAGCCTTGGCAGGGTGGCGCCGGCGGCTGGAGGTGGATCGGTTGGGCGTTGGCGAGCCCGCGCTCGCCGGCGAGGGCGCCGTGGTGGTGAATGGACCAGAAGATACCGCCGTGGGCGACGATCAACACCTGTCCTTCGCCGGTCAGGGCGGCGTTGACCGCCGACAGACCGCGCGCCAGGAAGGCGGCGTGGGGCTCGGGATCGGCGTCAGGCCCGGATCCCCGCGCGGCCTGGGCGGCTTGGCCCGCGCGCCAGCCCTCGTACCAGGGGCCGGCAACGGTGCCCTCGTAGCGGCCGAAGCCGCATTCCCTGAGGTCGGGGTCGATGGTAATCGGCAGCTTCAGGGCCTGATTGACCGTCTCGGCCGTCTCCAGCGCGCGGCGCAGTGGCGAGGCGACGATGCGGACGATCGATTGGCGCGCGGCGCGGTCCCGGGCCAGACGATCCCGCGCCTGTGCAGCCTGGGCACGGCCCGTGGCGTTCAGGGGGATGTCGCGGTAGCCCTGGATCAAGCCTTGGGCGTTGTAGTCCGTCTCGCCGTGGCGCAGGAACCAGAAGGGGCGGGCAATCAGCATGGCTCTCTCTTAAACCAGTTCGGGCCGCGGCAAAACCGGCCGGCGATCCGGCTCACGCGGGAACGCTGGTGGGTCGGACGTCCGGCTTGGGCCCGGGCTTGGATCCGGGCTTGGGCTGGGAGCGACCGAAGAGGAGCCACAGGGCGATGGCCATGTTGAGCAGGTTCCAGGCAATGCCGTTCACGAAAGCGGCCTGATAGGACCCGGTCATGTCGAAGATCGCGCCCGACATCCAACCGCCGATCGCCATGCCGGCGACCGTGGCCATGAGAACCAGACTGACCCGCCGGCCGGCCTCGCGGGCGGGAAAGTACTCCCGCACGATCAGCGCATAGCTCGGCACGATGCCGCCCTGGGACAGGCCGAAGATCGCCGAGACGATGTAGAGCGAGGTCAGGCCGTCGAAGGGCAGATAGAAGAGCAAGGCCAGGCACTGCAAGGTCGAGCCCAGAATCAGGGTGCCGAGACCGCCGATCTTGTCGGCGATCAGGCCCGAGAGAATTCGGCTGACCACGCCGAACCCGAGCATCAGCGACAGCATCTCGGCGCCGCGCGCCACCCCGTAGCCGAGATCGCCGCAGTAGGCGACGATGTGAACCTGGGGCATCGACATGGCGATACAGCAGGCCAGGCCGGCGAGGACCAGGAGGGCCTGCAGCTTGGAGGGCGAGAGATTGAAGCTGCCGGCAAGGCTGCTGGCCCGGACCGGCGCGACGTTGGGCTCGACCGGCGCCCGCCGCCGCAGAGCCAGGGCGAGAGGCACCATGGTGACAAGGCAGAGGATGGCCACGATCTGATAGGTCTGACGCCACCCGAAAGCCTCGACGCCCTGCTGGAGGATCGGCGGCCAGATGGCGCCGGCCAGATAGTTGCCGCTGGCGACGATGGCGACGGCGATGCCGCGCCGCTTGACGAACCACAGGGTGACATCGGCGACCAGGGGCCCGAAGGTCGGCGAGCTGCCGAGCAGGCCGATGACGAGGGCCTGGGCCAGGATGAACTGCCAGATCGTGGTGGCGCTGGCGGCCGCGAGATAGCCGACGGCCAGCATCACGGCGCCGAGGATCACCGGTACCATGATGCCGAAGCGGTCGGCTAGACGGCCCATGAGGATGCCGCCCACGGCAAAGCCGATCATGGTGGCGGTGTAGGGCAGGGACGCGCCGCCGCGGTCGACGCCGAACTCGGCCTCGATGGTCGGCAAAACCACCACGACGGACCAGAGACCGATACCGCCGATGGTGCTGAGTGCCAGGGCAGCGGCCAGTCTGAGCCAGGCGTAGCCGCTGTCCGGGCCGCCGGTCGCCGGGCCGCCGGTCGCCGGTCCGCCGGGCGCCGGGGCGCCGCCGCCGGGGGCGGCGTTCGTCGTGGTCATAAGTTTGTTCCAGCCCGTGGTCGCCGACCCTGCCACTCATAGCCGCGATTGCCAGCCGCGACCAGATCCAAGGGGCGAAAGCGCGTGGGGCCACTTTGGAGGGCGTCCGGGCGGACCTATCCGTTTGACTTCAGGACAGGCCCAACTCGACCGACAGTCCCACCTCGACGGCCTGCAACAGAAGCGAGATGGCCAGCAGTCCGATGGCGACCAGGACCGTTTGCCGGGCGAAGCGCAAATAGGTCTCGCGCAGGGTATCGCCGACGACCCGTTGGGCAAAGCGCGCCGGCGGTCGCTGCTCCTTGGGCAAGATGATCCAGAGTTCGGTGCGCTTGTAGGGCCGGCTGCGCGCCCTGAGGCCATAGAGAGCGAGCACCATCGTGACCGTCAGACACAGCATGCCGCCGGTTCGGGCGGCCAGCACCAGATCGAAACTGAGCCCGAACATGAGGCAAAAGATCGCCAGACCTGCAAACCCGCAGGCGCGGCCAATCGAGACGAAGGCGGCGTTCTTGATGGCGTCCATGGCCAGCTCTCACCCTCACCACGGCTAGTCTGGCCGATCGCGTCAGGCTGTGCAAACCGAAGTGGCCTAGCCGGCGATCTTGCCACCGCCCAACTTGGTGATCGCGATGACCGAAGGACGCGGCGGCAGGCCCTCGATGAAGTCGGGCCAGTTCCTGGTCCCGGTCTTGGCCGGGTGCTGGACCGCGATCCAGAGGGTCTCGCCATCCGGGGTGAAGGCCGGGCCACAGCACTCGGCGCCGATTGGGCAGCGATAGAAATGCTTCGAGTGGCCGCGCAGGGGGCCTTCGGTTTCCAGCGACCAGAGCCCGTCGTTGCGGTTGGAATGGCTGCCGGCGGAGTTGCCGTCGGTGGCGATCCAGAGCCGACCGTCGGGGTCGATGACGGCGTTGTCCGGCGCCCTGTACCAGCCGTTCTCGGTCGTGGCTTCGTGCCAACTCGCCTGGGCCTCGGGGTCGCCGGGACGGCCGGCCTGGATCAGGATCTCCCAGCGTGCCTCGGGCGCCGCATGGTCGCTGTCCGGCGCGATCAGCTCGATGATGTGGCCGTAGGGGTTGGGGCCGCGTGTGTTGGCCGGGTTCACGGCATCGGCCCGGCGCGCGGTGTTGTTGGTCAGCATGACGTAGACCTTGCCGTTGGTCGGGTGCGGGGTCACGTCCTCGGGCCGGTCCATGGGGGT
>JAJFGK010000153.1 GCA_021776195.1 Kiloniellaceae bacterium | reverse complement strand
ATGCCGGCCAGATCGTCCCGCTCGCAGAGTTCGATCATTTCGGGGGCGTCGTCGAAGACGTTCAGGTCGAACTGCACCGCGGAAGCCCCGGGGCGTTTGGCGAAGAGGGCGGCGCGCGCGGGATCGTCGGTGCTCCAGCCGTAGGATCGAATGAGCCCTTCCTGACGGAGCCGGTCGAGGGTATCGGCGACGTCCTCCGCCTCGCTTGGCGGAAGGTCGCCCAGATGCAGTTGGTAAAGGTCGATCCAGTCCGTCTGGAGACGCCGCAGCGAGGCCTCGCAGGCCTGGCGGATGTAGACCGGCGAGGCATCGGCGCCGGTCAACTGGCGGCTGGCCTCGTCGTAGCGGTTGCCGAACTTGGTGGCGATCAGGACACGCTCGCGCCGGCCCTGCAACGCCTGCCCGAGAATACGCTCGGCGTGGCCCGTGCCATAGGCGTCGGAGGTGTCGAACAGAAGGGCCCCCAGGTCGAGAGCGCAGTGCAGGGCGCGAAGCGAGACGGCGTCGTCGACATCGCCATATCCGAGCGGCGCGCCGGTGGGATAGCGGCAACCCGCGCCGCTGCTGAAGGGGCCGCCGATGGCCCAGGTGCCGATCCCGATTGGGCCGGCCAGAGGTCCCGATTTCCCCAGGTGTCGTGGTGAGGGAGAGGTGGTCATGTTCAATTCCTTCTTGTCAACGAGCGTAACTGTTGTTTTTGAAACGCGAATGCTTCAACGACCTAGAGATCTGCGTTTTTCGATGTATTTGGAAGATTTGATCTCGAAATCCGTGTTACATTTTCGAAATGTGGGATTGGGATGACGTGAAGCTTTTTCTGGCCGTCGCCCGGGCCGGCGGCCTGGCCGGCGCGGTGGCGGTGACCGGTCTGTCGGCGCCGACCCTGGGCCGGCGCATGTTGTCGCTAGAACGGGCCATGGGGGTTTCGCTCTTCCTGCGCCATCGCCTGGGCTATGACCTCACCGCCGCCGGACGGGACCTGCTGGCCCTGGCCGAGGAATTCGAGCAGGGCGCTCTGGCCATCGACCGCTGGCGCGGCGCGGCGGAGACCCAGCCCGTTGTCACCGTCGCGGCTGGCGCCTGGACCAGCGCCTTCATTGCCCGGCACAGCGAAAAGCTGGTCGCGGCCGATGAGGCTGTGACGCTGGAAATCCGCACCGGCTCCGGCCTGGCCGATCTCACCCGCCGCCAGGCCAACCTGGGCCTGCGCAACCGGCAGCCGGATCAGCCCGGCCTCGCCGGACAGCGGCTGGTCCGGGTTGCCTTTGCGGTCTACGGCGCCCGCGGCTTCGACGAACGCTTTGCCGAAGCACTCGACGAGCGCCGTTATCGGGCCTGTCCCTGGATCGTCTTTGCCCCGGAGGGACCGAAGGTGCCGACAGCGGTCTGGCTCGCGCAGCGTTCGCCGCGCAGCGCGCGGATCCGCTGTTCCACGGCCGCGGCTCTGTTGGCGGCCACGCGATCGGGGCTGGGCCTCTCGGTCCTGCCCTGCTTCATCGGCGACAGCGAGCCGGGCTTGATGCGCGTCTCAGGTCTGATCGCCGAACTGGGCCACGATCAGTGGCTGGTCAGTCACGACGACGACCGGCAGCTCGCACCGATCCGGCGCCTGTCGCGCCGCCTGGCCGCGCTGCTGCGCGCTCACCGGGACCTGTTCGAGGGCCGGCAGCCGCAATCGGGGTCCATGACCCTGCCTTGAAGAGAAAGCCGACCCCTCGCCGTCGCCTCCGCGCTAGACAGGGGTGCCCCGTGCTTTAAGCCAAAGGGACAAAATGCCCGAAAGGCACCACCCATGCCGCCGCGTCCGCCATGCTGCTGATCTCCCGCCCCGCCCGGACCGAGGGCGACAACATCGCGGTTGGCGTGTTCTGGATGCTGGTGACCTCGTTCTTTTTCGTCTGTCTCGATGCGCTTGCCAAGGTCCTGGTGGCCGACTATCCGGTGATGCAGCTGGTCTGCCTGCGCTTCGTCTTTCATCTGCTCTTTGCCGGCCTGCTGCTGGGGCCGCGCCTCGGGCAGGTGATCAAGAGCGCCAATCCCGGCCTGCAGCTGGTGCGCTCCCTGCTGCTCATGGTCACCACCCTGCGGTTCTTTCTCGGTATCCGCACCGTGCCGCTGGCCGACGCCAGTGCGATCTCCTTCACCTCGCCGCTCTGGGTCGCCGCGTTGTCGGTGCCGCTGCTGCGCGAGGCGGTCGGCCCGCGCCGCTGGGCCGGCGTCGCGATCGGCTTTTTCGGCGCCCTGGTGATCATCCGGCCCGGCGTCGGGATCCTGGAGGCCGGCGTGGTCTTCCTGCTCTCCTGCGCCGTCACCAATGCCTGCTATCAGCTGACCACCCGACGGCTGCGCGGCGTCGACGCGCCTTTGACGACGCTCTTCTACACCGCCCTGGTCGGGGCCGTGGTGACTTCCCTGGTGGCGCCCTTTATCTGGGTGCCCATGACCCTCGAGGCCTTTCTGCTGTCGATCGGTCTGGGGCTCAGCGGCTGTTTGGGTCACTTCACCCTGATCAAGGCCTTCCAGTCCGCGCCGGCCGCGGTGATCGCGCCCTTTTCCTATGCCAACCTGATCTGGGCGACCGGCTTTGGGTTCATTCTCTTTGGCGATCTACCGGACGGTTGGACCCTGGTCGGCGCGGCGGTCATCGCCGCCAGCGGGCTTTACATCCTGCACCGCGAACAGCTCCGCAAGCGCGAGGCGGAGACCGCGTGAGCGAGCTCGCCGAGAGCAGCCGCGCGCAGAAGGACAACGCCACGGCGGGTATCGCCTGGATGGTCGCCAGCACCGCCATTCTCATGGGCGTGCACGGCAGCGCGAAGTACCTGGTGGCCGAAATGCCGGTGGTCCAGGTGGTCTGGGCCCGCTTCGCCTTCCACCTGTTGCTGGCCGTGCTGTTGTTGGCGCCCTACCTGGCAAGGGTCGTTCGCAGCCGGAATCTGAAGCTGCAGTTGCTGCGCTCCGGCGTCATGGCCCTGGGCGCCCTGTCCTACTTCGCCGGTCTGCGTTTCGTGCCGCTGGCCGATGCGGTGGCGATCATGTTCCTCTGCCCGATCATGGTCGCCGCCCTGGCGGCGCCGCTGCTGGGCGAGACCGTGGGAATGAAGCGCTGGCTCGGCGTGGCCTGCGGCTTCGCCGGGGCGCTGATTATCGTGCGGCCGGGCAGTGGGCTCTTCGGCTGGGGCGTGGGTCTGATCCTGCTGGCCGCCTTCGGCAACGCGCTTTACCAGCTTTCGACCCGCAAGCTGGGGGCGAGCGACGACCCGCGCACCACGCTGCTCTTCACCCCGCTGGTCGGGACCATCGGGGCCTCGCTGATCCTGCCCTTCGAGTGGGAGACGCCGGATGCCCAGGGCTGGCTCCTGATGGGCGTGATCGGCGGCGTCGCCTGCATCGGGCATTTCGCGATCATCAAGGCCTACCAACTGGCCCCGGCGGCGGTGGCCGCGCCCTTCGCCTATCTGCAGCTGGTCTGGGCCCTGGTCATGGGCCTGACGGTCTTCGGCGACTGGCCCGACGTCTGGACCTTCGCCGGCGCGGCGGTCATCGCTGGCAGCGGGCTCTACGTGCTGCACCGCGAACGGCTGGCCAAGCGGGACGGGCCGCCTGCAAGTTAGACCCATTCTCGTCAGGTAGTATCGTACCCCCGTCCGTCACCCCGGAAAGCCCGCCAGAGCTTATCCGGGGTGAGGACTGAGTTGGGCAGGCAAAGGGTCTGGTTTCGCCGTTCATGGGGTCGATCTCGGGCCCGAAACCTAAATCTCAAATCCCGCCTTCAGGCCCTCGAAGACCGCCTCCTCGGCGGTGCGCGGGGCCAGGCAGTCGCCGATCAAGTGGCGCTCGCCGCTCCAGCCCGCCAGCGCCTCGGCCAGGGTCTCGTCCGGCGCGTGGCCCTGGGCCAGGACCAGGGTGTCGGTGTCCTCGAAGAGGATCGCTTCGCCCGATGAGGTGTGCTGCATGAAGACGGTGTCGCCCTCGATGCCGTAGAGCCGGGCGTAGGGCACGATTTCGACCCCCAGCTTGTGGAGGGCCCCGACCGCGGCGTCGCGCACGTAAAAGGGCATGGACTGGCCGGCCATCAGCCCGTTGACCGCCAGGCGCACGCGGCAGCCGTCGCGCGCCAGCTTCTCGGCGATGCCGACCCCGACCCAGTCGCCGCGCCAGTCCGCCACCACCACCGAGGCGCCGGGATTGCCCTCGCCGCGCAGGACCTGCCAGGCGTCCAGTACGTGCGCCTCCTCGGCGCCCTCGACCGCCGGCCAGTAGGGCTTGGCGCCGGTGGCGATGACCAGGGCGTCGGGCGCCTCGGCCTCGACCAGGGCGCGGTCGACCGGACTGTTCAGCTCGATCTCGACCCCGAAGCGCTCGCACTCGCGGGCCAGGTTGGTGACGATGCCGCCGAACTCGCTGCGCCCGGGCAGAAGCTGGGCCAGCAGGGCCTGGCCGCCAAGCTGCGGGCCGGCCTCGCAGAGCCGCACGCGGTGGCCGCGCTCGGCCGCCACCGCCGCCGCCTTCAGCCCGCCGGGACCGCCGCCGGCCACCAGCACGCGCTTGACCGGATCGGCGGCTGGTTTGTCCAGGTAGCGGGCCTCGCGCCCGGTCTCGGGGTGTTGGATGCAGGAGATCGCATAGCCCAGATGGAAATGGCCGATGCAGGCCTGGTTGCAGCCGATGCAGGCGCGGATGTCGTCGGGCCTGCCGGCCTGGGCCTTGGCCGGCATGGCCGGATCGCAGATCAGCGCCCGGGTCATGCCGCACATGTCGGCCTGGCCCTGGGCCAGCACCTGCTCGGCGGTTTGCGGCTGATTGATGCGGCCGGCGACGAAAACCGGGATCGCGACCTTGGCCTTCACGGCGGCGGCGAAGGGCGCGACATAGGCGTTGTCGATAATCATCGGCGGCACGATATGGATCGCCCCGCCCAGGCTGGCCGAGGTGCCGGCGATGACATTGACGTAGTCCAAGCGGTCTTCCAGCGCGGCGATGGCCTCCAGGGACTCGGATTCGGACAGACCCTCGTGGTCCTTCTCGTCGCCGGAAATGCGCAGGCCCACGATCATGTCCTCGCCGGCCGCCGCGCGCACCGCGCTCAAGACCTCGGCCAGGAAGCGGTGGCGGTTCTCGGTACTGCCGCCGTAGTCGTCGTCGCGCCGGTTGACCCGGGGGTTGAGGAACTGGGCCGGCAGATAGCCGTGGCTGGCCACGATCTCGACGCCGTCGCAGCCGGCCTCGCGGACCCGGCGCGCGGCGGCGGCATAACCCTCGACGATCTCGCGCAGGATCTCCAGCGGCATGGCCCGGGGCGTTACGTGAAAGCGCTCGCTGGGCGAGAAGGAGGGGGCATAGGCGACCGGCTGACTGCCGTCCTGCCCCTCCATGATCTCGCGGCCCGGGTGGAACAGCTGAACGAAGAGCTTGCAGCCCTCGGCCTGAACCGTCTCCGCCAGGCGGCGGTAGCCGGGGATGCAGCCGTCGTCGGTCGCCATCAGGATGTGCGAGGTGTAGCGCGCCGACTCGTGGACGCCGGAGACCTGGGCGACGATTAGCCCGGCGCCGCCCCTGGCCCGCGCCTGGTGATAGGCGATGAGGGCATCGTTGACCCGGCCGTCGGTCGGCATGGAGGTGTCGTGCCCGGTCGAGAGGATCCGGTTCTTGATCTCCCGGCCGCGGATCGTGATCGGCGAGAAGAGGCGGGGGAAGGCGGGCGCGGTCATGGTCTCTCGCACTCCGGTGGATCGTGGGTGCCGCCGGTCAGGCCGCGGCCTTCTGGGCGAAGTAGTCGCGGATCGTCTCCGCCACCCGGGGGACGGTATCGGCGGGCAGATCCAGGTGGGCGACCAGCCGCAGGCGCGGCGCCGGCCCATCGACGCGGATGCCGCGCGCACCGAGGAAGCCGGTCAGCGGCCCGTGGTCGTCCGGCGGCAGGGCGATATAGACCATGTTGGTCGCCGCGGCCTCCTTCTCGACCGTCACGCCGGGCAGGCCGTCCAGGGCGGCGGCGAGGGCGGCGGCGGTGGCGTGATCCTCGGCCAGACGGTCGATATGCTGTTCCAGGGCGACCAGGCCGCAGGCCGCCAGAACGCCGCTCTGGCGCATGCCGCCGCCGACCATCTTGCGGATCCGCCGGCCGCGCGCGATGAAGGCTTTCGACCCGGACAGGACCGAGCCGACCGGGGCGCCCAGGCCCTTGGAGAGGCAGAGCGAAACCGAATCCGCGCCGCCGACCAGTACTGCCGGGTCCTCCCCCAGGGCGACCGCGGCATTCATCAGGCGGGCGCCGTCGATATGGACCGACAGGTCCCGGTCCCGCGCCAGGGCCACGACCTCGCGGATGTAGCTGGCCGGGATCGCCTTGCCGTGGTGGGTGTTCTCCAGGCAGACCAGCCGGGTGATCGGGCAGTGGAAATCGTCCGGCTTGATCGCCGCTTCGATCGCCGCCGGATCGAGTGTGCCGTCGGCCCGGGTCGGCAGGGGGCAGGGCGAGATTCCGCCCAGCACCGCCGCGCCGCCGGCCTCGGCGCTGTAAATATGGTAGCCCTCGCCGGCGATGTACTCCTCGCCGCGCCCGCAGTGGGCCAGCAGCGCCGTCAGGTTGGACTGGGTGCCGCTCGGCAGGAAGAGCCCGGCCTCGAGCCCCAGCATCTCGGCGACCCTGGCCTCCAGGCGGGCGACGGTGGGATCGCCGTCATAGACGTCGTCGCCGACCTCCGCCCGGGACATGGCCTCGATCATCGCCGGCGTCGGCCGGGTCACGGTATCGCTGCGCAGGTCGATGGCTGGCAGGTTGGTCCCCGGGGAAGTATCTTGGGCGGCGGTCATGGTCTTTACCCTTGTGACTTGGATCGGCCGCAGAGAGTAGACGAAGAGAGGCCGGCCGGTCGAGGATGCTGTTGGCGGGAGCGTCCCGAGACACCTGCGCGCCGGCCCCACCCCCACCCCGACCCTGCCCCATCGAGGGGCAGGGGAATCGCATATGGATTTGAAGATTGTGTTGCAAGAGTTTGCGAATCGGATTCTGACGCGCTTTTCGGCTTTGCCTGGAGGGAGCGATGGAAGGGTTTGCGGACAGTTTTGGGGCTCTGGCAGATCCTCGGGCCT
>JAJFGK010000152.1 GCA_021776195.1 Kiloniellaceae bacterium | reverse complement strand
ACGCCGTCATGAGCGCCGTCGGCTACAACCTGCGCCTCATCCTCAAATGGCTGAGGAAACTTTTGTGCAAAATCATCGCCGCAATCTTGGCAGCCATAGTCCCAAAATCAGTGCTCAATCCTGCTTCTTAACAGCGGACTAACGCCTCGAAGATTTGGGCCGAACCGGGTTCCGGAATGACGTTCTCGGGGCAGCAGTTGTCAGCGGATCCTAGACCAACGCGGCTGAATCGACTCAGGCCGACGCGTCCGTCGCTGGTGCAGGGCCCGATTGATGTTGCCTGAGTTGGGTCTCTGTCCTTCTCATGAATTCGCCAAGGGGCCGGTGCCGAGCTGTCTGGCGATGGCGGTCATCTCGTTTGTCTTCCAGTCGGGTCCCGGCGTGCCGAAAAAAGCCACCACCAGATCGTGGGCCGGCGAGACATAGAGGCCCTGGCCGCCGTAGCCGCCCTTGAAGAAGTCGCCATCCCGCATGACGAAATCCCACTGGTAGCTGTTGTGCCGGGGCGGCTCGCCGAGCTGTTCGGTCAGGTCGGGCCCCAAGGTGCCGCCCAGGAAGAGCTCGGGGCGCCCCCGGCGCTGAATCTTGTCGAGCGCCTGGTCGCTGACGAGGGGGCTCGGCTGGCTCCTGCGCCCGGTCGGGGTGAAGGCAAGCCCCAAGCGCAGGATATCGCGCAGAGTGGCCGAGATGCCGCCGTGTGACACCGGGGCCTTGGCGTTGCGCGAGACTGAAATCAAGGCGTCTGCCTCCGCCCCGATCTTCGACCAGATTTCACTGGTCAGAATCTCGTTGAAGGGCCGGGCGAGGACCTGCTCGGCGAGCCAGCTCAGGAGGAAAGTGTTGACCGAGGTGTACTCGAAGGCCTCACCCGCCGGGCGCCCCCGCTTCAGGGTCGGCAGGTAGGCATAAGGCGTCTCGCTGGTCCGTTCGGTGGCGGCCAGCCAGCCCAGGCTGGCCTCGTAGTGGTAGTAGGTCTGGTCCGGGTTCGAATAGGCATCCTCGATGCCCTCTTCGGGGCAGGCGATGCCCGAGGCCATGTCCAGCACGTCCAGCACGCTGACGCCGGCCCAGCCCGAACCGGCCAGCGCCGGCAGGTAGTGCTCGACGGGCCGCCGGACATCGACCAGACCGCGGTCTTCGAGGATCGCCACGATCAGCGCGGCGAAGATCTTCGAAACCGACATCAGCAGGTGCTTGTCGTGGGGCCGCATGCGCGGGTAGCGCTCGAAGACGATTTTGCCGCCCTGGGCAATGGCCAGGCCGTTGACCGGCGCCGCCTCGACGTAGCGCTCCAGCGTCATCGGTCCAAGAGAGCTGGCGACCTCGAAGCGTGCGACGTCGTCGCGTGGGTCCGAGGCGAGCAGCGACACCGGTCCCTGCCGGTGAATGACCGCGTGGGGAAAGAACTCGGACAGGTGCAGGAAGCTGTAGTGCATCAAGTCCGGCTCGTCGGACCAGTTGGCCAGGGTGAAGCGCCGATGAAGCTCGCGGGCCCGGTCGGCGCTGTAACTTTGGGGGCGGTCGGTCACGTGGATCGCATTCCTGGGTTCCGGAAGATCCTCAGGCTAGCATGAGTGCCGGCTATCGCCACGATCGGATGGGGCCTCAGGCGGCCCCTTGCGATAGAGTGGAGCGAACGGGCGAGGGAGGATTCGGTGATGGCGCGCTGGAGCAAACGCCGGGAAGGACTGCGGGCGATCCTTGAGGGAGAGGCTTGCGTGCATCCCGCCTCGGTCCACGATCCGATTTCCGCGCGGATCGCCGAAGACCTTGGCTTCGAATTGGGTATCTATGCCGGTTCGGTCGCCTCCCTGACGGTTCTGGGCGCCCCCGATCTGATCCTGCTCACCTTGACGGAGTTCGCCGACCAGGCCCACCGCATATCCCGGGCGGCGGAGCTGCCGGTGCTGGCCGACGCCGATCACGGCTATGGCAACGCGCTCAATGTGATGCGCACGGTGGAAGAGCTGGAGGCGGCGGGCATCGCCGGGCTGACCATCGAGGACACGGCCCTGCCACAGAGCTTCGCCACGGACGGCAAGCCGATGCTGATCCCGCTGGAAGAAGGGGTCGGCAAGATCGCGGCGGCCGTCGCCGCGCGCAGCGACCCCAACCTGGTCATCGCCGGGCGCACCAGCGCCGTGGCGATCACCGGTATGGACGACGCGCTGGCCCGCGCGAAAGCCTACGAACGGGCCGGCGCCGATGCGATCTTCCTGCTCGGGCTGAAGACCCAGGCCGATCTGGCGAGGGTCGCCGGCGAGATCGGCCGGCCGCTGATCGCCGCCGGCAGCGGCCCGGTCTTCGCCGACCGCGCCGGCCTCGCGAAACAGGGCGTGCGGATCTGCCTGCAGGGCCACCAGCCCTTCGCCGCCGCGACCCAGGCCATTTATGCCACCTTGAAGGCGCTGCGCCAGGGCACCGCGCCGGCCGATCTGGCCAACCTCCCCTCGAAGGATCTGACCGCGTCGGCCTCGCGTGCAGCCGCCTATGCCGACGCCGTGAAACGCTATCTGGAATGAGGCAGCGCCTGGGTTCTGGCGCGATGGCTCACGAACTCCTGCGTCCTGGAGTTGGTGACTCCTGGTCGATTGACTCGCCGTAACGGCGCGGGCAAGATGGCGGCGTTAACTATTTATCCTCAAACCGCAAAGAACGGGTGGGAACGATGAAAAGGTGGAACCGTCCAGTTATCGAAGAGATCCGAGTCGGCATGGAAATCAATCTCTACGTCTGCGCCGAACTCTAAGGCCGCGGCTTCGGCCGTACCTGCCAACGTCACATAGAGTCCTCCCGTGATCCGCGCGCTGGTTCTAGGCGCGGGGGCCGGGGGCGGCTTTCCCCAATGGAACAGCAACTCCGACGCCTGTCGGCGTGCCCGCAGCGGCGACCCTTGCGCGCGCCCGGCGACACAGGCGTCGCTGGCCGTCAGCGCCGATGGGGCGCATTGGTTCCTGATCAACGCGGCACCGGATCTGCGCGAGCAGATCAACCGTCAGGCCCAGCTGCACCCGACCGAGGGTCTGCGCTCCTCGCCCATCGCCGGGATCATCCTGACCAATGGCGACGTGGATGCGGTGGCCGGCCTGCTGCACCTGCGCGAGCGCACGCCCTTCAAGCTCTACGCCCATGCGCGGATCTTCGCCGTGCTCGACCAGAATCCGATCTTCAAGGTGCTGGCGCCGGACATGGTCACCCGCGAGGTCCTGGCGACCGGCCAGGCGACAAAGCTCCGCGGGCCGGACGGCGCCGACAGCGGGCTGCGGGTCACGCCCTTCGCGGTCCCGGGCAAGGTGGCGCTCTACAACGAACAGGCCGGCCAAGGCGACAATTTCGGCACGGCGGAAGGCGATACCATCGGGCTCGAGATCACCCGCGAAGGCCAGGCCGAGCGCTTGGTCTTCATCGCCAACTGCGCCGCCCTCGACGAGGCGGTCCGCGCGCGCTGCGCCGGGGCGGCGCTGCTGTTCTTCGACGGGACCCTGTGGCGCGACGACGAGATGGTGACCCGCCGCGAAGGGGTCAAGACCGGCCGGCGCATGGGCCACATCTCCATGGCCGGCCCCGGGGGCTCGATCGCCGGGCTCGCCGATCTGGAGATCGGGCGCCGGATCTTCATGCACATCAACAACACCAACCCCGCACTGCTGAGCGACAGCCCCGAGCGCGCCGAGCTGGAGGCCGCCGGCTGGCGGGTCGCCGAGGACGGCATGGAGATCGAGTTGTCATGAGTGCCGCGACCAGCGTTTCAGTCGCCTCGCTGGGCCCGCCGGATTCGCCCGCCGCGCTCGAAGCGCGGCTGCGGCAGATTGGCGTCGAGCGCTATCACAACAATCACGCCTTCCACGTCCTGATGCGCGAAGGCAAACTGGACAAGGGCCAGATCCAGGCCTGGGCGCTCAACCGCTACCTCTATCAGAGCCGCATTCCGATCAAGGATTCGGCGCTGATGGCGCGCCTGATCGATCCCGACCTGCGCCGGCTCTGGTCCCAGCGGGTGATCGACCACGACGGCACCCGGGAAGGCCAGGGCGGGATCAGCCGCTGGCTGCATCTCTGCGCGCGTCTCGGTCTCGACCCGGCCATGGTGCGCGCCGAACAGGGCATTCTCCCGGCGACCCGCTTCGCCGTGGAGGCCTATGTCCACTTCGTGCGCGAACGGCCGCTGCTGGAGGCCATCGCTTCGTCGCTGACCGAACTCTTCGCGCCCTCGATCATCGGCGAGCGGACCTCGGCCATGCTGGCGCGCTACGACTTCATCGACGAGGATGCGCTGTCCTACTTCGAGGCCCGGCTGACCCAGGCGCCGCGCGACGCCGACTTCGCCCTGGACTATGTGAAGGCCCACGCCGACACCGACGAGAAGCGCCAGGCGGTCTGCGATGCCCTGCTCTTCAAAACCGATGTGCTCTGGGCCCAGCTCGACGCCCTCTATCTCGCCTATGTCGATCCGAAGCTGCCGCCGCCCGGTGCCTTCCGGCCGACGGATTAACCAGACGACGGGAGCCACGGAATGACCGCCGCCGAAGCGCTGACCGACACGAGCCGCCCCAAGCTGGCCGATTTCGTGCGGGTGCAGTACGACAAGGCCCGCGAGCGCTGGGTGCTGCAGGGCCCCGAGCGGGTCCTGGTGCTGGACGAGACCGGCAAGGAGATCCTCGACCGGGCGACCGGCGCCGCCTCGGTCGCCGAGATCGCCGCCGCCCTGGCCGCCGAGTACGACGCGCCCGAGGACGTGATCCGCCACGACGTCCTGGCGGTGCTCAGGCTTTTGGCCGAGAAGAACTTCCTCGAGGTTGACGATGGACCAGCCTGAAGCCCGAAGCGAGGCCCAGGACGGTTCCGGCTGGCAGCGCCCGCCGGTGGCGATGCTGGCCGAGCTCACCCATCGCTGTCCGCTGCAATGCCCCTACTGCTCCAACCCCACGGCCCTGTCCCGGCGCAGTGACGAGCTGGAGACCGCCGAGTGGACTGACATCTTCCGCCAGGCCGCCGAACTGGGGGTGCTGCAGGTGCATCTCTCCGGCGGCGAGCCGAGCGCGCGCAAGGACCTGCCG
>JAJFGK010000151.1 GCA_021776195.1 Kiloniellaceae bacterium | reverse complement strand
ATGCCGGAGGCTGGCCAAGGACTGGGAAAAATCAATCGCCAGCGCAGAGGCCTGGGTCCTCATTGCCCACATCCGCCTCGTCACCCGCCGCCTCGCAAGGTATTGTTATGTCCCATAGAGTTTTGAGTCAGACTCTCAGAGTCAGGATCAATAAAATATGTATTAATAGTATAGTTAACTACTTCTACCATTATTAGTGGTATAGGGCTAAACAGCCAAGAAAACTGAGGTCACAGCATGGCATTCAAAGCCGCTTTTCCAGTTATGCCCAGTAAGAATGCACGTGACGTTGACACAGACTCTGTCGTTGGCCTGACACGCTTGAACACAATCAACCTATTTGGTTGCCGCCTTTGCTGGCAAATTGCACTGATCGTCATTTTTTGCATCGTTGCAATCGAGGCCGCAATTCTCATCCCCTCTTATGTCAACTACGAACGAGACCTACTGAAAAAGCTCGAAGATGTTGGGTTGGCTTCAGTGCGCGTCGGATTCGCGCAGCGAGAGGTGGCGGCGGGAGCCGGTCTTCGAGCTGCCGGGGCAAGGCTCCTGGAATCCCCCGAAGTGACTGGACTAGCGATCTATGGGGTCGACGGCGAACTCGTCGGCACCCTTGGAGAGACACCCGGCCTGACCTTGATTCAGGCGCGCCAGCACGGCGTTAACAGCTTGCGCTCGCAGGACGGCAATCGCCTGTCGGCCGCCTACAGGAGCGCGCGCACCGACCTTCCCTTTGATGTTATCGCCCACCTGGACGCGAGCCGGGTCTCCGACAAGTTGACCGCCTTCGTATGGCGGATCGTCGGATTGGTGTTTCTCATAACATTCTTCGTATCCTCGGCGACGCTCCTGATGGTCGGTCTCTGGGTCTTGCGGCCCATGCTCAAAATCCGGGAAAAGCTTGTCGCGGTCCAGAAAGATCCGAGAGAGGCCGATTCCTTTGCGTTGCATCATCCTAAAAAGGATGAAGTTGGCGACATGGTCGACGCGCTGAACGCGCTTATGAAACATCTCTCCGACTACCGGCACTCCGAACTCCTGGCCAAGGAGGCTCGTTTCCGTGATTTCGCCGATGTCTCGTCCGACTGGTTCTGGGAAATGGACGCGCAACTTCGCTTTTCCTTTTTCTCCGAACGATTTACAGAGATCACCGGGGTTCCACATGAGGCTCTTCTGGGAAAGACGCGCCAAGAAACCGGGCTACCCGGTGTCCCGGACGAGGAGTGGCGCCAACACCTGGCGGACTTGGCGGCACACAGGTCGTTCCGCGACTTTCGCCACCCCCGCAGAAACTCCAATGGCGAAACCACGTACCTATCAGTTAACGGCAAGGCGGTCTTCAGCGAGGACGGTGCTTTTCGCGGCTATCGCGGCACCGGGTCGGACATCACCAGAAGCGTCGTCGCGGAAGAAGCCTTGCAGCGCTCCTACGGCGACCTGGAGATTCTGGTCGGCAAGCGGACAGCCGAACTCGAACGGCTTAACGAACAACTCCGCGCCGAGATTACCGAGCGTGAGGTCGCCCGCGAGGAGCTGCGCGAAGCTTACGGGGTCCTGCAACGGGAGACGGAGGAACGCGAGCGCGCCGAGGAAGCGATACGGACACGCGATGCCTGGCTGCGCGCGATCCTCGACAACGCGCCGATCCAGATCGCCCTGAAGGACACGGACTGCCGCCTCATGGCGGTCAGCCGCAACACCGCGACGGAGATGGGTCTCGACCAAAGCGAGTTCGTCGGCCGCACCACCGCCGATTTCCTGCCGCCAGAGATCGCCGAACACTATATGGCCGCCGACCGAGAGGTGATGGCCACGGGCGAGCCGCGCCAGCAAGCGGTGACCGAGGACCGAGACGGTCAAATCCGCCATTGGCTGAATTCCAAGTTTCCCTTGCGCGACGACCAGGGCCAGATTGCCGGGGTCTGCAGCCTGTCCAGCGACATCACCGAGATGAAGGAGGCAGAGGCGCGCTTGGCGCAGGCGCAGAAGATGGAGGCAGTGGGCCAACTGACCGGCGGTGTGGCGCATGATTTCAACAACCTGCTGGCGGTCATCCAGGGCAACGCCGAATTGCTCGCCGAGGAAATCGGACCCGAAAACCCCATGATGCAGTCGGTCATTCGTGCGTCGAGGCGAGGCTCTGAACTGACCCACCGGTTGCTGGCCTTCTCGCGACAGCAATCCTTGCGGCCCCAGTCCACCAATTTGGCGGGTTTGGTAGGCAGTATGAACAATCTGTTGAAGCGCACTCTGGGCGAGACGATCGAAGTCGAAACCAGGGCCAAGGACGACCTCGCCCACGTGATTGCCGATCCGGGCCAGTTGGAAAACGCCCTTCTAAACCTGGCGATCAACGCACGCGATGCCATGCCGGAAGGCGGCAAGTTGACCATTGAGTGCGAAAACGTCCACCTGGACGACATTCATGCGGTGCAGAATCCGGAAGCCCTGGCTGGCGACTATGTGGTTCTCGCAGTGAGCGACACCGGCACGGGAATGTCGCCCGAAATTCAACAGCATGTCTTCGAGCCCTTCTTCACGACGAAGGAAGTAGGCAGGGGAAGTGGCCTCGGGCTTTCGATGGTCTATGGCTTTGCCAAGCAGTCAGGGGGCCAGGTGACAATTTACAGCGAGCCGGACCGGGGCACGACCGTGAAGATTTACCTGCCGCAAGCCGCGGAGGAGGCCCAGGACGAGGCAAAGAGCCAGTCCGGGCCTATTCCGCAAGGACGCGGTGAGACCATCTTGGTCATCGAGGATGATGCGGACTTGCGGGAGCTCGCGGCCAATGCGCTCGAAAGGCTAGACTATCGGACAATCTGTGTGGCCGATGCCCCTAGCGCCAGCGCCACCTTGGCAGGCGGCGAGATGCCTGACCTCGTGCTCTCCGACGTGGTCCTACCAGGCGGCATCAGTGGGCCGGAATTCGCCGAAACGGCAAGCGCGCTGTATCCAGACCTCAAGGTGATCTTCATGTCCGGCTACCCGGTGGAAGCCGCCAAGCGCAGCGGAACCCTTGGAGCGGACAAAGTGCTCCTGAACAAGCCCTTCCAGATCCAGCAGCTTGCCGTGGCACTGCGCGAAGCCCTTGCTTGACGTCCATCGGCAGTTCGGCACCGAAATCGGATACTTCTGCTCGGGCCGCGCCGTTGACACTGGGGATGGCCCTACCTAACGTGCGGGTCGCAGATTTGGGGAGCCTACCGCTATGAAAATCGCCGTCGTCGTCGTGGGAGAAAGGCGCTTGGACCGGTAACGGACTCCAAATCGAGACCCCATGCGCCTCCGACACCATCGGGGGCGTTTTTTTTTGCCCATTCGCCAGCGGAACTGTCGCTGATGGGCGGCGAGGATCAGATGAGCCAGGCCACCGTCACTTCGCCGAGACTTACCACGCTTATACTGCTGAGCGGGCTTTCGGTCGTCTCGCTGAACATGTTCCTGCCCTCGCTCTCGAACATCGCGGTCGAGTTCGAGGCCGACTATGCGCTCGTGAACCTATCCATCGCCGGTTACGCGGCCATGACGGCGGCCCTGCAACTGGTCATGGGGCCTCTATCCGATCGCTTCGGGCGCCGGCCGGTCATCCTGGCGGGATTGGCGATTTTCTGCCTGGCGTCGCTTGGTTGTTCGTTGGCAACCGACATCGCGAGCTTTCTGTTCTTTCGGATGATGCAGGCGGCGGTCGCCTCCGGATACGCGGTTTCGCTGGCTGTCATCCGCGACACGTCCGGGACCCAGAAAGCCGCCAGCCTGATGGGCTACATGGCCATGGCCTGGGCCATCGCCCCCATGCTGGGGCCGATGTTCGGGGGTGCCTTGGACGAGCTGTTTGGCTGGCGCGCGAGTTTCTGGGCTTTTCTGTGCTTTGGCAGCGCGGCGTTCGCTCTGAGCTGGTTCGATCTGCACGAGACCAACAAGAACCCATCGGAGACGCTCAGGAAACAGTTCAGCACCTATCCGGCCCTGTTTCGTTCTCGCCGTTTCTGGGGCTATGCCCTCTGCATGGCCTTCTCGAATGGCGGCTTCTATGCCTTCCTGGGTGGCGCGCCCTTGGTCGCCTCCGTCCTGTTCGACATCTCGCCCGCAAGGCTCGGCGTCTACATGGGGAGCATTACGGCCGGCTTCATCTTCGGCTCTTTCCTGGCCGGTCGGTTTGCCGCGCGCCACGCGCTCACGACAATGATGATCGCCGGACGGCTGGTCGCCTGTGGTGGGTTGATCCTGGGCCTGTCGATCCTGCTGGCCGGGGTCCTGCACGAGGTCACCCTGTTCGGCGCCTGTGTCTTTTTCGGCATCGGCAACGGCATAACCATGCCGAGCAGCAGTTCCGGTGCCATGTCGGTCCGGCCCAATCTGGCGGGTAGCGCATCGGGCCTGTCCGGGGCACTCACGGTGTCGGGCGGCGCCGCGATGTCCGCGGTCACCGGTGCGGTCCTCACGGTGGAGAATGCGGCCTATGGAATGCTCGGAATGATGCTGCTGTCAGCGGTCTTGGGTCTAACTGCCGCCCTTTATGTGGTTTGGATCGACAGGCGCGAAGCTTGACCGCAATGTCTACGCCAGATCAACTTTCGCGACCGGCTTGTCGGCGGCGAAGCGCAGGCGGACGTAGTCGGCCCACCAGACGCCTTCCGGGTCGCGCAGGCGCGGGGCCACGGCGGCGGCGACCTCGGCAATGTAGGCCGCCTGGTCGGCCTCGGGCAGGGTCTTGATGAAGGCTTCGCCGAAGGTTGCCAGCCAGCCGGCCATCTCGCCGGGCAGACGGGTCGGCCGCTCGATCTCCTCGATGGCGCGGACCTGGAAGCCCTGCGCCTCGAGCAGATCGCGGTACTCCTCCAGGGCCGGGAAGTACCAGGGGCTGGCGGCCCAGCCATCGTAGCCGCGCGCCTCCAGGCCGGCGACCAGGGCGAGCTGCAGGGTGCGAACATTGGCGCCGCCGCCCATCTCGCCGACGAAGCGGCCGCCCGGCTTCAGGGCCCGCCAGACGCCGCGCAGCACCGCCTGCGGATCGCACATCCAATGCAGGGCGGCATTGCTGAAGACCGCGTCGAAGCGCGCCTCGTAGTCCAGCGCGGCGCCGTCGAGAACCCGGGCATCGAGGCCCAGCGTGGCGGCCGCGGCAATCTGGTCCGGCGAGGCATCGACCGCCGCCACCTTGGCCCCGGCCTCGACCAGCTTGAGCGTCAGGGCGCCGTCGCCGCAGCCGAGATCGAGAACCGCCTCGCCGGGCCGCGGGTCCAGCAGCTCGACCACCGGCAGCCCCAGGTCGGCGACGAAGCGGGCGTTCTCGGCGTAACGCCGGGGGTCCCAATGCTGGGTGGGCTTGTTCTCAGTCATGGCCCAGAAACAGGAGCGAAAACAGGAAGCGTCATTGGGGCGCCTCGTTACTGGGTTTCATCGGCGGGCTCCTCGCCCCCCGGCTCGACTTTAGGTCCCATGATGACCCGGGCCAGCAGGTCGATGATATTGACCGCGCCCTGGGTATAGAGGATCGAATCGTCGTGCTGCAGGATGTCCAGCTCGCCGCCGACTTCCAACTCGACGTAGGAGGAACCGACCAGTCCATCGGGCAGCACCCGGGCCGAGGAATCGGTCGGCAGCTCGACCCCCGGGTCGAGATCCAACACGATACGCGCGAAGTAGCTCTTGGGATCGAGATCCAGCCTGGCCACCCTCCCCACCGGAATGCCGGCCATGCGGGCCTCGGATCCCGGCTCGAGGCCGAAGGCGTTGTCGACCTGCAGGCTCACCCTGTAGCCCGCCGGCGCATCGCCCGAGGTATCGCGAAAGGCAAAGGCAACGAAGGCCACGGCGATCACGATAATCGCCGCGCCGAGCAGGACTTCCGATAGTTCGCGACGGACGACGGGGGCCATGCTGCGCGCCCTCCCTTGCTGGGGTTTGCTCTAGTACCGCCTATCACAGAAAGGTGCATCGTCTGATCGTCTCGGCGTTCGATCCGGGAAGGAAGCGTCGCGACAGCGATGCGGGCCATCGGTGAGCGGCGCTGACGCACCCGGTCGGGCGCCGAGGCGACCCGAAGGGCGACTTGGCAAGGCTTTCGGCCCCTGTGGCTTTGGGCGGCAGACCGTGGCGCTCGTGATGCGGGGCATCATCTCGCCCCCCGTTCTTTGCCGAAAACCTTGCCAAGTCGTCATACGACGCACCCTTCTGTGATAGTCGGTACTCGTACGACCCGGGGTCCAGACCTGGGCCTCAGTTCTCGCCCTCGGCCTTGTCGACCGCGAGAAAGATGGTCTTGCCGATCAGATCGACGACGTTCACCGGCCCTTCGGCATCGGCGATGGTCTCGCCGGCGGCCAGCATCTCCTCGCCGTTGCCGGGCTCGATCTTCACGAAGACGCCGCCCAGCAGCCCGTCGGGCAGCACCCGGGTGCGGGAATTCTTGGCCAGCTTGAAGCGTTGGTCGATCGCCAGCTCGACCTTGGCATAGAGCGTTTCGGGATCGAGCCGCTGTTCCGCGACGGCGCCGACCTTGACCCCGGCGATGCGCACGTCGGTGCCACGGGTCACGCCCGAGGCGTCATCCAGTTCGATGAACAGGCTGTAGGTCTGGGCGCCGCCGGCGGAGGTGCTCTGAAAGGCCGTGACGACGAAAAAGATCGCCACGAACAGGACCAGAGCCCCCATCGCGGTCTCGATCAAGCTGCGCTTCATGGGCTCTACCCTTTGGCTGGTGGCTTGGTGGCTGGAGGAAAAAACCGCCGGGATGCCGGTTTGCCGCCGGCAAGCACGCCGCTCTCAATCACTCCGGCGTCCAGGCCTCGTAGTCGCCCGTCGCCTTGTCGCGCCGACCGCCTTTCAGGACCGCCCCCGGGGGCCGGTAGGCCGCCAGGGTGCCGGTCAGGTTGGGCTCGTGGTCGCGCTGCCAGGGCTGGCGCGCAAAGCCGCCCGGCGGCGGCGCCTCCTGGACCGTGTGATGCAGCCAGGCGTGCCAGTCCGCGGGCACCCGGCTGGCTTCGATTTCGTCCTTGTAGAGGACCCAGCGCTGCTCCTTGCGCAGGGAATCGCCATGCACTCGGCCGCCGCCCTTGGCGCGGAAATAGCGGTTGCCGTACTGATCCTCGCCAACCGCGACGCCGCGCAGCCAGGAATAGAGTCGGGTGCCTAGGTGGATGCCCATGGTGCCCTCGGATTCGGGTGTCGTCTGTCGTTGCGCGCGCATCATACACACTGGCCGGGCACCGTCCAGCGTCTCGCGGCGCGCCCTCGATGGGTTAAAGAATTTCGTCGACCCCTTCGCCCCAGGTATCCGAGAGAACGTAACCCAGGGGATAGGGATCGCTGGGATCCAGGCCCAGCTGATGAAACCCGAAGATCCAGCCGCGGCCGGTTATGCGCGCAATGATCGCGGGGCGACCGGCGACCTCGGTCTCGGCCACACACGCCATCTCGTAGGCGCTGTCGATGATCGAACGGGTGGTCAGCCGGTCGCCGACCGCGATCTCGCCCCTGGCATGCATGACGGCGAGCTGGGCCGAGGAGCCGGTGCCGCAGGGCGAGCGGTCGGCGCGGCCGGGCACGGCACAGGTACAGGTACGCACCACGCGCGAATCGTCACCGCGCCGATCGCGGAACATGACGTAGCTGACCTGGTCGAGCGCCGCCAACTCGGGATGGCGCACGCGAACCTGGTCGCGCGCCGCCCGCTTGATCTTCATGCCCCAGGACACCAGCTCCCGGGCCGCCGCGGGCTCGATCTTCAATCCGACCTGCTCGACATCGACCAGGGCGTAGAACACGCCGCCATAGGCCAGGTCGATAACGATGCGGCCCAGGCCCTCGACCTCCAAGGTTACGTCCAACTGGTCGGCGTAGGACGGCACGTTCAACAGCGAGACGGATTCCACCTTGCCGTCCCGGCAAAGGGCCGTGGCCCGCACCAGGCCGGCGGGCGTGTCCAAGGTGACTTCTGTTTCCGGGTCCCGCATTTTCAGAATGCCGGTTTCCAGCAGGGCGGTGACCACGCAGATGCAGTTGGAGCCCGACATGGCATGGGCCCGGTCGGCCTGGAGGATGATGAACCCGGCATCGGCCTCCGGGTGGGTCGGCGGCAGCAGTAGGTTGACGCTGGTCGCGCAGGCCCCGCGCGGCTCGAACACCGTCAGGCGCCGGATCGTGTCGTCGACCTCATTGATGTGGTTCATCTTCTCCAGCATGGTCGCGCCGGGAACATCGATGACACCGCCCGTGATCACCTTGCCGACGTCGCCTTCGGCATGGACGTCGATCATGGAGATCGTTCGTTTCCAACGCATGGTGTCCTCCCGGTGCGCCATCGGTCCCAAGCCCGTAACAGAGGAAGTTGGCGAAGTCCAACGGGCAAGTCCCTATCCGGCAAAGACCGAACCTTCCAAAAGGCCTGCCACCTCTCTATACAACCGCGATGCCCGATTTCTGGACCAATTCCGGCTATGCCCTGCTGAACCGCCGCGACGACGGCCACCTCCTGGTGACCGACGACTTCCTGCGCGCCTACTTCCTGCGGCCCGAGGTCGCGCCGGTCGAGGAGTCCTGCGATGCCGAGCGCCGGCTGCACGCAGCGCTCCTGCAGAATCCGCGCGAAGCCGTCGGCGCGGACCGCCTGGCCGGCCTGGCCGACCCCGATGCGCGCGAGAACTACCAGGTGGTGCTGGACTTCCGCGACCGCCTGGCGAGCGCCGAGACCCTGGAGGCCTGCTACCTGCAGCTCTTTCTGGGCGACGGCCCGGTGACGATACCCGGTCTTTTCATCGACCAGATGGCCCACGTCATCATGCGCTCGATCCTCGAGCCCTGCGAGAACGGCCTGCGCGCACGGGCCGGCGAGCTGTTTTTCCGCGAGCAGACCATCACGATCCAGGACGGCACGATCATGGCGGCCGACCGGGACACCGTCGAGATGCACGCCGCGAGCGGCGGTATGGGCGACCTCGGGCGGCTGCTGGTCGAGGCCCAGACACCGGTCCGCTCGGTGTCGCTGGATGTGCTGGACGCCGCCAACGCCGCGCTCTACTGGGGCCGGGAATCGGCCCACGACACGGTCCTCAACCTGACCTTCGCCAGTGACGGCCTGGACGCCTTCGCCCGCCTGCTCGAGGCCTGGATCGAGCATTTCCTGACCTTGAAGGTTTCGGTGCAGCCGGTGCAGAAGATCAGCGACGAGCGCTGGTCCTGGCACATCGGTCTCGATCAGGTGGCCAGCCGCTTGATGAACGACCTCTACAATGGCGTCGAGGTCGGCGAGGCGCGCCTGGCCGACCTCCTGAACCTCTTCCGCATGGATTTTCGCGACTCCTCGATGCTGCTGGAGTCGATGGCCGGCAAGCCGGTCTATTTGGGGCTCTGCAAGACCGAAACCGGCCTGCTGCGCTTCAAGCCGCAGAACCTGCTGATCAACCTACCGCTGAGGGAGCGAAGCTAGTCATGCCCATGTTCACCCTCGTTCCCGTCGGCTTCGAAATCCCGGCGGGCCTGCAAACCGAGCGCCTGCGGCTGCGCATGCTGACCATCCACGACGCGGTCAGGGACTACGACGCGGTCATGACCAGCGCCGTGCGCCTGCGCACGGTCTTTCGCCAGAACGGCCACTGGCCCGAAGGCCTGACCCTGGAGCAGAACCTCATCGAACTGGGCTGGCATCAGCACGAGTTCCAGCTGCGCCGCTCCTTTGCCTACACCGTGGTCAGCCTGGACGAGACCCGGGTCCTCGGCTGTCTCTACATCCACCCCACGGCCAGGGGCGGTCATGACGCCGAGATCTCCATGTGGGTGCGGCAATCGGAAGCCGACAGCGGCCTCGACGCTCACCTCTACGAGGCCGCGCGAAACTGGATCGCCGACGAATGGCCCTTCGCCAAGCCAGCCTACCCCGGCCGCACCATTACCTGGGACGACTGGGACGCGCTGGCGGAAGACTAAGGATCGTCATACCGGACAAGGCACCGCCTTGATCCGGTATCTCGCGCAGGGAAGAATACTCCCCGCGACCCCAGTTCGCTCCCCTGCCGTTGGCCCGGCACCCCTCACCCGCAGTAGCCCAGCAGCTTCTCGTGCAGCGCCTGGCGGATCGTGACGCCCTCGGCGGCGGTCTTGGCGCGCATGGCGACCCGGCGTTCGCCGGGCAGGCGCGCGCCCTCCTGGCCGGTGATCGCCCCGACCAGGCCCTCGACCTGGTCCGAGAAACCGGCGCCGGCAAAGCTGGCCGGGTTGATGGCGATGAAGAACTGGCCGGTGCGCGGCGGCCCGCCGCTGTTGTCGGCAAAGGACGAGGCGTTGATCGAGAGCGTGGCGCCGGTGACGGCGGCGGCCATGATCTCGACGATCAGGGCGATGCCGGCGCCCTTGTAGGCGCCGGCCGGGACCATGGTCCCGGCCAGGCCGGCCTTGGCGTCGGTGGTCGGCTTGCCCTCGGCGTCGAAGGCCCAGCCCTCGGGGATCGGCTCGCCGCGCTGGGCGTGGACCGAGACCTCGGACTTGGCGATCACGCTGGAGGACTGGTCGATCACGATGGGCGCGGCCCCGGCGCGCGGCACGGCGCAGGAGATCGGGTTGGTCCCGAAGACCCCCTTGGTGCCGCCCCAGGGCGCGATCGAGGCCGGGGCGTTGACGAAACCGAGCGCCACCAGGCCGGCCTTGGCGATGCGCTCGACGTGATAGCCGCAGACCCCGCAGTTGTAGGAGCGGACCACCGCCAGGGCGGCGATCCCAGTCTCCTTGGCCAGGGGCAGGAGCTTTTCGAATCCCAGGTCGATGGCCGGATGGGCAAAGCCGTCGCAGGCATCGGCGCGCAGCCCGGCGGGGCTGACCTGTTCGACGGTCGCCGTGGCATTGCCGTCGATCTTGCCGCAGCGGGCATGTTCGCAGTAGGTCGGCAGGCGCGCCAGGCCGTGGGAGTGGATGCCGTCGGCCTCCGAGGCCACGACCGAATCGGCAACGGCGCGCGCGTTGGCTTCGTTGGTGCCCGAGGCACGCAGCGCCCGGGTGGTCAGGTCCTCCACCTCGGCCAGGCTCAAGGTCACGGTCATGGTTGGTCTCTCCCCTCTTGTTCGTTTTCGGTGGCCCGGGCTAGGCCAGAACGTGTCGTCGGATACCAAACTGTCATTGCCGGACTTGATCCGGCAACCCAGGAATTGCCACGTCATGCTTGCGATTGTCTGCCTTTGCCGCCTGACGCACTGCCCTTCCCTCTACCGCGCCATCCCTGGGTCCAGGGGTCAAGCCCGTGGACAACAAGAGAGCAAATCGCTCCGCCGCGCGGCGCGACGCCCTCGGTACAGGAGCGGCCGGCTGGCCAGTCCCGGATCGACCCAGTCCTGAATTGACCCAGTCCCGAATCGACAAGGCCGCGGGACACTGATAAGCCGGAGGGCAGGAAAATCCAAGAGGGCACGCGGCATGACCATCGGAACATCTCCCTTTGCCGCCACGGTCGATTTCGGGGCCGACGGCAAGCACTACGGCCACGTGCTGTTCCCCCATTCACGCGACGAATCGGGCTGGGGCACGCTGATGCTGCCGATCGTCTCGGTGAAGAACGGCACCGGTCCGACGGTGCTCTTCACCGCCGGCAATCACGGCGACGAGTACGAGGGCCAGGTCGCCCTGATGAAGCTCGCCCGGGCGCTCGACCCGGCGGCGGTCCAGGGCCAGGTGATCATGATCCCGGCGCTGAACCTGCCGGCAGCACTTGCCCACAGCCGGGTCTCGCCGGTCGATGGCGGCAACATGAACCGCACCTTCCCCGGCGACCCCCGGGGCGGCCTGACCGCCAAGATCGCCAGCTACGTCCAGAGCGAACTGCTGCCTCGGATCGACGCGGCGGTCGACCTGCATTCCGGCGGCAAGTCGCTGCACTTCGTCCCGCTCGCCATGATCCATCACCTGGAGGACCCGGACCACTTCCAGCGCTCCCTGGCCGCGCTGAAGGCCTTCGCCGCGCCGATCTCCATCGTGCTGATCGAACTCGACATGGTCGGCATGCTGGACAGCGAGGTGGAGAACCTGGGCAAGATCTTCATCTCCACCGAGCTGGGCGGCAGCGGCGCGCTGACCCCCGAGACCGTCGCGGTGGCCGACCGCGGCCTGCGCAACACCTTGAAGCACTTCGGCATCATCGAGGGCGAGCCGGAGCTGCCCGCCACCCCGAGCCGGATGATGGAGACCCCCGACCAGGGCGCCGTCATCATGTGCCGGGGCGACGGTCTGTTCGAGCCCTTCGTGGCCCTGGGCGACGAGGTCGGCCCCGGCCAGGCGGTCGGCCTGCTGCACTTCCAGGCCGAACCGGAGCGCGAGCCGGTGGTCCACAGCGCCGAGATTGCCGGCACCATCATCTGCCGGCGCGGCCAGGGCCCCTCGACGATCGGCGACTTCCTCTTCATGATCGCCCAGGACATCCCCGGATGAGACCGTTGGAGTGATACCGTGACCGTGACAGCCGCCCCCAAAGCGACAACCCAGACGCCCTGGTCGGACCGGGTGCGCCTGGATGCCGGGCGCCATCCGCGCGGCAAGATCGGCTTCGTGCTGCTGGCCACCGAGCAGACCGTGCAGGAGGACATGCTGGCCATCATCCCGGCCGGCATCGGCGTCCACTTCACCCGGGTGCCGATCCCCGACGACATCAACAACGCCACGCTGATGGCAGTCGCCGAGAGCCTGTCCGAGGCCGCCGCGCTGATCCTGCCCGACGGCAGCCTGGAGGTGGTCTGCTACGCCTGCACCTCGGGCACCATCGTGGTCGGCGAGGAACGGGTCTGCCAACTGCTCCAGAAGGGCGCGCCCAAGGCCAAAGCGACCAGCCTCTATGGCGGCGTGCGCAAGGCCCTCGGCGCCCTGGGCGCGAAGAAGATCGTCATGGCGACGCCCTACCTGGAGGAGATCAACCGCCTGGAGGCCGAAACCCTGGCGCGCGACGGCTTCGAGCTTCTGGCCTACGAGGGACTGCAGATCCGTAAGGACAGCGACATGGTGCGGGTCGCCCCGGACTTTATCCTGGACTTCGCCCAATCGCTCGACCGGCCCGAGGCCGAGGCAATCTTCATCTCCTGCGGCGCCCTGCGCTCGGTCGAGATCATCGACCGCCTGGAAGCCGCCACCAACAAACCGGTGGTGACCTCCAACCAGGCCATGGCCTGGGACTGCCTGCGCCTGGCCGGGATCACCGATGCCATCCCCGGCTACGGCCGGCTGCTGCGCGAGCTGTGAGGGACCTGCCAGGCAGATCAAACCAGATGATCGAACAGACCGCGGCACGGCGGCTCCACCCCCACCCGACGCTGACGCGTCGACCTCCCCCGTCAAGGGTGAGGTAAGATGGGGCAAGGACCCATTGTAATCTTCTCCCTGCTTGACGGGGGGAGACCGAGAGGGGGGTGACACCGGCGCCACCAGGTCGCGCCATAAAGCATGAGTGAGACAATGACCGACACAAACCCTCCCCCCTGGCAAGACTCCCTCGGCCTGGTGATCCTGCGGGTCGGGCTCGCCTGGTTCCTCTTCGTCTGGGCGGTGAACAAACTGCTGGCCCCGGCGCAGTACGAGAAGATCTGGGGCTATTTCCATGGCATCGAGATCGGATCGACCCTGCCCCTGGTCATGGGCTGGGCGCAGATCGTCATCTGCCTGGCCATCGCCCTCGGGCTCTGGCGGGTCGTCAGCTATGCCCTGGGCTTCCTGATGCACGGCGTGACCGTGGCGGTGATCCTGCCCAGCCTGCTCGCGCCCTTCGTCATCAAGGACGGCTTTCCGACCAACCGCAACCAGGCCATCGCCCTGGCCGTGCTGGCCGGCTTTGCCGCCCTCTGGCTGCTGCGCCGCCGCGACAACTGGTCGCTCGACGCCTGGCTCGCGGCGCGGCGGGCGCAGGGCACCGACTAGGCGCCATCGAATGGCGCTGCCCCGGTCCCGCCTCGGACGGCTTTTCGAAGGCATTCGCCGCTATCGAAGAAACGGCGCGGCCGGCGACTTCGCCTTGCTGAAGGCCGATGCCCTGGGGGGCCGCGACAATCCCCGAATGCTTGCCCGGCTCGAACGGGTCGCCGGCCCCCCGCCGGAGATCGATCTCGAGCAGCTGCGCGGCCTGCCCCAGGGAAGTTTCGGGCGGGCCTATGCCGAGGCCCTGATCGGCGGCGGCCTGACCCCGCTCACGGTCTCGCCCGACCTCGCGGCGGTCGTGCAGCGCAACCGCTTCGCGCTGCGCTACCTGGTCACCCATGACATGTTTCACGTCATGCTCGGCTACGACACCAGCCTGGCCGGAGAAATCGGCGTCCTGGCCTTCGCCACGGCCCAGGGCTACGGCCGCAGAATGACCGCCGCCCTGGTCCTCGCCACCTTGTTCTACCCGCTCTGCGCGCCCCATCGGGTCCGGCGCATCCTCGCCCATCTGGGTCAGGGTTGGCGGCGCGGGCGCGAGGCCGTCTTTTTGCTCGGCGAGCCCCTGGAAGAGCGCTTTGCCGAGCCGCTGGACGCCCTCCGGCGGGAGTATCGTTTGCTGGCTTGAGGGGCGGCGCTCTTGAAAACGTAAAATCGGTCGCCCGACAAGCCGGCGATTGGCAGGCCGGCCTCTGCCCGATAGCATGCGCCCCAACAATCGGGGCCAGAGGCCCCAGAGCCCGGGGAGGCCCGCGATCCATGAGCCGCGATCCATGAGCCGCGATCCGCGTTACGACATTCTCTTCGAGCCGGTGAAAATCGGCCCGGTGACGGCGAAGAACCGCTTCTATCAGGTGCCGCACTGCAACGGCATGGGCCACCGCCAACCGCGCACGCTGGCGGCCATGCGCGGGGTCAAGGCGGCCGGCGGCTGGGCGGTGGTCTGTACCGAGGAGGTCGAGATCAGCCCCGACGGCGAGGTCTCGCCCTTCGCCGAGGGGCGGCTGTGGGACGACAGCGATATCGCCAACCATGCGCGGGTCGTCGAGGCGATCCAGGAGCATGGCGCCCTGGCCGGGATCGAGCTGGTCCACAACGGCCATTCCGCGACCAACCTGTTCAGCCGCATCGCGCCCATGTCGCCCTCCCACACGCCGATCGACAGCTATCACCCGGTCCAGGCGCGGGCCATGGACAAGGCCGACATCAAGGCCCTGCGCCAGACCTACCGCGCCGCCGCCCTGCGCTCGAAGAAGGCCGGCTACGACCTGGTCTACGTCTATGCCGGCCATGACCTGACCATGCTGATGCACTTCCTGTCGCGCCGCCACAACCACCGCGGCGACGAGTACGGCGGCTCGCTGGAGAACCGCGTGCGGCTGTTCCGCGAGGTCCTGGAGGACACCAAGGAGGCGGTCGGCGACAGCTGCGCCGTCGCCGTGCGCTTTGCCGTCGACGAACTGCTCGGTCCCGAAGGCATCACCGCCGCCGGCGAGGGCCGCGAGGTGGTCGAGATGCTGGCCGAGCTGCCCGACCTGTGGGACGTCAACGTCTCGGCCTGGCCCAACGATTCGGTGACCTCGCGCTTTGGGCCCGAGGGCAGCCAGGAGGACTACGTGGCCTTCGTCAAGCAGGTCACCAGCAAGCCGGTGGTCGGGGTCGGGCGCTTCACCTCGCCCGACACCATGGTCTCGCAGATCAAGCGCGGGGTGCTCGACTTCATCGGCGCGGCGCGGCCCTCGATCGCCGACCCCTACCTGCCAAAGAAGATCGAAGAGGGCCGCCTGGAGGACATCCGCGAGTGCATCGGCTGCAACATCTGCGTCTCCGGCGACTACACCATGGTCCCCATGCGCTGCACCCAGAACCCGACCATGGGCGAGGAGTGGCGCCGCGGCTGGAACCCCGAGACCATCGCACCCAAGGGCTCGGACGATGCCGTCCTGGTGGTCGGTGCCGGCCCGGCCGGGCTGGAAGCGGCCCGGGCGCTCGGCCAGCGCGGCTACCGGGTGACCCTGGCCGAGGCCGGCGAGGAACTGGGCGGCCGGGTCGCCCGGGAATGCCGCCTGCCGGGTCTGTCGGCCTGGAGCCGGGTGCGCGACTACCGGGTCCAGCAGCTGCAGAAAATGGTCAATGTCGAGATCTACCCGGCGAGCCGGCTGACGGCGGAGAACGTCAGAGAGTTCGGCTTTCCCAAGGTGCTGCTGGCGACCGGCGCGCGCTGGCGCCAGGACGGCTTCGGCCGCGCCCATCGCCAGGCCATCCCCGGCAGCGAGCTGCCCCATGTGATCACGCCCGATACCGTCATCGACGGCGCGCGCCCCGAGGGGCCGGTGGTGATCTACGACGACGACCACTATTACCTGGGCGGCGTGCTGGCCGAGAAACTTCGCGACGAGGGCCTCGCGGTCACCCTGGTGACGCCGGCCGACAATGCCTCCCAGTGGTCGACCCACACCATGGAAATGGAGCGCATCCAAACCCGGCTGCTGGAACGCGGCGTCACCCTGGCGACCCAGCGCGACCTGATGGAAATCGGCGCCGGCCAGGTCGAGATCGCCTGCATCTATAGCGACCGCCGGGAGACCCTGGAGGCCGCCACGGTGGTGATGGTGACCAGCCGCCTGCCCAACGACGCGCTGTACCAGGAGCTCCTGGCCGATTCGGCGGCCCTGGCCGCCGCCGGCATCGTCCAGCTCCAGGCCATCGGCGATTGCCATGCGCCGGCCACGATCGCCGCGGCGGTCCACGCCGGACACCTCGCCGCCCGTGACATGGACGCGAGCGGGTCCGCGGAAAGAGCCGGTCGGGCGCCATTTCTGCGCGAAGATCCGGGTCTCGTCTGACCCCTAGAGATGGTGTGGTCCCCCCTACATGGGGTAGCCGGTAAGCACCACTGGATCACGCACAGAGTCGCTTGCGTCCGATTCGCAGAGAGATTTCATAACTAACTGAAATCGCGTCATATTTTTTCGATAAACTTTTTATTAATCATTTGCGATTTCACTAGATGATGTGGCGACGGGGAGTTTCGTTCACAAATTGTTGTAGCCCGCCTAGGGTTTTTGTGGTCTCCTCGTTCTTTCCCACATGATCTCGGTCGCCGTCACGGATCACGGCTGGGGCCGAAGTTGGATTATAAACGCGCGCCGGCACCGCGCGACCCGTTGTTGGCCGCGGTGCGCAAGGCAAAGAGCAAGAAACCAGGAGAGGGCACTATGCGGATTTCGCGTCGCTTCACCACCCAAGGCCAGGACGTCTACGACTCGATCGAGTTCCGGAAAACCTCGAGCGAGATCCGCAATCCGGACGGCTCGGTGGTCTTTCAGGCCAACGACATCGAGGTTCCCGCGGCCTGGTCCCAGGTCGCCGCCGATATCTTGGCGCAGAAGTACTTCCGCAAGCGCGGCCTGCCGGTCAAGCGGCGGCGCGTCGAGGAAAAGGACGTTCCCGCCTGGCTCTGGCGCTCGGTCCCGGACGAGGCCGCCAAAAGCGACTCGGCCAAAGGCAGGACAGCCAAAGGCGGGGCGACCAAAAACGGGGCGGCCGCGAAAGCCTCCGAGAAGGGCGATTCCGGCACCACCGGCGAGAGTTCGGCCAAGCAGGTCTTCGACCGTCTCGCCGGAACCTGGACCTATTGGGGTTGGAAGGGCGGCTACTTCGACCAGGAGGCGGACGCGCAGGCCTACTTCGACGAGATGCGCGTCATGCTGGCCCGCCAGATGGGCGCGCCAAATTCGCCGCAGTGGTTCAACACCGGCCTGCACTGGGCCTACGGCATCGACGGCCCGAGCCAGGGCCACCACTATGTCGACCACGAAACCGGCAAGGTGAAGCGCTCGACCGGCGCCTATGAGCGCCCGCAGCCCCACGCCTGCTTCATCCAGTCGGTCGAAGACGACCTGGTGAACGAGAACGGCATCATGGACCTTTGGGTCCGCGAGGCGCGGCTCTTCAAGTACGGCTCGGGCACCGGCACCAACTTCTCCCGGCTGCGCAGCGCCGGCGAATCGCTCTCCGGCGGCGGCCGCTCCTCGGGCCTCATGTCCTTCTTGAAGATCGGCGACCGCGCCGCCGGCGCGATCAAGTCCGGCGGCACCACCCGGCGCGCCGCCAAGATGGTGACGGTCGATGTCGATCATCCCGATATCGAAGCCTATGTGAACTGGAAGGTGGTCGAAGAGCAGAAGGTGGCGGCCCTGGTCGCCGGCTCGAAGCTCTGCAACAAGCACCTGAACGCCATCATGGCGGCCTGCCATGGCGCCAGACTTGCAGCGGGCAAGGAAACCGACAACGAGGCCGCCTTCGATCCGAAACAAAATGCCGCCCTGCGCCAGGCCATGCGCGCGGCGCGCAAGGCCCTGATCGCGGAGAACTACATCCTTCGCGTAATCCAGTTCGCCAAGCAGGGCTATAGCGAGATCGACTTCAAGACCTACGACACCGACTGGGATTCAGATGCCTACCTGACGGTCTCGGGCCAGAACTCGAACAACTCCGTGCGCCTCACCAACGAGTTCATCGAGGCGGTGCTGGCGAACGGCGACTGGTCCCTGATCCGCCGCACCGACGGCAAGGTGGAAAAGACCATCAAGGCCAAGGACCTGTGGGAGCAGATCAGCTACGCAGCCTGGTCCTGTGCCGATCCGGGCGTGCAGTTCGACAGCACGATCAACGAGTGGCACACCTGCCCGAACTCGGGGCGGATCAATGCCTCCAATCCCTGTTCGGAGTACATGTTCCTCGACGACACGGCCTGCAATCTGGCCTCGCTGAACCTCATGGCGCTGCGCGGCCCCGACGGCCGGCTCGACATCGAGGCCTTCCAGCACGCCGTGCGGCTCTGGACCGTCACCCTGGAAATCGCCGTCATGATGGCGCAGTTCCCCTCGGCCCGCATCGCCGAGCTGTCCTATCAGTACCGCACCCTGGGGCTCGGCTTCGCCAATCTGGGCGGCCTGCTGATGGCCTCGGGCCTGAGCTACGATTCCGAGAAGGCCCGCAGTATGGCGGCGGCGATCACGGCGGTGATGACCGGCGTCGCCTACGCCACCTCGGCCGAGATGGCCGGCGAGATGGGCCCCTTTCCGCACTTCGAAGAGAACCGCGAGGCCATGTTGCGGGTGGTGCGCAACCATCGCCGCGCCGCCCATGGCGACCGCAAGGGCTACGAGGGGCTTTCGATCTCGCCGGTGCCGCTCGATGCCGCCGACTGCCCCGACGAGACCCTGGCCGGGGCGGCCCGGGCGGCCTGGGATCAGGCCCTGGCGCTGGGTCAGGCGCACGGCTATCGCAACGCCCAGGCCACGGTCATCGCCCCGACCGGGACCATTGGCCTGGTGATGGACTGCGACACCACCGGCATCGAGCCCGATTTCGCCATCGTCAAGTTCAAGAAGCTGGCCGGCGGCGGCTACTTCAAGATTATCAACCGCACCGTCCCCGAGGCCCTGGGCGCGCTCGGCTACAGCATGAAGCAGGCCGACGAGATCGTGCGCTACGCGGTCGGCCACGGCAGCCTGAAGGACGCGCCGGGGGTGAACCACGACAGCCTGCGCGACAAGGGCTTCACCGAAGCCGCGCTGAACGCCGTGGAGAGCGCGCTGGCCAGCGCCTTCGACATCAAGTTCACCTTCAACCGCTGGACCCTGGGCGACGAGTTCTGCACCGCCATCCTCGGCTTCACCGACGCCGAGTTGAACGACGTTTCCTTCGACATGCTGACCTCGCTCGGCTTCGGCAAAGCAGAAATCGAAGCGGCCAACACCCACTGCACCGGCGCCATGACGCTGGAGGGTGCGCCGCACCTGAAGGCCGAACACCTGCCGGTCTTCGACTGCGCCAACCCTTGCGGGCGCGACGGCAAGCGTTACCTCTCGGTCGAGAGCCACATCCGCATGATGGCGGCGGCCCAGCCCTTCATCTCCGGGGCGATCTCCAAGACCATCAACATGGCCAATGGCGCCACCGTGGAAGACTGCGCCGAGGCCTATCTTTTGTCCTGGCGTCTCTGCCTCAAGGCCAACGCGCTCTACCGCGACGGCTCGAAACTCTCCCAGCCGCTGTCCTCCAGCCTCTTCGAGGGGATCGACCAGGACGACGAGGAGGAGACCCTGGAAGAACAGGTCGCCGCGGCCAACCCGCCACAGCGCGCCCAGATCGTCGCCGAGCGGATCATCGAGCGAGTCATCGAGCGCTCGCGCGACCGCCAGCGCCTGCCCGAGCGCCGCAAGGGCTACACTCAAAAGGCCATCGTCGGCGGTCACAAGGTCTATCTGCGCACCGGCGAGTATCAGAACGGCGAGATCGGCGAGATCTTCATCGACATGCACAAGGAAGGCGCCGCCTTCCGCTCGCTGATGAACAACTTCGCCATCGCGATCTCGATCGGCCTGCAGTACGGCGTGCCGCTCGAGGAGTTCGTCGAGGCCTACACCTTCACCCGCTTCGAGCCCTCGGGGCTGGTCGAGGGCAACGACACCATCAAGATGTCGACCTCGGTGCTCGATTACATCTTCCGCGAGCTGGCGATCTCCTACCTCGGCCGCAGCGATCTGGCCCACGTGCAGCCGGCCGACCTGACGCCGGATTCGGTGGGCAGCGGCAGCCACGAGGGCGACCTGCCCGAGGGCCAGCAACAGACCGTGGTCGAGCAGCTCCGCCGCATGGCCTCCACGGGCTATGTGCGCAACCAGCTGCTGGTCGTCGAGGGCGGCGAGCGGCAAGGCGCGACCGGGGCCGCGACCAGCGCCGCCACCGCCCAGGCCGTGGCCGCGCACCAAGGGTCCTTCGCCGTCTCCACCGAGACCCTGACAGAGACCAAGTCCGAGACCGTGGTCCTGGGAAATGGCGCGAAGGAAGCCGTCGACGGACGCTTGGTGCGAATCCGCGAGGCGCGTATGAAGGGCTATGAAGGCGATTCCTGCGGCGAGTGCGGCAACTTCACCCTGCTGCGCAACGGCACCTGCATGAAGTGCGACACCTGCGGCGGCACCAGCGGCTGTTCCTGACCGGGGCGACGTGAGTGCCGCGGCGAAAGCCTGAGAGTCTGACTCAAAACTCTATGGGACATAACAATACCTTGCGAGGCGGCGGGTGACGAGGCGGATGTGGGCAATGAGGACCCAGGCCTCTGCGCTGGCGATTGATTTTTCCCAGTCCTTGGCCAGCCTCCGGCATCGCC
>JAJFGK010000016.1 GCA_021776195.1 Kiloniellaceae bacterium | reverse complement strand
GGCTGGTTCTGGCCTCGGACTCGCGCACCAACGCCGGCGTCGACCGGGTCTCGACCTTTCGCAAGATGTTCACCTTCTCGCGTCCTGGCGAGCGGGTCCTGGCCCTGGTGACCGCCGGCAATCTCTCGATCACCCAGTCGGCCGTCAGTCTGTTGGAGGCGGGGCTGGACGGCGGCGATCCGGCGGCCCCGGATCTCTACGCCGCCGATAGCCTTTTCGAGGCCGCGCGGATGGTCGGCGACGCCTTTCGGGCGGTTCGCGCCCGCGACAGAGAGGCTCTGCAGGGTCACGGCGTGCACCTCGGTGCCGAGGCCCTATTCGGCGGCCAGATCCGTGGCGAGCACCCGCGCCTGTTCCGCCTTTACGAGGCCGGCAACTTCATCGAGGCGACGCCCGAGACGCCTTACTTCCAGATCGGCGAGAACAAGTACGGCAAACCGATTCTCGACCGCATCGTGACTCCCGATCTGCCCCTCGAGGCGGCCGCCAAGTGCGCCCTGATCTCGTTCGATTCCACCATGCGCTCGAACATCTCGGTCGGCCCGCCGATCGACCTCTTTGTCTATCGCCGGGACGACCTGCAGGCCGGCGCGCGGCTCACCCTGGACGAGCGCGACCCCTATCTGACCGCCCTGGGCGATGCCTGGGGTGCCGGTCTGAAGACCGCGTTCGACGCGCTGCCGGGTCTCGGCGAGCGGCTGTCCGAGACAACGCCCCCGGCGCTGCGGGAAGTGACTTAGTTTAGCAGGCACGCCGCCACATCTGGGATGACCCCCGGCAATCCTTATGACCGCTGGAGGATCTCTGCTAGGCTTGGTCTTGGACGGATGACGTTTGGGGGCGGCGGCGGTGAAACAAAACAACATCCTGATTATCATGACCGACGAACAGGCCCGCGACGGCGTGTCCTGCTACGGCGGCGTGGCCCAAACCCCCAACATCGATCGTCTGGCGGCGCTGGGCACGAAGTTCGAGAACGCCTACACGCCCTCGCCGATCTGCGTGCCGGCCCGCGCGGCCTTCCAGTCCGGGCGCTATGTCTATCAGAACCGCTGCTGGTCCAACGCGCAGCCCTACAGCGGCGACCCGCCGGGCTGGGGCCACAGGCTGCAGGCGGAGGGCTGCGAGACCCTGTCGATCGGCAAGCTGCATTACCGGGGCAGCCAGGACAACAACGGCTTCCAGCAGGAACTCGAGCCGCTCTATGTGCGCGGCGGCGAGGGTTGGGTCTATGGCCTGCTGCGCCGCCAGGACCACACCGCCTACAACGCCAGCGCACTGGCCAGGCAGATCGGCCCCGGCGAGGACGACTATTCCGACTACGACCGGCGGGTGCGCGACAAGGCGGTCGACTGGCTTTCGACCGAAGGCGCGCGCAAGCGGGACAAGCCCTGGGCGCTCTTCGTTTCCTTCCTGCGGCCGCACTATCCCTTGACCTGCCCCAAGGCTTACTTCGACCTTTACGATCCGGAGCGGATCCCCAAGGCCCGCTACGCCGGCTACAAGAGCGAGTTTCGGCACCCGGTTCTGAACGCCTTTCGCAGCTACAACTGCTACGACGACTATTTCGGCGAGGGAGAATTCGGCGACAGGCAGAGACAGATCGCCAGGGCCTCCTACTTCGGGCTCTGCAGCTTTGTCGACGATCTGATCGGCGACGTGCTGGGTGCCCTGGAGCAGGGCGGCGGCCTGGAGGACACCACGGTCCTGTTCGTGACCGACCATGGCGAATTGAACGGACATCACGGTCTCTGGACCAAGATGACCATGCAGGAGGACTCCGCCGGCATCCCGATGATCCTGGCGGGCGCCGGTGCGCCGGTCGGGGTCAGCCGGACCCAAGCCTCGCTGGTCGACGTCCACCAGACGGTGCTGGAGGCGACCGGCCTGGGCGAAACGGCGGAGGACCAGGCCCTGCCGGGACAGTCCCTCTTTGGCATCGCCGCGGCGGCCGACGACCCGCAAAGGGCGGTCTTCAGCGAGTTCCACGACGGTGGCTCGATCACCGGCTTCATGATGATCCGCGAGGGCCGCTGGAAGTACATCGCCTACCCCGGTTTCGCGCCGCAGCTCTTCGATCTGGAGAGCGATCCCTTCGAGCAGACCGATTTGGGGCTTTCCGGCGCCCATGGCGAGATCAGGGACCGCCTGCACGCCCGCATGTGCCGCGAGTTCGGCGACCCCCAGACCATCAGCGACCAGGCCTTCGCCGATCAGGCCCGCCGCATCGAAGAGCTCGGCGGCCTGGACGGCATCTATGCCCGCGACAACTTCGACCACACCCCGGTCGAGAGCGACGGGGGCGAGTAACGGGGGCAACCAGCAGGGACGACGCCAGGGCGATTTGACTTTTCGCGAACCTCTGCTTTATTCGACCGATCGGACGACGAGAAGGAGCGGGGCCATGGCGGCCAGGGTTTTCATCGACGGCGATGTCGGCACCACCGGGTTGCAGGTGCGCGCGCGCCTGGAAGGGCGCGGCGATCTGACCCTGCTGCGCCTGCCCGAGGCCGAGCGCAAGGACCCGGCCCGCCGCGCCGACCTGCTGAACGAGGCCGACCTGTCGATTCTGTGCCTGCCCGACGCGGCGGCGCGCGAGGCGGCGGCGCTGGTAACCAACCCGGCGGCCCGCCTGGTCGACGCCTCCACGGCGCACCGGGTCGATCCCGACTGGGTCTACGGCTTTCCCGAGATGGACGACGCGCAGGGCCGCCTGATCGCGGCCTCCAAGCGGGTCAGCAATCCCGGCTGCTACTCGACCGGCGCGATCTCCATGATCCGGCCGCTGGTCCGGGCCGGGCTGCTGCCGGCGGACTGGCCGGTGACGGTCAATGCCGTCTCGGGCTACAGCGGCGGCGGGCGCAAGCTGATCGAGTCTTACGAGGACGACAAGGCGCCGGATCGCACGGAGAGCCCCTACTGGCTCTACGGCCTCAAACTGACCCACAAGCACCTGCCGGAGATGCGCCAGCACGGCCTGCTGGCGCACCTGCCGCTCTTCGTGCCCAGCGTCGGGCGTTACGCCCAGGGCATGATCGTGCAACTGCCGCTCCAGCTCTGGGCCCTGCCGGGCACGCCCTCGGCCGCCGACCTTCAGGAGGCGTTGGCCGAGCACTATCGCGGCGCCCTCTTCGTGCGGGTCGCGCCGCTGGCCGAGAGCGCCGCCATCGAGCGCCTCGATCCCGAGCGCCTGAACGGCAGCAACGATCTGGAGATCCACATCTTCGCCAACCCGGACAACGGCCAGGCGGTGATCTGCGCGGTGCTGGACAATCTCGGCAAGGGCGCCTCGGGCGCCGCGGTGCAGAACATGAACCTGATGCTGGGCCTCGACCCGGCGGCCGGCCTGGGAGTCAGCCAGGCGGCCTAGATTGGCAAGGGGCGAAGTTTGCTCATCCTACCCACTGGAATTTCGTGAATTGAAGGTGCCGCGAGTAACTGTGTCACGGCTTCGATTTCCGGCCATTTCCACACGATGGTCGCAGCTACCTGATGGAGTGGCGTTTTCTGGTAGGCCCGGGCAAGAATGAAGCCGTGCAGGGTCGTGGCCAGAATTGGTTCCCTGTGAAAAGCCCGCAGGCCTTTGTTCTGGCTGATTTAATCGCTGCTCTTAAGTAACGGTGTTTGCAAGAAAGCGGCGTTTCGGCGGGGGTTTTCTTGCGTTTTGGATTCACTTATTCGCCGTTTTGTGATTCCCTGAAGGCCTTCCAATTGGGGGGATCGGATGCGCCCGAAGCAGCAGCCAAAAGCGCGGCATGACGACCTTTTCCGCGCCCGTCTCGATCAGATCATCAACATGAAGCACGAACTCGTCGTCCTGGCCGATAAGATCGACTGGGCCTGGCTCGACGCCGAGCTGGCGGAGTGCTTTTCCGACAAGGGGCGCCCAGCCGAGCCGGTGCGTTTCATGGTCGGCATGTTCATGCTGAAGCACACCTATGCGCTCTCCGACGAGCAGGTCTGGGACCGCTGGGTGCATGACCCCTATTTCCAGTACTTCACCGGCGAGGAATTCTTTCAGCACGACCTGCCGCATGAGCGGTCCGGCATGAGCCATTGGCGCAAGCGCATCGGCGAGCGGCTGG
>JAJFGK010000150.1 GCA_021776195.1 Kiloniellaceae bacterium | reverse complement strand
CCGCACCATCACCATCGTCGGCTTCAGCACCGATGCCACGGCGCGCGGCGGCTTCGGGCCCTTCACGCCGGGCTTCAAGATCGTGCCCTTCGGCGACGCCAAGGCCCTGGAGGCCGCGATCACCCCCAACACGGTGGGCTTCCTGGTCGAGCCGATCCAGGGCGAGGCCGGCGTCATCATCCCGCCCCAGGGCTATCTGAAGCAGATCCGCGAAATCTGCACGAAAAACAACGTGATGCTGCTGTTGGACGAGATTCAGACCGGGCTTGGGCGCACCGGCAAGCTCTTTGCCGAGGAACACGAAGGCATCGAGGCCGACGTCACCCTGGTCGGCAAGGCGCTGTCGGGCGGATTTTATCCCATGTCGGCGGTGCTCTCCAACACCGAGGTCCTGGGCGTGCTGACCCCGGGCGGCCACGGCAGCACCTTCGGCGGCAATCCCTTGGCTTGCGCGGTGGCCCGGGCGGCGCTGAAGGTCCTGGTCGAGGAGGGCCTGATCGAGAACGCGGCGGCCCAGGGCGCCTATTTCCTCGACGAGCTGAGCAAGCTGCGCACCAACCAGGTCAAGGAGGTCCGCGGCAGCGGCCTCATGCTCGCCCTGGAATTTCATGCCGAGGTCGGCGGCGCGCGGCGCTACAGCGAGGCCCTGAAAGAGGCCGGCCTTCTCTGCAAGGAGACCCACAAAGACACGTTGCGTTTCGCCCCGCCCCTGGTCATCCGGCGCGACGAGGTCGACTGGGCCCTGGAGGTCATCGACAAGGCGCTGCGGGCGGGATGAGGGCGAAAGGGAGGGCAATCCTTTGGCTTGATCTGTCCCGAACCCTCGCCTAGGCTCCCCGCAAGACGCGGCGAGTTTCATGAGAAACGGGATCGGGTCAAAGACCAGAAGCGATTGACGAAGAACAGGTTCGGGCGAAAAGCAAGTCAGGCAATCCTTGATGCGGCCGACGCGCCCTGTTCCTTGGTGATCGCTTTGCTGGTGTGACTGTTCACATAGGGAGGACTAGGTATGAAGGCATTTGCGAGTGTTCGCACCCTCGCCGCGGTCAGCGCGATCGCGATTATGGGTATGGCGACGGCGGCTGTCGCCGAAACCGTCGGGCCGGTGACCGACGAGATCGGCGTCGTCAAGATCCCCAAGGGCGCGCCGATCAACATCGGCGGCTACTGGACCCTGTCCGGCCCCGACACGGCGCTTGGCCTCGACCAGAAGCGCGGCGTCGAAATCGCGTTCGACGACTGGGGCAACAAAGTCGTCGGTCATCCGATCAAGTTCCACGTGGAAGACAGCCAGTGCAACGCCGAAGGCGGCCAGACCGCGGCCACCAAACTGGCCTCGAACCAGGCCATCGTCATCGTCGTCGGCCCCGACTGCTCCTCGGCGGCGACCCCTGGCGCGCCGATCCTCTGGAACGCCGGCATCTCCAGCGTCGCGACCTCGACCACGGCGCCGTCGCTGACCGATCCGAACCGCAATTCGGGCTATGACGGCTTCGTGCGGACGATCTACAACGATCTCGCCGCCGGCGCGGCCGATGCCGAGTACTTCGCCAACAACCTGGGCTGCAAGACCATGGCCACGGTGCATGACGGCAGCCCCTACGCCGAGCAGTTGGTCCGGGTCGCCGAGAACCGCTTCAAGGAACTGGGCGGGACCGTCGTGGCCTCCGAGGCCGTGTCGCCGACCGATGTCGACATGCGCCCGGTGCTGACCGGCATCGCGACCACCAAGCCTTGCGTGTTCTACTTCCCGATCTTCGTCGCGGCCGGCGCCCAGCTCGCCCGCCAGAATGCCGAGATCTCGGGCCTGGAGGACACCCACATCATCGGCGGTAGCGCGATGATGGCGCCGGGCTTCCTCGAGGCCGCCGGCGATTCGGCGGTTGGCTTCACCTTCACCAATCCGGACGCCTCCACCGAGGCCTACGGCTCGGGCTATAGCGAATTCGTCGAGAAGTACGAGGACAAGTACGGTGAGAAGCCGATCCAGGCTTTCCATGCCAATGCCTATGACGGTGGGGCCGTGGCCCTCATGGCGATCGAGAAGGTTGCCGTGAAGGACGACGAAGGCAACACCTACATTGGCCGCAAGGCGCTGCGCGACGCGATCTTTGCGACCAAGGATTTCCAGGGCGTCGGCGGCTTGATCGACTGTGGCGAACACGGTGACTGCGCCGGCTTCAAGTTTGCCGTCTACCAGTTCACCGATGGCGATCCCGATACCTTCGAGATCGGCACGAACCCAAAGAAGATCTTTCCGTAAGGAAGACCTCTGTACGGGCGCGGGACGGCTAGCCGTTCCGCGCCCGCTGCGTCCGAGGGGGGCGAAGGGATGGTTTCGACGGGCGTGAGCGCGGGGAACGGCGCAATGAATGGCCAGGGGAACGGCCGGGGCAAGCGGCACAAGCTCCATGGCGTGACCTATGTCGACGTCATCTTGTGGGCTCTCAGGATCCTGGTGGTTTTCGTCGTGGTCGGCGGCACCTTCGGCACCCTGGTCAAGGGCCGCTACAACATCGAACAGTGGTTCGACTTCATCATGTTCGGGCTGACCATCGGCGGCGTCTACGCCCTGATCGCGCTCGGCTACACCATGGTCTACGGCATCCTTCGGCTGATCAATTTCGCCCACGGCGATATCACCATGACCGGGGCCTTCACGGCCTTTTTCCTGGCCCGGTCGTTGGACAGGTCGGGCTTTTTGGATTCCAACCCCTTCATCGCCATGGCCCTGATCATGGGGCTGGCCATGGTGGTCTGTTCGATCATCGCGCTGCTGGTCGAGCGCATCTGTTACCGGCCCTTCCGTCATGTGGTGTCGCTGGCGCCGCTGATCTGTGCCATCGGCGCCTCATTCTTCCTGCAGCACTCGGCGCGCGGCCTCTATGGCTCGAATGTTCGGTCTTACCCCGATCCGGAGTGGCTGAAGGGCGAGCTCGACTTTTTCGGCTTCACCGTACCGCCGGTCCAGCCGATGGTCATCTTCACCGCCGTGGTCGCCATGTTCTTTCTCTACATGGTCGTGCAGCGGACCAAGATGGGCACCGCCATGCGCGCCGTCGCCGAGGACCGCGACGCCGCCGCCATGATGGGCATCGACGTCAACAAGGTGATCGTCTTCACCTTCATCCTGGGCGGCTGCATGGCCGGCATCGGCGGCGTGCTCTACTGCATGGTCTACAATCAGATTTACTTCTTCAGTGGCTTCCTGCCCGGCGTGAAGGCCTTCTCGGCCGCGGTCCTGGGCGGCATCGGCAATATTCCGGGCGCCATGGTCGGCGGCTTCTTCCTCGGGGTTGTCGAATCGGTCGGACCGGCGCTGTTCCTCGACGGCATTGGCATCAAGGCGCCCTACCAGCTGCGCGACCTGATCGCCTTTACCATGCTGGTGATGGTGTTGATTTTCCGGCCGCAAGGCCTCCTGGGCGAACGCCTCGGGACCAAACGGGCTTAACGGGGAGGGCGCAGAGACATGGCATTCGATATCGTTGCCGCCTCCTACCGGGAGCGCGTTAAGGAACATGGGCCGCTTTATCACTCGCTCCTGGCCGGTGCGACCATGGGCGGGGTGGCGGTTTTCATGTCGGCGGTGGGCATCACCAAGATGTTCCACGAGCGCTGGATTATCGACCTCTACCTGACCCTGGGCCACACCGCGCTGCTGCTCTGCGCGCTCTTTGCCGGGGTCCTGGTGGCCCGCAGGTCGAAGGAAAACGGCGCGGTCCTGGTGGTCCTCCAGGGCGCCGGCGCGGGCCTGACCGCGGGGGCGATCCTGGGTGCGCTGACGATCCTGATCAGCGCGGTGAAGCTGCGCTTCATGTTCGTCGCGCTGTCCAAGCCGCTGGCCAAGATCCTGACCTTCGACATGGTGGCGACGATCGGCCGCAAGGCCGAGCCGGTGCTCGGCCTCCACCCCGGGGTTTGGGCCGGTGTCGGCCTGTTGCTGCTGGCCGGCGCCATTGTCGGGGCCCTCGGCGCGCTCCTCTACCGGGCGCCCGAGGCCTTTCGCGGTCCGGCGATCTCGGCGCTGTCGGCGGTCGGCCTGATCGGACTCTTTCAGGAGCTGATCACCCTCTCGCTGCAGCACGAGGGTATCCTGACGGCGATCCGCGCGATCTTCTTTACCTGGGACGGGCTCTCTCTGCAGGGCGCCGTCATCGTGGCCGTCGCGGCGGTGATCATCAAGGCGGCCTGGATGTGGAAGCGCGAGACGGTCATGGCCCGTCACGGCGCCCTGCCGGCCAAACAGAAGCGGACCATCCGGCTGTCCGGCATGATCCTGGGCATGGCGGTGATCTTCCTCCTGCCGATCGTGGCGGGCAACTTCATCGGTCAAGTCTTCCTGCTGGTCGGACTGTTCGTGCTGATGGGCTACGGACTGAACCTGGAACTGGGCCTTTGCGGTCTGCTCGACCTCGGGTTCGTCGCCTTCTTTGCCATCGGCGCCTATACCATCGCGCTTCTGACCGCCGACGCGCCGATCGCCATCGCCAGCTGGTCCTTCTGGGCGGCTCTGCCGGTGGCGGTCATCATGGCCTTGATCGTCGGGGTCATCTTCGGCGTGCCGGTGCTGAAGGTGCGCGGCGACTATCTGGCGGTGGCGACCCTGGGGCTCGGCGAGATCGTCCGGGTTCTGGTGCTGTCCGACTTTGCCGGCCCTGTCTTCGGCGGCGCCCAAGGCATTTTGGACATTCCGCGGCCGCAGATTACGATGACTTACGCTCTCGATGACCCAGTAAAGATGTTCTACTTCACCTTGGTCTGCTGCTTTCTCGTGGCCTATGTCTCCTGGCGCCTGCAGCACTCGCGCCTGGGCCGGGCCTGGACCGCGATCCGCGACGACGAAGACGTGGCCCAGGCGTTGGGCATCAATCTGATCAACAGCAAGCTACTGGCCTACGGCATCGGCGCCGCCTTCTGCGGTCTCGCCGGGGCGATCTTCGCCGCCATGCTGGGCTCGATCTTCCCGCACTCCTTCCAACTGCTGATTTCGATCAACATCCTGGCCCTCATCATCATCGGCGGCATGGGCTCGCTGCCCGGCGTGGTTTTGGGCGGCGCGGTCCTGATCGGTCTGCCCGAATTGTTGCGCGAGTTCGGCGAGTACCGCTTCTTCTTCTACGGCCTGGTCATCGTCGTCATGATGCGTATCAAGGCCGAGGGACTCTGGCCCTCCGAGTCGGTGAAGCGCGAGCGGCGCGGCGACGAGGATCTTCAGGCCGCGATCGAAGCCGAACTGCACGGCGAGGGCCAAGCCGCGGCGCCGGCCAAGGCCGGCGAGTAGGGGAGGGCCTGTCATGACAGCAAGCAACGATCACGCCAGCGGCCTTCTCATCGCCGATGGTCTGACCAAGAACTTCGGCGGCCTGGTGGCGGTCGACCATCTCGACCTTTCGGTCCAGAAGGGCCATGTGCACTCGATCATCGGCCCCAATGGCGCCGGCAAGACCACGGTCTTCAACTGCATCATGGAGTTCTACCAGCCCGACGGCGGCGAGGTCTGGTTCGACGGGCTGCGGATCGACGGCGTGACCCCGGACAAGGTGGCCGAGGCCGGCATCAACCGGACCTACCAGAACATCCGCCTGTTCAAGAATATGACCGCCTTCGAGAACATCCTGGTCGGCATGCACATGCACCTGACCTCGCACTGGTGGGGCGCCATCTTCAACACGCCCCACACCCGCGCCGACGAGAAGCGCGCCCATGACGAGGCCGTCCGCCTGCTGGAGTTTATCGGCCTGACCGGGCGCGGCGACATGCTGGCGCGCAACCTGGCCTACGGCGAACAGCGCCGATTGGAGATCGGCCGCGGTTTGGCGACCCGCCCCAAGCTCTTGATGCTGGACGAGCCCATGGCCGGCATGAACCCGCGCGAAAGCAGCGACATGATGGCCTTCATCCTGCGGGTCCGCGACGAGCTCGGGGTGACGATCCTGCTGATCGAGCATCAGATGCGGGTCGTCATGAGCATTTCCGATCAGGTCACCGTGCTGGACCACGGCGTGAAGATTTCCGAGGGGCCGCCCGCCGAAGTGCAGAACGACCCCAAGGTGATCGAGGCCTATCTTGGCTCCGGTGCTCAGGAACTCATGGCGAAGAGGGCCTGATCCATGGCGCAAGAGATCGAACTGGAAGTCGAAAACCTGCATGTCTTCTATGGCCAGATCCATGCCCTGCGCGGGCTGTCGCTGCAGGTTCGCAAGGGCCAGATCGTCACCCTGATCGGCGGCAACGGCGCCGGCAAGACCACCACCTTGAAGACGATCTCCTCGATCCTGGCGCCGGCCGAGGGCGAGGTGCGCCTGGCCGGCGCGCCGATCCACATGGTGGCGCCGCACAAAGTGGTCGGCCTGGGCGTGGTACACGTGCCCGAGGGCCGGCGGATCTTCGGCCGCCTTTCGGTGCTGGAGAACCTTCGCATGGGCGCCTTCCTGCGCAACGACAAGGAGGGCATCCGGGCCAGCGAGGAACAGGTCTTCGAGCTCTTCCCGCGCCTCAAGGAACGCATCGCCCAGTTGGGCGGGACGCTGTCCGGCGGCGAACAGCAGATGCTGGCCATGGGCCGCGCCATGATGTCGCAACCCCGCGTGCTGTTGCTGGACGAGCCCTCCATGGGCCTGGCGCCGATCATCGTCGAACAGGTCTTCGATGCCGTGCAGAAGGTCCGCGATCAGGGCGTCACGGTCCTGCTGGTCGAACAGAACGCCCTCATGGCCCTGAAGATCGCGGACTACGGCTATGTTCTGGAATCCGGCGAGGTGGCGCTGACCGGCCCCGGCCACGAGCTGTTGGGCAACGATCAGGTGATCGAGGCCTACCTGGGCTGAAGGAGTTCCGACAATGGAAGGCAAAGGGGTCATCGTCGCCGGTGGGGCAGGCGGGCTGGGCCGCGCCGTTGCCCAATTGATGTTGGACCGCGGCGCCCATGTGCTGATCCTGGACCGCGCCGCCGAAGGGCTGGCCGCGGTCTGCACCTGGCTCGGCGATCAGGGCCTGACCGCCCAGGTCATGCTGGGCGACATCGTCGAGAAGGACGAAACCCAGAAGCTCTTCGACCAGGCGGTCGAGCGCATGGGGCGGATCCACTCGGTGGTCAACTGTGTCGGCGTCTATCCGCGGGTTCCGCTGCTGGAAATCAGCGACGCGGACTGGCGGCTCAGCCTCACGGTCAATGTCGCCGGCACTTACAATCTGGCCGCCGCCGCCGTGCGTCACATGAAGCAGCAAGACCTGGACGGCAGCGGCGTGCGCGGGCGCATCGTCAATATCTCCTCGGTCGACGCCTTCAAGGCGCACCCGCAGAACGCCCACTATGCCGCCACCAAGGCCGCCGTGGTCTCGCTGACCCGCTCCTTTGCCCATGAGTTCGCCGCCGACCAAATCCTGGTGAACTCCGTGGCGCCGGCCGGCATCGCCACCGAGCGGGCCAAAGCCGCCGGCTTCATGCCCGAGCTGGTCGCCCACAATCCCCTGGGCCGCGCCGCCGAGCCCGACGATATCGCCGAATGGGTGGTCTTCATGGCCTCGAGCCGCAACCGCTACGCCACCGGCGAGAACGCCATCGTCAGCGGTGGCTACGTTTACGCTTAAGGCGGCAGTGCTCTTTACTTGGAGGTCATGACATGTCGAAGAAATCCATCCTACTGGCGATGATCGTTATCGCTGCCGGTGGCTTAGGTTCCTCCGCCCTGCAGGCCAAGTCGGCCTGGCAAAAACCGACGGTGCAGGAATGCACCCTGGCGCCCTCGGGCGACTGCAACGTCGAGGTCGCCTGTCCGGCGGATTTGCCCTTTGTCGCCGCCGGGGGCGGGGGCATGCCGGCGGCGTCGCCGGCCAGCCACGCCGTTGCCATGACCATGAACCTACCGATTGCCAAGGACAAATGGCGCGTGCGCTGGCGCAACATGTCGGCGACCGACGAAGCGACGATCAAGGTCGCGGTGCGTGTCAAGTGCAGCGACGATGCCGCGGAGGCGGGCTGGTAGGCGCGCTGTCGCGACCTGGTGTTGCTTAATTCCGGCGCGCATGAAGCGCTGGACGAACTGGCGCTGAAACGGCAGGAAGGCCAGCAGCAGCGGCCCGGAGGTGATCAGCGGCCAGAGGAAGTTGTTCCGGTGGCAACCGACCGGGCGCGCGGACCGTCAAGGGTCTGCGTGCGCCCGGCCTCGAGGAAGCGGTCCGGCTCAGACCAGTTCGGGATAGGTTTTCTCGAAGGTTGCTCTTGCGGTTTTGAACCGGCCCGCGGCGTCGTTCAAATCTCTGGACACGTCCTTGAGCGCAGAATCGAGCATGGCCATTCCCCTGTTGAACATCGGTGCGCCACGTACGTCCTGCGGAATCGACTTGACGATACGCTTGTAGTTCTTCACCGCCAGTGCTTTCAGCTTCTCGATGACTGAGACCCGGGAGGCCCAGAGCGCATAGGCATCGCTGCGGGCTTTCTCGCTACCGCCGAGGAACGCGTCACGGTTCGACGTCATGTCATTGATGTTCTTTTCGATCTGATCGGCCTTCAAGGCAGTGATCGCGCTCTCCATATCGGCCTTGAACTTCTTCAGGTCGCGGGCGAGTTGCTTGCCATAGGCCTGCATCTCGCTTTCTCCACCGTTCGCGAGCTTCTCAAGGGTGTCGAGCTTCGAATCGAGTATGCTGAATCGCGGTTCCAGATCCTTGGTCCAAGCATTCTCCGTTGTCATGAAGCATTTGGTGTGGCTGATAAGGACCTTCTTCATCGCATCCATGACCGGCTTGAAGGCAGCGTCCTTTGGCTTGATCTTCAGCAGCTCGCAAATCTTGCCCGACCCGCCACGCGGATCGCCGCGCACGAAATCTCCATGCTCCTTGTACTTTTTTTCGCATTGATTGCGGTAATCGGCGAGCCACTTCCGGGACTGATCGATTCTGCCCAGGGCCTTCGGGTCCTTCGCGTTCACGAGGGATTCGATGACCTTGATCTCGTCCTTTTCCCACTTCACCTGTTCTTTCTTCATCCCGTTGAAGAACGCCTCGAATTCTTGTGACGTCGTCAACCACCCATCGGCGATCTTGTTGGCGTCCTTGATCTGCTTGTCAAACTGTCCCATCGGTCTTCTCCTTGAATTGCCAGTGTGTTTCGATCTTCGGCATCGTGCCGTGGTTGACCAAAATCTGACGATTCGCGGACCGATTTACCATGCCGTGACCGCTAACGTTTCGTTGCGCGTTGACTAAGAGAACAGGCCATGGTTACGCTTGTTCGGAAGCTTGATGGAGCCGGAGGCGGCCATGGAACTGACTCAAATCAAGTACTTCCTCGCGGCATGCCAAACACTCAACCTCACCCGGGCGGCGGAGGCCTGCAATGTGGCCGTGCCGACGCTCTCGCGCGCGATATCGAAGCTCGAGGAGGAATTGGGTGGCCAACTCTTCCGGCGCGAGCGGCATCTGACCCACCTGACCGATCTTGGCCGCCTCATGCAGACACACCTTGCCGCCGCTCATGCCGCGACCGATGCGGCGAGGACCGAGGCCGAGAAATACGCCGTCGCCGAGACGCGGCTCCGGATCGGGGTGATCTCGACAATCTCCGCGAGCCACCTCGTTAGATTCTTGCGCGCCCTGGCGACCCGCGCGCCGGAACTCGACCTCGATATCTGGGAGAGCCATTGCGCCGACATCGGGGCTGCGCTGGAGAACGCCGAGATCGACATCGCGCTCATGACACAGCCGGACTATGCATCGATCTTCAGGGCCGAGGCGCTCTACAAGGAACCCTACATGGTCGCGTTCGCGCCGGGTCATCGGTTCGAGGCGATGAATGCGGTGCAACTCGCGGAACTCGACGGCGAGGACTATGTCAAGCGCCTGCACTGCGAGTTTCCATCCAACTTCCGCAAGCTCGGCATCGACCAGCCCTACAAGGCCGTGCGGGTGCGTTACTCGACCGAGCGCGAGGACTGGGTTCAGATGATGGTCGCGAGTGGACTTGGGTGCACACTGATGCCTCGCTACCTGCCGATCATGAAGGGTATCGAGTTGCGCGAGATTATCGATCCGGTCGTCACCCGCACGGTCAGCGTGGTGACACGATCCGGCCGCCGGCATTCGGCGGCTGTCGAGCACGCCCTCGCGACAGCGCGGTCCCTGCGCTGGGAGGACATTCTGCCCGCGGCGCAGACGGCATAGGACCTGGTGAGTTTGCCACGGTCCGGTCCCGACCGAGAGGCGGCCAAAACGGTCGTATGAGGTTCGCTCCAAAACCCCGTGCAAAACCTCGATCCGATACTGCTTTGATGATGCGGAATTGCGCGCGCAGCGTGCGGCGTGAATGTCTGCTTTGACCTCAGCACCCGCCTGTTTTTGGCCCTGGTCTGCACGGTAGAAATTGTGAAGGCTTCTCGGACACCTGCCGATCAACGCCGAACGCCGCTGACACCGTGCCACGGCAGGTGTCCGACAACACTTCACAGACTCGGCCATGAGAAATCCCGACGAACAACGTCTGCCAATCGCTCGAAACCTGTCCTTTGATCGGGGTGTTGACCTGTTCCCGACCTAAATCGGTAACATCCCAGTTCTGCGCTACCTGTAGCTCTCTTCCAGTCAAGGTCGCGGTCCGCATCAAGTGCAGCGACGATGCCACGGAGGCGGGCTGGTAGGTGGGTTGTCGCGGCTTGGGCTACTTGATCCCGGCGCGCATGAAGCTTTGGACGAACTGGCGCTGAAACAGCAGGAAGGCCAGCAGCAGCGGCCCCGAGGTGATCAGGGTGGCGGCGTTGATGACCGACCATTCGATGCCGGAATCGGCGGCCGAGAAGATGTTGAGGCCGACCGTGACGGGCCGGGTCTCG
>JAJFGK010000149.1 GCA_021776195.1 Kiloniellaceae bacterium | reverse complement strand
CCTGCTGCCCAACTACGGCGTGTTCGACGAGAAGCGCGTATTCGACGCCGGCCCGTTGCCCGGCCCGATGCCGTTCCGCGGTGTCAGGCTCGGTGTCATGGTGTGCGAGGATATGTGGACGGCGGACGTCTCCGAATGCCTTTCGGAATCGGGCGCCGAGATCATGGTCGTCATCAACGGCTCGCCCTTCGAGGCGGACAAGGCCGACCAGCGGCTCAACCTCGCCGTCGCCCGCGTCGCCGAGTGCAAGATGCCGTTCATCTACGTCAACCTGGTGGGCGGCCAGGACGAACTGGTGTTCGACGGCGGCTCCTTCGTCATCGACGAAGGCTACAATCTTCGCTGCCGCCAGCCATTCTGGGAAAGCCGGGTGACGCTGACCGAATGGCGGCGCGAGGGCGATGGCTGGCGATGCGACGAGGGCGAGGTGGCGCCGACCCTCGACCGCTCGGAAAACATCTACCGCGCCATGACGCTGGGCCTGCGCGACTATGTGAACAAAAGCGGCTTCCCCGGTGTCGTGCTCGGGCTTTCGGGCGGCATCGATTCGGCGCTCTCCGCCGCCGTCGCCGTCGACGCGCTGGGGCCGGCACGCGTGCTGGCGGTGATGCTGCCGTCGCCCTACACGTCCGTGGAAAGTCTGGAGGACGCGGCTGGCTGCGCGGAGATGCTCGGCATTCGCTTGGAGGAGATCGGCATCGAGCCCGCCATGCAGGCCTTCGACGGCATGCTGGCTCCGCTGTTCGAGGGGCTGGAGGCCGACGCCACGGAGGAAAACATCCAGGCCCGGGCCCGCGGCCTGACCCTGATGGCGGTCTCCAACAAGCTCGGCCACATGGTGCTGACCACCGGCAACAAATCCGAGATGTCGGTCGGCTACGCGACGCTCTACGGCGACATGTGCGGCGGCTACAATGTCCTGAAGGACGTCTACAAGGTGGGCGTCTTCGAGCTTTCGCGCTGGCGCAACCAGGTCCATCCGGCAGGCGTCCTGGGTCCCGCGGGACGGGTGATCCCCGAGCGGATCATCACCAAGCCGCCGACCGCCGAATTGAAACCGGATCAAAAAGACGAGGATACCCTGCCGCCCTATCCGGTCCTGGACGATATTCTGGAGGGCTTGATCGAGCGCGAAGAATCGGTCGAGTCGATCTGTGCCCGCGGTCACCCCCGCGAGACGGTGGAGCGTATCTGGCGTCTGCTCGACCTGGCCGAATACAAACGCCGTCAGGCCCCGCCCGGGGTCAAGATCACCCGCCGCAACTTTGGCCGCGAACGGCGCTACCCCATCACCAACGCCTTCAAGGGGCCGATTTAGCCGGGAGTCGCCCGATGGATCTGGACGAGCCTCGGACCCGCACCCTGTTTTTCGAACTGCACTCGGGACTCCCGCAGGAAGGACCAGGTAATCAGGCCTCGACGGCGCGGGCCCTGGGCTTCGCGCAGCCGTTACCTCAAGATGCGAATGTGCTGGATATCGCCTGTGGCCCCGGCCGGCAGACCCTCGATCTGGCCGACCTCCTGCCCCATGCGACGATCACCGCGATCGACAGTCACCCGCCCTTCGTCGAAGAGGCCAACCGCTGCTTTGCAGCACGTGACTTGGCCGGCAGGGTGACCGCCCGGCTTGGCGACATGCAAGAGCTTGACCTGCCGCCAGCCAGTTTCGATCTCATCTGGTGCGAGGGAGCGGCCTATATCATGGGTGTTGAGCACGCCCTGCGGGCCTGGCGCACCCTGCTGAAACCGGGTGGCCGACTGGCCCTCAGCGACGCCGTCTGGCTGCGGCCGGACCCGCCCGATCCTGTACGGCGGAGCTGGGATGAGTACCCGGCAATGACGGATAGCGCCGGTTGCCGCGAACGGGTGCGGACCGGAGGCTACGACCTGCTGGGCGACTTCGTGCTACCGCAGGAGGCTTGGTGGGACTACTACAAGCCCCAGGAACAGCGCCTGCCTGAGCTTGTCGAGCGTTATGCCGGCGACCCGTCCGCACAGGCCCTTCTCGCCGCCTTTCAGGCTGAAATCGATACCTACCGAGACTTCGGCGCCTATTATGGCTATCTCTTCCTGGTCATGGCGCTGCCGTCCGGTCCGCTCAGCCGCGACTGACGTAAACCGGGGGGATAGGGTCTGTCCAGGAACTAGCCCCTTCCACCTCGGCGGCCGAGACCCCGCCGCGCCGGATCAGATCGGCCAGTCCCAGGCCGTCATAGGATGCATAGTCTTGAAGATTCACAAGCCCGCCCCCTTTTTTGGGGAACGATCCTTTAGCGCAGGCCGAGCTTGGTCAAGAGCCGTGCGCGCTTCATCAGCCACCAGCCCGATTCAATCGGCCACAGACCATGGCTTTCATCGGCGCCCAGTCGGGCGGCGGCGTGCAGGGTCCAGTTCGGATCGTCGAGCAGTTCGCGGGCCAGCGCCACCATATCGGCGGCACCCTCGGCGATGATCGCTTCGCAGTCGCCCGCGTCCCACAGAAAGCCGACGGCCATGGTCGCCACGCCGGCCTTGCGGCGTATGAGTTCGGCGAAGGGCGCTTGAAAGCCCTGCTCGATCTTCATCCGTTGCGGCCGCTCGCGCCCGCCGATCCCGCCCGAGGAACAGTCGATCATGTCGACGCCCTCGGCGGCCAGGGCCGTGGCGGTTTCGACCGCGTCCTCGGGTTCGATGCCGCCATCGATCCAGTCGGTCGCCGACAGCCGGAAGATCAGCGGCAAGTCCTCGGGCCAGTGCGCGCGGATGCTCCGGGCGACCGCCACGGCAAAGCGGCGGCGTCCGGCCGCGTTGCCGCCCCAGCGGTCGCTCCGCTGGTTGGCGAGGGGCGAGAGAAACTGGTGGACCAGAAAGCCATGGGCGGCGTAGACCTCGATCACCTTGAAACCGGCCTCGGCGGCGCGCCGCGCGGCGGCCCCAAAGGCCTGGATCACACGCTCGATATCCGCCTCGTTCATCTCCAGCGGTGTCGGCCAGCCCTCGGCATAGGGCAGGGGCGAGGGCGCGATCGCGGTCCAGGGGCTCTCGCCGCGCTCCGCTTCGTCTTCGGCCGACACCGGCGTTTCGCCGTGCCAGGGACGCCGCTCGGATGCCTTGCGCCCGGCGTGACCGAGCTGGAGTCCCGGCACCGCCCCCTCGGCCGCCAGAAACCGGGTCACCGGCACAAGCGCCTCGATCTGCCCGTCCTCCCAAAGGCCGAGGTCGCCGTGGGTGCGCCGGCCATCGGCCTCGACGGCGGTGGCTTCCGCGAAGACCAGGCCCGCGCCACCGAGCGCGAAGCGTCCCAAATGGACCAAATGCCAGTCATTGGCATAGCCGTTTCGCGCGCGGTACTGGCTCATGGGTGACACGGCGACGCGATTCTTCAGGCGCAGGCCCCGCAGTCTCAGCGGCTCGAACAGGGGACTCATCGTCGATCGCTCCAAATGACCCGCGGGCCGGGCCGCTAGGGGTGTCTCATCGCAAGAAATTGGCTGTCGATAGGTGGGCAAAAGCTCTTGTTCAGGCAAGGAAAAAGGTTGTGAAACAAGCGGATCGTCGAGCTTCCCACGAGCGGTTGCCTCGCGGATCGCCCTTTGTTAGTCTGCGCGCCGCATTCAAGGAACCGGTCAGTCATGACGGCTTATCCGTCCCAAGCGCATTTGATAACGCTGCCCCTTTCGCGGCGATGTTGCCGCTGATCGAACCCCGGTAGCGGCCTCAGGGCACGTTTTGGCAAGCCGAACGCTTGCCATCCCAACAAGTAGCGATGACGGAGAGAGCCATGGAGCTCCAGTTCCACAATACCTTTACGCGCCAGAAGGAAGTCTTCGAGCCGATCGACCGAGAGAATGTGCGGATGTATGTCTGCGGTCCGACGGTCTACGACTACATCCACATCGGCAACGGTCGCCCCATCGTGGTCTTCGACGTCCTGTTTCGCCTGTTGCGCCATGTCTACGGCAGAAACCACGTCGCCTACGCGCGCAACATCACCGACATTGAAGACAAGATCAGCGCCCGTGCCCGCGAGGAAGGCGTGTCGATTGCCGAGCTGACGGGACGCACCACGGCGGAATTCCACGAGGATGTGGCGGCACTGGGGGCGCTCGAGCCGACGGTCGAGCCACGCGCCACCGATCATATCGCCGGCATGGTCACCATGATGGAGACCCTGATCGGACAGGGCCATGCCTACGAGGCCGAGGGCCATGTGCTCTTTTCGGTGACCTCGATGGCCGATTACGGCAGCCTGTCGCGGCGCGACCGCGACGAGATGATCGCCGGGGCCCGGGTCGAGGTGGCGCCCTACAAGAAGGATCCGGCCGATTTCGTGCTCTGGAAACCCTCCGACGAGACCCAGCCCGGTTGGGAAAGCCCCTGGGGCCGTGGTCGTCCCGGGTGGCACATCGAGTGCTCGGCCATGGCGGCGGCCCACTTGGGCGAGACCTTCGATATTCATGGCGGCGGCGTCGACCTGGTCTTCCCGCATCACGAAAACGAGCTCGCCCAGTCGGTCTGCGCCAACGGCAAGCCCTTCGCGACCACCTGGATGCACAACGGCTATGTCGTGGTCGGCGGCGAGAAGATGTCGAAGTCGCTGGGTAACTTCATCACCCTGAAACAGCTCCGCGACGAGGGCCTCAAGGGCGAGGCGATCCGCCTGGCGCTGTTGTCGGGCCACTACAGGGCACCCCTGGACGTCACCCGCGAGAAGATCGCCGAGTGCAAGAGCCAGCTCGACCGTCTCTACGACGCGCTGCGCCGTGGCGGTGAGGCGGGGGACGGCGATGTGCCGGGCAGCGTCTTGACGGCCTTGGCCGACGATCTGAACACACCGGCGGCCATCGCCGCGCTGCACGAACTGGCATCGGCCTTGAACAAGGCGGAAACTTCGGCGGAACGGGCCGAATTGAAGTCCGCCCTGCGGGCCGGCGGCCGCATCCTGGGCTTGCTTCAGGGCGATCCCCAGGGTTGGTTCCAGGGCGAGGCCGCCGACCCGGCAGGGCTTTCGAGCCCCGAGATCGAGGCCTTGATCGGGGAGCGAATCGCCGCGCGCAAGGCCAAGGACTTCGCCGAGGCCGACCGCATCCGCGATGTCCTGAAGGAAAAGGGCATCAGCTTGGAGGACGGGCCGACGGGTACGACCTGGAAGCGGAGTTGACCCCGGGACAGGGCTCGAGTCCGGATAGCGCGCTCGCCGAGGCGGCAAGGGCGCTCGCCAGCGGCGATGCGGCCAGCAGCGAGGCCCAGTGCCGCGCGGTGCTGGCGGCCTCGCCGGATCATCCTCGGGCACTTCTGATCCTGGGCAACAGCCTGGGCCGGCGCGGCGCCCTCGCCGAGGCGGCGGAGGTGCTGGCACGGGCGGTCGAGCGCGCGCCGGGCAACCCCGATGCGCACTATGCCCTGGGCATGGCGCTCACCGGACTGGGCCGCCTGCCCGACGCCGAGGCCGCCTATCGCGCCGCCCTGGGTCTCGCGCCGCGCCATGGCCATGCCTATACCAACCTCGGTGTCGTGCTGCGCGAGATGGGCGCCTTGGCGGTTGCCATTGCCTGCTTTCGCGAGGCCGTGGCCATCGATGGCGGGTCTCTCGAAGCCCTGGGCAACCTCGCCGCCGCCCTGTTCGAGGTCGATCGGGCCGCCGAAGCCCTCGTGGTCGTGGATCGGATCGATGAGCTGGCGCCGGACCTGCCGGTCAATGTGCTCCTCAAGGCCCGGATTCTGCGTGCTCTAAGCCGGCCCGACGAGGCGCTCGAGCCGCTTCGCCGTCTCGTCGAACAGCACCCCCGTCAAGTCGAGCCGCTCTACCTCCTGGGCCGGGCCCAGATGGATGTGGGCCAGGGCGAGGCGGCCATCGCCACCTTCTCCCGCGGCCCCGCCGAAGGGCCCCAGGGCGCACGCTTCGCCAACGCCGCCGGCGCGGCCTTGACCATGGCCGGACGCCTCGAAGAGGCCGGGATGGCCTTCGAGCGCGCGCTGTCGATCGATCCGGGCCATGCCCAGGCCTGGCTGCAGCTCACCGCGGTGAAGCGCTTTGCCGCGGACGACCCAGCGGTTGCCGCGATGGAAGAGGTTCTGGGCCGTCCCGGACAGCCGGACAAATCCAGGATCGAGTTGCACTTCGCGCTGGGCCGCGCCCTGGAGGGCGCCGAGGCCTATGATCGGGCGTTCGCTCACTACCAGGCCGGCAACGCGGCGATGCACGCGCAGCTCGGCTCGGACATCGGTGGCGTGGTGGCCACCCACGAGGCCCTGCGCGAACGCTTCGCCGACCCGTCCGACCTCTCGGCCGGGATCGAGGCCGGGCGCCGCGATCCGACCCCGATCTTCATCGTCGGCATGCCCCGTTCCGGGACGACCCTGGTCGAGCAGATCCTGGCCAGCCACCCGGAGGTCACGGCCGCCGGCGAGTTGAAGTACCTGGATGACGCCACCCTGGCGGTGGTCCAGCCCTTTCCTCAAGGGCTGGCGCAACTCGACCGGGACGGCCTGGCGGCCATCGCCGGGCGCTATCGGGAACGCCTCGCCAGGATTTCCGATGGCGCGCCCTTCGTCACCGACAAGATGCCGGTCAATCACGAGAAGCTAGGCCTGATCGCGGCCGCGCTGCCGGACGCGCCGATCATTCACCTGAACCGCGGTCCCATGGACACCTGCCTGTCCTGCTATCAGACACTCTTCGCCGCCGGCCAGCGCTTCAGTTACGACCTGACCGAGCTGGGGCAGTACTATCGTCTCTATGCCGCCTTGATGGAGCACTGGCGCCGGGTTCTGCCCGCCGGGCGAATGCTCGAGGTCGATTACGAATCCCTGGTCGCCGAGCCGGAGCCGCAGATCCGCGCGCTGCTGGCGCACTGCGGTCTTTCCTGGTCCGATAGCTGTTTGTCTTTCCACGAAACCAGCCGCCCGGTGCGCACCGCCAGCGCCGCCCAGGTGCGCCGGCCGCTCTACCGCTCCTCGGTCGAGCGCTGGCGCCGCTACGAGAGCCATCTGGGCCCCCTGATCAACGCCCTGGGCGAGGACGACTAAGAGCCCGACCGAAAAGAAAATATTTTGGATCAATGCGTTAAAGACACTCTCCATCCGCTTTTGTCATTGCCGGGCTTGACGTAGCCTGCCCCGGGGGCCGAACCGGGTTCCGGAATGACGAATTCTTGATGGCCCAATTCTTGTGTGCTGGCCGCAGGCCGCAGGACATCGCCTTGAGGCGCGCGAGCGACGGTGCCAGACTGACCGGCAAGGGCTCATGAGCCCGCTCTTCTGGATGCATACATCCCAGGCCAAGATGACATCATGACCGGCGAGGACGGCGATAGCGGGGCGAGACGGAGTCTTTCGCCGGAAACCCTGGCGGCCCAGGCCCTGGGGCGAATCGACACCGAGACCCGCTCCCTGGTGCCGGCGCTCTATCCCTCGACCACCTATGAGCGCGACGCCGACGGCGGCTACAGTTCCGGCCGCGGCTACAGCCGGCCGCACAACCCGACCTACGACGAGCCCGAAGAGCTGTTGGCCACCCTGGAGGGCGGGGCCGATTGCCTGCTCTTCGCCTCGGGCATGGCCGCGGCCACGGCGCTGTTCCAGGCGCTTCTACCGGGCGATCACGTGGTCGCCTCGCGGGCCATGTACTGGGCCCTGCGCACCTGGCTGGTCGACTTCGCCATGGCCTGGGGCCTGGATGTGGAGTTCGTCGACACCGCCGACCTGGCGGCCCTGGCCGGCGCCATGCGGCCCGGCAAGACCCGGCTGGTCTGGCTGGAAACACCGGCGAACCCGACCTGGGAGGTCTCCGACATCGCCGCGGCGGCCGAGATCGCCCGGGGCGTGCGGGCCCGCCTGGCGGTGGACAGCACGGTCGCCACGCCGGTCCTGAGCCGTCCCATCGAGTTGGGCGCCGATTTCGTCGTGCACTCGGCCAGCAAGTACCTGAACGGTCACAGCGACGTCTTGGCCGGGGCCGTGGTCTGCGCCAAGAGCGATTCCTTCTGGCAGCGGGTGCGAGCCTGGCGGCGCGACGGCGGTGCCGTGCTGGGGCCCTTCGAGGCCTGGCTCCTGCTGCGCGGCATGCGCACGCTCTTCGTCCGGGTCGAGCGCAGTTCGCAGAGCGCCCTGGCCGTCGCCCGGCACTTCGTCGGCCATGAACGGCTCACCCACGTGCTCTATCCCGGCCTGCCCAACGATCCCGGCCACGCCGTCGCCGCCCGGCAGATGAGCGGCGGGTTCAGCGGCATGCTGTCCTTCCGGGTGAAGGGCGGCGAGGCGGCGGCGGTGGCCGCGGCGGCGGCGGTGACGGTCTTCAAGCGCGCGACCTCCCTGGGCGGGGTCGAGAGCCTGATCGAACAGCGCGCCTCCATCGAAGGGCCGGGCTCGGCGGTGCCGCCCGACCTGTTGCGTCTCTCGATCGGCCTGGAAAACCCGGCGGACCTGATCGCCGATCTGGAGCAGGCCCTGGCCCGGACCGACCCGACGGCTTCAGTCTCGGTTCCGAAGGCTTCGACTGAGGCCGGGCCGGCCGCACCCGGAACGATGGGACCCCTGGCCGCGCGGGTCGCGGCGCTGCTCGACGAGCGCATCCGCCCCCTGGTCGCGGATCGCGGCGGCGACCTGAGGCTGGTCGGGGTCGAGGCCGGGGTCGTGACCCTGGCGATGGCCGGCTCGCCGGGGGCGGCACTGACCATCCGGGGCGACATCTTGAACCTGCTGCGCCACCATCTGCCCGACGTGGTCGACCTGCGCTTCCATTCCAGCGCCGCCAGCGACGGGCCGGCCACGACTGCGGTCCCGTCGGATGAGGCCGTGCGGCAGGTGCTGGAGAGCGTGATCAATCCCGCCGTGGCCGCCCATGACGGCAGGGTCCAGCTGGTCCGGGTCGAGGGCGGCACGGCGGCCATCCGCTTCGAGGGCCGCTGTCAGGGCTGCGCCCTGGCGGAGGTGACCTTGCGCCAGGGCATCGAGGTGGCGATCAAGGAACAGGTCCCGGCCATCACCGCCGTGATCGACGAGACCGACCACGAGGGCGGCCGCGATCCCTATTTCATCACCAAGAAGGGCGCGGACTAGGCTGTGTGCCTTCGAATTCGAACCGGCAAAATCTAACTTTGGAATGACATGGACCCTTTAACCCAAGGCGCGCTGGGCGCCGCACTGCCGCAATCGACCTGGGGGAAATGGACCAGCCATCGCAAACGCCAGGTCGCCCTTGCCGGCTTATTGGGAATGGTCGGCGGCATGGCCGCGGATCTGGACGTCCTGATCTCCTCGAACAGCGACCCGCTGCTGTTTCTCACCTATCACCGGCAGTTTACGCATTCCTTCGTTTTTATCCCGTTCGGCGGTCTGATAGTGGCGCTCTTGGCGCACTGGGTTCTGGGGCATCGCTGGCACCTGCGATTCTGGCAGACAGTGCTTTTATGTTCACTGGGCTACGCCACACATGCGCTTCTGGACACGGCGACGTCATACGGCACGATGCTGCTCTGGCCCTTCGTCGAGACGCGCTATTCCTGGAGCATCATTTCCGTCGTCGATCCGCTATTCAGCCTGCCCTTGGCGCTGTCTGTCGTCATGGCGGCGGCGCGTAACGATCCCGCCTGGGCCCGCATCGGTCTGGTTTGGGCGCTCATTTATCTGGGGGCAGGGTGGTGGCAGCATCAGGCCGCGCGAGAAATCGCAGCACATCTGGCCGCGTCGCGCGGACACGAACCGCTTCGTTCCGAGATCAAGCCCAGCTTTGGAAACATTCTGGTCTGGAAGAGCGTCTATGAAGCCAAAGGCAGGTATTTTATCGATGCCATGCGGGTCGGCATCGCGCCCCGGGTGTACGAAGGCACATCCGTAGCCAAACTCAACATCGGGCAGGATTTCCCCTGGCTTGGGCCGGACTCGCAGCAGGCCAGGGACGTGGCCCGGTTCACCCGTTTCAGCGATGGCTTCACCGCGCTCGATCCGGCAAATTCCAATCGAATTGTCGATGCGCGCTATTCCTTTGTCCCGAATGAAGTCAGTGCGCTCTTCTCAATCGAACTGGCGTCGGACGCCGGGCCGACGGAACATGCTCGCTATCAAACTCACCGCAAGCAGGCGCGCGAACAATTCGGCCGGCTTTGGCGCTTGCTGGTCGAGCGGCTGCCCTGACCCTGACCGGGACTGCACCCAAGGGAAGATTGGATACGAACTCGCGGTGCTTCAGCCTGGTTCATCTTCTATCGCCTTTGGTCGGCGCGTCACAAATGAAGCGGCGGCCCAGTGGAGCCGCCGCTTCGATTGTGATCTACTGACACTTTGGGATCGTCAAAGCATCGACCTGGCCAGTTTCTCCGGCATTGAAAGCGTTGGGAAATGCCCAGAGGGCAGAACCTCGATATTCTCCACCTCCCAGGAGTTGATCATCTCATCCTGCAGCGCGGGTGAGGTGATCTTATCGGTGGTGGTGCGAATATATGTCTTCGGTATGGACCCAAATCTCTCAGCACTTACGGTTATCTTTGAAGCGAAGGGCTCAGTGGCCTGTTTTTCTGCCATGCGTGGCACCGCTCGAAGGATATCTGTCTCGTCGAGATCGTGAAACGCGATGTCGCGGAGAACTTTTTCTGACGCCGTGGCATAGCTTTGATCTTCCGCAAAAGTAAGCGCGGGGAGAAACTCGCCGTCAGGGTCTCGCTGCATCGCTTCCAGAACGCTGTCGCCACTTCTGAGTAGGAATGCGGCGACGTAGATGAGCCTTTCGACTTTCTCCGGCATGAGTTCGGCGACCTGAGAAACAATGGCTCCGGCCATGCTGTGGCCGACCAGAATAACCTTGTGGTCAAGTGGCTTGATGGCTTCGGCCACAGTTTTCACGTAGCTTGCCATTGTGACGCGCGGAATGTCTTGCGCGTTGCCATGGCTCCCGGGCAGGTCAAGGGCCGTTACCGTATGGCCGTGTCTTTCCAGTTCTGGCGCTGTGTTTTCCCAGCTCCATGAGCCTTCCCAAGCACCGTGTACCAAGATGTAGTGTTTCATCGTATTTTCCTTTCAGGACAAGACGGTCCAGTCACTGCCGGTTCGCGCTGACCGGAAATCACTGGCCCGCGGGTTTGTGGCCTAGGCAAAACCGGCCGTGTTGATTGAGAGAACTCCCCCTAGAGGTAGAATGGGGACCGCATGTCCCTGCTGGCTTCCTCGGTGAGGCTGGCGTCAAAAACCCGCGTGTAGAACGCAGCATTCATCTTTTTTTGCGGTTTCAGGGAACGTCTGCAAAGCGAAGGCTCCGGCGGTCTCGACGGTGTCGAAGGCATCAATCCCGCCGATGGTGTTCGTATGGAGACCGCTCAGCCATGTCTTTGCAATGAGCCCAGGTTGGCGCTTCAGGATCTGGTTGCGCTCCTGCCATGGCGCGTCCGCGAAAGGCAGGTTCACCTGCACTTCTGTGTAGACAAAGGCTCCGGGCTTCTTTGAAGGCGGGATGCCGAAGTGTGGAGATTTCATGCCCAGACTGGCGTCCTTCACGATCGTGGCGTCGAAAACTCGCGTGTTGTGCGCTGCTCCAAATCCACCCGCTTCCTTGGGGAAGTAGCCTGTTACGAATTTCTGGGCGTTTTCGATACTGTCGAACGTGTAGATCCCGCCAAGCGAGTTTGTATGCACGCCCGATAGCCAGGTCTTATCGATGAACCCTGGCTGCTCCTTGATCGCGGCGTTGACTTGTTTCCACGGCGCATTTTCGAACGGAACCGATATTTGAAGCTCTGTGTAGACGAATGCTTTGGGTGACATAGTGCTTTGCTTTGAAGACAGTTGGGTTTGGGCGCTTAAGGCTGGAACGCCATAAGCCGTGGCGAGAAGTCCCCCCACGGCCGCCGCCGCCTTGCCCAGTGCGCTGCGCCGAGTCAGTTCACCTCCGGCTTCGGGCGTCGCGATTTTGACTTTGCTGTTCATTCTGCTCTCCTAACTGGCGCATCGAGGATGTCGATGAAAGACTTGCGTTTTGCAAGTTAAAGGCCATTTAGGATGATAACTTGCTTTTTACAAGTAACTTTTTTACGGTGCCCAGATGAGAAGCGAAAACAAGATGCGTCAGTCCGGATGCCCAATCGCATTCGGTTTGGACACGTTCGGGGACCGATGGAGCTTGCTGGTCATTCGGGAAATGATGCTGAAAGGCAAAAAGACATTTGGGGAGTTCCTGGAGATCGATGAGGGCATTGCGACGAACGTTCTTTCCGACCGGCTCAGACATCTGGAAGCCGAGGGCATCATCACCAAGACACGCTCCCCCGAAAACCGACGGAGTTTCACTTACGCACTCACGGGGAAAGGCCGTGATCTTGCGTCAATAATTGTTGAGATCATTCTCTGGGGCGGCAAACATGATCAGCGACCGCAGGCGCTCCAGGCGACGCTAGACAAAATCAAAGCTGACAGAGAAGGTTTTGAGGAAGAAATTCGATCTGGCTGATGGCGCACAATGTAAAGGGTTGTCGGACACGCGCCGTCGCGATGAGCATTCGGCGCTTTGCGTTTGGCAGCGTGTGTCGGAGAAGCCTTTACATTTCTGTTCTTTCCGGGACGCGCTAGCAATCGTCCGATCCCCCTGCAAACCCGGAAATTGTTCGGGGCGACTTGGACGGTTCAGATCTACGAGTCCACGCCCGAGACAGGATCGAGCAGGTCCGCGTAGTGGGCGCGGGCGACGTCGGGATGGGAGCGCAGGCGCAGCTTGAGCTGGTTTTCCCCAAAGGTCGTGAAGATCCTGTTTTTGGGGTCTTCGTCCTGGAGGTCGAAGTCGCCGGTGACCAAGTCGGCCGGTAGGGTCATGGGCTTCAAGGTGGCTTCCAGCCGCGGGTTGTGGAAGTAGGCGATGGAGAGGCGCTCGACGCCGGCCGGCGGACTGGCCACGCGGTGTTTGGTGGCACGCAGATAGCCGCCGGTCGCCGCTTGCAGCATTTCGCCGAGGTTCAGGACGAAGGCGCCGGGCAGGGGCGTGACACCGACCAGGTCGTCGCCCATCTGGACTTGAAGTCCGCCGACCCGGTCCTGTAGCACGAAGGTCAGGAAACCGGAGTCCTGGTGCAGGCCCACGCCCTGTCCGGTTTCCCTGGTTCGGTCCTGGGCTGGATAGCGGATGAGCTTCAGTTTTGCGTCGCCTTCGGGCAGGAAGTATTGCTCGAAATAGGTGGCGGGCTGCCCCAGGCCTTGGGCGAGGGCGCGGCCGACGGCCAGGCCGAGCCCCTCCATTGCCCGCATCCAATCGAGAACCGTGTCCTTCATGGCCGGCAGGCCCGGCGGCCACTGATTGGGACCGCGCAGACGCTGCCAAGGCGGGTCGCCGGGCTTCGGGGGCCGGGGCGCCAGTTCGCCGCCGAAATCGATCTGTTCGCGCCAATCGCTGATCCCCTGGGTTCTTTCGTCGCCCAGGAGGGTGTAGCCCCGGAAATGTGGGGAGTTGACGATGGCGAGGTCCTGGCGCTCGCGCACCGGCAGGTCAAAGAACGCCCGCGCCGCATCGACGATTGCCTGATTCTGCTCGGGTTCGACCGGGTGCCCCACGATCTGGCAGAAGCCACTGCCACTGCAGGCCTCGCGCAGGGCGCGGACGAACTCCTGTCCCGCGGCGCTGTCGGGTGCACGGATATAGCCAGCGATGTCAAGGACCGGGACCTGCCGCGCCATCGCCGCGTCCTTTCACCCCTCGGTGCAGTCAAGGTCTCAGAGCCTGACCGAAACTGACGACCCAGAAACAATGGGATAGGAAAAGTGGGCTCAGCTTTGTCATTGCCGGGCTCGACCCGGCAATCCAGGGATTGCGCCATTCCTGGACCCTCGGGTCAAGCCCGAGGGTGACAACAGGAAAAGAGTGTCAAGTCCGTACGTCGTTGAAATCAAAAAATTCAATTCGAATCGGACTCTTACACGTGGAAGGATTCCCCGCAGCCGCAGGCGCCCTTGGAGTTGGGATTGTCGAAGACGAAACCGGAATGGAACTTGTCCTCGACGTAGTCCATGGTGGCGCCGAAGATGTACATGACCGCGGTGGGGTCGATGAAAATCTTCACGCCCTTTTCCTCGATCACGTCTTCCATGGCCTTTTGTTCCTTGGCGTACTCGACGACATAGGAAAGGCCGGAGCAGCCGCGGGTCGAGATCCCGACGCGCAGGCCCAGCACTGGCTCTTCGCTCTTGGCCATCAGCTCTTGCACGCGCTGCGCCGCTCTATCGGTCAAGGTCATTGCCTGAAACATTCTGCATTCCTCGTCGTTGGTCGCGTCGTGTTTAAAAGAACCCGAGGGCCAGCTTGGCGTCCTCGCTCATCATATCCTGGTTCCAGGGCGGGTCCCAAACCAGGGTGACCAGGACCTCGCCGATACCCTCGACACCGGCCACGGCGTCGGCGACCATGCCCGGCATGGTGCCGGCAACCGGACAGCCCGGCGCGGTCAGCGACATCTGGACGGCGGCCGATCCGTCCTTGGCGATATCGAGTTCATAGATCAGTCCCAGGTCATAGATGTTGACCGGCAGTTCCGGGTCGTAAACCGTCCGCATGGCCTCGATCACGGCCTCCTCGGACGCAACGGTCGTACCCTCGGCCAGCGGCTGGCCGGTGCGCGCTGTGAATTCCTCCACATCGCTGTCGGCGCCGGGCATGAAGTGGCTGAGCGGCAGGTAGGGGTTTTCGAATTCACTCATTCCGTGCTGACCTCCGCCTTGTCTTCCAGGGCCGCCTGGAGCGTGTGCCAGGCCAGGGTGGCGCACTTGACCCGGATCGGGAACTGCTTGACCCCGGCGAGCACGGCCAGGCGCTCGAAGGCATCCTCGTCGATGGCCGTGGCATCCAGCAAATCGAAGTCGTCGTCGGTGCAGAGGCGGTGAAAGGCCTCGAACAGGACCTCCGCCTCGGCCGGGCTCTTGCCCTTGAGGATCTCGGTCATCATCGAGGCAGAGGCCACCGAGATGGCGCAACCCTTGCCCTGGAACGAGACTTCCTCGATGAGGCCCTGGCCATTGAGCGAGAGGAACAGGATCAACTGGTCGCCACAGAGCGGATTGTGGCCCTCGGCGATCTTGTCGTAGTGGTCCGGCCGCCGGAAGTTCCGCGGGTTCTTGCCGTGATCCAGGATGACCTCCTGGTAGAGTTCGCGCAGGTCGTCGAGCATCAGCCGAAGATCTCCCGCACCATGCCCAGGGAGTCCGCGAGGGTATCGATCTCCGCACGGGTGTTGTAGAGCCCGATGGAGGCCCGCGCCGTGGCGGCCAGCCCGTAGCGATCCATCACCGGCTGGGCGCAGTGGTGGCCGGCGCGCACCGCCACGCCGGCGCGGTCGATGATGGTGCCGATGTCGTGCGGATGGGCGCAGTCCATGGTGAAGGACAGGATGCTGGCCTTTTCCCGCGCCTGGCCGATGATCGTCAGGCCCGGCACCCGTGACAGGCGCTCCGTCCCGTAGGCCAAAAGCCCGGCCTCGTGGGCGGCGATGGCCTCCAGGCCGATGGCTTCCAGATAGTCCACCGCGGCGCCCAGGCCGACGGCCTCGACGATGGGCGGAGTGCCCGCCTCGAAGCGCTCGGGGGCATCCAGGAACGTGGTCTCCTCGAAGGTCACTTGCCGGATCATCGAGCCGCCGCCCTGGTAGGGCGGCATGGCGTTCAGCAGATCCTGCTTGCCATAGAGCACGCCGATCCCGGTCGGGCCGTAGATCTTGTGTGGCGCGATGACATAGAAATCGACATCCATCGCCTGTACGTCGAGGGCCTGGTGCGGGGCCGCCTGGGCGCCATCGAGCAGAACCTTGGCGCCGGCCGCGTGGCTGGCGCGGATGATCTGGGCGACCGGCAGAACCGTGCCGAGGGCATTCGACACATGGGTCAGGGCGACCAGCTTGGTCTTGTCCGACAGCAGTTTCTCGAACTCCTCGAACAGGAAGTTCCCCGCGTCGTCGATCGGCGCCACCTTGATCGCGATACCGGTGCGCTCGCGCAGCAACTGCCAGGGGACGATATTGGCGTGGTGTTCCAGGACCGAGAGGATAATTTCGTCGCCGGCTTGCAGGAACTTCTGGCCATAGCTCTGGGCCACCAGATTGATCGCCTCGGTGGCGCTGTGGGTGAAGACGATCTCCTGCGTCTTGCCGGCATTGAGGAAGCGCCGGACCTTTTCGCGCGCCGCCTCGTAGGCATCGGTCGCGGCCTGCGACAGGGCATGGTTGCCGCGATGCACGTTGGCGTAGCCGTGCTCCATCATCCCGACCATGGCGTTGATGACCTGGCGCGGCTTCTGGGCCGAGCCGGCATTGTCCAGGTAGACCAGCGGCTGGCCGTGGATCGGTTCCTTGAGGATCGGAAAATCCTCGCGAATGCGCGCCACGTCGAAGGCCAGGGTGGAGTTGGATCCAGCGGCTATCGCCTCGGGGGCATTGCTCATGACAGAGTTCATCTCCATCTCCTTCAGGCGTCCGCCAGCCAGTGACCGACCGTGGACATGAGGGCAGGGCAGAGCCCTTCGGCGGCGATGGTACCGATCGCCTCGCCCAGGAAGGCCTCGATCAGGATGCGTCTGGCGCGATCCTCGGGAATGCCGCGGCTGCGCAGATAAAAGAGCGCCTCGTGATCGAGGTCGCCGGCGGTGGCGCCATGGCTGCAAAGCACATCGTCGGCATAGATCTCCAGCTCCGGCTTCTGGTCGATCTCGGCCCGGTCCGACAGCAGCAGGGCCTTGGACAACTGGTGGCCATTGCTTTGCTGGGCGTCGCGTTCGACGACGATGCGGCCCTGGAAGACCGCCCGGGCCTTGTCGTCGATGACCCCCTTGAAGACCTCGCGGCAGGACGTCTTGGGCACCTCGTGACGGATCTCGGTGGTGGTGTCGCAGTGCTGCTCGCCGCGCATGAGATAGGCGCCGTTCAGGTGACACTGGGCGTCTTCGCCCTCCAGCCGGATCAGGCTCTCGTTGCGCGACAGCCGCGCGCCGACCGACAGCGTGAAGCCGTCGTAAGAGGCCGCGCGCCCGAGGCGGCCCTGCAGGGTCGCGATATGGAAGGCCCCGGGGCCTTCGTGCTGAAGCTTGTAGTGCCGCAGCCGGGCCCTGTCGCCGAGCTTCACTTCGGTGGAGAGATTGGCCAGGTAGGCGCCGTCGCCGAGACCCCGGTGGTGCTCGATGACGGTCGCCTGGGCGCCTTCGCCCAGGACCATGAGGTTGCGCGGGTGATAACTCGCCGGCGCCTCTGCGGTGCCGCCCAGATAAATCAGCTCGATAGGCTCCTGCAGCACCAGCCCGGGCTCGATAATCAGCGCAAGACCGTCGTTCATCACCGCGCTGTTGAGGTCGTGCATCGGCAGGCCGTCGGCCCAGCCGATCCGGCCCAGATGAGGCTCCAGCGCCGCGGGGTCGCTGGCCAGCAGCCAGCCCAGGCTATCGAGGACGACGCCGGCGGGAAGCTCATGAAGGCTGGAGAGGGCCGGATTGAACTGGCCATCGACGAAGACGATCTTGTGGCTCGCGGCGCTGTCGGCCAGCAGCGAGGGCGCACAGTCGATCGAGACGTGGCTGGCCGCCTGGGCGAGCAGGTGGATGTCGCTCCTCTCGAGCTGGCGCAGGGAGGTGTACTTCCAACTCTCGACCCTTTGGGTCGGCAGGCCGGCGGCGGCAAAGCGGGCGAAGCTCTCGTCGCGCAATGACTGGATCCAGGGCAGGTCGCGCCCGGGCAGACGCGGCAGCGTCGCCTCGAAGCTTGCCTTCATGCTGTCCATTGCGCTCAGTTCACTCGACATGACGTCACTCACCTAAACTTGCTACGACTAAGCTGCGGCCCCGAGGTACTCGGCATAGCCCTTCGCCTCCAACTCCAGCGCCAGTTCCTTGCCGCCGGAGCGAACGATGCGCCCGCCGGCCAGCACGTGCACCTTGTCGGGCACGATGTAGTCCAGGAGACGCTGATAGTGGGTGATAACCAGCAGCGCGTTCTCCTCGGAACGCAGCAGATTGACCCCGTCGGCGACGGTCTTCAGGGCATCGATGTCGAGGCCGCTGTCGGTTTCGTCGAGGATCGCGAACTTCGGGTCGAGGACCGCCATCTGCAGCGCCTCGTTGCGTTTCTTCTCGCCGCCGGAAAAGCCGACGTTGACCGCGCGCTTCAGCATCTCGTCGTTGATGCCCAGCGCCTTGGTCTTCTGGCGCACCATCTTGACGAACTGCAAAGCGTCCAGCTCGGGCTCGCCCTTGTGCTTGCGCACCGCGTTGACCGCTTCCTTGAGGAAGGTGGTGTTGGGCACGCCGGGAATCTCCACCGGATACTGAAAGGCCAGGAAGATGCCCTCGGCGGCACGATCCTCCGGCTCCATGTCCAAGATGTTCTTGCCCTCGAAAAGGGCCTCGCCTTCGGTGACCTCGTAGCCCTCGCGCCCGGTCAGCACATAGGAGAGGGTCGACTTGCCCGATCCGTTGGGACCCATGATGGCATGGATCTCGCCTTTGGCGATCGAGAGGTCGATGCCCCTCAGGATCTCTTTGCCATCGACCATGGCGTGTAGGTTCTTGATCTCGAGCATTCCGCTGCGATCCTCTTGTACGGTCGTTGTTGTCTTGGCCTCAGCCGACGCTGCCTTCCAGGGAGATGCCCACGAGCTTTTGGGCCTCCACCGCGAATTCCATCGGCAACTGCTGCAACACCTCGCGGCAGAAACCGTTGACCACCAGGGCCACGGCGTCTTCCTGACTGATCCCGCGTTGGCGGCAGTAGAACAGCTGATCCTCGCTGATCCGCGAGGTCGTGGCTTCGTGCTCCACGATGGCGTTGCGATTCTTGCTTTCGATATAGGGTACCGTGTGCGCGCCGCACTTATCGCCGACCAGCAGGGAGTCGCATTGGGTGAAGTTGCGCGCGCCTTCGGCCTTGCCGCCGATCCGCACCAGACCGCGATAGGTGCTCTGGGAACGTCCCGCCGAAATACCCTTGGCGATGATCTTCGAACGGGTGTTCTTGCCGATGTGGATCATCTTGGTGCCGGTGTCGGCCTGCTGCATGTTGTTGGTGATGGCCACGGAGTAAAACTCGCCGACCGAATTGTCGCCTTGAAGAATGCAGCTGGGATACTTCCAGGTGATGGCCGATCCGGTCTCGACCTGGGTCCAGGAGATCTTCGAGTTGCGGCCCCGGCAGGCGCCGCGCTTGGTGACGAAGTTGTAAATCCCGCCGACGCCGTCCTCATCGCCGGGGTACCAGTTCTGCACCGTCGAGTACTTGATCTCGGCATCGTCCAGGGCGATCAGCTCGACCACGGCGGCGTGGAGCTGGTTCTCGTCGCGCATCGGCGCCGTGCAGCCCTCGAGGTAACTGACATA
>JAJFGK010000148.1 GCA_021776195.1 Kiloniellaceae bacterium | reverse complement strand
AAACCGATCTCCTTCATCGAGGACTGCGCCGTCGCGCTCGAGGACCTGCCCGACTACACCGACCGCCTGACCGCGCTGTTCGAGCGTCACGGCACCAGCGGCACCTGGTATGCCCACGCTTCGGTCGGCTGCCTCCACGTCCGCCCGATCCTCAACCTGAAGCAGGCCGAAGGCGCCTCGACCATGCGCGCGATCGCCGAGGAGGCCTTTGCCATCGTGCGCGAATACAAGGGCTCCCATTCCGGCGAGCACGGCGACGGGCTGGTACGCTCGGAGTTCCACGAGGCCATGTTCGGCACGCGCATGGTGCGGGCCTTCGAACAAGTCAAAGACCTCTTCGATCCGAAGGGCCTGCTCAATCCCGGCAAGATCGTGCGGCCCGCCAAGATGGATGACCGGGCGCTCTTCCGCTACAAGCCCGGCTATCGAACGGAGCCGGTCGAAACGGCGCTTGACTGGTCGGACTGGGGCGGCCTCTCCGGGGCGGTCGAGATGTGCAACAACAACGGCGCCTGCCGCAAGCGCGACCCCGGCGTCATGTGTCCCTCCTTCCGCGCCACCGGCGACGAGCAGCACGTCACCCGCGGTCGCGCCAACGCCCTGCGGCTGGCCCTCTCTGGACAGCTCGGCCCCGTCGCCCTGACCTCGGAGGCGATGCGCGACAGTCTGGCCCTCTGTGTCGGCTGCAAGGCCTGTAAGCGCGAATGCCCGACCGGCGTCGACATGGCGCGCATGAAACTGGAGGTCGCTCACCTGCGCGGCCAAAAACACGGCTGGTCCCTGGGCGAGAAGGCGGTCGCCTATCTGCCGCGCTATGCCGCCTGGGCCGCGCGTCTGGCGCCCCTGTTCAATTTGCGCGACCGCCTGCCCGGCGCCGCCAGGCTCAGCGAAAGCCTGCTGGGCCTCAGCGCCAGACGCCCCCTGCCCCGCTGGCGCCGCGACCGCTTCACCGGCGACGGGGCGAGCCTGGGACCGGCCGGCGGCCCCGAGGTCGTGCTGCTCCCCGACTGCTTCAACCGCGCCTTCGAGCCCGAGAATCTCGACGCGGCCGTCACCGTGTTGACCGCCGCCGGCTGTCGGGTGCATCTGGCGCCGGCGCCGGAGGGGCGGCCGCTCTGCTGTGGCCGGACCTTCCTCTCGGTCGGTCTGGTCGAGGAGGGCCGCAAGGAAGCCAAACGAAGCATCGAGGCGCTGGCGCCCTATCTCGACCGCGGCTTGCCGGTCATCGGCCTGGAGCCCTCCTGCCTGCTCACCTTTCGCGACGAGGCCCCGGCCCTTCTGGGCGACAGCGCCAGCCGCGAGATGGCGGCCCGCTCGGTTCTGTTTGGCGAGTATCTGGAAGGCGAGCTCGCGGCGGACCGGCTCGACCTGCCGCTCGCACCACCGCCACGGCGCGAGGTATTGCTGCACGGCCATTGCCACCAGAAGGCCATGCGGGGCCAGGGCGGCGGCCTGGCCGGCACAACGGCCCTGCTCGGCCGGATCACCGCTGACGGGGCCCGGGAAATCCCCTCGGGCTGCTGCGGCATGGCGGGCGCCTTCGGCTATGGCGCCGCGACCTATGACGTCTCGGTCAGGATGGCAGAGCTGGACCTGCTTCCAGCGGTGCGCGGCGCCGGCCCGGCGGCTCTCCTGGTGGCCGACGGCACCTCCTGCCGCCATCAGATCCGTGACCTGACCGGACGCGATGCGCTGCACAGCGCCCGCGCCCTCGAACTGGCGCTGGAGCGATGAGCGTAAAACCAAAGGCTAGGACCAACGAGAGGGCACGACCATGACCGCCTGGGCCATCGAACGCGACCACGTTCGCGACGCTTGGGGCATCTCGCTGCGCATGGACAAGATTCTCTACCATGAGAAGACCGCCCATCAGGAGGTCTTGCTGTTCGAGAACCCCACCTACGGCCGGGTTCTTTTTATCGATGGTGTCGTTCAGACCACCGAGCAGGACGAGTTCTTCTATCACGAGATGCTGGTCCACCTGCCGGTCCTGACCCATGGCGCGGTGCGCCGGGCCTTGATCGTCGGCGGTGGCGACGGCGGTGCCCTGGAAGAGCTGTTGAAGCATCCCGGCCTCGAAGCTGTCACCATGGTCGAGATCGACCGGGCCGTAATCGACTTCTCCAAGGCCCACATGCCCTCGGTCTGCGGCGAGGCCTTCGCCGACGACAGGCTCGAACTGGTGATCGCCGACGCCGTCGACTGGGTCGGCCGCGCGACCCAACGCTACGATGTCGTCTTCATCGACGGCACCGATGCGAACGAACAGGGCGGGCCGGGCGAACAGCTCTATGGCGCCGCCTTCTACCGCAATTGCGCCAAGCTTCTGACCGAACGAGGCCTCCTCATCACCCAGAACGCGGTGCCCTTCCTGGATCCCCAGGCGCTGGCCAAACCCTATGGGCACCTGCGCGAGGTCTTTGCTCAAACCGCCTGCTACCGGGTCGCGGTGCCGAGTTTTTATGGCGGCGACATGGTCTTCTGTCTGGCCGCGGGGGCCGCCGCCCAGTTGACCCCGGACCGCGCCACCCTGGACGAGCGGTTCGCCGCCGCCGCTATCGAGACCCGGTACTACAGCCCCGCGATTCACCTCGGGTCCCTGGCCCTGCCACCCTGGCTTTCCGGGTTACTGGAGTAAAAGACGGCAACCAGGTTAGATCTGGCCGTTGCCCTTGCGCGGCTGCCGCAGGGCGCGCCAGAAGCGGACCTCGCCAAGATCGGAATCAAGCAGCGCATACCAGGGCTCCACCGTCATCCCGCCGACCCGCTCGAAGGCGCTGGGCGGAAACTCCGGACGCCCGTTATCGGCCAGCAGGACCTCGACCTCGGCGTCGGCCAGTCTGCGGAACCAGGCCGCGACGCCCGAGGAGGCGTAGTTCTCGTAAAACACGTCACCCGCCACCACCACATCCCACTCGCCGGGCTCGTCGTCGAGAATGTCCCGGTCGCTGACCTGCAGCCTGACCCCATTCAGTGCCGCGTTAAGCTGCGTCGCCATGCAGGCCAGGGGATCGATATCGATGGCCTCCACCGACTTCGCCCCCGCCAGGGCCGCGGCGATCGCGACCTGGCCGTTGCCGCAGCCGAAATCCAGGACTCGCTTGCCGCGGACCCGCTCCGGCTCGTCATGGATCAGCTTGACCAGGGCCTGACCGCAGGCCCAGGGAAAGGCCCAGTAGTGACCGGGCGGCAGGACGCCCTCGAACTCCGCGGCGAGGTGCTTTCTCAACCGAATCGTGTTGGCAGCGGCATGAAAGCGCAGTTCCGGCACCAGGGGGTGGTGCACGATTTGGCCACAGGTCTCGACCAGATGACGCGCCTTTTCCTTGGTCAGGGTGACCAGTTCGCCGCTCTGCGCCTCGGCGTCTTCGCCGGAAGGATCGGCCGCGGGCGGGTCGGACTTTGGCTTGGCTTGGATCTCGACCGGCGGCACGCGAAACACAAAGCCGCGCTTCTCGCCGGCTTCGTTGGGCTCAAAGGGGTTGAAGACACTGTGGCTGGCCAACAGCCGGGCCGCCAATTCGGGAAAGGAATCGCGCATCGGATCGGCGAAGATCACGTCGCTGCCCGACGCCGACTGGAAGACGAACCAGGGGACATAGCGCTCGGCCTGCTCGGTGCTACCGAAGACGTCGCCGGCCAGAATGACATCGAAGGCGCCCAGGGGACCGGGCACTGGGTCTTCATGCAGCACGGTAATCTCGACGTTGTTGAGGGCCGCGTTCATGGTCGCCGCGACGCAGGCCAGCGGGTCGATATCGTAGGCCACCACCTCGGCCGCCCCGGCCAACTTGGCGGCGATCCCAGCGTGACCGGCGCCGCAGCCGAAGTCCATCACCCGGCGGCCGCTGACCACCTGAGGATGATCCAGCAGGTAGCGGCCAATGGCCAGTCCCGACGTCCAGGCAAAGGCCCAGAAGGGCTTGTCCAGATTGTGATCGGGCAGGCGCTGTGCGGCCGCGGCGCGCAGCGGTTTGGCGGCCTCGGCGAGATAAAGGCGTATATCGTCGAGCAGCGGTGTTGTCGCGATTTCGGTTTCCGCCTTGATGAAAGCCTCGACGGCCGCATCGTCTTCCGTGAAGAGGACCTTTTCCGCCATGGGTGTCTCAGCCTCGCTGTTGACCACGTATCATGATGCCAAGAGAGCTCATTCAGGGCAAACCCGCCTCATCCAGTCGACTTACGGCGATCGCGCAGGGCCGGCAGGACGAGCAGCAGCACCGCCAGAATGAGCAAGGCCAGGGTCATCGGACGTTCCCAAAGGAATTGCAGGCCGCCGGACTTCTGGATTGCCCGTCCCAGATTGTCCTCCAACAGCCCCCCCAGGATGAACCCGATGATCAGGGGCGGCAGGGGGTAATCGGTAAAGCGAAAGGCCGTCGCCATGAGGCCGATCCCCACCATGATCAGCAGTTCGGTGGCGTTGTTCTGGCCGATGTAAGAGCCGATCAGCGCGAAGAACAGCACGAAGGGAACCAGATAGTTGCGCGGCACCGAGAGCAGCCGGGCGATGTAGGGAATCAAGGGCAGGTTCAAAATCAGCAGCACGAGATTGCCGAAATACATCGAAAGAATCACCGCCCAGAAGATCTCCGGGCGATCCTCCATCAGCCGGGGCCCGGGATCGACGTTCAATGCGATCAGCGCGCCCAATAGGATGGCCGTGGTACCGGACCCCGGAATGCCCAGGGTCAGGAGCGGCACGAAAGACCCGGTGCAGGCGGCGTTGTTGGCCGCCTCGGGCGCGGCCAGTCCCTTGATGCTGCCCTTGCCGAACTGCGCCCGGTCTCCGGCCGGCGCGATGTTGCGCTCCATGGCATAGCCGAGAAAGGAGGCGATGGTCGCGCCGGCGCCGGGCAGGACCCCAATCATGAATCCGACCACCGACTGGCGTCCAATGACCGGTGCAATGGCCCGCGCCTCGGCCCCGCTGATTCTGAGATTGGTGATCCGGCCGCCGCCGCTGCCGCCGGGCCCCGAACGGTTGCGGTCGAGGACCAGGAACAGCGCTTCGGGTATGGCAAAGAGCCCCATCACCAAGGTGACGAAGTAGATCCCCGACTGCAGATCGAGGATGCCCAGGGTGAAGCGCGGCGCGTTGTGCAACGCGGACTCGCCAACCGTGGCCAGCATGATCCCGAACACGGTCATTAACAGGGCCTTGAGGACCTTGCCCCTGCCGGCGAAGGCCGCGATCGCGGTGAGGCCGACCACCATCAGCGCGAAGTACTCGGCCGACCAGAAGAGCTTGGCGACCTCGGCCAGCAGCGGCGCAAAGGCAAAGAGCAATACCGCCCCGATGGTGCCGCCGGCAAAGGACGCGATGGCGGCGATGGTGAGAGCTTTACCCGCTTCGCCCTTGCGGGCCAGGGGGTAGCCGTCGAAGGAGGTCGCCACGGTCCCCGCCACGCCCGGCGCGTTGATCAGGATCGAGGAGGTCGATCCGCCGAAGATGGCGCCGTAGTAGACTCCCGCCAGCATGATCAAGGCGGCGGAGGGATCGCCCAGTTGGATCGCGACGGGAATCATGATGGCGATAATCGACATCGGCCCCAGGCCCGGGAGCATCCCGATAAAGGTTCCCAGCAGGCAGCCGACCACGACCATCAGGAGGTTGAAGGGCGAAGCCGCGGTCTGCAGACCGATGAAGAGCCCCTCCAGCATGGTGCTAAGCCAGGAAGGCCGGAAGCGGGCGCATGAAAATCCCCAGCACCCGGTCGACGAGAGCCCAGCTTCCCAGCGCCACGGCCAAGGCGACCGGCAACAGCACCGAGAACCGCCGCTCTCCCAGGATCACCGCCCCGACGACAAGGAAGCCGACCGTTGCGGCGATGTAACCGAGGGGCCCGAGCAGGGGTGCATAGGCCGCCATGGCGACCACGATCCCGGCAAAGCGGGGCCAGTCGAAGGCACGCCATCCGGCCGCGTCGCTCGACAGGCCGCCGGGCGCGCCGCCCGGTGCGAAGAGCACCGCCAGCGACAAAACGACGCCCAGTGCCGCCAGGCCGACCGGCAGGGTCGTCGGCTTGAAGGCCATGGACCGCTCGAAGGGCAACAGCTGGTAGTCCAGGGCCAGGTAGCCATAGCCGAGGCAAAAGCCGAGAATGGCAAGGGCGACCAGTCGATCAGGTCGCAGCATGGCGCCGCCGCCAGCCCGGCCGAGGCCCCATCAAAGAAATCCCAGTTCTTGCATCAGGGCCTTGATGACGACCTCCTGGTCCTCCAGGAAGGTGACGAAATCGTCGCCGGCGTTGAAGATATTGACCCAGCCGTTGCGCTTGCGGACCACTTCCCACTCCGGGGTGGCGAGCATGGCGTCCAACAGCTTGATGTAGGCGTCGCGCTTTTCCGGCGAGAGGCCGGGCGCGGCGAAGAAGCCACGCCAGTTGACGAAGACGACGTCGAAGCCCTGCTCTTTCAGGTTCGGGATCTCCGGCGCGTCGGCGAGCCGGCCGGGCGCCGTCGTCGCTAGGATGCGCACCTCCCCGGCCTTGGCCAGTTCCAGTGCCTCGCCCAGTCCGGTCGAAAGCGCATCGGCCTCGCCCGACAGCAGCGAGGCCATCGCCTCTCCGCCGGCATCGAATGGCAGATACTTGACCTTGACCGGGTCGGCGCCGGCCGCCTTGAAGGCCATGGCCGGCACCAGATGATCCATGCTGCCGGGCACCGAGCCCCCGGCGATCGCCAGGTCCGCGGGGTTCGCCTTGAAGACCGCCACCAGGTCGGCAAAGGTCTGAAGCGGCGAATCGGCCTTTACCACCAAGGCCGCGTAGTCGCCGATGACACCGGCGATAGGGGTCAGGTCGCGAAACGACTGCGGAAAGCGCCCGGTCAAGGAGCGGATGACGATCGGTGTCGAGTTCACCATCAGCGTGCCCTGCTGATTGGCCGCATTCTCGATGATGTGGGCGATGGCCTTGCCGCCGCCGCCACCGGACAGGTTCTCGTAACTCGCGCTGCCGACCAATCCCGCGGCCAACAGGGCCTCGCCGGTGCCACGGGCGGTCCCGTCCCAGCCTCCGCCGGCGCCGCCGGGAATCAGAAAATGGATGTCGTCGATCTGTGGGTCGGCCTGCGCGGGCGCACCGCCCCCGAGCAATAGCCCTGTTACGATTAGTGCCCCAAGATCACGCCGGCTAACTCTCATCATCGCTGCCTCCCAGTTCGGTTTTTCTTCTTATACAGGGGCAACCCGCAGTCCGACCAGAGGAAGCCCGGCGAGCAGATGGACTCCAGGAGTCCCAAGGGCCCCGCCCGACCAGAAGATAGCGTCGTAATGCGTTGAAAAAAGTAAGAAAAATGGTGGGCGATGACGGGTTCGAACCGCCGACCTTCTCGGTGTAAACGAGACGCTCTTCCAGCTGAGCTAATCGCCCTTGGGCCGCGCGATGCCGACCCGGTCGCAACCGAGCTTGCCCGCAGCCAAAATAAAACCGGCCGCCCCCGTTGGAAAGGGGCGGCCGGCCGGTCGCGTTCGTGAACGAGTCGCCGTCAGTTCACGGCATCCTTGAGACCCTTGCCGGCCTTGAACTTAGGCTGGTTGGAGGCCTTGATCTTGATCGCCTCGCCGGTGCGCGGGTTGCGCCCCGTAGAGGCCGCGCGCTTGGTGACGCTGAAGGTACCGAAGCCGACGAGACGAACGTCGCCGCCTGACTTCAATGCGCTTGTCACGGAGTCGAAAACGGCATCGACGGCCTTGGTCGCGTCTGCCTTGGAAAGGCCGGATTGGTCGGCCACGGAAGCAATGAGATCATTCTTGTTCACGGGATCCCCCTTGTTGATCGTTCGGGAATGGTTGGCGAATCGGGACAGGTTGTCAAAAGCGAGCGGAGTCTAGACGCGCGCCCGTCAGCGCGTCAATTGGAAAGCCCGGATTTCCTAGGTTATTTGGCGTTTTTTGACCCACCCGCAGCGCGGCGAAGAGGGCAACAATCGGCCTGCGCCAAGCTGGTACCAGATCTCGATATTTATGACCCGATGTTAGTGGGTGACGACACCGGAGAGGTCGCCCTTGGCCGCGCCCGCGGCCGCCGCCTCGGCCGGTTCCACCCAATCCAGAATTGGCGTCAATTCGCCCGCCAATGCGTGCTCCAGCACGGCATCGACGTGATCCACGGGAATTAGCTTGAGGCCCCGCTTCACATTATCGGGAATTTCCGCCAGATCTTTCTCATTCTCCTGGGGAATCAGAACGGTTTTCATATTACCACGCAATGCGGCGAGAAGTTTTTCCTTCAGGCCGCCGATGGGCAGCACCCGACCGCGCAGTGTCACCTCGCCGGTCATTGCCAGCTCGCGGTCGATCGGGATGCTGGTCAATGTGGAGACGATCGCCGTCACCATCGCGATACCGGCCGACGGCCCGTCTTTGGGCGTCGCGCCTTCCGGCACGTGAACATGGATATCGTTCTTCTCGAAGATGGTCGGCTTGATGCCATAGTCCAGGGCCCGGCTTTTCACGAACGACTCGGCGGCCTGGATCGACTCCTTCATGACATCGCCCAGCTTGCCGGTCGCCGTCACCTTGCCCTTGCCCGGTACGGTCACCGCTTCGATCGTCAACAGCTCGCCGCCGACCTCGGTCCAGGCCAGCCCCGTTGCCACACCGACGAGATCCTCGAGCTCGGCCTCGCCGTAGCGATAGCGCGGAACGCCGGCATACTTTTTCAAGCTGCGGCGCGAGATCGACATCTTGGTGATCTTGCCCAGGGCGATTTCCTTGACCGCCTTGCGGATCAGATTGGCCAGTTCGCGCTCGAGGTTACGGACGCCGGCCTCCCGGGTGTAGAGGCGGATCAGGTCACGCAGCGCTTCGTCGGACACCGACCACTCGTCGGACTTGATGCCGTGCTCTTTCATCTGCTTGCCGATCAGATGACGCTTGGCGATCTCGACCTTCTCGTCTTCCGTATAGCCGGGGATGCGGATCACTTCCATGCGGTCCAGCAGCGGCTGCGGCATGCGCAGGGTGTTGGCCGTGGTCACGAACATCACGTCGGAAAGGTCGTAGTCGACCTCGAGATAGTGATCGTTGAAGGAGTTGTTCTGCTCGGGATCCAGGACCTCCAGCAGAGCCGACGACGGGTCGCCCCGCCAGTCCGCGCCCAACTTGTCCACCTCGTCCAGCAAGAATAGCGGATTAGAGGACTTCGCCTTCTTCATCGATTGGATCACCTTGCCCGGCATGGACCCGATATAGGTACGCCGGTGGCCGCGAACCTCGGCCTCGTCGCGCACGCCGCCCAGGCTCATGCGCACGAAATTACGGCCGGTGGCCCGTGCCATCGACTTGCCGAGCGAGGTCTTGCCAACGCCCGGAGGCCCGACGAGGCAGAGGATCGGCCCCTTGACCTTGCGCATGCGTTGCTGCACGGCGAGGTACTCGAGGATACGCTCCTTGACCTTCTCGAGACCGTAGTGGTCGGTGTCGAGAACCTCCTGCGCCACGCGAATATCCTTGCGCACCCTGGTCCGCTTCTTCCAGGGGATCGACAAGATCCAGTCCAGGTAGTTGCGCACCACGGTCGCTTCCGCCGACATGGGGCTCATCGAGCGGAGTTTTTTCATCTCCGCCTGGCACTTTTCGCGGGCTTCCTTGGAAAGCTTGGTCGCCTTGATCTTGTCCTCGACCTCGGCCAGATCGTCCTTGCCTTCCTCGTTCTCGCCGAGTTCCTTCTGGATCGCCTTGAGCTGTTCGTTCAGGTAGTACTCGCGTTGGGTCTTCTCCATCTGGCGCTTGACCCGGTTGCGAATTCGCTTTTCGACCTGAAGAACCCCGATCTCGCCTTCCATGAAGCCGCAGACCTTTTCCAGCCGCTCGCTGATGGTCTCGGCTTCCAGGAGTTCCTGCTTTTCGGCGATTTTCAGCGCCAGGTGCGACGCGACTGTGTCGGCCAGCTTGCTCGAATCGTCGATCTGATTGATCGAAACCAGAACTTCGGGCGGAATCTTCTTGTTCAGCTTGATGTACTGTTCGAACTGCGAAACCACGGTCCGCGCCAGCGCGTCCAGTTCCTTCTCGTCGCCGTCGCCGTCTTCCAGGGTCTCGGCATAGGCTTGAAAGAAATCCGCGGATTCTTCATAGCGCGCGATCCGCGCGCGCTGGCTGCCTTCGACCAGGACCTTCACGGTGCCATCGGGCAGCTTGAGCAGTTGCAGGACAGTGCCGACTGTGCCCACCGAATAGATATCGGCGGGCGTCGGGTCGTCTTGCGCGGCATTCTTCTGGGTCACCAGCAAAATTTGCTTGTCGTTTTTCATGACGTCTTCGAGCGCGCGCACGGACTTCTCGCGGCCGACGAAGAGCGGCACGATCATGTGGGGAAATACGACAATGTCCCTGAGCGGCAGAACCGGAAATAGATTTCCCTTGGGCAAATCGACCATCTAACCTCGCCGTTTAGCTATGCACTGCGCGGGTCCGCGCGGCAATGAACAGGACAACCCACCGGGTTGCCCCTCCCTCATTTGGTCCTGCGAAACCAGTCGTCAAGGCCTGACGACCGTCCTAGGCACTGGTACCGACGTCTTCGCGACGCTCAGCATAGATGTGAAGCGGTTGCGCCCGCCCCTCCACAACTTCCCTGTTGATGACCATTTCCTCGACGCCCTCGAGGCTCGGCAGGTCGAACATGGGATCCAAAAGAATCGATTCCATGATCGAACGCAGGCCGCGTGCACCGGTCTTGCGCGTGATCGCCTTGCCGGCAATCGCGCTCAAAGCGTCGACGGTGAACTCCAATGACACGTCTTCCATCTCGAACAGGCGCTGGTACTGCTTGACCAGCGCGTTCTTCGGCGTGGTGAGGATCTCGATCAGCGACGCCTCGTCCAGATCCTCGAGTGTCGCCACCACCGGCAAGCGACCGACAAACTCGGGGATAAGCCCGAACTTCAGCAGATCTTCCGGCTCGACGGACTTCAAGATCTCGCCGGTGTTGCGATCGTCCGGACCGCGCACGTCGGCCCCGAAGCCGATCGACGAGCCGCGCCCGCGACCGGAGATCAGCTTGTCGAGACCGGCGAAGGCGCCGCCGCAGATAAACAAGATGTTGGTCGTGTCGACCTGGAGGAATTCCTGCTGCGGATGTTTGCGGCCGCCCTGCGGCGGGACCGAGGCGACGGTCCCTTCCATGATTTTCAAGAGCGCCTGCTGCACACCTTCGCCGGAGACGTCCCTGGTGATCGAGGGGTTGTCCGCCTTGCGGCTGATCTTGTCGACCTCGTCGATGTAGACGATGCCGCGCTGGGCGCGCTCGACATTGTAGTCGGCCGACTGCAGGAGCTTCAGGATGATGTTTTCGACATCCTCGCCGACATAACCGGCCTCGGTCAGGGTCGTGGCGTCCGCCATGGTGAAGGGCACGTCCAAGATCCGCGCCAGGGTCTGGGCCAGCAATGTCTTGCCGCAACCCGTGGGACCGACCAGCAGGATATTGGATTTCGCCAGTTCGACGTCGCCGGACTTCTGGTCGTGAGCGAGTCGCTTGTAATGATTGTGCACGGCCACCGACAACACGCGCTTGGCATGTCCCTGCCCGATCACATAGTCGTCCAGGACCGTGCAGATATCTTGCGGCGTCGGCACGCCGTCGCGCGACTTGACGAGTGTCGATTTATGCTCCTCACGGATAATATCCATGCAGAGTTCGACACACTCGTCGCAAATAAAAACCGTCGGCCCGGCAATCAGCTTCCTGACCTCATGCTGGCTTTTGCCGCAGAAAGAACAGTAAAGCGTGTTCTTGGAGTCGCTTCCGGTGGACTTCGACATGCCGGTTAGCCTCGTCTCTGTTCTCGATGCTCTCTTATGTTAAACGCTTGAATCCCTTGCGCACAATGACAAAAACAGCGGCTCCTATTTCAGCCTGGAACAGGGACCATGCGCTATCGTTTCAGAGCTAAGGAAACGCGTTTCAATCAGCTTATTCCGGAGCCCTCAACAATTTCTTAACGATGCGCGAAGGGGCGCCGGTCTCGATAGTTTCTTTACGATTTCGAATCGCTCGAGGATCCGCCGTTGTCGGCGTCGTCATCGTCCCCGCTCGGCGGCCGTTTGTCGACCACTTCGTCGATCAGGCCAAAGGTCTTCGCCTCCTCCGCCGACATGAAGTTGTCGCGTTCCATACCCTCCTCGATCGTCTTCATCTTCTGAGAAGTGTGGTGTACGTAGAGTTCGTTCAAGCGCTGGCGCGTCTTGATGATTTCGCGGGCATGGATCTCGATATCGGTCGCCTGCCCCTGAAATCCGCCCGAAGGCTGGTGAATCATGATCTTGGCGTTGGGCAGCGAGTAGCGCTTGCCGGCCTTTCCGGCCATCAAGAGCAGGGAGCCCGCCGACGCGGCCTGGCCGATGCAGACGGTCGAGATATCCGGCCGGACATATTGCATGGTGTCGTACATCGCCAGGCCTGCGCTGACATGGCCGCCCGGCGAGTTGATGTAAAAGGAGATGTCCTTGGAGGGATTCTCCGACTCCAGATAAAGCAACTGTGCGCAGATGAGGCTCGCCACACCGTCGTGAATCGGGCCGGTCAAGAAGATGATCCGCTCCTTCAGAAGGCGCGAATAGATGTCGTAGGCACGTTCGCCCCGGTTGGTCTGCTCGACCACCATCGGGACCAGCGTGTTCATGAAAATATCCGTGGCGTCACTCATGTTCGACCCTCTGTCCAGCTTGCATCCGCGTCGCACCCGCACCCTGGTCCATCAGGGATTGACACTTCGTTAGTTTGCATCGATCGAATCGGACCCAATAGCCTTGCAGGGATCCGACGCAATCTCACGCTTATTCGTCATCCTTGTCGGCCGCCTTGGCTTTCTTGGCTTTCGCCGCCTTGGGCTTGTCCGACTTGGTCTTTTCCGACTTGGTCTTATCCGACTTGGGCTTGGCCGTTTCGGTCTTGCCTTTGGCGGTCTTGGACTTGGCGGTGGATGCTTTCTTCGCCTTGGTCTTCTTGGCGCCCTTGGCCGGTGTCTCGTCACCGTCGGTGATACCGTCTTCGGCTTTAAGCTCATCCAGGGTCAAGGTGCGTTCGTCAACCTTGGCCAACTCCGCGATATAGTCGACCACCTTTTCCTCGAACAGCGGGGCGCGAAGCTGCGCCAGCGCCTGGGCGTTTTCCTGGTAGAACTTGAACACCTGCTGTTCCTGCCCGGGCCACTGCATGGCTTCGCGCATGATGGCGGCGTTCACTTCTTCCTGGGTCACGTCGATCGCGTTGATCCGGCCGACTTCCGATAGCAGCAGGCCCAGCCTCACGCGGCGCTCGGCGATACCGCGGTACTCTTCGCGCAGGGCCTCTTCATCCTTGTCCGCATCGTCGGGATCGACGACGCCGCGCTCCTTGTCGGCGGTAATCTGCTGCCAGATCACGTCGAATTCGGCATCGACCATGCCGAGAGGTGCCGGAAAATCGTGCGCATCGGCCAACTTGTCCAGCATGCCGCGCTTCATCTTGTCGCGCGATAGCCGGGCATACTCGCTTTCAAGCTGCTCGCGCACCTTCTGGGTCAGACCCGCCAGGTTTTCCGCACCCAGTTTCTCGGCAAGCTCGTCGTTCACCTCGGCCGGGACGGTCTCCAGGACCTGTTTGATCTGACATTCGAAGACCGCTTCCTTGCCGGCGAGTTCGTCGTTGACGTACTCATCGGGGAAGGTGACCGACACGGTGCGCGCCTCGCCGGCCTTGGCGCCAACCAGTTGCTCTTCGAAGCCGGCGATGAAGGAACTGGAGCCCAGTTCCAGTTGGTGATCCGTGGCCTCCATGCCCGGGTGGGCCACGCCGCCGACCGTGCCCTTGAAATCGAGCACGATACTGTCGCCGGTTTCAGCCTGCTTCGCCTTGGCCGGTTCGCGGGTCGTTTTGTTGCTGGCCGCGATTCGCTCCAGCGCCTCCTCGACCTCCTGGTCGCCGACGGTGATTTTAACCCGTTCGAGTTCCAGGGCGGAAAACTCCATCGGCACGATCTCCGGCAGGATCTCCAGCTCCATGGAGTACTCCAGATCCTTGCCGTCGTCCGCCGAGACGATTTCGATCTTGGGCTGGCTGGCCGGCCGCAGGTTGCGCTCGCTGAGCGCCTGGCTGGAAGAGTCGGTGACCGCCTTCTCCAGGACCTCGCCGCGCACGGAGGGCCCGAAGCGCTGGCGCAGGACCTTTAGCGGCGCCTTGCCCGGGCGGAACCCAGGTATGCGAATCTGGCCGCTCAGCTCTTCGAGCCGATGTGCGATCTTGTCGTCCAGCTCGGTGGCGGAAATGACGACCTTGTAGGCCCGCTTCAGACCTTCCGTCTGTGTCTCTGTTACCTGCATGGCCCGATCGGCCCCCTACCTTTTGCCTAGACATTGGCGCAGCGCATCTGCCGTGGTGCGGCTGGCGGCTGCGACCTCCATTGAGATCCTTGTGAACGCTGATGGTGCGGGCGAAGGGACTCGAACCCCCACGGATTGCTCCACAGGTACCTAAAACCTGCGCGTCTACCAGTTTCGCCACGCCCGCGCGTTCGTTGCAAGCGCTGCGGTGTATCGCAATCGCTGCGCCTGTGCAACCGCAAGCGACCGTGGGCTCAAGCGGCCCCTCCGAGACAGGCAAGCGCCGCCGCATCGAGGATGGCGTCCCGGTCGATATGGTAGTGCCGATAGAGAGCGGGGATATCGCCGGACTGGCCGAAATGCTCGACGCCGAGGGCCTGCACGCAATGCCCACGCACGGCGCCCAGCCACTCGAGAGTCCCGGGGTGACCGTCCAGCACCGTGACCAGACCGGCCTCGGGCGCCAGTGGCGCCAAGAGCCGCTCGACATGGCTGCTGGCCGACCTTTGTCCGGCCGCCCGGGCCCTCTGGGCGGCGTGCCATCCGGCATTCAAGCGGTCGGCCGAGGTGACCGCCAACAGACCCGTGCCGGGCAGGTCCTCGAGCAGCGCCTCATGGGCTGCCAGGGCCTCGGACAGGACCGCGCCGCTATAGACGAGGGCCAGGCTGGCGCCCGCCGCCGGCGGCCGCAGCCAGTACCCGCCCAGGATCGTCGCCTCGCGCAGTTCACCATCCATTGTGCGCTCGGGCTGGGCCAGGGCGCGGGTCGAAAGGCGCAGATAGACCGACCCTCCGGCCTGGTCGCGAAGCCAGGAGTTTTCGGCTTGCGGCATCTTTTCAGCCGCCCTGGCGTCAAGGCTGCCGCCGTCGCGCTGGAGATAATCGAAGGCCCAGGCCATGATTGCCGCCAGTTCGTCGGCAAAGGCCGGCTCGAAGGCGGCGATGCCGTCCTGGGCCATGCCGATCAGCGGCGTGGCGACGGACTGGTGGGCGCCGCCCTCGGGCGCCAGGCTGATACCCGAGGGCGTTGCCACCAGGATAAACCGCGCGCCCTGATAGCAGGCGTAGTTCAAGGCATCGAGGCCGCGCTGGATGAAGGGGTCGTAGAGCGTGCCGATCGGCAACAGGCGGCAGCCGAAGAGGCTATGGGACAGACCGAGCGCTGCAAGGAGAATAAAGAGGTTGTTCTCGGCGATCCCCAGTTCGATGTGCTGGCCCTCGGGCCGCATCCCCCAGCGCTGGGCCGAGACCACCTTCTGCGCCTTGAAGACGTCCTCGCGCGGGTGCCGGTCGAATATGCCCCGCCGATTGACCCATCCGCCCAGATTGGTCGAGACCGTCACGTCCGGCGAGGTCGTGACCAGGCGGTCGGCGAGCCCATGCTCGCCAGCGGCCAATTCGGAGAGGATCCGGCCAAAGGCGTCCTGGGTCGACAAGCGCTCATGCCGGGGCGCCGGAATCTCCGGGACCGGCAGCCTGTCGGCGGCATAGCGCCGGCGTCCGCGGGCCGCAAAGGGCACCGACCCGAGATAGGCTTTCAGCTCTTCGGGCGGCGGCTGGAGACCCTCGAAGACATCCCATTCGGCGCCTTCCCGGATGGCGTTCGCGGCCTGAAAAACCGCCATCTGGTCGCTGTTCATCAGGCCGGCATGATTGTCTTTGTGACCGGCGAAGGGCAGCCCGAATCCCTTGATCGTATAGGCGATGAAACAGGTCGGGCGGTCGTCCTCGACGGCCCTGAAGGCCTCCAGCACGGCGGCCATGTCATGGCCGGCCAGGTTCGTCATCAGCGTGGCCAGGGACGCGTCATCATGGTCGGCGAGCAGGTCCGCCACACCGGGTTCCTCGGCCAGATCGGCGCGCAGCTGCGCCCGCCAGGCCGCCCCTCCTTTGAACACCAGCGCCGAATAGAGCGAATTGGGGCAATCGTCGATCCAGCCGCGCAGCGCGGCGCCGCCCGGGCGGGCGAAGGCGTCCTCCAGCAACTTGCCGTATTTCAGGGTGACGACGCGCCAACCAAGGTTTTCGAAATGCTGACCGATTCGGTGAAACATGCGATCGGAAATGACCGAATCGAGGCTTTGCCGGTTGTAATCGATAATCCACCAAACATTGCGAATATCGTGCTTCCAGCCCTCCAGCATGGCTTCGTGGATGTTGCCCTCGTCGAGTTCGGCATCGCCAACGAGCGCGATCATCCGCCCCGGCCGGTCGACGGCCAGTGCCTCGGGCAGCAGCCCCTTCAAGGCAATATAGTCCTGGACCAGAGCGCTGAAGGCGGTCATGGCGACGCCCAAGCCCACCGAGCCGGTCGAGAAGTCGACGTCGTCGACGTCCTTGCTTCGGGACGGATAGGCCTGGGCCCCGCCGAAGGCTCTGAAGTTCTCCAGATTTTCGCGGTTCTGCAGGCCTAAAAGGTATTGGATCGCATGGAACACCGGGCTCGCGTGCGGCTTGACGGCGACGCGGTCCTGAGGCCGTAGAATTTCGAAATAGAGCGCGGTCATCAGGGTGACGGCGGAGGCGCTGGAGGCTTGATGGCCGCCGACCTTCAGGCCGTCCCGGCTGGGACGCAGGTGATTGGCGTTGTGGATCATCCAAGTCGAAAGCCAGAGCGCCTTGCGCTCGAGCGCCGCCAGGCAGGCCATCCGGCGCCCCGGTGTCAAGCCCAACGGGACCGGCGTCCCGCCGTCCGATCCGTTTGCCTTCAATGCCTCGTCGCTCATGCCGTGCCGCCTCTCTGCCTTCGATTGGCAATAGAGCGCCGTCGAGGTCAAGGGGCAAGGGGCAACGGTCCAGGGTCTAGCAATGGGAAAGTTCGCGAGGGAGAAGTTTTGCGCCCCGATCCACCGACCGGATGGCGTCTACCGCAAGACACCATCGCTGGGCCGGCCAATCGGCGGGCCGGATGCGGCGATGGCGCGATTTCGAGCCCGCTCCCGGCGAGCCGGGTCTATCTAGATCAACGATCTAGGTGAGCTGCTCGAATCGCTCTCTGAAGGTTGCCAGGCCCAAGGTCCGTCTATCGTGGATCTCGGCACTCGCGCGTCGTTCGACCATCAGGTCGTAAGTAACGTGGGGCACGCCCATGGGATCGGGGGAGATTTCCAAGACCGTCGCGGTCTCGAC
>JAJFGK010000147.1 GCA_021776195.1 Kiloniellaceae bacterium | reverse complement strand
GGTACCACGTGTCCCACGCGGGCCCCGCAAGAGACGCGTGTGCACCTCTTAAAGAAGCGCGATTGGCTTGATACTCAAGAGGCAGGATGACAATTAGGAAACTGAGCCCAAAGAGAAGGTGTTCGTCCAAGCGGCCCATTGTGAGCGACGTGGATCTAACTCCGGCATTAGGTGAAACAGCTGCACGTGAAACAGTGATCCAAAGGTGGAAGGATTTCTGTTCGACGCTGTCCGCGGACTGGCTTTGGCCTTCGGGAACAACAGATGCAAACGGTGGTCGAAGTGTTTACCAGTGTCCTCACTTGATTCGCGCCTTTCCGGCGCGATTCAGCCGGTCTGGTGAGCCTTCATGGTCTACGCCATACCTAACGCCGACAGCTTCATGACCCGTGATGAACTGTCGCCGCCTGCATGATTTCCTTCGCCGAAAGTGTTCCGGAACGATGCATTTCTTCAAGTGCGCGCATACGAGCCCGAGAAATCTCCATCATGACGAGCCAGCCTTTTTCCGGGTCGATGCCGAGCTCCGCCTCCAGAACGTCTACGAGCTCTTTCTGGATATCGCGCGGCGCCTTGTAGACGGGGCGTCCGACCAGTGGCAACGCTTGCTCTCGACCCTCGAGCGAAGGATTAGAAGCCACTGGCGTCTGTTCGCGCTGGATGGCCGAACCGAGGGTCTGTGGCGTTCCGATGGGCCCGGCGACGCGGGGCTGATGGGAGATGCTCGGGACACAAGTGCTTGCTGTCGCACTCGCTGTGCTTTCGACGGGTTTGTTAATGGGATTGTAGGCGGGTTCAGCGGAAGATACCTTCCGGTTCGACCGGCAGATTTCTTCCGGATCTCCAACGTCACATTGCCGCTTGGTGTCGATGGATTGCGCGCCTGAGGTCGACTTTCCATGTCGCCTTGGCCAGTTCGGCAGATAGACGAATCCCGCCCTTCGTTCGCGAAGGAACCAGCCGGCGTCAACGAGCGCCTTGGTGTGCTCTCGCGCCGTCCGCTCACAGCAACCCACGTCGTTGCCTAGGGTCTCTTGACCCGGCCAGGCGCAGCCAAAACGCGGATGCCCTGCCATTTGATTGAGGTACTTGGTGATGAGCAGCGTGCCGATGCAGCGGGCCAAGGGTGAAAGTGCCGGATCGCAGTTCAAAGTTTCGAGGAATTCTAGCCGCGTCTTTGCTCGTTCTAGAGGCTCAAGCCTCCGCCAAAGTAGGCTTTGCGTTTCAAAGGGCTGCTTGGTCATGGCTGCGAGTGCCGATAGTATTGAATGCTCAGAGTGCTACCGGCTGTATTGCCATCTCGCTGATTGTGCGATGGCAGATTGATTTGCGACTCCGTAGTGACGCGGCTCCAGCGCAACGATCTTGAAGGTCAACCACGGTCTAGGCCGCATCGCTAGTTGAGCTGCGACGGTGGGATTTGATCCAGGCGATCACCTCGTCTAGGTCATAAAGACAGCGGCGGCCGACCTCGTAGTATGGCGGTCCATCTCCGGAAACCCGCTTCTTCTGCCAGTAGGACCGGCTGAGGCGAGTTGTTTTGGACAGAATCTTGTCGTCGACCAGCCGGTCGCTTCCGCGGTCCATAGCTCTTTCCTCCTCGATAGGGCTTGGTATGACGCCGTGATAGTCGAGGAGGTAGAGCCGGGTGGGGTCTCTGATAATTGGGTTCTAGCGCTCAGAACCTAGGTTCTGAAAGCGAGAACCCAGGTTAGAACCTTGCCTGATTTTAATAGGGAGCGGGGGCCCGGTAGCCAGCGAGAACCTCGAGTTCATGAGGTTCCAACTCTGGAAATAGAACGTCCGCGTCACCGTCGCGAGGACGGAGTGATTCGGGGAGGACAAATATATCCTCTGGCCCCGCGATTGGCTGCTCGCGGCCGGAAGGTGTGAAACTGGTCACGAAATCCTGGGCGGCAAAGGCAATGGATCGGAAATCCTTGACATGGATACCCCAACTAGTCCCTGTCCGATCGGTCTTGGTGGCGGGCTCGACGTTCTCTGCCGTGATGGCATGAAATGCTGCACACAGATGCGCCACGCATTTCTTCTCACTCCAAAGTTTTTTTAGAGATGCTTCGTTCGTGGGGAAGTCATCCATGTTTGCTATGTTCTGGACAAGATAAATCGCCTTTTTGACGCTGGCGCCACCACGTATTTGGTGCGCGTGATGCTTGGCCATTGAAATAATATCTAGTAACATTTCACCTGCTAAAATAATCCTTGGATATTCCTTTTCTATTTGCCCCCACATCTCATGGAATGGCGGGTTCTCTACTAATGAATCAAGTCCACCGAGTTTATCGCTGAATGTGTCCAAATAAAAGCCGGTGATCTCATCCATTTTCCCTCCAATCCAATCGATCGACATTTGCGATGCTGCATCATAATCTTCTTTAGAACGCCATAGCCACTCCGTTGAAAATTCTTCCAAAATTTCATCTAAACTTTGATCACAAGCTTCGATTAGTTTCTTGCGCAGTTCTAGGACGAGGGGCGCAAGATATTGTCGTCTTCGCTCTTCATTATGCGGCCAAGCCATTAAGGCCAGTAATTCCCACTGGGCCAATGCTCGAATATGCGGCTCATCGAGGTCATCAGTCCGGAAGTTGAACTCCACTCGGTATTCCCTTCGCAATCGAATCACTCAATGTGGCCCATTGCCTCAAATATCCTCCTCGATACCGAGTCGGCCAATCGTCGTGATTCTTGGGTCCCTCGGCCCACGTAACGCGCGGTCATGGCAATTCCTCGGTGACCAAGGAGATCGCGGACCTCAAAGGCATTTGCGCCGCTTTGACCGCCGATGGTTCCAGTTGTGTGCCGCAGATCATGAAGATTTGCATCCTCGAGCCGCGCAAGGTTGCAAAGCCGTTTCCAAGCTTTGTAAAGCGTGTTTGGTGATACCGGCTCTCCTCCAGCATTCCGCTGAATCACGATTTCGTCGGGACTAAGGGGGCGCCGCATATCCTTCAATAAATCGATAGCTGGTTGCCCAAGCGGCACCAAGCGGTCCCCTGTTTTTGCATCCCTGAGGCGCAGGAAGCCCGAATCTAGATCAACTTCCTGCCATGTAAGACCGAGGATTTCTGATCGACGACAACCCGTTAGTGCCAGCAACTCAACGACAGTCAATTCTTTCGGACCAATGAGGTTTTCATTGCGCGACTGTCTTATAGCTGCCCCCAGTCGTTTAAGTTCGCTAGCGTCGAAGAAGCGGTCGCGAGAGTTTTCGCGAAACCGAGGAAGACCCAAACAGGGGTTCGACTGAATGTAGCCCCAGATGTTGGCGCAAAGGCTCATGCACTTGGAGAGTACGGCCAATGCATGGTTAGCCTCCCTTGGGGTTAGTTGCATTGTCAAATGCCAGCTTTGAATCTCGGATTTCGTGACCTCGACGACCTTGAGGTGTCCGAACGTGGGCCGAATCTTCGTGCGAACGATCCTGTTGACCTCTTCTCGCGTTCTTTTCTTGTTGTGAATGGCCACGTGTTCCTCGAGGTAGCGGTCAAGCGTGTCGGAGACCGTCGGAGACCGACCCCATCGAGCATTCTTCGCGAGCGGATTGTGTCCCTGGGCGATCTCCCCGAAGATACGCGTCACTTCTTTGCGCGCGAGGTCGGCGGTCCAGCCGCGGCCATGCTTCCCGATCGTGTGCCAGTGCTGCTTGTTGCGATAGCGGTATTTGACGACATAGGCCTTCGTGCCTCCGGGCGAGATCCTTAGGCCAAACCCCTTCAGGTCGGTGTCCCAAACCGTCCGAGTCTTGGTTGATGGGGCGAGCACATCGATCTGCCGTTTGGTTAGCTTTGCTCGCATGGTTGGGTTCTTTCGCTACAAGTTTGCTACCACCATGTGTCGCACAGCGTCATGTGTGGTGCAAGCGAATGCGGCGCTAACTAGCGGAAAATATTACAATATGGAACTCGATCTAGCTCGATCCAACTAGGTGATATGGTTATTCGCCAGACTCAAAATCTGGTTTCCGCAAGGAAGTGGGGGTTCAAGTCCCTCCACCCGCACCAAACGCCCGACGGGCCGAGCCTCGACCGGAGATTCGCCCTGCTGCTCGGCTCGGCCTTATCGAAGGCGCTGTTTCCGTCGAGCGGCCAAAGACGACACGGCCGCGGAGGCGATCACGCCGCCCCGGGACCGGCTCTCGGCAAGTAGAGCTTAATCGTCGTCCCGCAATCTACCTCGCTGATGATCGCCGCGTGGCCGCCTGACTGCTTGATGAAGCCGTAAACCATCGAGAGCCCGAGTCCGCTGCCCTTGCCGACCTCCTTGGTTGTAAAGAAGGGCTGTGTGGCTTTGGACCCCACTTCGGCACTCATTCCGGTCCCCGTATCCATGACCGTCAGCTCCACATAGTGTCCGGGCCTGACGTCGGGGCTCTCGGCCAGGTGCCTTTGGTCGAGCCGGGCGTTGGCGCAGCGGATTGTCAGCTTGCCTCCGTCGGGCATGGCATCGCGAGCGTTCAGCACCAAGTTGATGAGCGCGAGCTCCACTTGGGCTTTATCTGCAACGGCTTTCCAAAGGTCTGGATCGGCGGAAGCCTCGAACTCGGTCCTATCCCCGAGGCTGCGGGCTATCCGCATGGAGTTGTCCGAAACCAGGTCTCCAAGGTGGATGGCTTTTGGCTTCAAGGTCTGTAGTTGCGAATAGGCGAGCAACTGTTGGGTCAGTTGGCTACCACGTACGACCGCGCCCTGTATCGCGGCGAGGGACACGACATTCGCCCCGAGGTGGCCATCGAGCAATTCGCTGTGCCCCCTGATAATGGCAAGCAAATTGTTGTATTCGTGGGCGAGGCCACCGGTGAGCCGGCCTACCACCTCCATTGTCTGCAGATGGCAAAGGCGCTCCCCCGCACGCCTAATCTCGGTGACGTCCTGGCTCATGCCATGCTCTTGGATAACCGAACCGCTCGCATCGAGGACGGGTTTAGAGATCTGACGCAGGTATCGAAGATCGCCACGCGCCGTGACGATCCGATACTCGAATTCCAGGGTTCGCCCATGACGAACGGCCCTGATGGCTTCCTTCACGGCGTCACGGTCATCCGGATAAACCGACGAAAGGCGGTCGTTCAGGGTCGTTGTTTGAGCCAGGTATCCGATCGGAGTGAGATCGTGGATGCGGGCTAGCTCCGTAGAACAGTGCAGGCAGCAGTCGTCTTCAGTGTCCCAAAGGTAGTCACCGACTCTGGCGAAGCGCGAAGCTTGACGGTTCCAGGTCTCGCTTTCGCGCAACAAGCCTTCGGTTCGCTTTCGGGTAGCGGTCTCTTCTTGGAGTCGTCGATTCATCTGATTGCGGAAATCGGCTTCCCGACGCGCTTCCCGCCAGCGCCGAAAAGAATACCAGGCAAGGCCAACCGAGCTCAGCCCAAGAGCCGGCAACAACTCATCGACCTGCCAATCACCGTGCGCCTGGGACCACGAGTGCCACAGCTCGGCCAAGTCCAGGTATCCTGCAAGCGCGAAGGACCCGACTAGGACCAGGACGCAGACTGCAAGGTCGGGTTTTGCGGAGCTGAACTTCTTGGGGGTCATCGTAACCGCCTTGCGCTGCTAAATGCCTGTTTCATGGGACCGGTGCCGCCAGGCGCCGTTCGGTTGCGCAAGTGGTCTGGAATGAGCCCCAAGCCGAACCAAGAGATGCCCGGCCTGGCCCCTGCGATCTGCGGCGAGGACAAGAGTTTCGATCGCAGGGGACAGACCACGACAGCGAGGGTCAGGCGGCTCGAATCGAGTCCAAGAACTTGCGAACTTCGCTGCGCAAGGCTTCCGACTGGCTCGACAGTTGGTCGGCGGCTGTCAGGACCAGGCCCGCGGAGGCTCCGGTCTTCTCGGCCGCCTGCGTCACCCCTGAAATGTTCGAAGAGACATCCTGGGTGCCTTGCGCCGCCTGCTGTACGTTGCGGGCGATCTCCTGGGTTGCCGCGCCTTGTTCCTCCACGGCGGAGGCAATGCCGCTGGCGCAGTCGTTCACTTCGGCAATGATCCCACTGATCGCCTCGATCGCCGTCGCGGTGTGACCGGTGATCGTTTGCATATCCGTGATCTGGGTGGCGATTTCCTCCGTGGCCTTGGCCGTCTGGGTGGCGAGGTTCTTGACCTCGGAAGCGACGACGGCAAACCCCTTGCCGGCTTCGCCGGCGCGTGCCGCCTCGATGGTCGCATTGAGTGCCAGCAGGTTGGTCTGCTCGGCGATTTCGCTGATCAACTCGACCACCTGGCCAATCTTCTGCGCCGCCTCGGCCATGCCCTTGACGGTGCTGGTCGTGCGGCCGGCCTCCTCCACGGCTTGGTTGGTGATTTCCGAAGATCGCGCGACCTGGCGGAGGATCTCGTTGACCGAGCTTGAAAGCTCCTCGGCCGCCGAGGCGACGGTACTGACATTGCCGGAGGCTTCCTCGGTGGAGGCGGCCACCGCGGTCGCTTGGGTGCTGGTCTCCTCGGCAGTCTCCGTCATCGACCGCGCGGTCGATTGCATCTCGGTCGCCGCCGAAGAAACCACGTCGACGATGCCACCCACCGATTCCTCCAGATTGTCCGCCATCTGTAGCATCGTCTGACGCTTCTCCTCGGCGGCGCACTCCTCGGCCTCTTTTCGCTCGGCTTCCAAGCGGATCTTCTCGATCGCGTTCTCCTTGAAAATTTGCACGGCCGAGGCCATGGCGCCGATCTCGTCGGTTCGATCGAGGCTAGGCACCTCTATCTCATGATCGCCGCCGCTCAGCACCGTCGTTGCGTGGGTCATTTGCCTCATGGGGCGAACGATAGAGTAGATGCTCACGGCAATCAGGGCGCCCGACACCGCCAGCGCCACCACAAGAAGAGTGAGGATCGATATCTGCGCTTGAACCACGGCCTCCGCGGACCGCTCGCCAGCCTGATTGGAAACTTCCTTTGCGAATTCTGCCACGCCGTGCATTTCTTCGGCCACGGCGTCGGCCGCGGCCTCGAGCTGCTCGGTTAGCAGCTCAGCCTCTTGCTCCGCGTCCAACATATCCCTGTGTGTGTCGAACAGCATCTCGTCGTCTGTGGCAAAGGCGACCCACTGCGAGAAGAGCGTTATCAGCGCACTCGCATCTGCTCGGTCTTCTTCGGTTTCCGCAAACTCAGTGATGATGTCCATGAGAGGTGTCGCCTGGTTCTGTAGGCGTTCCAACTCGGCATTAATCGCGCCGAGCTTTTCGGCTTTCTCCTCCGCCAGGTATTCGCCGGCGGTGTCCTGTATTTCGAAGATGAGACGCTGTAGCTTCAACGCCGACTCGACCACGGGATAGTCCTGGTCAAAAAGCTGGCCGAGGACCTCGTTGACCGCATGCCCATCGGCACCGAGTTGCACAAGCCTGTCGCCTTCCTCTTCGGCCTTGGCCATCTCCGCCTCGTTTTCCTGCGCGAATTCGTCCAGGGCGATGACAAGCTTTCCTCCCAAGGCATCGAACTCCTCGAGCAACCGATAGCCTTTGGCCTCCTCTTCGAGCTCGCGTCGGTGGACGGCAAACATCTTGAGGGACAGCTCGACAAACTCTGTGTGTTTGTCGATTGCGGTGCGCATCTCGTCGATGAGGCTCTCGTCGGTGACGACAGTCTGAAGTTCGGCGAACTTGCGCTGGAACGCGGTATTTAGCTCTTCGAATTCAACCAATGGCTGGTCGATATCCTCCAAATCTTCGTCGGCGATAGCCTCCTCGGCTACATTCGTTGCCTCCAGAACATTGGCGATAAGCTCGTCCGATCTGAAGACAGCGGGCTGGGCAACATCCTTGATGACATCCACCGTCCCGCTAATTCTGTCGACGAAGAACAACCCTGCCACGCCGACCAGGGCGCCGATCAGGGCCAAGGTCGTGAATCCCGCGATCAGCTTCGTGGAAACCTTCATGCCGAAGGCGGGCTTCGACTTCTCATGTGGCAGGGGTGTGAGGACGTGTTTCGGTTCGTTCCCGAGAAGTTTGCCATTCCCAAACATTGCACAGTCTCCTTGAAGCTTGGTTGTCATCCTGTTCCTGGCCGATCTCGTCGCGACGCTAGTCGCAGTTCAACGTTCGTGACGAGATTTAAACATACAATATTGTTTAAAGTAAACTCTCTAACGTTTTCCTAAAGGCCAAAAAAACGTGGGACCGTCGTCGAAATGGAGGTGACCGGTCGTCGGTCCTCGCTTGATTTAGCCGGCGAAAGGAGAGTCCCTGCGGCCGGGATTGCCGCCTCGAACGCAGGAAGCGCAGGCTTCCGGGTGGATGAGCCAATGCCGTCCGGCGGGACTATGCTGATGGTGGATTGGGGGCCCGAACCAGGGCGCGGGATACCTGGGCGCAAATTTTCCGGGGCGCAAAATTCCGGGGCGCTCTATTCCGAGGCGTTACGGAACGCAGGTGTGCAAGAGGTTAGGAGACGTTTTAAGTGTCGTTTCGAAGAGCTTCAACGAGAACCGTCGCGACGAAGCCCAGGCCCGGCTCATGGTGTCGCAGGACCCCGATCTTCCGAATCTGCGCCATTGCGCAAATATGTGTGTGAATTCTTGCTGTATCAAAAACGGGGAGCGCGCCTTGCAATAGTCGGCGGCAGAGTCTGCGGCACGATCGGTCCTCGACTGCAAGACAAGGATTTTCGCATCCGATGAAGGCCGTTAGCCAGGTCAGAGCCCGCTGCTGAAAAGAGGAGAAACTCTAGTACAGTTTCTCTGCCACGGGCGGTTCCTTCAGGCATTTGTCGATAGCGCGCAACAGTTCATCGTTGTCCAAAGGCTTATAGAAGGACTCGCAGGCGCCGAGTTTTTCTGCCATGGCAAGAAAGTCGAAGTTTCCGATGCGGGACCCTCCGGAGATCGCAATGACAGGGAGTTTAGGGAGGCTTTTTCGTATGTGGATGATCGTCTCGAGGCCATCCTTCTCGGGCATAACAATGTCAGCGATAACCAAATCCACGGGGACCGAATCGACGATGCCTACGGCTTTCGCACCGTCGGCCGCGGTCTCGACTTCATGACCGGCGCGAGTTAGGAAAGTATCGAGCATCCTGCAGATCAGGGGCTCGTCATCAACAACCAATATCCTAGCCATCTCGGCTCTCCTCTGTAGCAGCGTTACATCTATCCGTTTACCTGTCTCTCGACCTCCTGGTCCTCCATCGACTCTTCCCAAATCGGAAAATAGACCTCGAAGGTCGTTCCATGATCGACTTTCGTTGAAATCACTACGGTACCGTCATGCGACGCGACTATTCCATGGACCACGGCAAGACCGAGGCCGGTTCCTTCACCAACTGGTTTGGTTGTGAAGAAGGGGTCATAGATCTTCGGCAGGATCTCGGCTGGGATGCCGCAGCCTTGGTCCTTCACGGAAATGCGAACATGAGGGCCATGATTGAGGTTTAGGTGCTGGCTGGCAAATGCCTCGTCGACGTCGACCTGATCCACGGTCAAGCTGATGGTACCTTTTCGATCGGCGTGCGCTTGATAGCCGTTTGTCGCGAGGTTGACAGCCAGTTGCTGGATTTGCGTCTCATCCGCCAACACAGTGCCGCAGTTTTCCTCGCAAGCCACGTCCATGATCATCGAAGATGGCAACCCGGCCCGCAACAGGGTGACCGATTCCCGCACGGCGTTCGCAACATCGAGCGGTTTTCGGTCAGGTGTCTCGTGCCGGCTGAAAAATAGGATCTGATTGACAATCGATTTGGACCGCTGCGCCGCTTGATCGATCTTGGTGAGGAGTTCGCCGAGCAGACTATCCGTCGGAGTTTCAGCGATGGCCATCTTCGTGCAGCCAGTTATGACATAGAGCATGTTGTTAAAGTCGTGCGCAATTCCTCCGGCCAAGGTGCCGAGGCTGTCGAGCTTTTGAGCGTGAACGAGTTGTTCCTCCAGAGACTGGCGGCGCTCAAGCTCCTGCTCCAGGTCGCGGTTGGCGTCATCCAGCTCCAAGGTCCGCTGTTGCAGTTCCGCTGTCCGCTGCTTGACTTGAGAGGCGAGGTGGGTGAATGCGGCGCCAAGTCTTGCGACCTCATCTCCGCTATCTTTTTCGACCTTCAACACCGATCCGTATCGCTCGGCGAGCACCGCCATGTCCTTGGTCAAGAGTTTGATGGGGCGCACGACGGTCATACCAATCATTACCAGCAGCGCCACTGAGCCGAAAAGCGCCAAGATGAGCAGCGAAAGGATGGCCGTTCTGGCTTGATCGACGGCCTGTGCGGCCGCTTCGTCCGCGCCATCGCTGATCGCATCGGCGGTCTCGGCCACCTTGTCCAGGGCTGCCGCGGCATTGTCCGTGTCGATCTCCAGCAGCTCAGCGAAGTTATCGGCCTGGAATTCGGCGGCCAGCTTCTGCCGGTGGATGTCGAAAAGCTGCCCCTTGCCGCGCGCGAGCGCCGCCCAGTTCTCAAGCATGTGCTCAAGGTCGGACGCATCCTCGCGGTCTTCGTCCGATTCCGCCAGGACCTTCAATACCTCCAAGTGCGGCTTCCCCGCTTCCTCCAGTTCAGCGAAATCGGCCTCGATCCTATCGAGGGCGGGGGCGGTTTCCTCGGCAAGATACTCGCCGGCGGTGTCCTGCATGGCGGCAACGATCCGCTGCAGTTTCAAAGCCGCTTCAACAACGGGATAATCTTGGTCGAAGAGCTGGCCGAGCACCCGATTGACTTCCTCACCACCGCTGCCCGCTTCGGCAAGAGTGTCGCCCAGTTCCTCCGCCTTGGCCATCTCGGCTTCATTTTCCACGGCGAACTCATCCAGTGCTTCGGTGAGTTGCGAGCCGGCGGCATCGAAATCTACAAGCAACGCGAAGGCCTGCGTTTCCTTGTAGATCTCAAGTCTGTGGGCGGCGACCATCTGCTCGGCGTTTTCACTGAACTCAAATTGCTCGGTTTTTGCGGTTTCGAGCTCATCAAGCAGCGACTCGTCGGTCACGAGGCCCTGCAATTCCCTGTAGGTGCCGTGGAATTCGGCCTCGAGACCTTTCAGTTCCACCACCAATTCTTCGATTTCCTCGATATCCTCGTCGGCGATAATCTCCTCGGCGACTTTTGTCGCCTCGAAGATGAGGGCGATGAGGTCGTCCGAGGTTTCGACCGTCGGCGCCGCGATATCCGTTATGTTGTTCAAAGTGCTGTTGATCTTGTCGATGAAGTACAGGCCGGTGACACCGACCAGCACGGCGACAATCGATATTGCGGTAAAACCGGCAATCAGCTTCGTGGATATGCTGAGATCTCGCAATGGGCGCAAAAACTTCATCGCCAGGATTCCTCTCTGATCTCCTGAGAATGGTTTGGCGCGACACACGACGACAGCATCGTTGATCTCCTTGGCAAACCGTTATGAAGCTGTGAAATTTTGCCGAATCCGCTCTGTTTCAATTTGCCCTTTGTGTCGAGGCGTTAAGCTTGGCTTTGTCCACACCTCGACCAAGGTCGCGACAGTCCATCGACGGAGGCAGTCAAAGAAATTGTACTCAAGAGAGCGATGCAGCTGCTTGCCATCACCGACAGGCAAGGCACAGCTTCGATAATTCAAAGGTTCTGCCAGGTTTGTCGGTATCGCCGCCCAGTCTGATCTGTGCTGTCCCGAAAGCCTGGAAGACCGAATTATCCGCAGCCGTTCACCGGAAATGGCGAAGACTCCTCCACTCAAAACCACTGATCCTCCCGTCTGCCCCCACTGTTGCGCAGGCCTAGATGTAAATCTAGATAGCAGGAATTGGACCATGGTCACCAGTCCCCCGCGGCTCCTAAGAGATCGATACGTCTATTCGTATATCAGCCATTTCCTTCCGGTCCCTGGTCGCGGTCCAGCCCATCTCTTGCTATCGCTGAACCTCCGGCCGCGACAATCACCTTCTGGTGGTCGAGAGTGACCATAAGCCGGTAGAATTGATTGAGCTGGTTGAATAACGCCGTCATCTCCGGCACGGGCTCGATTGCGCCAGGACCCAGCGTTTCCAGTTTGGACCGGACCCGTTCACAGTCCTCGAGGTACCTGGCAATGAGCGGACCAAGCGAAATCATGACATGCCGAGATCCATGTTTTCGTTTCATCGCGCGCAGGTTTTCCAAGGCGTCATCGAGGTGTCCGATCGCCGATTGGCAATGCGGCGGGGTAGGGGCTTGGCACGTTGATACCCGTCGTGCTGCGCCTTCTATCGAATGGGGATGAAGAACCGTGACTTTCATGGAATCAAGCCTTCTCTTGCTGCTGTTTCAAGCGTCCCGGACGGTCAGCGCGCAGCGAACACGCCTCCAAGAGAGCGTGAGTTCCGCGGGAAAACTTGCCGGGATCTGTTCAATTTCGAACGCCGTCTCCATTTTTTTGACGCGGGCGCAATGTGTTCGTGTTGCGAGCCGGCGGCACCGCCGTCGGCTGGAAGATTTATACGCATTCTCACTTGACCGTGTAAACGGTTTTGTGTGTTTAAATCACATATATCGGCGTATGATTAACAATGCAATAACGCATTCAGGACTTGCCAGCAGAAAAACAAATCGTTTATGTTTATGGTTAGTATAATGATTAAAAGGTGATATGAGGACCAATTATCCTTCTTAGGGTGCGTGAGGTCGGGCGCGAAAGGGGCCGAATATGCGCCACGAAGCGAACTTCATTGATCTTGAACATGCGTGGACCCCGGCTGGGTCCGTGAACGCAGCGTCAAGCAAGAAGTCAGGCGAAGTCTAGGTCGGACAAACAACTCCCACCGACCGACAAGAGGCTGCCGTTCTCTGGCAGTTGCTACGAATCTCGACGCTCAGGCGACAAGCACATCACGGCAGGGCGGCCACATAACAAGATGGTCGCAACAGCGATTTGCTAAAACCCATGTTTGAATAGGCCAACGAACAGATGGCTGGCAAAAGGAAAACCAAATCGGGTAGCACCGCTTCTCTGGGCGCAGCACGGGAGAACTGGTTGCGGGAAATGGCGTCAGCCATGGCGAACTGGTTTGACGAGCTAGGGTTTCCGCTGCCGGCCTTTGAAGTCCGGTCCGGGTTCCCAAGTATTGGAAGACGCAGCCCAAACATCACGGAGTCCTGGACCCAGGACAATGGATCCTCATACGTGATCTTTGTACGCCCCGATCGCAGCGAGTCGCTTGATGTCGCGGCGGCCTTGGCGTTTCAATTGTGCCACATCGCAGTAGGCGATCGAGATAGCCACGGTCATCTCTTTCGCCATGTCGCAATCTCGATCGGTCTCCGGGGCGTCAAAACAGAATCGCCGCCGGGGGCTCTTTTCAAGGAAATCGTGACGCCTGAGCTTGAGCGAATCGGAGACTTGCCCTCGCCGGAAATCACGCCGACCGATACAGAGAAAAGAACTCGTCAAACGGCACGCCTGATCAAAGTGACCTGTCGCGACTGCGGCTATGTCGTGAGGGTTTCTCGCAAGTGGCTCGACGGCGTGGGTCCTCCCCTCTGTCCTGATCACGGGCCGATGGCACCGAGCGACTGAGCCCAGTCTCCTCGTCTGTCAGACTGTGGTTAGATCACTGTGACGTGCCCCCGCTTGGTCCGGCCTCCGCAGCGTCATCACCTCGTCGCCGCCGCGCCGCTCGCCGGTGGCGCGCCAGCCGAGCTTGCGGTAGAAGCCGTACGCGCGCACGCCGGGGTCGGGGTTGGCGAGCAGCCAGATCTCCTCGTGGCCTTCGGCAAAGAGCCAGTCCCGCACCAAGGCGAGAAGGGTCTTGCCGATGCCCCGGCCCTCGAAGTCCGGGTGGAGGGCGACGACCTGGACCTCGCCGTTGGAGCGGTCGCCCATGGCGAAGCCGGCCACCTGGACCCCAGCCGGGCCAGGCGCTTCGCAGAACCAGCCTTGGACGTGGGTCGCCATGGACTCGGCGAGCGATTCCGGCGTGATCCCGTAGTCGTCGCGCAGCTCCTCCAGCGTGACCGCGTTCTCGCGGGTCGCCACGCGCAGGGCGAGGGCCGCGGGCAGGTCGGCGGCGGTCATAGGACGGTACGTGAGGTTCATTCGGGCTCCAATGAAGGCTTCGGGCTATCCGGTGGTTTGCGACAGCTTACAACAATGCCGGGCCCAACCAAATCCGCGGTCTGCCGCGGTTTCGGGGGCCGGATACCCGCTCCGCGAGCGGCCGGTTATGTGTTTATTAGTCAATCCCTGATAGCAGCACCTGCAGGTGCCTGTTGGGAGGACTCCATGAAAGGACTGGTCTTTTCCGAGCTCATGGACATGGTCGAGGCCGAGCACGGTCTGGCGGTGTTGCAAGATGTCCTGGATCAAGCCCAGCCCTCGTCGGGCGGGGCCTATTCCGCGGTTGGAAACTACGATCACCAAGAGCTGGTCTCGATCCTGGGAGTCCTGAGCCGCAAGGTTCATCAACCTCTCCCCGATCTGCTGCGCCGATTCGGCGAGGTTCTCTTTGGTCGTTTCGTCATCAAATATCCGGATTTCTTCGTGGCGCCGCAGAACACCTTCGAATTCCTGTCGACCGTCGACAGGACCGTTCATTTGGAAGTTCGCAAACTCTATGAAAAGGCCGAGCTGCCCCACTTCGACTACGAGTATCCCGCGCCCGACCATATGGTTGTCGTCTACAGGTCCTGTCGCCCTTTAGCCGACCTCGCCGAGGGACTGATCTTGGGATGCGCGAAACACTATCGGGAAAGCATCGATATCGAGCGCTTCGACATACCCGATGAAACGCAATCGCACAGCCGGTTTCACATCAAACGGCGAAGCCCGCAATGACTGAACTCGACCTCCTACGCAAAAAGTTGGAGCGGGAGCGGCGCGCCCGCGAAGAGGCTGAAGAGATCATCGAGAACATGAGCCGTAAGCTTTACAGCGCCAAGCTGACGGCTGAACTAGCGTCAAAAACCAAGAGCGAGTTTCTCGCCAATATGAATCATGAGCTGCGCACGCCGCTCAATGGGATTCTCGGTTTTTGCGACGTTCTACTCTCCCAGGTCGCGGGCGACCTGACCGGTGACCAGCTCGACTTTCTGACTCAGATCAGGAGTTCAGGTGCGCGCCTGGCCAAGACATTCGGTCAGATCATGTCGATTGCCAGTCTTCAGGACGGCACGGAGATCCTGCGGATTGAGGAGGTCGCGGTCGAAGACACGATCGCGGATATGCTTTCCGCCGCGGGTGCCCGCGCCCAGGCCCAGGAAATGATTTTCACGGTCGACATCGAAGCGGAACTGCCGATCGTCAAGGCCGATCCGATCGCCCTCCTGAAAATGATCTCGAACCTGATCGACAACGCGCTGAAATACAGTCAGCCCGGCAAGGAGATCTTGTTCCTCGCCTACAAGAACACTGAAGGCGCGGTCCAGATAGATGTCATCGACCAGGGTCTCGGCATGACCGAGGAGGAATTGAGAAACGCCATCGTGCCCTTCTATCAGGCCGATGGCGGCCTGTCGCGCAAGCACGAGGGGGCCGGTCTCGGCCTATCGATCGTGCAGGGCCTGGCCGAGGCGCAGGGTGCCAGCTTCGCCTTGTTCAGCGTGCCCCACACCGTGACCCGGGCGTCGATCGTCTTCCCGCTGGGCGACCGCAAGGGCTCGTCTTCGGCGTCGCTGCCAGACGCGGGGACCAGCCACCGGCCCGTCAGGACGACAGTGGATCGAGCCCCGGCCGCCCGTGGCGTCAAGTCGCTCTAACCGGGCGCCAGGCTCGACAGCCTTCCAGGGGAGGCGATAGAACCCCGGGATCAAGACTTTAAGGCACGGTCCGATGCACCGGGTGTTTGTCTACGGCACGGTCAAGCGGGGCTTTCCCAACGATGTCTCGCGGTTCGAGGGCGTCCGCTTTTGGGGCCGCTACCGGACGCGCGAGGCCTTCCCCCTTCCGCGCAATTCGCTTGACGGGGGCGACCCGCGGGGTGTCAGAATTGCGCCAGTCCGCTCGCGAAGGAGGCGACCATGCCCGATACCGACAGCGCCGCCATGGCGAGCCCCCAGGCAGTGTCCCAATCGCCCGCGCCAGCCGCCGCCACGAATAAGGGCCCCTGGGCCTGGCATCCGCCCCTGCCGCTGGAACCGGTCCCGGTCTTCGTGTTGCCGCCGCGACCGGCCGCGGCGGTGAAGTATCTACTCTCGCTGTGGTTCCTCGGTTCGCTGATGGTGCCCTACACCCTGCTGGCGGCCGTCACCTGGTTCTACCTGCAGCCGGCGCTGGCGCGTTCGGCCACACTCGAGGCCGGCTGGATCCTGCAGATGGGCGCGCGCAACCTGGCGCTGATGGTGCTGGTGGCCGGCGGCCTGCATCTCTACTTCTACAGCTTCAAGAAGCAGGGCAGGGCGCAGAAGTACGACCACCGCGACCAGAGCCGGAACGACCCGAAGTTTCTCGGCCGCAATCAGGTCCTGGACAACGTCTTTTGGACCTGCGCCAGCGGCGTCACCCTCTGGACGGTCTACGAGGCGGGCTTCATCTGGGGCTACGCCACAGGCGGTTTGGCCCTGCTGGACTGGAACGACCACCCGGTCGGCTTCGCCCTGGTCTTTCTGGCCATTCCCTTCTGGAACTCATTCCACTTCTATTGCGTGCATCGGCTGCTGCACTGGCGCCCACTCTACAAGCTGGCCCACGCGCTGCACCACCGCAACGTCAACGTCGGGCCCTGGTCGGGCCTCTCCATGCACCCGATCGAGCACGTTCTCTACTTCAGCAGCGTGCTGATCCACCTGGTGATCCCTTCGCACCCGATGCATGTCTTCTTTCACATGCAGTTCCTCACCCTGGCGGCAGCGACCTCGCACACCGGCTTTGCCGGGATCCTGGTGAAGGAAAAGACGGTATTCAGGTTGGGTGCTTTTCATCACCAGCTCCACCACCGCTTTTTCGACTGCAACTACGGCAACGAGTACGTGCCCTGCGACCGCTGGTTCGGCTCCGACCACGACGGCACCCCCGAAGCCACCGCGCGGCTGCGCGGACGGGCCTGAGGCGGTGACCGATCTGGGGCGCGCCGGACGGCGGATCCTCGCCGGGGCCGCGTTCCTTTCGCTGTTGGCCGCAACGGCGCCTTTCGCCAAGAGCGAAGCCCTGGTCCTGGCGGCCACCTGGCAGCCGGCCTTCTGCGAGACCCGGCCGGAGAAGCCGGAGTGCCGCAGCCAGACGGCGGCGCGCTTCGATGCCAGTCACTTCACCCTGCACGGCCTCTGGCCGCAGCCCCGGGGCCGGGCCTACTGCGGCGTCGCGCGGAACGACAAGCGGGCCGACAAGGCCGGGCGCTGGGCCGCGCTGCCGGCCCTCGACCTCGAGGCCGCGACGCGGGCCGCACTGGAACGGGTGATGCCCGGGACCCGGTCCTTCCTGCATCGCCATGAGTGGCTGAAGCACGGCACCTGCTACGCCAGCTCCGCCGAGCGTTACCTGCGCGACTCGCTGTCCCTGATGGTGCAGCTCAACGGGTCGGGCGTGCGCGCCTTCTTTGCCGAGAGGATCGGCCAGAGGATCACCGCCGATCAGATCCGCGCCCGTTTCGCCGCCGCCTTCGGCCCGGGCGCCGGCCGCAGGGTCAAGCTGGTCTGCAAGTCCGACGGCGGGCGCCGCCTGATCGTCGAGCTGCGGATCAACCTCGAAGGCCCGGTGACCCCGGCCCGCGACCTTGCCATCCTGATCGCCGCCGCGCCGACAACGCCGCCCGGCTGCGAGGCCGGTCTGGTCGACCCGGTGGGCTTGCAGTAGGCAGCCATCGGTCTGGTGGCCGGGCTGGTGGCCGGGCTGGTGGACAGGGGTGACCCGCCTGCTATCATCGCCGCGATGAACCCAACAGGCGGTGTCGCGATGGAAGCCGCACAAACTCTGGACACGGCCGGTCCGCCGCGCCGCGCTGCCCGTCCCGGGGCGCCGGTCGTCGATCCGGCCTGCTGGACCGGCGCGGAGCTGGCCGCCCGTGGCGATTGGGTCGATCACCTGAGCGGGGAGGAGATCGACGGCCTGCGGCGCATGGTCGAGCGCGTGCACGCTCGTGTCGGGGACGACCCCGCCGCCCTGCTGTCGTTGGATCGTCCGGCCTTCGATCTGGGCGGTTTCGCGGCCCGGATGGCGGCGATGCGCCACGAACTGAAGGACGGCCGCGGCTTCGTGCAGTTGCGCGGCCTTCCGGTCGACGATTGGAGCCGGCTCGAGGCCGCGATCGCCTACTGGGGCATCGGGCGCCATCTCGGCCGTGCCCTGCCGAACAACGCGCTGGGCGATATGATCGGCCATGTCCGCGACCTGGGCGCGGACTACGGCGAGTCCACGGTGCGGGGCTACGAGGTCAAGGCAGCCCTCGGCTTTCATGTGGACCAGTGCGACATGGTGGCGTTGCTCTGCCTGCAGAAGGCGCGCGCCGGCGGTCTCTCCCGGCTGGCCAGCGCGGTCGCGGTGCACAACGAGCTGCTGCACCGACGCCCGGACCAGGCCCGCGCCCTGGCCGATCCCTACTGCTGGAGCCGCCACGGCGAGCGGCAAGCGGATCAGGAGCCGTGGCACCTCTCGCCGGTCTTCAACTATCTGGACGATCATTTCTCCGCCACCCTGGGTCATATGCATGTGCTCAAGGGCCATGCCCACCCGGGTGCGCCGCCGCTCAGCGACGCCCGCAAGGCGGCGGTCTTCGCGGCGGAAGAAATCGCGGCCGAGCTCTGTCTCGACATCGAGTTCGAGCCCGGCGACGTGCAGATTCTCAACAACGCGGTCATCTTCCATTCCCGCACGGCGATCGAGGACTGGCCCGAGCCGGCGCGCCGTCGGCACCTCTGGCGCCTCTGGTTCAACGTGCCGGAGCTACGCCCGCGCTCGCCCTACTTCGAGAATTTCATCGATGGCATCCCCACGCCGGGCCGGAGTCCGCGGATCAGGCTGACGCCGGAGCTAGAGTGAGGTCGCGGGGAAGGCCGCCATGACCGACAGCGAGACCCGCTCCGTCCCGACGCCCGAGGGCTACGACCTCTGGGCGCCCCATTACGACGGCGAGGCCAACCCCATGGTGGCGCTCGACCAGGCCGAAACCCCGGCGCTGCTGGGCGATCTGGCGGGCCGCGCCCTGCTCGATCTCGGCTGCGGCACCGGGCGCTACGGCCTGCTGGCCCAGGCCGCCGGGGCCAGTGTCACCGGGCTCGACGCCTCGCCGGGCATGCTGGCCGAGGCCCGGCGCAAGCTCGGCGATGCCGCCGACCTGCGCCGGCAGGACTTGGAAGAGCCTCTGCCCTTCGCCGACGAGAGTTTCGATCTGGTGGTCTCGGCCCTGGTGCTGGAGCACATCCGCGCGCCCGGCCCCTTCCTGGCGGAGGCGGCGCGGGTGACCCGGCACGGCGGGCGCCTCGTGCTCTCGACCATGCACCCCGCGCTTTTCCTGCGCGACAGCCAGGCGCGTTACAAGGATCGCGAAGCCGGCGTCACCTATCGCTTCCAGTCATACGACCACCAGGTCAGCGATTTCGTGATGGCGGGTCTCGGGGCGGGCCTGACCCTGGAGATCCTTCGCGAAGTACGGATCGACGACGCCTTTGTCACCGCCCATCCTCACGCCGCGAAGTTCCTTCGCTGGCCGATGCTGCTGGCGATGCGTTTCGGGCGTGTCTGACGCGGGCGGTGCCTGACGTGGGCTGTCAGGCTGCGCGGCGCCCGACGATGAGCCAACCGGGACGGTCCAGCGCCTCCATGTAGTTGGAGCGTTCGGTCCGCTCGATGGTCCAGAGGCCGGCCTCCTGGTGGCGGCGGAACTGGCCGGCGTAGTCGCCCTCGTCGTGGTAGTGGGCATTCATGTAGAGCACCAGCGTGGCGCCGGGCTCGAGGGGGCGCAGCAGCTCAGGCAGGTGAGCCGGCTCGACATGGCCGGCGCCCATGGAGCCGACGCAGAGCGCCGCGCCGTAAGCGGCGTCGGGCAAGGGCGTGCGAGCCGTCAGATCGCCCTGGATCAGCTTGCCGTAGAGACCCTTGCGGCCGGCTTCGGCGAGCATCCCGGCGGAAACATCCAGGCCATCGATCGTCCGGTAGCCCAGGGTCGCCAGGGCAGCCCCCGACAGCCCGGTGCCGCAGCCCAGATCGATGATGCCCGTCGCCCGGTCGGGACAGACCGCGGCCAGGGCCTCGGCCGCGATGCGCGGTGCGATATAGCCCCAGTTGTCGATCAGGTCCTCGTCATAGCGTCCGGCCCACTGGTCATAGAGGTGGTCGGAGCGATCGCCGGAGCGCAGCTCGCTGACCGCCTTCAGCAGGCCCGCCTGGGTCTTCTCGTCGGTCATGATTCGCTTGGCGCCAAATGGGTCACTCCCCGTAGAGATGGGCGCCGAGGACGAAGCGGCGCCCCTTGGTGAGCGCCGGCACCTCGTGCAGCAGCGCCGCCGACCAGACGACCGCGCTGCCGGCCTCGACCTTGTAGGTCTGCGCGCCGTATTCGGGAAAGCGCAAGCCGCCGCCCTCGAAAGCCGCCCCAGGTCCGGTTCCCGAATTGAGGGCGATGGTGAAGGTGAAGCGGCGGTGGCGGGTCTGGGGCGTGGGGTTGTCGCGGTGCGCCGCCAGGGCGCCGGCCTCGCCGGCGTCGTAACAGGCGATCCGGTAATCCTCGCGGTTGCTGACCTTGGTCTGGAAGGTCTTCTGGATCTCCGGGTTGATGCGCCGGCCGATCACGGAATCGAGGTAGGCGACCAGAGCCGGCTCCTTGATGATGTGCTGCAGGATCTTGCCGTAGTTTTCGATCCGCACCTTGAAGTCGCCGGTCTCTTCGTCGTGGCCCCGCGAGGTCAGGCCGTCGGAGTCCCAGACCCGCACGTCGCGGTGCCAGACGGCGATCAGCCGCTCGCAGTCCCGCGGGCTCAAGACCCGGGGCAGGACCAGGACCGGGGCATGACCGGCCAGGGTGCCCTCCGGCCTCAGCGCGGCCAGCTCCTTGGCGGCGGCCAGGGCGAAGCGCGCCTCCTTGTCGCCGCCGGTGCCGCCCAGCATGGCGGCGATGCGGTAATCCTCGTCCAGAACGATGGTCGCGCCGGTGGCGCCGTCGGCCCGGTTAGTGGCCAGTCCGAAGGCCTCGAAGACCTTGCCCTCGGGATCGGACAGGACCGGACCGGCGAACTCCTTGTCGCGCTTGAGCACTCGATTGGCGGCGACGCTGTCGCGGGTGATCAGGAACAGCTCGGCGCCGGCGGCGGCGAAGTCGGCGCGTCTTTGGCTGAAGCCTTGCAACACCGCGAGTCCATCGGGGTCGTTCTGGCCGGGCCGCAGGATCACCACCGCCGTGCGGCCGGCATGGCGGTCGTCGAGCGGCGAAACGGCGCTCTCGTCGTCGGCGCTCAGCACGAAGAAGGGGCCGCGGTCGCCCGGCTCCAGGGCGTCGGGCGGAATCGCCTGCGGTTCGAGACCGGTGTAGCCTGCCATCGCCTCACACTCTCCTCACGCTCCTGCAGCGACCGAACGGCGGCGCAGCATAGGCCGCCGCTTCTTCGGGTCAAGGACCCCGGGTCGTGAGGCAGGGTGTCCTGTCGCAAGAGCTTGACCGCTTCCCGTCGCCGGCTCTAAATGCGCCCTATGTTCGCGATCCCCTCGATTCAGAAGATCCTTGTCCTGGTCTCGATCTTGGCGGCCGTCTGGTACGGCTTCAAGTTTTTGACCCGGCTGAAGGAACAGCGCGACCAGCAGGCCGGCAAGACGGGCGCCAGGCCGGCGCGCAAGAATCCCTGGTCGATGCCCGGGAGAAAGGCCTCTCGGCCCCCTGAACCGGAAGCCAGCCCCGAGGAGATGGTCGAGTGCCCGGTCTGCCGGACTTATGTTGCCGCGCGCGCGACCCGGTCCTGCGGCAAGCCGGGCTGCCCCTACTAGAGCACTTCTTTGCCCGATTGCACGCGGGTCTGACACCCGCTCGGGCGATGATCGTCTAATCCGATAGTTTCAGGACCGATCCGCGACCAGCGGTCCGTAAAAGTCCGCCGGGAAGTCCGCGGCCGCGCGGCCGGCATCGTTGAAGGGCGGCTTCAAGGTGCCCTTGAAATGCCGACGCACGAGATTTTGCCAAGCCGCGCGTGGCTCCAGTTCGCGGCCTTGCGCCACCCGGTCGAACCATCGCTTGCCGATCGCGACGTGGCCGATCTCGTCGCGATAGATGACCTCCAGGATGGCCGCGCTTTCGGGGTCGCCGGCGCGCTGCAGCTTCTCGATCATGGGCGGCGTCACGTCGAGACCGCGGGCCTCCAGCACCAGCGGCACCACTGCGAGGCGGGCCAAGAGGTCGTGGGCGGTCTCCTGAGCCGCCTGCCAGAGGCCGTCATGGGCGGCTTGGGCGCCATAGTGGCTGCCCAGCGCCTCGAGGCGTCGGGAGAGGAGATCGTGATGGTGGGCTTCCTCGTCCGCCACCTGGACCCAATCGTCGTAAAAAGCCCGTGGCAGGTCCTCACCGGCAAAGCGGGCGATGATGTCCCAGGCCAGATCGATAGCGTTCAACTCGATGTGCGCCAGGGCGTGAAGCAGGGCGATGCGGCCCTCGGGGTTGGCCGTGATGCGGCGGCGCGGCAGGTCCCGGGGCGGCCCCAGCCGGGGCTCGGCGAGGCGCGCCGGCCGGTCGGGCGGACGGCCCGCGCCGATCTCGACGATGGTGCCGTCACGCCAGGCTGCCGCCGTCCGCCGCGACAGCGTCACCTTGGCCGCCGGGTCGGCAGCCATGAGAACGGCCACCGCCGCTTCGGTCAGACTGGTGTTCATATGCCTGGAAACTCGCTGCATCCCGTGCGGCCTTTCACTTGGCATGGCCGGGAGCTTGAAGCAAGATGCCGCCCTTGAGCGAATCGCGGGATAGAGGGGCGGGCAATGACCTTGGCCGAAGAACGTTGTGCGGCGGTGGCGGATACGATGGCGAGGGTCCGGGCCCTTGAAGCGTCTGACGGCGTGACCCAGGCCACCCTGGCGGCAATGCGCGAAGAGCTATTGGCTCTGGCGCGGCGTAAGGCCCTGTTCCCGCGGGAAGAGTTCCCACTCGGCGAGGAAGGTGCCGAAGATCGTAACCGCCTCTATTGCCTCGCCGAAGACGACGACCACCGCTTTGCGCTCTATGTCCAGTGCTGCGCGCCGGGTCTCGACGTGCCGCCGCACAATCACACCACCTGGGCGGTGATCGTCGGCCTGGAGGGAGTCGAGGAAAACCGCTTCTACGAGCGCGAGGGCGAGGGCGCGCCGCGCCAGAGCGGCGGCCTCGATGTGGTCGACGGGGTCGGCGTCGCCTTCCTGCCAGACGAGCTGCATTCGATCCATGTCCACGGTGAAACGCCGGTGATGAACTTCCACATGTACGGCCTGGCCCTCACCGAACTTGCCGAGCGCACCTACTGGAGCCGCAAGAACGAAGAGTGGCGTATCTTTCCACCCCAGGAGGGGATCATCGACAGGAGGCAGGGATGACGGTTTGGCTAACGCCGCAAGAGGTCAAGGCGAAGATCGGCGCCGGCGGCGAACTGGCGCTGCTGGACGTCCGCGAAGAAGGTGTGTTCTCCGAGGCCCATCTGCTGCATGCCCGCTCGCTGCCGCTTAGCCGCCTGGAATTGCGGATCCGGGCCTTCGTGCCGCGCCGCGCCACGCCGATCGTACTGATCGATGCCGACGGCGACGGGCCCGCGGCCAAGGCCGCCGAGGTGCTGGCCGCTTGCGGCTACGACAACCTGGCGGTCCTCCAGGGTGGCATCGAAGGCTGGCGCGCGGCCGGGCTGGAAATCTTCTCCGGCGTGAACGTGCCCTCCAAGGCCTTCGGCGAGTTTGTCGAGGTGAGCTACGAGACGCCGCGCATGCCGGCGGCCGAGGTCAAGGCGTTGATGGACGCCGGGGCCGACATGGTGGTGCTGGACAGCCGGCCCTTCGACGAGTTCCACCGCATGAACATACCGAGCGGTGTCGACAGCCCGGGCGCCGAGTTGGCCCTGCGCGTGCACGACATGGCGCCCTCGCCGGATACCCTGGTGGTGGTGAACTGCGCCGGCCGCACCCGCTCGATCATCGGCTGCCAGTCTCTGATCAATGCCGGGATTCCCAACCGGATCGTCGCCCTGAAGGACGGCACCATGGGCTGGCACCTGGCCGGCTTTAGCCTCGAGACCGGCCAGACCCGCGTCGCCCCGGCGCCGACGGCCGCGGGGTTGAAACGGGCCAAGGCGGTGGCCGACCGGGTCGCCAAGCGTTTCGGGGTCAAAACGATCTCGCAAGACACGTTGACGGCCTGGGAGGCCGAGCAGGACCGGCGCTCGCTCTATCTGCTCGACGTGCGCTCACCCGAGGAATTCCTCGCCGGCCACCGGGCGGGTTCGCGTTCGGCACCAGGCGGTCAACTGGTCCAGGCGACCGACGAGTATGTCGGGACCCTGGGCTCTCGGATCGTCTTGATCGACGACAACGGCGTGCGCGCCACCATGACCGCCTCCTGGCTGATCCAGATGGGCTGGTCCGAGGCCGTGGTCCTTCAGGGCGGACTGGCGGGTGCGCTGGAAAGCGGTCCGCCGCCGCTGGAGGTGCCCGGCCTGGCCGCCGACGAAGGCGGCGAGACCGTGACGGTCCAGGAGCTGCGTGCGATTCTCGATTCCGGCGAGCCCGCCAAGGTTATCGACCTGGCCGATTCCCTGGCCTACCGGCGCGGTCACATCCCGGGCGCCGCCTGGGCCCTGCGCGGCCGTTTCGATGGTCTTGGAGCGCTGCTCTGGGAGGCCGGTTTGGTGATCGTCACCGGCGACGACGAGGCCATGCTTCGCCTTGCCGAGCCCGAACTGGCCGCGGTTCTGCCCAAGGCCATCCTGCGTCGCCTGGAGGGCGGCAACAAGGCCTGGCGCGACGCCGGCCTGCCGCTCGAGTCCGGGCTCACCTGGGCGCTCACGGAAACCGACGACCGCTGGTACAAACCCTACGACAACGACAAGGGCGTCGAGCAGCGCATGCGCGACTATCTGACCTGGGAGGTCGCCCTGGTCGAGCAGATCGAGCGGGACGGCGACGCCAACTTCCTGCGGTTTGACTGACGGCCCATTTGTTCGGACGGTGCGACCTTACAGCGCCTGGGCGGCGGCGAGCACCTCCTCGACGTGGCCCTTGACCTTGACCTTGCGCCAGACCTGTCGAACCAGGCCGGTTTCGTCGATCAGAAAGGTTGCCCGGTCGATGCCCATGTACTTGCGGCCGTACATAGATTTTTCCACCCAGGTGCCGTAGGCCCGGCAAATCTCGCCGGTCTCGTCGCTGACCAGGCTAAAGGGTAGCTCGTACTTGGCCTTGAACCTGTCGTGCTTGGCGGCACTGTCCTTGGACACCCCGAGAATCCGAGCGTCGAGCGCGCCGAAGTCGGGGAGTCGGTCGCGAAAGCCGCAGGCTTCCTTGGTGCAGCCCGGCGTGTCGTCCTTGGGATAGAAGTAGAGCACCACCTTCTTGCCCCGCAAGCTCTGCAGGTTGAGCGAACCGCCGCCGTCCGTCGGGGCGGTAAAGCCGGGTGCAGCTTCGCCGATCTCCACCATAAGTTTTTGGGTCTCCTGATTCGATCGCCGACGCTACTCTCGCGCGCCTTCCTTCGGCGGTCAAATAGCGTAGGATCTGACCGGTCGCGCTGCTTTGGCCGGGGGCGGGGCACTCTGGGTCTTTGGCGCCTCGCTCAACCGTTCTCGCGGAAACCGCAGCGTCACGGTCGTCCCTTCGCCGACTTCGCTTTGCAGGTCGAGAGAGCCGCCATGGAGCTCGACCATATCCTTGCAGAGCGGCAGGCCAAGCCCGGTCCCCGTGTGGTGCTTGTTCAACCCGTTGTCGGCTTGCACGAAGGGGCGAAGCACCGAGTCGCGATGTTCCGGCGCGATCCCGCTGCCGTTGTCGGCGACCGAAAGGACCAGATCCCCGGTCGCATCGACCCGGGCCGCGACCTCGATCCGGCCGCCGGCTGTGGTGAACTTCAAGGCGTTCGAAAGGAGATTGATGATCATCTGCTTGATTTTGCGCTCATCGGCAAAGAAGCGGGGGAGACCGGCCGCGACCTCGGCGGCGAGGACGATTTCGCGATCGGCCGCCTTGTCCTGCACGAGGCGCAGGCTGGTGTCGACGATCCGGCCCAGATCGACCGGGCTTTCATTCAACTCCATCTTTCCCGCCTCGATCTTCGAGAGATCGAGAATGTCGCTGATGATTTCCAGGAGATGGCCGCCGCTCTCACGGATGTTGCGGGCATAGTCCAGGTAGGCGGCGTCGCCGAGCGGACCAAAACTCTCGTCCACTATCAGTTGCGAGAAGCCGATGATGGCGTTCAGGGGCGTTCGCAACTCGTGGCTCATGTTGGCCAGGAACTCCGACTTGGCCCGGTTGGCGGCCGCGAGTTCGAGGTTCGCCGTCTTGATTCGCGTGGCGTCGAGAATGATGCCGTTCCACACCACCGTGCCGTCGGCCTCGCGATTCGGCCGTGCGATGGCATGGGTCCATTTGTTCTCGCCTTGTCGGCTGATGATCGATGCCTCGACGTCCCAAAGCGACATGTTCCGCGAAGCCTCCAGGAGGCGATCGCGAAAATTCTCGCTGTACTCGGGGCCGTGACAGTCGAACAGGGCTTGGGGATCGTTGATGATCTCTTCCGGTGTGACGCCAAAGAGATCCTGCGCCCCGTCGCTGATGTAGGTGTAGCGGATGGTTTCGTCCGGGAAGACCTTGCGCTGGTAAACCACGCCGGGGACATTGGCGGCCAGCGAGAGGAACCGTTCGTCGGCGGTCTGCAGCGCGCGAAACTGGCGGTCCTGGTTAAAGGCCAACAGCGTCAAGGAGACGATGCCGTCCAAGGTCAAATGGTCCTCTCTGTCGGGGGTCCAGGGCCGACAGGCGTAGATGGTCAGAACGCCCAAGGTGGCGCCGTCGGCGTCCACAATTGGCTGGGCCCAGATAGACCGCAAGCCTTTGATCGACAGGGCAGCCCCGGCCGTCTGCCAGGCCGGATCGTCAAGAAGGTCGAATATAATCACCGGCTCGCCGCTAGCCGCCGCCGCGGCCGAGGGATTGGTGTGTGGCATCATCTCGAGGCATTGGCACTGATCTCGATAGCGATCCGGCAGATTGGGCGCGGCAGCCAGTTGGAGCTGCGCGGCATCGTCGGCCAGGGCGTGAACCGCGCAGCAAGCGCCCGCGAAAAGGCTATCTGCCGTTAAGGCGATTTGCCGAAGAACACTGTCAATCCCGGCCCGTCGGGCGATCATCTCAAGCACGAGATTCTGCGACTCCAGAACCTTCAGCCGATGCTCGTCGACGTTATATCCTAAGGTTGTTTTTTCTGGAACTCGGACCATCGCCTTTCCTGACCTGTCAGACAATAACTGCTATAGGGTTATTGCGATTTCTCATCGGCCTGTTTCACTAACTCGACATAGGAGAAAACATGTTTTGTCGAACTGATAGTAACAATCATAGTTTCCATGTAATAACCTTTGGTTAATAAGGGGGTTGTTGATCCTAGTGCTATGAATTGCTTGTGACACAACTTATAATATTGAATATTGTGACGTAACTCGCGCAGTTGGAGTGGGAGTTTCGGTCGGCAGCCTTTCCTCCAGATCCGATGAGACAGGGAGCTATGCTACCTAATAGGGAGTTTCCTCAAGTTAGGTGCTTGCCGAGCCCCCGCGCTCACCGTTTCCACTGGATCAGGATCATGCCGATCACCACCAAGGCCGCGCCGGTCAGGCGAAGACCGGTGATCGGCTGTTCGCGATAGCCGATGATCCCATAGTGGTCGATCAGCAGCGAGGCCGCCATGGTGCCGACAATGCCCGACGAGACGAAGACCGCCGCGCCGAGTTTCGGGGCTAGAACTAAAGCGCTGAACACGAAGCCGGCCCCCAAGAGACCCCCGGTCCAGGCCCACCAGGGCGCTGCCGCGACCTGAACCGCCGCCGGCAGCGGGACACGCAGGAAGACGATCAGAACGAGCAGCGCCAGGCTCGCCACCGTGGTGTTGGTCAGTGCCGCCAGCAGAGGGTGCCCGTGATGCTGGGCGATGGTGGCATTGATGCCAGCCTGGAGGGGATAGCCCATGCCGACCACCACGGCGACCAGGATCAGGACCAGGGAGGCTGAAGCCATGAATTTTCCTCTCGTTGCAGGGCGGTTGACGGCTTGGTCTCCAGGATGAAGCAGGCCACTATGAGATCAAGACTGACTTGGAGATTAAGACTGGGCGAGAGGAGATTCGATGATACCAAAGCAGCAAGTCACCTTCATTTACACCGACGATCTGGCCTCCACCACGCGTTTCTACGGCGAGACCCTGGGTCTGGATCTGGTGTTGGATCAAGGGCCCTGTCACATCTACCGGGTCGCCGACACGGCCTTTCTGGGGGTCTGCTCCTGCCGCGAAGGCCGGGCGGTCGAGCCTTCCGGGGTCGTGATCACCCTGGTAACCGACGAGGTCGATGCCTGGTACCAGCGCCTTCAGGCGGCGGGGGTCGAACTGGAGGGGCCGCCGGAGAAGAGCGAGACCTTTCAGGTCTACTGTTTCTTTGCCCGGGACCCGGAGGGCTACAGGATCGAGTTTCAGCGCTTCCTCGACCCCGCCTGGCCGGCTTAGGAGGTTCGGGATGCACGACGAGATTGCCTTTCTCGGCATCGACGGCCTGGAGGCCGGTTTTCGCGAAGGCCGTTTTTCGCCCAGCGAAGCGACGGAACTGGCACTGTCCCGTGCCGCGCGGCTGCAACCGCATCTGAACGCCTTTCAGACTCTCGACCCCGACGGCGCGCGTCGGGCCGCCGGCGAAGCCGAGGCGGGCTGGCGGGCCGGGACACCGCGCGGTCCGCTCGATGGCGTGCCGCTGACGGTCAAGGACTTGACGGCGGTCAAGGGGCTGCCGCTGCGCCTCGGCTCGCTGACCAGCACCGATGCGCCGGCGCCGCGCGATGCGCCTTGCGTCGCCCGCCTGCGCGAGGCCGGCGCGGTCATCCTGGGCAAGACCACGACGCCGGAGTTCGGCTGGAAGGGCATGACCGACGGCCCGCTCTTTGGCATCACCCGCAATCCCTGGGACCCGGCGCGCACGCCGGGCGGCTCGAGTGGCGGCGCGGCCGCGGCGCTCGCCGCCGGTATCGGCGCCGTTGCCCACGGCAGCGACGGCGGCGGGTCGATCCGGATCCCGGCCAGCTACTGCGGTCTGGCCGGCCTGAAGCCGAGCTTCGGGCGGGTGCCGCATCACCCCAACGAGGGTGCCTTTTGTACCAACTCGTCCCAGGGGCCGATGGCCCGCAGCCTGCGCGACGCGGCGCTGCTGTTGACCGTCATGGCGCAGCCCGACCCGCGCGACTGGTACGCCTTGCCCGCCGACGACCGGGACTACCGCGCTTGTCTGGACGAGAGCCTGGCCGGTCTCACCCTGGCCTACAGCCCGGGTCTGGGTGGGGCCGAACCCGAGGCGGCGGTGCTGCGGCCGGTCGAGGCGGCGGTGGCGCGCCTGCGCGACCTCGGTGCCGAGGTCGTCGAGGTCGGCAGCCTCTTCGCCCCGCTGGAAGACCGCTTCCAGGACTACTGGCGGGCCGGCTTCGCCGCCTCCCTGCGCGGGCTTTCGGGCGCCGCGCGCGACAATCTCGATCCGCGCTTCAGGCCGCTCGCCGAGGCCGGGCTCGAGGTCTCGCTCGCCGACTACAACAAGGCCATGGCGGCCCGCGCCGCGCTTGGCCGGCAGATGAACGATCTGAATCGCGACTACGCCGCCTTGATCACCCCGACCATGCCGACGCCGCCGCCCCCGGCCGAGACGCCCTATCACAGCCCGGCCTTCGATCGCTGGCGCCACGCGACGGCCTACACCTTGCCGTTCAACCTGACCGGCCAGCCGGCGGCCTCGATCCCCTGCGGCCTGACACCTGATGGCCTGCCGGTCGGCCTGCAGATCGTCGGCCCGGCCCACGGCGAGGCCATGGTGCTGCGTGTCGGCGGCGCCCTGGAAACGGCGCTGGCCTTCCCGCAGCCCCATCCGGACCTGCTCGAGGCCTTGGCGGACCTGTCCTGACGTCCGTCAATCAGGTCTGTCACCCCGGACGGCACCCGGCCCTTGCGGCCGGGGCCTCGGACCAGAGTCTTGGGCCGGGGTCTCGGGCCGAGCTACGCTGGTCACGAGATACCGGATAAGCGCTGCTGCGCTTACCGGTATGACGATCAAGACACACCGCTCTTGAACCGGTCCAGGCGCAGGCGGTGGCGCTGGTCCGTCACGGCGCGGGCCAGGGCCATGACCGCGGTGACCGACCCCAGGGCGGTGCCGCCGGCGATCAGGAACAGCACCAGCAACTGGTACTTGACCGCCTCCATAGGCTCGGCGCCGGCGAGAATCTGCCCGGTCATCATGCCGGGCAGGGAGACCAGGCCGGTCGCCGCCATGGCGTTGATGATCGGCGTCAGGGCCTGGCGCAGGGCCTCGCGGGTGACCGGCCGCAGGGCTTCCAGGCGGGTCGCGCCGAGGGCGAGCTGGGCCTCGATGGCGCGGCGCTTGTCCTTGGCGCCCTGGGTAAAGGCGCGCAGGCCCAGGGCGACGCCGGTCATGGTGTTGCCCAACAGCATGCCGAGCAGCGGCAGGGCATAGCGCGGATGATACCAGGGCTCGGGCTGGATCTGGGTCATGAGGGCGAAGATCATCACCAGGGTCACCGCCATCAGCATCGCACCGGTGCCGATGCCGTAGGCCTGCAGGCCGGGCAGCCCACCTGTCTGGCGGGCGACGACCTCGCGGCCGGCAAAGGCGACCATGGCCAGCGCGGTCAGGCCGGTCCAGAGCGGAGAAACCAGGGCGAAGAGCGTGGTCAGGACGAAGCCCACCAAGACGAGCTGGATGACCATGCGCAGGGCGGCGACCAGGAGTTGGCGCGCGAGGCCGAGCTGTAGGGCGATGGAGAGCGCGCCGTTCAGCAGCACCAGGACCGAGGCCAGCGCCAGGTCCCAGGCGTCGAGCGGGATTGTCGTCACGGTGCCACCTCGCTCAAGCGGCCCGCGGTCATCCGCAGTTGCCGGGTTCCCATGCGGGTCGCCTGCTCGCTGTCGTGGGTGACCCAGAGCAGGATCCCGCCGGATGCTTGGAACGACCGGGTCTTGGCCTCGAGCGCCGCCCGCGCCGCGCCGTCGAGCGGTCCGGTCGGCTCATCCAGCAGCATGACCCGAGGCCGGTTGACCAGCAGGCGCAGAAAGGCGAGGCGCTGGCGCTCGCCGGTCGAGAGGCTCTCCACGGCACGGGCGGCGATGTCGTCGGGCAGCAACAGCTCTTCTGCCGGACCTTGGGCGGCGGGCCAGTCGGGAAAGTGAGCCCCGGCGGTTTCCTGCCACCAGCCGGGTTCGGCCGCCAGATAGCCGACCAGCCGGCGCCAATGCGGTGCCGGCATGGCGCCGCGGGCGGCCCCGTCCAGCAGCGCCTCGCCGCTGTTGGGGTCGAGATCGGCAATGGTCCGTAGGAACAGCGATTTGCCCGAGCCGGATGGGCCCATCAACATGGCGCAGTCGCCGTTCTCGAGCGACAGCGAGACCGGCTCCAGGCCCGGCCGGTGGAGTTCCTTCAACTGCAGCATGGACCCCCGACTTTCGAATGGCCTGGGAGTCTGCGACGGCGTTCGGCAAAGGTCAAAGCAACGGCCGGCGAGAGGCCCCCGCCGGCCGTCAGGTCGTGCTTTGCTTCGCTGCGAGAGGTGCGGTGTTACGCGGCCTTGTTCTCGAGAACCTTGGCGGTGCCGGCCCTCTCGATTTTGATGCTGCGCGGCTTCATCGCCTCGGGCACCTCACGCACCAACTCGACGTAGAGCAGGCCGTTTTCCAAGCGGGCGCCAGTCACCCTGATATGATCCGCAAGGTCGAAGCGCCGCTCGAAGGGGCGCGTGGCGATGCCGCGATGGAGATAGGACGCGGCGCTGTCCTCGGCCTTTTCCTTGCGGCCGGCGATGACCAGGCTGGATTCCTTGACGGTGATGTCGAGCTCCTCCTCGCCGAAGCCGGCCACCGCCATGGCGATGCGGTAGGTGTCGTCGCCGGTCTTCTCGATATTGTAGGGCGGATAGCTCAGCGCCGTTTCATCGATCCGGTTCACCGAATCGAGCAGGTTCGTCATGCGGTCGAAGCCGACCGAGGCGCGGTAGAGGGGGGAAAGATCGATTGCTCGCATGGCCATATCCTCCTTGAATGAGCAACATGGAAAAGATGGTCCGCCAACTGGCCGGACCGTCTTACAGGGTTCGCCCCGGCGGGACCCGATTCAAACGGCATCCCAGGGGCATGAAAGGGATATAATGACCCTCCCGCACATTTCAAGACCCCGGGCGGCCCAAGGCAATCAATTGAAAACAAAAGAAAAAAGGGTAACCCTGCGAGAAAGTGGAAAATTCTTTCCACCAACCGTTTGTTAAGGCCGCATCGCTTAGGTTAAATGCCAAGCCAGAGACTAGTGGATATCATGTGTTAGATTCTATCTACTAGACCGCAGCGTTGATGCGAGCATGCCCTCCGTGAGCCAGACCGCGCAGATCGTCCCTCTGACGGACAACACCTACCAGGAAGCGCTGGGCTTGACCCATGAGGCGCGCAGCTTCATCGAGTCGCGCCGCGGCGAACGCGGAGCCACCTGCTCGCCGGCCGAATCGCTGCGGATCAGTTGCGAAATCATGCGCCTGACTTCGCGCCTGACCCAGGTGATGGCCTGGCTGATGGTCCAAAGGGCGGTTCATGCCGGGGAGATTTCACGCGAGGACGCCCGCGAGCCGGACTGCCGGCTCTCCGGGCAGGATGTTTGCGGGGCGCAGGACCCGGACCTCCTGGTGGACCTGGCCCCGGCGCTGGTCGATCTTCTCGATCGCTCCCTGCGCCTCTACCAGCGCGTCGCCCGCCTCGATGCCATGCACGACGACACGCCGGATTAGGACACGCCGGATTAGGACAGGCCGGATTAGGACAGGCCGGATAGGCCGTGGTGTTTCACTGATCCGGCCCGGTCTTGCCATGGGCAAGGCGCAGGCAGTTCAAGAAGGTCTCCACCAATCGCGAGGGCATCGGCGAGTGACGCACGATTGCCGAGTGGTCGCTTTGATAGTGATAGGCCTTGGGGCGAATTCGTCGCATCGCGCCCCGCTCGACGAAGGGCCGGGCGTAGTGATCGGGCAGAAACCCGAGATAGCGTCCTGAAAGAACGAGCGCGGCCAGTGCTTGTTCGTCATAGACATCGGCGCTGCGCTTCAGTTTCAACTGGCGACTGACGATCATGTTCGGAGAGTGAAACCCGATCCCGGCGTACTTGCACTGCTCGATGTCGCGCCGCTTGATCTGGGCATCGACTTTCTCGAACAGGGGATGGTCCTTACCGCCGTAGAGATACATCTGTTCCGCGTAGAGCGGGATGTAGTCCATGCTGGCGGACTGTCTGTGGGTCGGGATTATCCCCAATTGAAAGCGGCCGTCCAGGACGCCACGTTCGATGACGTTCGTCGGCTCGGTATGGATTTCGATGGTGATCAAAGGCGCCATGTCGTCGAAGAGCCTGAGCGCCTCGGGAAGTCTGGCGTCTTGATTGGTGACCGACTTGTCAAAGGTGGCGATCGACAGGTGCCCGGTCAGGCGCTGGTGAATGTCGTCGACCTTGGCGCGAAAGGTATCGATCGCGGAGATCAGCTGAGACGACCCCTCGAAGACCCGTTCGCCCTCGTTCGTCAGGGCGAAGCCGGCCGGACCACGATCGCAGAGCTTGACCCCGAGGCGGAGCTCGAGGTCGGTCAGATGCCGGCTGATGGTCGAGCGGCCGATGTTGAGTTCGAGCTCGGCGGCCGACACGCCGCCGCAGGCGACGACGGAACGAAAGACCCGCAGCAGCCGGATGTCGACATCGCTCACGCGTCCGAGCAGAGCTTTTCGGGCCATGGCTAATGTTTCATATTAATCAAACACCACTTCGAAAACTTAATCTATATGAAACAAAGTCCTCCTGATAGGGTCAACCACAAGATCCGACAGAACTTCTGGTTCTGACAGGATCACCCGAAAACCGGGACCATGGCTTGGGACGGCGCATCGACTTCCAGACTTTTCTCCTGATGGGCCGACCGGACCGCGGAACCTGTTGAAGCTCGCGAGGCATATCCATGCCTTGTTGCGAACAGAGGAGGATAGAATGCGATTTGCGGGAACCGTTGCCGCCTCGGCTTGCGTAGCCCTGGCTTTGTTGCTCAACACCGCCGGCGATGTCTCGGCGAAGAATTACAAGATGGCCGTGGGCGACGCTCACGGCAGTGCCCAACATGCGATGGGCCTCAAGTTTGTCGAGGCTTTCGAGCAGAAAACCGGCGGCAAGCATACCGCCAAGATGTTCCTCAACGGCCAACTCGGCAGCGAGCAGGACACCATCAACGATGCCTCCATGGGCATCCTGGATTTCTCGCTCCTTGCCATCAACAACATCACGCCCTTCTCGCCGACAGTCGGTGTCTTCACGCTTCCCTATGTCATCTTGAGCCTGGAAGACGCCGAGAAGCTGACCCAGGGCCCGGCGGGCCAGGAGCTGATCGACAACACCATCCGCGACGCCGGCGTGCGCATCGTCGGCTGGACCTACACCGGCTTTCGCGTTCTCACCAACTCCAAGAAGCCGATCAAGACCCTGGAAGATCTGCAAGGTGTGGTGGTTCGGGTGCCCAAGAACGAGATCATGATCGACACCTACAAGTCCTGGGGCATCAACCCGACGCCGATGGCCTGGTCCGAGACCTTCACGGCGCTGCAGCAGAAGGTCGTCGACGGTCAGGACAATCCCTACCTGACGGTCCACTCGATGAAGTTCTACGAAGTCCAGAAGTACGTCACCACGATCCGCTACATCTTCTCGATCGAGCCGCTGGTCGTCAGCGAGGGCGTGTTCCAGGACATGGACGAGGAGACCCAGAAGGCGGTTCTCGAGGCTGGCAAGGAGGCGACCCTGCACAGCGCCGCCCACCTGCGTGCCTCGGAAGCTTCGATCAAGGAAGACCTGCTGGCCAAGGGCATGCAGATCGATGCGCCCGCGGACGACGAAAAGGAATGGATCGCCAAGGCGACCGCCGCCGTCTGGCCGAAGTTCTATGATTCGATCGGTGGCGTCGAGAAGCTCAACGCCATCCTGACCTCCCTGGGTCGCGATCCGGTCGAGTAGTTGTTCCTCCCGGGGTGGCGGATTGAACCGTCGCCCCATCTTACCCTGTACCTGCCTTAGGAGGCGCGCGCCTTCCGTCAAGGGCTGACCGCTGCCGACGATACCAACTGGTCAGCTCGGGCGGGAGGCGCGTTCCCTCCAAAATCCCGGGAGTTCCGACGATGGGTTCAAAGGTCCTCCACTTCTTCGACAACATCGAAAGCTATATCTGTCGGGCGCTGCTCGCGACCTTCGTGGTGTTGCTTTTCATGCAGATTCTGTCGCGCGAACTCGCCGGCTATTCCTTCTCCTGGACGGAAGAGCTCTCGACCTACATGTTCGTCTGGTTCGTCTTTTTCGGCGCCAGCTACGCGGCGAAGATGTCGGCCCACAACCGGGTCACCTTTCAGCTCAAGTTCCTGTCGCCTCGCGGCGTCCAGATCGTGGAAGGGATCGCCGATCTCTTCTGGGTCGCCTTCAATGTCTATTTTGTCTATCTCAGTTATGACTTTGTTTTCAATAAGATGAACCTCTTCTGGAAGTCCCAGACCCTGGGCGTTCCCATGAAGTACATCTACCTGATCCTTCCCATTGCCTTCGCTCTCATGACCTTCCGGATTCTTCAGATCAACTATCTGAAGCTGATCAAGGGCGTCGATTTGCGCGACCCGGAGAAGATGGAAGTGGAGAAGATGATCAAGGAACAGCAGGCCGCCGAGGCGTCCGAGAAATAGTCATGCCGACCGACATCGCAACGGCCACAAGTTCGCGATTGGGGGAATAGTTTCATGGAATCGACCATCGTCCTGATCTTGTTTGGAACCTTCCTGGGGCTCTTGATCCTGGGTGCGCCGATTACCGTGGCGCTTGGGGTTTCGGCGCTGATCTCCTTCCTCTACCTCGACGAAAACCCGATCAAGTTCGTCCAGATCGCCTTCACGTCGGTGGGGTCTTTCCCGCTGATGGCGCTGCCGGCCTTCATCCTGGCTGGCGCCCTGATGGAGGCGGCGGGTATCTCGCGGCGGCTGGTCAATGTCGCCGAAAGCTTCGCCGGCCCCTTTACCGGTGGAATCTCCGCGGCGGCTGTCTTTGCCTGCCTCTTCTTCGGCGCGATTTCCGGCTCCGGGCCGGCGACGACCGCCGCGGTCGGCATGCTGATGATCCCCGCCATGATCAATCGCGGTTACGACCGGGGCATTGCTTCGGCCATCACGGCCTCGTCGGGCAGTCTCGGCATCATCATTCCGCCCTCGATCCCGATGGTGATCTTCGGCATTTCCGCGCTCGGCATGCAGCCGCCACCGGAGGCCGTCGAGAAGTTCGGCGTCTTCCAGTCGGTCTCGATTCCCAAGCTCTTCATCGCCGGCGTGCTGCCCGGTCTGGTGATCTCGGTCAGCCTGCTGATCATGAACTACATCATCTGCAAGAAGAGGGGCTACAAGGGTTCGGCTGAAGGCTTCTCGGCCCGCCACATCCTCTGCACGCTCTACAAGGGCTTCTGGGCCTTGATGGCCCCAATCGTCATCCTGGGCGGTATCTACTCCGGCTTCTTCACCCCGACCGAGGCGGCAATCGTCGCGATCTTCTACACCCTCGTGGTGGGCTTTTTCATCTACCGCGAACTGGACTTCAAGTCCGTCGGGAGGTCCCTGGAGACCACGACCTGGCTGACCGGCCGCGTCTTGTTGATCCTCTTTACGGCCACCGTCTTTGGCCGGCTGCTGGTGGAAAACCAGATCCCGGCGATCATCGCCGAGGCGATGCTGAGCGCGACAGACAACATCTACTTCATCTGGGCCATGCTGATCTTCTTCCTGCTCTTTGTCGGCATGTTCATGGAGACCCTGGCGACGATTTTGATCCTGACGCCGGTGCTGCTGCCGATCACCTACAGCCTGGGTATCGATCCGATTCACTTCGGCGTGGTGATGGTCTGTGCCCTGGGTATCGGCTTCCAGACGCCGCCGCTGGGCGAAAACCTCTTTATCGCGTCGGGCATCTCCAACATCTCCATCGAGGAGATATCCATCAAGGCCCTGCCCTTTGCGGCGATCAACACGGTGGCGATTTTCATCATCGCCTTCTTCCCGGAGATCGTCTTGTGGCTGCCGCGGGCCTTTGGCTACTGATCGAAGCAATCGCGCGACAAGGAGTTAGCGAATGCAACAGACCATCAAGAAGGTGCTCTACTGCACCGACCTGTCGCAGAATTCCCTTATTGCCTTTGGCTATGCGGCCTATTTCGCGAAGCTGACCGGGGCGGAGCTCCATCTGCTCCACGTGCTGGAGAAGCTTTCCGACGATGCCGCCTTCACGCTCCAGGCCTATCTGCTGGACGACAAACGGCGTCACGAGATCATGGATCTGCGCACCGACAAGGCCCGCAAGCTGTTGGACGAACGGCAAGAGGCCTTCTGGGCGACGCAGAGCGCCGAGGATCAGAAGGTTCGCGCCCAGATCAAGTCCGTGACGGTCATCGAGTCCTACCCGGCCGAAGAAATCCTCAAGGCGGCCGAGAAGCGCAATTGCGACCTCATCGTCATGGGTTCGCACGAGCGGGGCATGAGTCATATTTTCCTCGGCTCGGTGGCGAAAAGCGTTCTGCGCCGCGCCCAGGTCCCGACCCTGATCGTGCCGTTGGTCGACGCCTCTTGAGGCGCTGATGCCCGGCGCGACGTTGTTGCCCCGCGTGATGGGGGCGTGCGATCCCGGCCGCGCTCGAGGGTTCGCTTGAGGAACCGGGAGAGGCCCGACCACAGGAGGATTCGAAATGAAGAGTTTGCTGGCTTCGGTGCTGATGACGGTGGCGGCCTCGGTGGTGCTCGCGGGTGGCGCTGCCGCTGCCGATCCGGAAAAGATCACGGTCGCCTACTTCAACGAATGGCCGACCGCCAACCAGGTCGCACAGGCCGAGAAGTGGTATGACGAGGCTCTCGGTGTGAAAGTGGAATGGCGGGCCTACGACACCGGTGTCGAGATGGCCGATGCCATGGTCGCCGGCGAGGTCGATATCTCCTATTCCATGGGTGTCGTGCCCTTCGCCCTGGCGGTCACCGCGGGGGCCCCGATCAAGGTGGTCGGCGTCGCGGTCGACACCGGCGGCGCCGACAACTGCGTCATCTACAAGAAAGAGGCGATCGACCGCGCCAATGCCCACGAACTCCAGGGCCGCAAGGTCGCGGTCCCGCTCAATACCGTGACCCACTACAAGATGCTGCGCAGCCTGGTTTTCCTGGGCGTCGATGTTTCCAAGGTCGAGCTTGTCGATATGTCGCCGCACGACATCGACGACGCCTTTATCCGGGGCGATCTGGCGATGGGCTGCTCCTGGGGCGGGCCGCTGCGCCGCATGAAGGGCCATGGCTGGGAACTGCTCTCCGCCAACGAACAGGACCGGCTCGGCATTCGCGCCTTCGATGTGATCGCCGTGACCGATGAACTGGCCGCCGCCCATCCCGATCTGGTAACCAAGTTCCTGGCGGTGACCGACCGGGCCATCGAGTATCTCGACGACGAGCCTGACGCGGCCAGACCGGTAATCGCCAAGGCCGCGGGCATGAGCCTCAAGGACGCCGACATGGTGCTCACGCTCTTCGACTTCTACACCCGCGACGACCAGTTGACCCCGCGCTGGATGGGCGGCGGCGTCCAGGCCTTTGTGCAGGAAGTGGCGAACTTCTTTGCCCAGCAGGGTGTGATTCCCAAGGCCCTGCCGGACTACGGCGCGGCCATCGACGCAAGCTTCTACGAGAAGGTGGAGTAGCAGGGCGGGCCCTTCGGCGCTGTCGTAGCCGGGCGGGTCAGTCGATCCTGGCCGCGGGCCGCGGCCCTTCACCGAGCCGCGACCAGAGATGCCAGCCCGTTTCATTCAGTTCCTGGAGACCGCCATGCAACACCTCAAGCAAGCCCAAGGCACCGCCGAAGCGGAAGACCAAAGGATCCGCGGCGTGGTGGAGGGCATGCTCTCCGACATCGAGACCCGTGGCGAGGCCGCGGTTCGGGACTACGCGGAGAAGTTCGACGGCTGGACCGGCGAGTTTCTGCTGAGCGACGAAAAGAAGGCGCGGCTGATCGACCAGGTGCCGCAACAGGTCAGGGACGACATTCGCTTTTCCTACGACCAGGTGCGCCGCTTCGCCCAGGCGCAAAAGGACAGCCTGCAGGAGTTCGAGATCGAAACCGCGCCGGGGGTCCGCCTGGGCCAGCGGGTGCTCCCGGTTCAGTGCGCCGGCTGCTATGTGCCCGGCGGCCGCTATGCCCACGCGGCCTCCGCCGTCATGAGCATCGCGACAGCCAAGGTGGCCGGTGTGGACTTCGTCGTCGCCTGTTCGCCGCCGCGCGGCGATTCGATCAATCCGGCGGTGGCCTATGCCATGGACCTGGCCGGCGCCGATGCCATTCTGGAAATGGGCGGGGTTCACGCCGTGGCGAGCATGGCCTTCGGCCTGGTCACCGGCCGGGAGGCCGACATCATCGTCGGCCCCGGCAACGCCTATGTGGCGGAAGCCAAGCGCACGCTCTTCGGGCGCGTCGGGATCGATGTCTTCGCCGGCCCGACGGAATCGGCGATCATCGCCGACGACACGGCCGATCCCATGACCATTGCGGTCGACCTGGCCTCCCAGGCCGAGCACGGGCCCAACTCGCCGGTCTGGCTCTTCACCACCTCGGAAAGCGTCGGCCGGGCGGCCCTGGACCTGCTGCCCAAGGTGGCCGGGGACATGCCCAATTCGGACGTCGTCCTGGCCGCCTGGCGCGACTGGGGCGAGGTGATCCTCTGCGACAGCCGCGAGGAAACGGTCGCGGTCAGCGACCGCTATGCGCCGGAGCATTTGCAGATCCTCGCCACCGACCTGGCCTGGTGGCAGGCGAACCTGGGCAGCTATGGGTCGCTGTTCCTCGGCGAGGGTTCCACGGTTTCCCACGGCGACAAATGCTCGGGCACCAACCATATTTTGCCGACCAAGCGCGCCGGGCGGTACAGCGGCGGGCTCAATGTCCACAAGTTCATGAAGGTCCTGACCTATCAGGAGCTGGACGAGCAGGCCAACAAGACCTTCAGTGCCGTCGCCTCGCGGATCTCCCGGGTCGAGGGCATGGAAGGTCACGCCCGGGCCTGCGACTGGCGCCTGCGCAAGTATTTTCCGCAGGAGGAATGGTCGTTCGAGGTCTATGATCAGAAACGTTATGGCTAAGAACGGCTCTAAGAACGAGGCGCGGCGATGAGGGTTTTCACAAAGTCTTTCACCCAGCAAGAGCCGATCTCCGAGGCGGCCATCGCCCGGGCCGTCGAGGTCATGCGCGGCGGCCGGCTCCATCGCTACAACACGCTCGGCGACGAGGTCGCCGAGGCCGCCCTGCTCGAGGCCGAGTTCGCGGCCTATATGGGCCTGCCCTACGCCTTGGCCTGCGCGTCGGGCGGCTATGCCTTGCAGATCGCGCTGCGCAGCGCCGGGCTGGAGGGCGGCGCGCCGGTCCTTTGTAACGCCTTCACGCTCTCGCCGGTTCCGGGCGCCATCGTCAACGCGGGCGGGCGACCGATCCTGGTCGAGATCGGCGACGACTACACCGTCGATATCGAAGACCTGCGCCGCAAGGCCGCCGCCAGCGGCGCGCGGGTCCTGTTGCTGTCGCACATGCGCGGCCACATCGCCGACATGGAGGCGGTGCTGGAGGTCTGCGAAACCCATGGAATCACCCTGATCGAGGACTGCGCCCACACCCTGGGGGCCCGCTGGAAAGGCCAGTTGAGCGGCACCTTCGGCGAGGTCGCCTGTTTCAGCTCGCAGACCTACAAGCATCTGAACTCGGGCGAGGGCGGCTTTTTGACCACGACCGACCCCGATATCATGGCCCGCGCCGTGGTTCATTCCGGCTCCTACATGCTCTACGGCCGCCACCTGGCGGTGCCCGACGAGGAACAGTTCCGAAAGGTCCGCCTCGAGACGCCGAACATGAGCGGGCGGATGGACAACCTGCGCGCGGCGATCCTGCGCGAGCAGCTCCATCATCTCGACGACAACTGCCGCCGCTGGAACCTCCTCTACGGCAGTCTGGAAGCCGAACTGCGCAAGGTCCCCGGGCTCCAGATGCCGGTCCGGCCGCAGCATGAGCAGTTTGTCGGCAGCTCGCTCCAGTTTTCCCTGCCGCGCTTCGGCGAAGAGGATCTGCGCGGCTTCGTCGCGCGCTGCGGCCAGAGGGGCGTGGACGTGAAGTGGTTCGGCGCCAGCGAACCGCACGGCTTCACCAGCCGCTACGACAGCTGGCAGTACATCGATGAGCAGGCCGATCTGCCCCAGACACGTCGGGTTCTCTCGACGCTCTGCGACCTCCGGATCCCGCTCGTCTTCGACCAAGCCGACTGCGCGCTCATCGGCGAGATCGTCGGCGATTGCGTCGGCGAGCGGGCCAGGCCTATCTGATCCCCGTCTCGCCGTAGGGAGCGTCGTCGAGGACGCGCTGGAAGCCCATGCGGCTCAGATCCAGGGTCTGGAAGGCGCCCCGCAGCGCCAGTTCGGCCAGTGCCCGGCCGACGGCAGGGGCGTGCATGATGCCGTGGCCGGAAAAGCCGCAGGCGGTGATAAGGTTCTCGTGGGCCCCGGAATAGCGGCCGATGATCATGTTGCCGTCGAACAGGTTCTGGGCGTAGTGGCCGCCCCAGCTGCGTTCCAGCTTGAGGGTCTCGAACTTCGGCACCATGGCGGCGATCAGGGCCCAGACGGTGTCCTCGAAGTAGTTGGCGAAGTAGCCGCGGTCGATATCCCAGATGAAGCCGGGCTCGATATCCCAGCTCGGTCGGCCGCCGGCGAAGCCCGCGCCCTCGGGTCTGAAGAAGGCCCCGCTGTCGTCCTTGATCAGGGGCAGGGGCTCGATCTCCTGGGCGCAGCGCCAGAAATGCTGGACCCGGCAGTAGGGCGCCACCGGCAGCTTGGCGCCGGTCATGGCGGCGATCTCGCCGACCCAGGCGCCGGCCGTGTTGAGGAAGGTCCCGCCGGACAGGACCTCGCCCGATTCCAGCCGGGCGTGGGTCACCGCGCTCCGCGATGTCTCCAGGCCCACCACCCGGTCGCGCAGGTACCTGACCCCGAGGCTCTCGGCCTTCTTGCGGAAGCCGACCAGGGCGGCCTGGGGGTCGATCCAGCCGTCCTGGGGCGAATGGCAGGCCAGCGCCACCGTCTTGGTCCCGACCGAGGGAAAACGGTCCCGCAGCGCCGCGCGGTCCAGGAGGACGGCCGGGACGCCTTCGGCCTGCTGGGTCTCGAAGTTGCCGGTGAGATCCGCCACGCCCTCGGCGTCGGTCAGAAACAGATAGCCCTGACGGCGGAACTGGATATCGGCGGGACTGTCCGGGGCGGCCATCGCCGCCTGGAAGCCGGCATAGAAATCCAGGCTGAACTGGGACATGCGGATGTTTTCGGGCCGGCTCATCAGGCGCCGCACGCCCCCGGCGCCCGCGGGTGTCGCGGCCCGGGCATAGGTCGGGTCGGGCTCGATCACGGTGACGGTCCCGGCCTGGCCGCCGAGGCCCAGGAAGTAGGCCGCCGCGCTGCCCACGATGCCGCCGCCGATAATGACGATGTCGGATTTCATGGCCCCGGGCCGAAAGCCGCCCCAAGGGGCGGTTCACTCTCAGACCGAAAGAAGAAGATGCGATCGGGTCCGGGCCGGACGATTGCCGCCCGGCGCTCGGGGATCACTTGATGCCGAAGCCGCCGAAGCGCTTGTTGAACTTCGCGACCTGACCGCCGGAATCGACCAGACGGTGCTCGCCGGTCCAGGCCGGGTGGGTCTTGGGGTCGATATCGAGCCGCAGCGTGGCGCCGGCCTCGCCGTAGGTCGAGCGGGTCGTGAACTCCGAGCCGTCGGTCATCTGGATCGTGATCTCGTGGTACTCAGGGTGAATGTCTTTTTTCATCGTGCTGATCCCAATTCTGCGGCTTCTGGAGGTTCCGCCGGCCATAGCGGCGGCGGGCCAGGGGCCGCCAACCCCTCGAAGGCGCGCATATTTATCGGAGAGCGGCGCCAAAGGCAAGTCTCTTGGGGCCAGATCTTCCCGCGCCAGGGCCTCGGCGCCAATTTCCTTGCCCGGGCGGGAGAATTGATTGTAGGAACGGCGGCCCCCCTGGCTTTCCCCGCCGCAAGGACGATACCCGATGGCACGACGCGCCGAGCAGCGCCCGGCAGACCAAGTCCCGGAAGACCAGCGCCAAGAGGACGCGAGGCCGGCCAGCCGGCAGGTCGGCGAACTGCGGCGCCTCTGGCGTTTCGTGCGGCCTTACCGGCTCCAGGTGGCCGGTGCCCTGCTGGCGCTGACCTTTGCCTCCGGCACGGTTTTGGCCCTGGGGTTCGGCCTGCGCCACCTGGTGGACGAGGGCTTTGCGACCGGCGACAGCGGCCTCCTCGACAGGGCGGTGCTGGTGCTCTTTTCGGTGGTCTGCCTTCTGGCCTGCGCCTCCTATGCGCGCTTTTACCTGGTCTCCTGGATCGGCGAGCGGGTCGTGGCCGACGTGCGGCGCGCCGTCTTCGACCATATCCTGACGCTCTCGCCGGCCTTCTTCGAGGTCACCCGCAGCGGCGAGATCCTGTCGCGTCTCACCACCGACACCACGCTGCTGCAGACTGTCGTGGGCTCGTCGGTCTCCATTGCCCTGCGCAATCTGCTGCTCCTGTTCGGCGGCACGGCGCTGCTCTTCGTCACCTCGGCCAAGCTGACCGGCCTGGTGGTCCTGGTGATCCCCCTGGTGGTGGTGCCGATCGTGCTCTACGGCCGCCAGGTGCGCCGCCTGTCGCGGGCCAGCCAGGACCGGGTCGCCGATGTCGGCGCCTATGTCGACGAGGCGCTCAGCGCCATTCGCACGGTCCAGGCCTTCGGTCACGAGGGCGAGGACCGGGCGCGCTACGGCGACCGGGTCGAGGAGGCCTTTGCCGTCGCCCGCCGGCGGATCAAGGCGCGGGCGCTTCTCACTGCGATGGTCATCGTCTTTGCCTTCGGCGCGGTCAGCGTCATCTTGTGGGTCGGCGGCCGCGACACCCTGGCCGGCGAGATGAGCGCCGGCGATCTTTCGGCCTTCGTCTTCTTCGCCCTGGTGGTGGCCGGCGCGGCGGGGGCGATCAGCGAGGTCGCGGGCGACCTGCAGCGTGCCGCCGGCGCCACCGAACGCCTGATGGAACTGCTGGCGACCCGCTCCGAGATCCGCCCGCCGGCGGTCCCGCTGGCCCTGCCGGAGCCGGCGCGCGGCGCCATCGTCTTCGACCGGGTGACCTTCGCCTACCCCGGACGGCCCGACGATTCGGCGCTCCACGAGGTCAGCTTCACGGTCGCACCCGGCGAGCGGGTCGCCGTCGTCGGGCCGTCGGGCGCCGGCAAGACCACGATCTTTCAACTGCTGCTGCGCTTCTACGACCCCCAGGCCGGCGCGGTCACCCTGGACGGCATTGCCCTGCCCGACGCGGCGCCGGACGCCCTGCGGGCGCGCATCGGCCTGGTGCCCCAGGAGCCGGTGATCTTCACCGCCGACGTGGCCGAGAACATCCGCTACAGCCGGCCCGAGGCAAGCGACCGGGAAGTCCGCGCGGCGGCCGAGACCGCGGCGGCGGCCGGCTTCATCGACGAGCTGCCCCAGGGCGCGGCCACCTTCCTCGGCGAGAAGGGCGTGCGGCTCTCCGGCGGCCAGCGCCAGCGCATCGCCATCGCCCGGGCGGTGCTGCGCGATCCGGCGGTGCTGCTGCTCGACGAGGCGACCTCGGCGCTCGATGCCGAGAGCGAACGGGCGGTGCAGAGCGCGCTCGACGAGTTGATGGTCGGGCGCACCACCCTGGTCATCGCGCACCGCCTGGCCACGGTGCTGAAGGCCGACCGCATCCTGGTGCTGGAGGCCGGGCGCATCGTCGAGACCGGCAGCCACGCCGACCTGATCGCCAAGGGCGGTCTCTACGCCCGCCTGGCGGCGCTGCAGTTCGACCAGGCCGGCGAGGCCAACGGCGCGGTGGCCTGATTCGCCACGCGGATCTTGGGCTGCTCGGTCGTATAACCGCTGGTCGTCACCCCGGAAAACCCGTCAGGGTTTATCCGGGGTCTTTCGCCAGGGGATGCGCCTCGGCGCGAGACCCCGGCTCCACCCTGACGGGCGGTCCGGGGTGACGAATAGGTCGGCGCATAATCGGTCTGGTCCCACGCATCATGCCTGCCCCTCATTCCAGCGCGCAGACGTGCTGCAAGACCAGCTGCCAGCGGCCGTCCTGGTGATGGTAGACGGCGGTGGCGCGGGTCCGTCCCTCGTAGGTCACGCCGTCGTCGAGGATGCGGCTGGCGGCGCGGTAACAGAGGATCCCGACCGGGCCGTAAAGCCGCGCGCTCATCTCGTCGCAGTCCATGCGCTCGATCTTCAGCGTTCCGGCGCGAAAGCTCTCGAAGACCTGCGGCTTGGTTCGGATCTTGCCGGTCGGCGCGATATAGACCAGATCGTCGCTGACGACCCGGTCGAGCGCCGCCAGGTCGCCGGCCAGCAGCGCGCGAACGCGGGCCTCTTGGGCCACCAGTAGGGCGGTTTCTCGTTCTGCTCTTTCGTCGTCAGACATGGGATCGACCTTTCTGCGTTTGCGAGCACGCCGATTGTGACGGCCCGCCAAGCCAAGACAAGACCCCGCTAGACTCACAAACGAAGTGCAACACCGGTATGCTCCGGAGTTGCGATGGGCAAGCACTACAGACAGCTCGAGCGCGACCGCACTACACCGGAGCGCCGACCTGCGAGCGGCGAAACTCGCTTCCTTGGTCCGGAGGTCCGCACTACCTTTCGGCGCCGACGAACTCAGAGAGCCATCGACCGAAGGGCGTCCTCGTTCATCTCTACGCCAAGTCCCGGTTGTTGCGGCAAGCTGGCATAACCGTCTTTGATGACGTAGTCGCACGCGGCCAAGGTCGCGCCCAGTTCCAGATAATCGTAATAGAGTTCTGCGTAAACCGCGTTCCGCATCACCGCGCAGGTGTGGAGCATGGCGAGAAAGGCCACGGTCGTGCTGTTCCAGCTGTGAGGCGATATCTTGACCGAATGGGCGTCCGCCATGGCGCCGATCTCCAGCATCTCCAGGATACCGCCCGCGCCGGCGATATCGGGGTTGAGCACGTCGGCCGCTCTCGCCATTAGAACGTTGCGGTAGTGGCGTATACCCGACTGCCGTTCGCCTGTCGTAACACGACTGACCGTGTTGGCGCGAAACTCCGCCAGACCAGCAAGATCGTCAGCGGCCAGCGGCTCTTCTATCCAGTAGGGATCGTAGGGCTCGAACAGACGCGCGGCACGAAGCGCGTGGCGCGGGTCCTTCTGGACGGCGAAATCGAGCATGATGTCCACGTCCGGACCGACCGCCTCGCGGGTCAAGCGGACACAGGCTTCGGCGTCCGCCAGCGTGGACCGGCGCAAAGGATAAATCTTGACCGCGCGATAGCCCTGCGATCGCATCATAGCGCATCTGCCGGATACGGCCTCCGGCGTTTGGACCGTTTCATCCCAGGCATTGGCGTAGACCGGTACCTTGTCGACGATTGCGCCGCCGAGCAGTGCATGCACGGGTTGGCCCGCCGTCTTGCCCAGCAGGTCCCAGAGCGCGATTTCGATGGCGCTGACCGCCGACGAATAGTCGATGCCCGGATGTTTGCTGTCCATGGGTTTCGCGATGTGATGTAGAAAGGCCCGCGGCGTCGCCTCCGACATCTGCTTCAGGGCTTCGCCCAATTCGACGATGATCTCCCGGTTCGCCCGTTGCCGATGGGATAAAGCATAGGCCTCGCCCCAGCCGACGAGACCTGTGTCAGTTTCGAGTTTCACGAAGATGACGGTCTGTCCCCTGGACCAGCCATCCGCGCTGGGCCTTGGAGCGACAAGAAAGGGCGTGACGCGAGCGATTTTCATCCGAGATTTCCAAGGCGGTTCCAATACGCGGCGCTCAAGATATCTCGATGCGCCGCCGTTCTCCAGCACGACTACGGGACGACTCATCTCGATGATCTAGAGCCCTTCTTTGTTACACGGAAACATTTGATGGGTCATAGGCGATCATTCGGGAAGGCGCGCTGTGCGGCGCGATGCCCCCGGTCTTGCAGATTGGGCATCGGGCAAGCAGCGGAACGCACCCCCATTGGGAGAGGGGGTTCGCCTATGGCCCACCGAAGGCCAGGTTTTTTTGTCTTCTGGCCGCGTTCCGCTTCTCGACCGATACGCGTATCGCTCTTCGAAGCGCGCCTTGCCAGAAGACAAAATAATCCCGGTCAAATGCTTCCGTGTAACAAAGAAGTGCTCTAAGATCGGTGTCGCAGTCGGGGAGTCTTTGTCAGGGCGTAGTCTGACAATACTTGGCGCCGCAACGGCGTCTATCCCGCGTACTTGCCGGTCAGTTGCGGTGTGGCCGGGCCCTCCAGGCCCTTTTCGGCGTGCTCCAGGCGGGTGTCGCGCGACCAGGTACGTTTCAGGTCGTCGCGCACCTTGATTTCCAGCCGGCCGAGGCCCTCGGTCTCCAATTCGATGCGGTCGCCGTCCTGGAAGGCGCTGAGGCCCCGGTGGTTGGTGCCGGTGGCCAGCAGGTCGCCGGGCTCCAGGGTGTGGATGGCGCTGGCCCAGGCGATGCAGTGGGCGATGGGGTGGGCCATGTCGCTGCTGTTGAAGTTCTGCTTGAGCGCGCCGTTGACCCACAGTTTGACCTGCAGCGCCTGGGGGTCGGCGATCTCGTCGGCGGTGACGATCCAGGGGCCGATGGGCGCGAAGCCGTCGCGCGACTTGGTCTGGAAGAAGGTGTTGCCGCTGGGCGGCAGCCCGCGGGCCGAGCCGTCGATGAAGTTCACATAGCCGAACACGTGCTCCATGGCCCGCTCGACCGGGACCGCTGTCACGCGCCGGCCGATCACGACCGCGATCTCGGCCTCGCCCTCGAAGATCGTCGCCGGTACGTCGGGCAGCACCATGGTGTCGCCCGGACCGATGACCGCGCTGGGGGACTTGTGAAAGCCGTTGATCGGCGCCGGCTCGGCGCGGGTGCCGTCCTCCATGTAGTTGACCGCCATGCAGTCGATGGCTCGGGGCCGCGGCAGGGGCGGGCGCAGGGTCACCTCGGACAGGGGCCGGCCCGGCTTGTTCGTCAGCGCCGCCTCGAGCGTTGCGCGATGGGCGCCGAAATCGGCGATCAGGCCGTTGATCAGGCCGCGCCGGTCGAGATGGGGGATGGCCGCCAGATCGTCGGTCACCTCGACGACCTCCTCGCCGCGCAGCAGGCCGAGCCGGTCGTCGTCGAAATAGAGGATCTTCATGTGGTTCGGCCTGTGTTTGGGCCGCCAGTCGTGCGGCGGCCCCGGTTCAACGTTGAGTCAGCTTCAGCTCGATGCGGCGGTTGCGGCGAAAGGCCTGCAGGTCGCCGCCCGGGTCGAGCGGTTGGAACTCGCCGAAGCCGGTCGCCGCCAGGCGCTCCGGCGCGATGCCCTCGGAGACCAGGAACTTCACCACCGAGATCGCCCGGGCCGTGGAGAGTTCCCAGTTCGAGGGAAAGGCATAGGTCGCGATCGGTGCCCGGTCGGTGTGGCCGTCGACCCGCAGGATCCAGTTGATGTTCTCGGGGATCGTCGCGGCGATTTCGCGCAGCGCGCCGGCCAGTTGGCCGAGCTGCAGCTGGCCTTCTTGGCCCAACTCGTCCGAGCCGCTCTCGAACAGCACCTCGGACTGGAAGACGAAGCGGTCGCCGACGATGCTGATGTCCTGGCGGTCGCCCAGGATCTCGCGCAGCCGCCCGAAGAAGTCGGAGCGGTAGCGGGCCAGTTCCTGGACCTTGCTGGCCAGCGCGACGTTGAGGCGCTGACCCAGGTTCTTGATCATGACCTGCTGTTCGGCGTTGCTGGCGTCGGCGGCATCGAGCAGCACCGAGATGCGCGCAAGCTGCTGGCGCAGGGCGAAGATCTGCCGGTTCAAGATCGCCACCTGGACCTGGGATTCGGCGGCCAGCTCTTCCTGTTCGCCCAGGGTGCTGCGGGTGCTCGAGAGCTGCGCCGCGAGGTCCTCGCTGCTTTGTCGTTCCGCGATCAGGGCCGCCTCGCTTTCGCTCAGGGCCGCCTGGTTTTCTCGCAGGGCTGCCTGGCTATCTCTCAGGGCTGCCGCGCTATCGCTCAGGTCCTTGTCGCGCCGGGCGATGGCGGCCTCGGCGGCGGTCAGTTCGGCGATCATCTCGTCGCGCAGCGATTTTAGAATCGCCAGCTCGGCAATCTGGGCCTCGATCGTCTCCTTGTTCGCCTCGATGGTCGCGAAGGCGGCCTCCAGATCGGTCTTCTGGCTGGCGATGGCGGCCAGCGCCGCCTTCAGCCGGTCCTTGTCGACCCGCAGGGCGGCGATGGCTTCTTCCAGCCGGCCGCGGCTGCTTTGCGTGCGTGCCTGCTCCTCGGCCAGGGCGGAGCGGTCGCGCTCGGCCGCCTCGCGGCTGCGCGTGGCCTCGTCCTCGGCGCTGCGCAGGCGGGCCGTCAGGTCGTCGTGCTCGGACATGATGGTGCGAAGCTGTCCGGTCAGGGAGTCCTGTTCGGCCAGGGAGTCCTGCAATTGCGAGGAGAGGTCGGCGACATTGATTCGCAAGTCGCTGTTGGCCGAACGCTCGAGGGACAAAAGCTCGGCCAGTTCGTTGATTTCGCCCTGCAGCCGCTCCAGCGCCTGGTCCTTGCCCGAGAGGGCCACGGACAGGAAAAACTGCGCCACCATGAAGACCATCAGGACAAAGATGATGACCAGCAGCAAGGTCGCCAGTGCGTCGACGAAGCCCGGCCAGATATTGACCTGGCGTCGTCCCTGTTGGCGTCCCAGCGTGTACATGGCTCAGTCCTGCCCCTGCGCCGCTTGCCGACATCCAGACAGCCCGTGGGTACCTGTGAGGCCTTGCCGCATCGGGCCGAACCGCCCTCAGCCGTCTTCGGCCAGGGCGGCCAGGGTGCGCGTCAGAAGCCGGATCTCGCCGCGCAGTTCCTCGACCGCCTTTTCGCGTCCGGAGGTCAACTCGGCGGAAAGGCGGCCCATGCGTTGGTCGATGTTGCGGATATGGGTGCGCGAGGCCTCGTCCATGCCACCGCCCGAGCTTCCCGACTCGGCGATCCGTGCCAGGGCCGGCTTCAGGGCGGCCTGGGATTCCGCCAGGCTCATGGTCAAGGACTGCTGGTCCCTGAGATACTCGCCCAGCATGCCGAGGCGGTCGGCCAGGAGCCCCAGGCTCTGGTTGATGGCCTCGCGCTCGCCGTCGCTGCGGTCCATCGCCCGTTCCATCTTCTCCAGGCTCTCGGCGGTCTGCTCGAGCAGGGCCTGAATGTAGGCCGGCACCGAGTCGCCGCCCTCGCCGCTGCCGACGCCCGATGAAAGCTTGGTGACGCCGGAAAGCCATTCCTCCAGATCGTTGAGGAAGCGGTTGTGCGCCTGGCCGGCCTGCAGTTCCAGGAACCCGAGGACGAGCGATCCCGCGAGGCCGAAGAGGGAGGAGCTGAAGGCCGTGCCCATGCCGGCCAGAGGGGTCTGGAGGCCGGCCTGCAGCTCGGCGAAGAAAGACGAGGGATCGCCCGGGTCGCCGCTGAGACCGGCGATCGTATCGCCCACCGCGCTCACCGTGCCGAGCAGGCCCCAGAAGGTCCCAAGCAGGCCGAGGAAGACTAGAAGGCCGATCAGATAGCGGGAAATCTCGTGCGATTCCTCGATCCGGCTGTGAATGCCGTCGAGCAGGGTGCGCAGCGAAAGCGTCGAGAGCGAGAAGCGGCCGGTCTTCTCGGCCAGCATGGTCGCCATGGGCGCCAGCAAGCGCGGTGGCCGCTCTTCGGAAAGCGCGCCGGGAAAGATCAGGCGCCCCGAGCTTTCCTGCCGGAACTTCTCAATCCACAAGATCTCCGGGCGCAGCATGAGGACCTGGCGGAAGATATAGAGGATGCCGAGGATCAGCACGCCCAGGATCATGCCGTTCAAGATCGGGTTGGCGAAAAATGCGGTCGCCAGTTGAGGCGCGATGAGGACCACGCCGACCGTCACGGCGATCAGGAAAAGCAGCATGCGCAGGAGATAACGGAAGGGGCGGGTCATCGATGGCCTTCAGTTCCATCCAGGATCGCGGCCCCATTGGCATTCGGGGCGCAAGCGGTGGGTGCCGATTTGACGGCGGCCGTAAATCGACTAGCCCGCAACCGTGGCGAAACTGTGGTCGGGGTCCGCGAAATACGCTCAGCCTCCCTGGGGCTTGATATCGACCCGGTCCGGTGGGCCGGACTCGGACTTGTTGCCCAGCGCGCGCACCTGCATTCTCGTGGCGGGAATGCCCTGGTCGATCAGGTAGGAGCGCACGACAAGGGCACGGGAAAGAGACAAACGGCGCGCCACATTGGCGTTTTCCTCATCGCCGCTGGCAAAGGCCAGGAGCTGCACCCGCAGCGATTCGTTACCGCTCAGCAGCGCTGCCAGGGCGCTCAGTTTTTCCTTGCTGCCGTCGTTCAAGTCGGCCGATCCGCTGTCGAACAGGACGCTGGTGCCGGGTCCTGCGTCGGCGGGCGCCGCCGCGGCGGTCTGGGCGGTGTCGTCATCGCTCTGCGCCGTGGCCACCGTTGGACTCGCCTCCGGTTCCGGCGGCGGCGGCAGCGCCGTCGTCTCCGTGGTGGGCTGGGACACGACAGCCGCCACCGTTGGCGCGCTCTCGGCCGGCTCGGCCGGCTCGACCTTTGGCGTTTCTTCCTCGACCGCGACGACGGGCGTCGGCTCGGGCACCGCCACCACGGCAGGCTGCACGGTCGAGGGCTGGGCCGCGGCGGACTGCGTGGCGGCCGGTGCGGCGGGGACCTCCGGTACCGGTGGCGGCGCCGGAACCGCGACGATCGTGTTCTCGGGCGGCGGCGGGGTCGCCGCACGGGTCAGATTGGCCGAATTCTGTACGCTGGCGGTGGTGGTCGGGACCGTAGTGGTCGGGGCGGTGGTGGTCGGAATTGTCGCCTGACTGGGCACAGCCGGCGCCGGGGCGGCCCCGGGAGCAGGCGGCAGCAACAGTTGCGAGCGCGGCTGGCCGCCCGCCGCCGCTTGGGTGCCCGGTGGCGGCTGAAGGATCTGGCGGCCGGTCCCGCCGTAGGCGCCGGCAAAGGTCGTTGCCCGACTCTGCGGCGCCAGCAGGCTGCGCGGGTTGCGCGCCGGCGGAAACAGCAGGGCGCTCGGTCGTGCGACCACAAGGCCGTTGGGTCCCGGCTGGCCGTAGGCGGGCTGGCCGTAAGCCGGCTGTCCGTAGCCCTGGAGACCGTAGGCCGGAACGCCGTAAGCCGGCGATCCGCCGCTCAGGTAGTTCGGCTGGTAGGGCAATGACGAGACGCTGGGGCTCGCGCCCAGGCTGTTCAGCACGTCGGTGTTGACGATAACGCTGTCGCTGTAGCGGTTCTTGGTCTGCGCCACGGCGCCGGACGGGTCCGGTGCAAGCGTCAACAGGACAGCCAGAACCGCGCCGCCGGCCAAGGGCCCGCAGATGGTGTAGGTCCGCTCCAGATCAAGGTCTCTTCGCAAGGTCTTCTTCATTCGGCCGCCCAAAAACCGCGCCTCCTTCAAGTCCGGTTCCCGCCCCCCACAACGGCGCCTCCGCGAGGCTAGTCCAAATCGCTATCGAGGTCCATTGCTATAAGCCCCGAGGCCACCGCTCTGGTGCAAGCTTGATTTGTCGGTATAAGCCCAGGGGCCGCCAGCCACAACCGCCTTGGACAGGCCCGAGCAAGGGCTCGGCGGTCGATCGTCATGCCTCGGCTTTCGCGTCCGCCCGGCTCGGCCGGCTCGCCTTGAGGATCTTAAGCAGGGCGAAATGCGTGTTCTCGTTGCCGGCGAGCAGGCTCGGGCTGTCCAACTTCAGGGTTCGGCCGCCGACTTCGGTGGCGATACCGCCGGCCTCGCGCAGAATCACGACGCCCGCGGCAATGTCCCAAGGTGACAGGCCCCACTCCCAAAAAGCATCGTAGCGGCCGGCCGCGACGTAGGCGAGGTCGAGCGCCGCCGCGCCCCAGCGGCGGATACCGGCGGTCTCGGCCATGACCGCATCGGCCTCCCGGGCGAAGCGTTCCCGGTCGCCGTGGCCGCGGAAGGGGGCCCCGGTGGCGACCAGCAGTTCCTCGGGACGCTTGCGCGCCGAGACCCGGATCCGGCGGTCGTTGAGATAGGCGCCGCCACCCTTTTCGGCGCAGAAGAGCTCATTGCGGATCGGATCGAAGATGACCCCGGCGATCAACTCGCCGCGTTCCTCGAGGCCGATCGATACCGCCCAGTGCGGCAGGCCGTGGAGGAAGTTCGAGGTGCCATCCAGCGGATCGACGACCCAGCGCCGGTCGCAGCCGGCCTTGGCCGGATGGCTGCCCGATTCCTCTATGAGAAAGCCGTAGTCGCGCCGCGCCTTCGAGAGCTCCTCGAGCAGGATCTCCTCGGCCGCGAGGTCCGCCGTGGAAACGAAATCGGCCGGCCCCTTTTTTGAAACCTGGAGATTCTCGATCTCGCCGAAGTCGCGACGCAGCTTGCGTCCCGCCTTGTCGGCGGCCTTGACCATCACGTTGAGCATGGCGGAGCGTGGCTGCATGGTACTACGGATCAGTCCTTGGCGCGTTCGACATAGGTGCCGTCGGCGGTGTTGACCACAATTCGGGTGCCCGATTCGATGTGCGGCGGCACCATGACCCGGGCGCCGTTTTCCAGCTGGCCCGGCTTATAGGAGGACGAGGCGGTCTGACCCTTGACCACCGGGTCGGCCTCGACCACCTCCATGGTCACCGAGTCGGGAAGCATCACCGATATTGGCTCGCCCTCAAAGGATTCGATGGTCACGGTCATGCCGTCCTGTAGGAAGATCGCCGGCTCGCCGACGAGGTCGGTATGAACCGTAACCTGCTCGTAGCTCTCGTTGTCCATGAAGGTGATCATATCCTCTTCGGCGTAGAGGTACTGATAGGCCTTCTGGTCGAGGCGCACCTTCTCGACATCTTCGCTGGCCCGGAAGCGGTCGTTCAGCTTGGTGCCGTCGCGGATGTCGCGCAGTTCGACCTGCAGGTAGGCTCCGCCCTTGCCGGGCTGGGTGTGCTGGATCTTCACGGCACGCCACAGGCGGGCCTTGTGTTCGATCACGTTGCCGGGACGGATGGCGTTTCCGTTGATCTTCATCGGTCATTCTTTCCGGAAAAGGGTCTCGCCAAAAAAGCGCGCCGGAAGCTATCAGCTTGCCCCCACCGATGCAATGCGGGGGACGCAAGGGCTACCAGGGGTTTGATTCTATCCTCGAGAGGCTCGAGCTTCATGTGCCGCCAGCCAGGTGCGACAGGCGGCGGCCCTGTCGGGCTCGTCAAGCAGGTCGCGGCAGGGCGGCCGCCGGGTCAGCAGCGTGGCACCGGCCTTTGCGGCCGCCGCCCTCAGGGGGACGGCCAGACGCGGCGGTCCGGTGAAGACCAGGCCGGTGACCCCGGCCCGGAGCGCGGCCAGGACGTACCCGGGCGCCGGTCCGCAGTCGAGCAGGGCGGCGAAATCGGCCTTCGGCTCGCGCGCCTTGGCCGCGGCCACCAGGCAGCGCCACCAGGGCGCCCCGCCGCTGCCGGCCGCTCCCGGCGCCGAGAGCAGTGTCACGGACCGTCCGAGATCGCGAGCGGCTTCCAGCGCAGCCAGGCAATCCGCCAGGTCGTGCACCACGATTGCCGGAGCCAAGGAGACCGGCGCCCGACCGGCTGGGGCGGGATCGGCAGTGGGAAGATTCGCGCGGCGAGCCATACCGCCAACTTAGAGTGCCGCCTGTCTATCGCAAGACCGCCGCGCGGCAAAGGGCAAGACAACTGGGAGGTGTTGACCCCGCGAGATTGTGATACACATGAGATCCTGTGAGACCCGTCCGATATCGTCGCCCAGGCCACGCCCGAGGTTTCGATCCAAAATGACATGGACTGCCTGTGTGAGGCCCAAGGCCCGGCCAAGCATTGGCCCGCGGCGATCGAGGACACCTTGAATCCTTGAGGAAGGGGCATTGCCAGGCTGGCGTGGGTCATATGGTCGGATTTCAGGTTCGGGACTTTGACCCGGATTGTCTCCTTCGGGAAGGCGTGGGGCGATGGAGAAGAAAACCAAGGATGCCATGAAGGCGGAGATCGAACGCGTCTTGAAGCGCGTCATGCCGCCGCCGCCGCGCCTCATGCGCGATGAAATCGCGGAACTGGCCGAGCAGCACGGTCTCAACCTGTTCTTGCGTGCCTTCATCAGTCAGCATTTCGGCTGCCGGTCTCTCGGCGCCGTGCCACAGGACGGTCTCGAGATTGTCTGGCGTAACCTGTCGGACATGATTTCGCGGTTCGAGAAGATTAGGCAGCGGGAGCCGAAACATTGACGACAGCCCTGATCGAGCCGCTGGATTGCCGCCAGACCGCCAATCAGAGTCCGCTGTTCGACCGTCTGGCGACCTGGTGGGATGCCTCCCGGGGGCTTTGCCGGGACGACGAGGACAGCTTTGTCGCGCTCATGCCCTGGGTCCAGATCACGCTTTGCGACCAGCAACGGGACGGCGACTTTCCCTTCATCTTTCTGGGTGTGGAATCGACAACGGCGCTGCTTTTCGGCCGAGACTTCTGTGCCGCCGCGCCTAGCCTGCCCGGCCTGCCCGACCGTGATTTCGAGACTGCCGTCATGGATGTCTATCAGGCCGTGTCCGCCAGCGGCCGGCCCGACCTCAGCGTGGTGGGCGCGCCGATCGTCGACGGCAATCGGCAGAAAGTCTTCATTCACTATCGCCGGCTGGTGGTCCCGATCGTCTTGCCGAGAGGGCAACGGGCGGTTGCCACCTGGACGGAGTTTCTGACGCCACCAGCTCGATGTGCCTAGCGACGTGGAGCAGATCGGGCAGCGTGTTCCAACAGAGGTAGTCGCCGGGCACGAAACCGCTGGGGATGTTCTCCCAGGTGATGGCACGCGGCTGGGAATGACAGAATCCCTCGCGGCTGTGGAAGCCTCTGTGAACCAGGTCAGGTTCGATCAAGCCGTAGAGATAGTCCGGGCGGAACTCGATGAGGGCCAGCGTGTGGGCGAGCAGCGCGGCGGTCGAGGCGATCTGCTGTCCGCGCCAGTCGGGGCTGCACCAGGATTCGCCATGATAGACCACCTTCTCGCCGGTGATGGTCTCGGCCGCCGGACAGGTGTCGACGACGGTCTCGCCATAGAGCCGTTCCAAATTCTTACGCCAGAAATCGGCCAGTGAAATTCCGACCAGCGCGTGGCGCCAAAGCGCCTGTAGCGTCACGATTTCCCCAGCCTCACTGCGACCGAGGATGAGCAGAGCGTCCTCAGGTGTTCTGTCCGTCAACCGCGAAGAGAATTCAAGGCTACCGCGACGGCCCTTGACCGCCTCGCAAAACCGATCGAAATCGTCGAAATCGCGCACCAGACTTATGGTGATGCCCTTTTCCCGCAGCAGGCCGCGTGCCAACTGCAATGCGTCGACAATCTCGAGAAGATCGAAGATCGGCGCGAAACTTCGTGCCGGACGGAAAATCGAATGTTTCATCGCGTAGCACCACCTCAGGTTAGGAGATGGTAGCATCGCCCATTTGACATGAAACTGAACCCTTAAATTGAATGGCACGGTCGGTTGGGGCGCAGCCGGCAGTTTGCACGGCTTGGCAATCGCGCGGTCGTCCGTCACGATCTTGTCTGTGCCGCGATGATCCCCGATCCGACGGAATCTTGCCTGAAGAGGTCCACTTCCTTGCGTCCACTTCATCTTGGTTTGTTGATTGTCTGGCTCCTGACCTCGGCTTCGAGCTGCCAAATCGTTGCCGTCGACGGCGCCGGCAGCGCGGCCGCCACGGGTACGGCGGCGGGGATCGGCTTGGCCGTCTTTGCGGTTGGCGGGGCGATCTACTGCATCGTCGAGACCGAGGACTGCTTCCCCGACAAGGAAGCACAGAAGGCCCGGGCCGAAGCGGCCAGACAAGCTCGGGCGCAGTTCATCAAGGGACTGCGGCTCGACCGCACCGGCGACCCGGCCGGCCTCCCGTTGATTTGCCTCTCGGCCCGGGGCGGCGATCCAATCGGCCAGTATTACTTCGGTTCTCAGCTCTTGAAGCGCGATCCCTCGCGCCGTGCCGAGGCCATTGCCTGGCTGAGGCGTGCGGCGGCGCAGGGCCACGCTTCGGCCGATGTCCTGCTGCTTCGAGAAGCCGTGCCGCCGACGACAGACACCCCGCCTTCGCTGGAGGACCCAGGTCTCGGAACGGCCGTTGAAAGCGCTTCGCCCCCTGCCAGCTGTGGCGATCGGAGGCCGGACCTTTCAGACCGCGCGCATAACCCTGGAGCGGCGGGCCAGGGTGCGGCGGGCCAGGGCGCGAAGGACGAGCCGGCGGGGCAGTCGCAGTAGGCTGTCCAAGAACCCATCTCGGGCGACACCTGCAGCAGCTTCCAGCAAATGCCGTCAGCCGCCAGGCCTTCGGGAAGGTCGACCCAAGGGATCTGATCCATCGGGACCTGTTCATCGCGGGTGGGCGATTTCATCGCTTGCGTCCTCCTCTTGTCAGAGTAGGCAAGCCACGATGATAGACCGCGCGCTTTGAGCGTCGATTGGCCAGCGACAAGAGAACTGGCCCCTGCCCAACCTACTCCTGCTATGGCAGCTTTTTCCACACGCAGCGGATGGTCCGGCCCCGATACTCGGTCGTGTTCCGCGTAAAGCAACGGCCAAACTTGTTGGTCTGGTTGTCGAAGAACCACCCGTTCAAGCCGGCGACCGGTTCAATACGCCGCTGATCGCGTGCCGGAGCGGCGTTGCTCGCGACCTGGCCCTGACTCGCGACCTGGCCCTGACTCGCGACCGGGCCTTGGGGGGCGTCGCCGCGAATGATGTGAACGTGCTTGGCGCCCAGATGCACGGTTTCCTCGGTGGCGGCCTGCGCGTCGCCCGGCCCGACAGGGACCAGACCCGACAGCGCCAGCGCAAAGATTGGCAGCAACACCCTGCGGGCCACAGGGCCCGTCGTTCTTCCGTTTTGCATTCTCTATCTCCCTGATTTCGCATGTTGGTTGCCTCTAGGATATCACGGAGATCTTGGATTTGAAGGCCGAATTTCCGGCCGACCAGGTCAAGCCCGATCGTCTCTAGCCTGAAATCGGGGCGCTTGAACCATTTGGGCCAAGTATTTCGGTGACACAACCGGCGACCGGCCTGTTTCGGCGGTCCCCCGGCACTGGTCCACCGATCCCCGACGGCGCCCTGCTCCGGGCGATCGCCGTCGGGTCGGGGTCTTTCGGTTTACCAATGATTTACAATTAGTTGCTGTACTGTGCTAACAATCGAAGGATTTAAATAGTGGCGGACTTATCGTTATCAGAGAATTCCTTCCGAAAAAACTGGAGCCGGCGCCGGGACACGGCGGCAGTGCGCGATCTGGTGCTCGGTGTGGCCGGCTTCTCGATCTTGCTGTGCGGTTTCGTGCTGACCGACGCCGTCGAGCGGCTGTCGGAGATAGCGAGGGAATACGAGGCCTGGGAACTGGACGAAGTTCTGGCTTTGGTGCCGGCTCTGACCCTTGTCTTGGCGTGGTACGCCGCGCGGCGCTGGTGGGAAGCGCGGCGGTTGAACGTTGCCCTTGGGAATGCAAATGAAGTTCTCAAGAACACCCATGCCCAAAGACTTGCCGCCGCAGCGCAACTGCGCGACGCGCAGCGTTTGGAGTCTCTGGGCCGACTGGCGGGCGGCTTGGCCCATGAGCTCAACAACATGCTTCAGCCGATTCTCACCCTGACCCAGTTATCCCTCAAGGAGCCATCGTTGACGGACGACACGCGGTCCAATCTCGAAAAGATTCTCGAGGCATCGGACTATAGCCACGACATTGTCTGCAAGGTTCTGACCTTTGCCCGTGGTCAATCGCAGGAACGAGAAGAAGTGATCTTTGCCGCCTGTCTTGAGAAGATCGTCGAATTCTCGAGAACAGTGTTGCCGCCGGGTATCGATGTCGAGTGCGAGATCGAGCCACTTCCTCAAACTGTGGTGATCAACCGGACCGAACTCACCCAGGTCATCACGAACCTTTTTATGAACGCGGCACGTGCCATCGACTCCCGAGGCACCCTGAAGGTTGCCCTGCGCCTCGAGACTCTTTCGGGGCAGGAGGCCGTCGGCCCATCCCCGGCAGGGGGGCACTTTTTCAAGCTTCAGGTCTCGGACAACGGACGCGGGATGCCGAAGGAGGTCCAGATGCGGGCGTTCGACCCGTTCTTTACCACCGGCCAGGCCGGAGCCTCTGTCGGCCTCGGATTGGCCGTTGTGCACGGCATCATCAACGAATGGGGCGGCCGTATCTCCGTTCGTTCGACACCGGGTAAGGGGACTTGCTTTACCATTCTGGTACCCGCAGTCGACCCTGATATGGGCCTCATCCTGCAAGGGGAGTAATGTCATGGCAAAAGTTCTGCTTGCTGAGGACAATAAACTGGTGCGTTTCGCGCTATCCAAGCTGTTGAGGGACAGCGGCCACTGCGTCACCGAAGCGCACAACGGCAGGGAGGCCGCGGCTGCACTCCAGGAGTCTCGGTTCGATGTCGTCGTCACCGACGTGTTCATGCCGGAAGTGGACGGCATCGAGTTCATCCGTACGCTACGGAAGTCACATCCCGATCTGAAGGTCTTGGCGATATCCGGCGGCGGCGCTCTTCATCCGCCGGAGTTTGCCATGGGGTTCGCCTCGTCCCTGGGTGCCAACGCGACCATGCAAAAGCCGGTGGATAGCGACGCCTTCCTGGCAACCATTCAATCGCTGGTCCAGCCCGCTGCCTGACCAAAGACCGAACAGCCCCGGATCCGAAAGTCCGGTGCCGGGGTAGAGGAGGGGCAGCTTTACTTCAGCTTGCCCATGGCGACCGCGGTGTCGCTCATGCGGTTGGAGAAGCCCCACTCGTTGTCGTACCAGGCCAGGATCCGGGCGAAGTTGCCGTCGATCACCTGGGTTTCGTGCAGGTCGGCGGTGGAGGAGGCCGGGTTGTGGTTGAAGTCGGTCGAGACCAGGATCTTGTCGTTGACCGCCAGCACGCCCTTCAGCTTGCCCTTGGCGGCCGCCACCAGGGCGGCGTTGATCTCCTCGATCGAGGTCTTCTTACTGGTCGTGACGGTCAGGTCGATGAGGCTGACATTGGGGGTCGGCACCCGGATCGCGGTGCCGTCCAGCTTGCCGGCCAACTCCGGCAGCACCAGGCCGACGGCGCGGGCAGCCCCCGTCGAGGTCGGGATCATGTTGACGGCGGCGGCGCGGGCCCGGGCCGGGTCGCCGTGCAGGGTGTCGACCGTGCGCTGATCGCCGGTAAAGGCGTGGATCGTGGTCATGAAGCCCTGCTTGATGCCGACCGTCTGGTTCAGCACCTGGGCGACCGGGGCCAGGCAGTTGGTGGTGCAGGAGGCGTTGGAGACCACCGTGTGGCTCTTCTTCAGCTTGGCCGAATTGACGCCGTAGACCACGGTCAAATCGACGCCGCTGGCCGGGGCCGAGATCAGCACCTTCTTGGCGCCGCCGGTCAGGTGGGCCGAGGCCTTCTCCTTGCTGGCGAAAAGACCGGTGCATTCCATCACCAGGTCGACCCCCAGGTCGCCCCAGGGCAGCTTGGCCGGGTCGCGTTCGGACAGCACCTTGACCTTGTGGCCGTCCACCTTGATGGCGTTCTTCATGGCCTGGACCTTGCCCGGATAGCGGCCGTGCACCGAATCGTAGGCCAGCAGATGGGCGTTGGCCTCGGCCGAGCCGAGATCGTTGATGGCGACGAACTCGATGTCCCGTCGCCTCGCCTCCATGGCCGCGCGAAACACCAGGCGGCCGATACGCCCGAATCCGTTGATCCCTACTCGTAGTGCCATGATGCGGTTTCCTTTTTTTGTCGTGTCTCTGTTGTCTGTCGACGCGCTTCGCTGGACTTGGCGGGCCTTGGGGCCGAAAGCCCAAGCCCGCTTGATGTCACCCTCGGGCTGGACCCGAGGGTCCAGGAGTTGCGCGGTTGGAACCATTCCCGGACTTTTCTGCTCGGCTCCCCTGGATTAGCGGGTCAAGCCCGGTAATGACAAATGAAAACACCCATTGCCCCTGTTCCACCACACTAGAGGAAGGAGTCCAGTCGGTCGCGCCGGCCCCTAGGCTCCGTAGTCGCCCAGGCTGGCCTGGCCGTTGGCCTTGGCGCGTTCCATGAAGGCCGCCTGGGCCGCGGCGAGGTTGGCGCTGTCGCCGCCCCAGGCCTTCAGCGGCGCGGCCTGCAGCGCCCGGCCGTAGGAAAAACTGAGCCGCCAGGGCAGGATATCGTCCAGCCTGTTCATGGCGTTCAGGTGGGCCGTGGCCGCTTCGTCGCTCTGGCCGCCCGATAGAAAGACAATGCCCGGCACCGCCGCCGGCACCGCGCGCTTCAGCGTGGTGACGGTGCGCGCGGCGACCTCTTCGACGCCCGCCTGCTCGGGGCAGTCGCTGCCCGAAATCACCATATTGGGCTTCAGGAGCGTCCCCTCCAGGAAGACCTCCTGGGTCGAGAGTTCGGCATAGAGGCTGAGCAGGGCTTCTTCCGTTACCGCCTCGCATTCGTCGATCGTGTGGCCGCCGTCCATCAGCACCTCGGGCTCGACGATCGGCACGATGCCGGCCTCCTGGGCCAGGGCCGCGTAGCGCGCCAGGGCGTGGGCGTTGGTCGACAGGCAGGTGCCGCTCGGTTTGTCGTCGGCGATGGAATAGGTCGCGCGCCACTTGGCGAAGCGCGCGCCGAGTGCTGCATAGTCGGCGAAGCGTTCGCGCAGTCCGTCGAGGCCCTCGGTCACGGTCTCGCCGGGATGCAGCGCCAGGGGTTTGGCGCCCTTGTCCACCTTGATCCCGGGAATGATGCCCGCGTCCTGCAGCAGCGACACCAGCGCGGTGCCGTCGGCGCCCTTCTGGCGGATCGTCTCGTCGAACAGGATGACGCCGCTGATGTGGTCGGCGATGCCGGGGGCGGTGAACAGCAGCGAGCGGTAGTCGCGCCGGCTCTCCTCGGTCGATTCCGTGCCGATCGAATCGAACCGTTTCTTGATCGTGCCGCTGCTCTCGTCGGCGGCAAGAATACCCTTGCCCGGCTCGACCAGGGCCCGGGCGGTCGTCGCAAGCTGTTCGAAATTCATGGATCGCTCTCCCCTGGAATCCGGCCCTGTCACGGGCCGGCCGGCACGCGGGTCGTTGCCCGCGGCCGGGTCTTGTTAAATCTAGAGCCGCGCCTTGACCGCCTCGACCACGGCCTCTGCGGTGATGCCGAACTTGGCATAGAGTGCCTTCGCCGGCGCCGAAGCCCCGAAAGAATCCATGCCGACAAAAGCGCCCGAGTTTTCGGTCCAGCGGGTCCAGCCGAACCCGGTCGCCGCCTCGATGGCGATGCGCAGACTGCCCGGCCCCAGGACCTCGTCGCGGTAGTTTTGCGACTGCTGCTCGAACAGCTCCCAACAGGGCATCGAGACCACCGCCGTGGCGATGCCCTGGTCCTCCAGAAGGCTTTGGGCGGCCATCGCAATCTCGACCTCCGAGCCGGTGGCGATCAAGGTGACCTGACGGCCGCGGTCCGCCGGGGCCAGGATGTAGGCACCCAGGGCCGAAAGGTTCTCGCCGTGGTCGCGCCGCAGGGTTGGCAGGTTCTGGCGGGTCAATGCCAGCACCGAGGGTGTTTTCTCCGCCCGCAACGCCAGTTCCCAGCACTCGGCGGTCTCAATGGTGTCGCAGGGGCGAAAGACCATCAGGTTCGGAATCGCGCGCAGCGCCGCCAGATGCTCGATCGGTTGATGGGTCGGCCCGTCCTCGCCGAGGCCGATGGAATCGTGGGTCATGACATAGACCACGCGCAGGCCCATCAGCGCCGAAAGGCGGATCGCCGGGCGGCAGTAGTCGGTGAAGACCAGGAAGGTGCCGCCATAGGGAATCAGCCCGCCGTGCAGGGCCAGGCCGTTCATCGCCGCGGCCATGGCGTGTTCGCGTACGCCGTAGTGCAGGTAGCTGCCGGAAAAATCGCCGCGGCCGACGATAGCCTGATCCTTGGTCTTGGTGTTGTTCGACCCCGTGAGATCGGCCGAGCCGCCGATCAGCGCGGGAATCGCCGCGGTCAGTTGTCCGAGCACGGCTTCCGATGACTTGCGGGTCGCGGTGCTGGGGTTGTCGCTGACGGTCTTGGCCTTGAAGGCGGCGAGCCCCTCGAAGGCTCCCTCCGGCAGCTCGCCGGCCATCTCGCGCAGGAAACGGGCGCGGCTGTCCGCATCGATTGCGGCAAGGCGCTGATCCCACGCGGCGGTCTCGACAGCGCCGCGCCCGCCGGCCTGGCGCCAGGTCGACAGCACCGCTTCGGGTATATCGAAAGGGGCGTGGGGCCAGCCGATGTTCTCGCGGGTGGCGGCAATTTCATCCACGCCAAGGGCGTTGCCGTGGGTCGCAGCGGTGCCCTGCTTGTTGGGCGCGCCGCGGCCGATCACCGTGCGGCAGGCGATCAGCGAGGGCCGGTCGCCCCGCCGCGCCGACTCGATGGCCTGGGCGACCGCCTCGGGGTCGTGGCCATCCACCGATGCGGTGTCCCAGCCCGAGGCCTGGAAGCGGGCCACCTGATCGTCGGAGACCGTCAGGTCGGTGGGCCCGTCGATGGTAATGCCGTTGTCGTCGAAAAACACGATCAGCT
>JAJFGK010000146.1 GCA_021776195.1 Kiloniellaceae bacterium | reverse complement strand
CGAATAGGACCCGCTTTCCAGGCCAACCCGCATCGTCTCAACATCAAAGCGCCCAAGCACTTGCCCAATAGCATCCGGATCGGTCACTCGCTGGCCACGCCAAAGTATCTTGCCTTCGCCGTCCATCACGCAAATCGCCGTGGCCTTGCCTCCAACGTCCAATCCTGTAAAAATTCTCATCGTTGCTCTCCTTCCTTCTGAGAATACCACCACGCCGATCTTTCCAATCGGTGCGGAGAGCAGCAACCTCATGTATGGGATGTATTACCGCAGGAGGCCCGTCGCCATGTCGCCACCGCTCTTTCATACCTTTGCCTCCGGTCCCGCGCCGGTGGCCCCCTACAGTCATGCCGTCGAGGCCGACGGCTGGGTGCTGCTGACCGGTCAGATTCCCAACGACCCAAGCGACGACTCGAGACCCCTGGCGGCGGGCATCGCCGGACAGACCCGGCAGGTCATGGAGAACCTCAAGCTGGTGCTCGGCGAGCTCGGTCTGGGTCTCGAGCATGTCGTCAGCGCACGCGCCTTCCTCACTGACTTCCAGCGCGACTACGCGGCGATGAATGAGGTCTATGCGAGCTACTTTCCGGCCGACCGGCGTCCGGCGCGAACCTGCATCGGCGTGACCGGCCTGGCACGCGACTGTCTGGTCGAGATCGACATGATCGCCAGACGGCCGTGATTGGCGCCAAAGTCGCCTCGGCTTGCCTGATTGATCGCGCCGGCGGTCAAGCGCAGACCGCCGAGGCGCAATTTACTTTGCAAAGGGTGACCGACATCACTTGGTATTGGCTCGGCCCGTGCTATCTAACAAGAAGGAACTGGCCGGCCGGCTCGCCCACAGGTGCGTACCGAAACACTGGCTTTGGCAGTCCGAGGGGACCAAATCACAATGCGGTGTCGGAGTAGTCTTTGTTCGCTTGCCTTGGCGGCCCTTCTGCTTTTGGCCGCGCCCGCGGCGCAGGCCGATTACGCCTCGGCGCGCGCCGCCTACATGGAAGGCGATTACGCCACCGCCCTGGCCGAGTTCATTCCCTTGAGCCAAAAAGGCGACCCGCGCGCCCAGTTCACCCTTGCCGAGATGTACTTCAACGGTTTCGGTGTCGAGGTCGAGCATCGCGAGGCCTACCGCTGGTATCAGAGGGCGGCGGAGAACGGCCATGCACCGGCTCAGCTTCAACTCGGCGCGATGCTGGCGATGGGCACTGGCGTCGATAAAAACGCGGCGGACGCCTACTACTGGATTGCGCTCTCGGTGCTCTGGAGTGACAGCGAGCTGCGCCGGGCCGCGATGCAGGGTCTCGGCGACGTTGCCAAACACTTGACGCTCGAAGAAAAAAGCGTGATCGAGGATCAGGCGCGCGGCGCCTGGGAATAGGTCGAGCTGGCACCCGACCGGCTCTCCCCGACCGGCTCTCCCCGACCGGCGATCTCCTGCCGACGGTCCCCGCGCCAATCCGATAACTCAACTCTAGTGGATGGTTCGCCCCCTGCCGCGGTGCGACAGCAGGCTGCCTGTCCTGGCGGCCGGCCTGTTGGGCTGCTCCGCCGGCTCTGGCGGTTGCGGGGTCGTCTGGGTCTCGGCCGCGGCGGCGGAATCGCCCGGCGGACTTGCGCGGTATCCGGGCGCGAGCGCTGCGATCTGACGCAATCTGGCGCGCAGGCTGAAATGCGCGCCCAGGAAATACCCGAAGATCAGCCAAAGCAAACCGTGGAAGGCCACCGCGAGATTCGGCAGAACGGCAACCAGCAGAAAGCTGACCGCCAGGACGCCGCCGAGGCCGAGGAGCGCCCAGAGCGTCACCTTGCGTTGATCGTTGCGCGCGCGCCAGACCATGAAGGACCACCAGGGACGCCAAAGGCGCTCGCACGACAGCGACCCCAACGCCGCCATCTCAAGGGCGCGTTTGTCGATCGGATCCTTTGCCAGCAGCGCCTTGGCGGAACATTCGAGGACCCGGCCATCGCCCTGCAGCAAGGCCAGTTGGCAGCGCACCAGAAGGGCCTCGCTGTGCTCGGGCTCGGTCTCCAGGATGCGGTCGGTATAGCTTGCGGCCTCGTCCCACTGCCCCTGCGCCAGGTAGAGGTCGGCCAGGAGAATAAGGGCCGTGGTGTTTTCGGGTTCGCTTTCAACCGCCGCCATGAGCCGTGACCGCGCCGCATCCCTGTCTCCTGCCTTGAGGTGGGACACGGCGAGCTGCAACAAGAACCGAGGATTGTCGGGATCCCCTTCCAGCGCGCGGCTAAAGGCCTGCACGGCCAGGTTCGGATCTTCGTCCTGGATCAGCACGCCCTGGGCAAAATGCGCGTAGGGCAGTTGCGGGTCGAGTTTCAGCGCCGCGGTCACCGCCCGTTCGGCGGCGGCGCGCTTGCCATTGGTCGCCAGCACCAGACCATGAGTTGCGTGGCTGGCAGCCCAGGAAAAATTGGTCGCCAGACTCCGCTCGATTGCGCTTAACGCCGCCTCGGGTTCGCCCCGGCCAAGATGATCGAGCGCGGCCTGGTGATACTTTTCGGCGGTCGAATTCGATTCCATCCTGGAACGATCTCTTGCCATGAGAGGCCCCTTCCCACTTTCGAAGCCCGTAGTCTTGCACTTAAGGACCATCCTGCCCGGCCGCTGTCAAGCGAGGCGGGCCGCGCAATCCCGGGGCTGCCTGGACAGGGGAGGCCCCGGTCCCTATTCAAGATGCCTGGAACAGGGAGCACCGCTTCGATGGTTGACTTGGCACGATGATCTGTTCGGCCCGATGATTTATCTGGTTCGTCATGGACGCACGGTTTGGAATCGCGAAGGACGGTTCCAGGGACAACGGGACTCGCCGCTCCTGCGGGAGGGTCGCGACCAGGCCAGGGCCGCCGCCGAGGCACTGAGGGACCGTGGCATCACCCGCCTCTTCACCAGCCCGCTGGGCCGCTCGGCCGACACGGCGGCAACGGTCGGCCGGGCCGTCGGGTTGGCGCCGGTTGCGGACGACCGGCTCATGGAATGCGCCTATGGCGTCACCGAAGGCCTGACGACCGAGGAAATCGAAGCCAAGCATCCCGGTCTTTGGGCCTGGCGCGACGCCGACAAGTGGTCACGGGCCTTTCCCGGCGGCGAGAGTTACGCCCTGCTCGCAAGTCGGCTCGCCGGCTTTGTCCAGGACCGACTGGTCGATAGGGGCCAGGAGGCCGGCGCCACCTGCGTGGTCTCGCACCGCGGGGTCAATCGGGGAATCGCCGGCCTGCTTCTCGGCTGGACAGCGGCCCAGGTTCTGGCCTGCGATCAGGGCAACGACCAGATCTTCCAGATTGCCGACACGCGCTTCGAGACCATCACGCTGTCACCGGTGTGACGTCGAGGGGCGCCTTCCCAGGCCCCGAGAGACTGTCGCGCTCTGGGCCTGGCGAACATACGGCAATTTATGCAAAAACACTCTAAAATATACATTAACACATATAAAATATTAGAAAAAACTATATAAATAAAAATAAATTGCAATACAGAATAATTATCTACACAGTTGATTGAGTTGTTCGCTTTTTCTTCTCAGGATGACTGGATAAAGCTATGTCAGCCCGTGCCCGCCCAATATTCGCCGCCACAGGGGACTTGACCGTCCTCGCGTTCGCTGGCCTCGTCCTGTTGGCCTTTCTCCTGACCGTCGCACCTGTCCAGGCCGACTCTCGCGGCCCGTCCCCCGACTCGCCACGGCCGCAAGAGGTGTCCCAGACACTCGACCGCCTGAGCAAAGGCCGGGTCACCACGCTGGGTCAGATCGCCGCCCAGGCGAAATGGCGAAGCAGCACGGCGAAACGCTTGTCAAAGGCCATCGCGGCGATCGAAGCCGACACCCAGGCACCCAGGGCCCTATCGCCACAGACCGCCGAGAAAACCACCGACACCGAGTAGACCCAGCCCGGCCGAACCTAAGTCGGGCCTCACCAGTTGCGGCAGCGGCGCCGGACCGCGGCATAGGATTGCGGCGTGTCCAGCGCCGCGTGCCTGGCCTCGAGGTCCAGCTTCATGCGTTTGTAAATCGGGTCCAAAATTTTCGCGTAGAGCCGTTGATAGGTTTCGTTAGCATCTTCCTGATGGTCGATCTGCACAGGCCGCTGGGGCGTCGGAATCAGCAGGGAGGTCAAGGCCCTTCGCACCTCGGGGGCGTAGCGTTCCAGGTTGTCGCGAGCCACGGCCAGATGCTCCTGCTCGTGGGCGAGGACAGCCCGGTACTCGCAACTGCTTCGCCGGTAGTCCTTCGCGACGAAGACCTCGAGCGCCTTGTAGATCATCCGGACCTGAATCTCCTCGATCCAGAAACACAGCGTCTTGCCCCGGGTCGTGGTGCGATAGCGATGCTGGGTGGCAATCTCCAGGTCGGGCTTGGTCAGGCCCAAAATCCGCTCCTTCCCGCCATGCACCAGCTCCTTCGAGAGTTCGTCAATGGACAGGTCGTGATTGACAGGCGGGTCCGGAATGTGAGTCTCGACCTCGACCTTGAAGACAATCTCGCGAACCGGCTCGCACGCCCCACCGAAGAGCGCGCCCGTCGATGTCGGCGGGTCGAGACGGGGCAGTGCCGCCACCTGCTCGCCTTTCAGATTGGACAGCTTGTCGATGGCCTCCTGATGACCCTGTTCCGCTGCAAAGCCGTACCAGTCGGCGGCTTCGCTATCGTCCGGGTCTCCCCAGTAGCCATCCAGATAGAGGTCGCCAACCGAGACCTGTGCCTCGGGAAACCCCTGTTCGGCCGACTTCACATACCAGCCCACGGCCTGGTCGAGGTCCTTGAACACGCCCAGGCCATACTCATAAAGGATGGCCAGATTGTACTGCGCCGCCGGATCGCCACCCTTTGCCAGGGGCTCCCAGGCTTGGAGTGCGGTTCGGTAGTCTCCCCGTTCGAAGGCCTCGGCGCCTTCTTCGAGTCCGGCCAAGAGGGGTGCGGCGGACAGGACCAGCAGGATCGAGAGCACAAAGATCTTCGCTGTTTGTCGCATGGTCGCTGCGCACCACGGCCAGATTCTGTCCGGCCCATAGATACCAAGGCAAGAGTGGTCCGCCAAGGACCGACCCACCTTTAACTTGCAGCAAGTCAACGAATCATCCACCGACTGCGCTCCGCCACTACTGGGCTCGGGCGCAGGCCTCTACCAGCTTCAGGAAATGGGTTTTGGCTTCTTCATCGTTCAGCTTGCTGATCGCCTCGGCCAACTGGATCGTCCGCCGGGTCATCGGGCGTTGCGACTTGCTTTCGCCATTGGCCCCGTCACCCGCCAGCCCTTCGAAGAAGAACTCGATGGGCGTCCCGAGGGTTTGACTGATATCCCAGAGACGGCTGCTGCCGATCCGGTTGGCGCCACTCTCGTATTTTTGCACCTGCTGAAAACTGACGCCCAGCGCCCGTCCCAGAGCGCCTTGGCTTTTTCCTTTGGCGAGCCTGGCTTGGCGCACTCGCCTGCCCACATGAACATCGGTCGGATGTGGCAAGGTCAGCACTCCTCTATCGCGGCACCCCCATGACACGCTCCCTCACTCCCACGACGCCTCCCGACGAGCACGACCTCTGTTTGGGTCGTGACGTCGAATTCGCGCTTTACCTACCTGTGGCCCTTTGCCCACAGAATAGTCCGCGATTAACCAGAACTCAATAAATTCAGCTCGTGCACCGCCGGCAATCCCGCCCCCCTACTTGAGCAGCGCGAGGCGACGGTCAAGTCTCACTGCGGCCGCTCGATTCTCGCGTCGAGCCAGGGCGGCAGCGCGGGATCGAGGGTCGCGCCCGCGCCGGTCGTCAAGGCCTGGCCCAGGGCCGTCAAGCGCAGCAGAACCAGGGCTTTGCCTCGCGCGGTGCTGCATACCCGCCCGACCTCTTTGCCCTCCTGCAGGACCGGACTACCCAACTCAGGCATCTCTCCCTCGACCGTCACCGGCACGAGGCGCTTTTTCAACAGGCCGCGATACTTCGTTCTCGCGGTGACTTCCTGGCCGATGAAACAGCCCTTGGTGAAATCGACACCGCCGAGTTCTTCGAACCCGTTTTCCAGAAGGATCGTGCCTTCCACCGCCATGTCGCGGCTGCCGTCGGGAACCGCCAGCGCGATGCGCTGCTCGTCGTAGGCCTCCAGATCGCCCTCCTTGAAGCCAGCCTCGGCTAGGGCGGCCAAGCGATCGCGTGGCACGATTGCACGGGCGCCGAGTTCCGGGCTGCGCGGATCGACAAAAGCGACGCCGCCGGCAAAGGATCCGGCGCTGCCGGCCTCGGGCGCCAAGCCAAGACGTGCCGCCGCACCGGCCCCGGTCGCGGCCACGACAGCGAAGGTTTCGCTTCGGTCTTCCAGCGTCACCTTCGCCCGCAGGCGATAGAGCTTCAGCCGCCGCAATAGATCGGAAAGGCGGTCCGCCTCACCGTCGATCAGGAACCCGCCCTCGGTCTCGGCGATGAAGAACTCGTGCAGGAACTTGCCCTGGGGCGTGAGCAGCGCCGACCAGATCGCCCGCCCGGCGCTCACCTTTTCCACGTCGTTGGTGGTCACGCCCTGCAGGAAGGACCGAAAATCCTCCCCGCTCGCAAAGAGCACGCCGCGGTGGCGCAAAATGAGAGCCTTGTCCTCTGCCATGGCCGTCGCCTGATCCTCGTTCGAATTCCTGCCTCTAGACTTGGCACCGCGAGGCCGGCTGTGCAAGGCGGCCCTTGGCAGTGTCTCCCCTGCTACCTATAAGCCTGTCGCACCATGAGACTGCTTTTCATCACCGCGACCAGAGTCGGCGACGCCGTCTTGAGCACCGGCCTGCTCGGACACCTGCTGGAGCGCCACCCGCAGGCCCGGGTCACGGTGGCGGCGGGTCGCCCGGCGGCGCCTCTTTTCGAAGCTGTGCCAGGCCTCGAGCGGCTCTTGGTCCTGGACAAAATGCGCTTTGCCGGCCATTGGCTAAAGCTCTGGACCCAGGTTGCCGGACGGCCCTGGGATCTGGTAGTGGACTTGCGCGCCTCGACCTTGCCGTACTTTCTGCTGACCGGGCAGCGGATTGTCGCCCGACGGTCCCGGCCCGAGCGCCACCGGGTCGCCGAGCTGGGCGATTTGCTGAAGCTTGTCGAGCCGCCGTCGCCGCAGATCTGGTTGCGCGAAAGCGACAGGCGCGCCGCGACCGCCCTGCTGCCCCAAGGCGCCCCGATTCTGGCTCTGGCGCCAGCGGCCAACTGGCGCGGCAAGCAGTGGCCGGCAGACCGTTTCGCCGCCCTGGCCCGCAACCTGACCGGCCCCGCGGGGCCGCTTTCCGATGCCCGGATCATGGTTCTGGCCGCCGCCCACGAGCGCCCGCAGATCACGCCCCTGCTCGAAGCCATTCCCGAAGCACGCCGCATCGACCTGGTCGGCCGCACCGACCTGTTGACGGCGGCCGCCTGCCTGGCAGAAGCCCGGGTCTTTATCGGCAACGATTCCGGGTTGATGCACCTCGCTGCCGCCGTTGGCTGCCCCACTCTGGGCCTTTTCGGACCCAGCCGGGACAGCCGCTACGCGCCCTGGGGCGATCACTGCGCCGTCGTGCGAACACCCGAAACCTTCGAAGCCCTGATGAACCGGGCCGGGCCGGATCCCAGTCAGGCCGGCTGCCTGATGGAGGGGCTGACCGTGTCCCGGGTGCGCCAGGAGGCCGAGACCCTGTTGCAGCGCACCTGAGCGGCGGCGGAGCGACTGGCTGCCCTGCGGCCGGCAGCCAAGGGCTCCTCTCTTGA
>JAJFGK010000145.1 GCA_021776195.1 Kiloniellaceae bacterium | reverse complement strand
AGCCGCAGGGTCCGCTCCAGAACGTCGGCCAGCTGTTCCAGCACGACCTCCAGCGAGCCGCCGGCCTCGCCGGCGCGGATCATGCCGGAATAGTAGGGCGGGAAGTAGGCAGCCTCGGCCTCCAGGGCCTCGGCGAAGGCCGCGCCGCCCTCGACCCTGGCGCGCAGATCCTCGATCAGCTTGCGCATGGCGCCGGGCGGCATGACGGTGGCCAGGAGGGTCAAGGCCCGGTGGAGCGGCAGGCCGGCCTGGAGCAGCACCGCCAGTTCGCGGGTGAAATGGGAGATCGCCTGAGGAGTGACCCGGCCGCGGGTCAGGCGCAGCCCACCGCTGCCGATACGCCCTTCACGCCGGGAGATCGGCTCGGCACGGATCGGAATGACGCCCTTGGCGCGAAGCTGCTCGATCACCATGGTGCGGTTGGCGGCCTCGGTTTCGCCCTCGATGACCTCGCCGTCGTCGCTGACCGCCTTGTAGGCAAAGCGCGCCATTCTCAGATGTCCCTGGTGACCCGGAGAACCTCCTCGACGGTGGTTACTCCCTGGATCGCCTTGGTCATGCCGTCCTCGTACATGGTCTGCATGCCGTCTTCGACGGCGGCGCGCAGCAGATCCTTGACTTCGGCCTGGCGCAGCACCAGTTGGCGCACCCGATCGCTCATCACCAGCGTCTCGATCACAGAGGTGCGGCCCTGGAACCCGCGCTGCTCGCAGCGCTCGCAGCCGCGTGGATGATAGAGCGTGATCCGCTCATCCCGGCTGTAGCGCCGCAGGCCGAGCTGTTCGACAAGCTCTGGCAGGGCCTCCTGCGGTTCGCGGCAATGCGGGCAGAGGGTGCGCACCAGGCGCTGGGCCGAGACGGCGATGACCGTCGAGGTCAAGAGGTAGTCGTCGACCCCCATGTCGAGCAACCGCGTCAAAGACCCGGCGGCGTCGTTGGTGTGCAGGGTGGAGAGGACCAGGTGCCCCGTCAGTGCCGCCTGGACCGCGATCTCGGCGGTTTCCTTGTCGCGAATCTCGCCGATCATCAGGATATCGGGGTCCTGGCGCAGAAAGGCGCGCAGACTGTGGGCGAAGGTGAGGCCGATGGACGGTTTGACCTGCACCTGGTTGACGCCGTCCAGTTGGTATTCGACCGGGTCTTCGACGGTCAGCAGCTTCTTGTCGGGGGAATTCAGGCGGCTGAGCGCGGCATAGAGGGTCGTGGTCTTGCCCGAGCCGGTTGGCCCGGTCACCAGATAGATGCCGTTGGGCCGCTCCAGTACCTCTTCCAGGCGCGCGAGGCTCGCGCCGGTGATGCCCAGGGCGGCGAAGTCGAGCGACACGCTCTCGCGGTCCAGGATACGCATCACCACGCCTTCGCCATGCATCGCCGGGACGATGGAGATGCGCAGGTCGATCGGCTTGCCGCGGATCGCCAGCTTGATGCGGCCGTCCTGGGGCAGGCGCCGCTCGGCGATGTTCAGCTTGGCCATGATCTTGATGCGCGAGACGATGGCCGCGCGCAGGCGGTTCGGCGGCGGGTCGGTCTCCTGCAGCACGCCGTCGACGCGGTAGCGCAGGCGCAGCGAGTTCTCGAAGGCCTCCATATGGATGTCCGAGGCGCGCAGGTCGACGGCCCGGGTGATCATCTGGTTGACCAGGCGCACCACCGGCGCCTCGCTGGCGAGGTCCTTCAGGCGCTCGACGTCGAGCTCCATGTCGTCGTTGTCGAGACCGACCTCCTCGACGCCGCGGTCGCCGGCCTCCTCGCCGTAAAGGCGCTCGATGGCGCGCTCGATCAGGCTCGGCTCGGCGACGGAAATGCGCAGTTCGCTCTTGGCGATCAGGCGCAGGGCGTCATGGGCATATTGATCCAGGGGGTCGGCCATGGCGACGGTCAGAGCCTCGTCGCTCTGGGCCAAGGGCACCACTTGCCAGCGCTTCAGGAATCGCGCGCCCAGCTTGCCGTCGAGCAGGGGCGCGGCCGGCAGGTCGGCCTCGCGCACCAGTGACAGTCCGAGGACCTTGGCCAGCACCTCGGCCATGTCGCGCTCCGAGACCAGGCCCAGTTTGCTCAAGATCCGGTGCAGCGTCTCGCCGCGTCCCTCGCCCAGGCGCCGGGCGCGATCCAGACCCTGACGCTCCAGCTTGCCATCGGCCAGAAGCGCCTCGACCAGATCCTTCTCGAAGTCCCCCTTGTTCGCGTTCGCCAGGGCCATGCAAAATATTCCTCGTTGTCGTGCTTCGACTATAGCATCGCTTGGTGCCGCTTCACCAACCCACCATCCTTGCACCAGAGACTACGCGGCCGAGGGTAAAAATGGTTGAAAGGCCGGACATTTTTTTCGCCCCTTAAGGCCGAATGACAGGAGCTCACACCGCCGCGGTGGCCCTTCTCCGGTCGCCCGGGATCGCCCTTTCTCAGGGCCAGGTCAGGGGGCCGTAGAGCCAGACCAGCCACAGCCCCAGGGCGAGAAAGGCGCCGAACGGCACCCGACGCTGCATCGGGTTGCCCGGTCGGCCGCGAAGGCGGAGCAGGGCATAGCCCAGTCCACCGATAGAGGCCAGCAGGATGACGCTGGGCAACCCAGCGAGACCGACCCAGGCGCCGGCGGCGGCCAGCAGCTTGGCATCGCCCAGACCGATGCCCGCGCGCCCGCGCAGTTGGCGGTAAAGTGCGCCCAGCCCCCAGATCAGGACCCAGCCGACCGCCGCGGCGACTCCGTGCCAGGGCAGGCCCGCGGGGTCGAGCAGGGCGATCACCGCCAGGCCCGCGGCGATCAGCGGCAAGGTGATGCTGTCGGGAAGCATGAAGCGGCGCAGGTCGGTGGCGGCCAGCACCAGGAGAGCCCAGCCCAGCGCGCAGCCCGCCAGGGCAAGCCAGCCCGGAAGCACCAGCAGGCTCCAGAGCGCGATCGCCAGGGCCGCCAGCTCCATCACCAGCGGGAAAGGGCCGATCGCCTGCCCGCAGTGCCGGCAGCGTCCCCTCGCGATCAGCCAACTGACCAGGGGAATCAAATCGCGCAGGGCCAGCGGATGATGGCAATGCCCGCAGCGCGACCGGCCCAGCACCACGCCCTCGCCGCGCGGCAGCCGCTCGGCCACCAGCCCCAGAAATGAGCCGACGAAGGGAGCGGCAAGGATGAGAAAGACAGGGACCTCATCGTACATTGGCGGCAAAGCGTCCTGGCAATGGCTGCGTTGGTCTTCGGGTCGATGCTGGAGCGACTTTTTGCGGGGCCTCGCACCTGACGGACCGAGGCTCTATAGTGCCATTGCCATGGCCAGACGACATTATTCTTCTCGCGGCGTCGCGTTGATCTCGGTGCTTTGGGTCTTGATCCTCCTGTCGGTGCTGGCGGCGGGCCTGCTGCGCACGAGCCGCACGCAGGTCAATCTGGCGCGCAATGCGGTCGACAACGCCCAAGCCGAGGCCCTGGCGGAAGCCGGGCTGTCGCTGGCGGTGTTGAACCTGCTGCATCCCAGGGCCGGCGATCGCTGGCAGGCCGACGGATCGATCTATGCCTGGCGTTTCGGCGGTGGCGACCTGCGCATCTCGCTGCACGACGAAGCCGGCAAGATCGACCTCAACGCGACGGAGCCGGCATTGATCGCGGCGTTTTTCGAAGCCGCCGGCATCGAGCCGGCGGAGGCGGCGGCCCTGAGCGATGCTCTGGCCGACTATCGCGACGACGACGAGGAACCGCGCGCCCAGGGCGCCGAGGATGTCGACTACGAGGCGGCGGGCTATGCTCACGAAGCCAAGGACGGTCCCTTTTCGATCATCGAGGAACTGCGCCTGGTCTTCGGCATGCGGGCGGAGCTGTACGATCTGTTGGCGCCGGAGATCACGGTCTACAGCCGCCAGGGCCGGCCGCGCCCGGAAATGACCGGACCGCTGGTCAAGGCGGCGCTCGACGGCGCGGTTTATCAGTCCCCTGAGGCCGATGATCCGGGCCGTCCGACGAGATCGCTGGTCGAGCCGGACCAGGATCTGAGCAGCCCGTCCGGTCCGGTCTTGCTGGCCGCGGGCGACCAGAGCGGCCCGGCTCACAGCGGCACCTTGGGGATCCATGTCGAGGCGCGACTGGACAGTGGCGCCCTCTTCGTGCGCGAGGCGGTGGTTCGGCTCGCCCCGGGCCGCCTGCCGCCTTACCACCTGCTTGCCTGGCGGCAGGGATCGCGCTTGCATTTCACACCGCAATCCGGGGCCGAATTCGGGGAGGAGCCCCGGTCGGAGGTGGAATAACTCGCGGGGTTTGAGGCTCGGTATAGTAGGCGAAGCGAACCAGGATACGATGTCCGCAACTGGCGGCCAGAAACGTGGGCCAGAAACGGGGGCCAAGAACAACAGCGGCCAAGGACAGCGGCCAAGTAGACGGCCAGGGACGCGGCATGAGCTATATCCCGGGGACTTTGCATCCGCCGCCGGACCTTTATTCGTAGTTAACAACATGGTGTTGTAGTGACTCCATCCGGTGTATTGTCTCAGTGTCTGGATGATCGAAGGTAGAATATCTTGGCGATCTTCTCTGGAATCGGGCGTTTCTTTGGCTGGTGGTTTGGCGAGCTGCAAAGCGCGCTGCCGCGGTCGCTGCGCAGCCGGTTGAACGAGGGCGGCGATCAGTTGCGTCTGCTGCTAGCCGAGGGCGGCGCGCGGCTTCAGACCGGTCCCGGCAGGGCCAGCAGGGATCTCGGCCAGGTAAACTTCGAACCGGACAATCCGCAAAAGGAACGCAGCACGGTGCAACGCCTGTTGCGGCGCGGCAGGACGCGCGGACGGGATGCCACGATCTTGCTTGCCGATGACAAGGTCCTGAGGCCTCAGGTCGAGCTGCCCCAGGCGGCGGCGGAGAATCTGGAGGAGGTCTTGTCCTTCGAAATGGACCGCAACACGCCCTTCAGGGCCGATGAGGTCTATTTCGATCACCGGGTCTGCGCCACGGACAAGGAGGCCAAGCGGATCACCGTCGAGCTTGGCGTCGTGCTGCGCAACGAGGTCGAGCAGGCCCTGCGCGTCGCCCGGTCTTGGGGCTTGCGGCCGGCCCGCATCGCGGTGGCCGGAGAGGCGGGTGTGCCGCTGTTCGATCTCATGCCGCACGGCGAACGCCAGCCCCGGGGGCGGATGCTCAAACAGATGTCGGGTGCGCTGGCGATCACCGCCTGCGTCCTGGTGGGCGTGACGCTCTACCTGCCCTTGAAGCAAAAGGAAGACCGGCTCGCCGCCACCCAGGCGCGGCTTGAGCAGGTGCGCGTGGAAGCCGCGGCGGCGGGCAAACTGCAAGATCAGATGGAGGCCATGCTGGCTCGCGACTCGTTCGTCGTCGACCGCAAGCATGCAACCCCGGCGGTGGTGACGCTGCTGCACGACGTGACCCAAGTGCTGCCCGACGACACCTGGCTGATCCATTTCTCCTGGCGTCAGGGGCAGCTCCGATTGGCCGGCTACTCGCATCAGCCGACCGCGCTGATCCGCCTGCTCGAAGAGTCCGACTTTCTGTCCGACGTCAGCTTTGCCTCGCCGGTGACCCTCGATCCGCGGCTCGGGGTCGAGCGCTTCAACATCGCGGCCAGGATAGCCAAGGGCGAGGAGGCCGAGGCGCAATGACCGCCCTGTCGCCCTGGCTCGGGAAAGTGGCGGCGTTCGGGCTGCTTTTCGGTCTGTTGGGATTGGCGGGGCTCTATGGCGGATTGCCGCTCTGGCAACGTCATCAGCAGGTTGAACTGCAGATCGGCCAGGCCGAGGATCTCATCGATCGCTTTGCCCAGGCACGCGACAAAAAGGCGGCCTTCGAAACGCGGATCGGCGAACTTCGCTCGCGGCAGTCGCAAAGCGGCGTTTTCGTTGCCGGCGAGACCGACGCGGTGGCGGGCGCCGACCTGCAGCAGCGGGTCAAGGCGGCGGTCGATGGCGCCGGCGGGCAGTTGAAGTCGACCCAGATTCTGCCGCCCCAATCTGTCGAGGGGTTCGAGCGTGTCGGCGTGCGCGTCGCCATGGTGGGGACCATCGAGTCCCTGTTCCAGCTCCTCTACGACCTGGAATCCGGCCGGCCCTACCTGCTGGTCGACAATCTCGACGTCAAGGCGCGCCGGGCCCGGCGTCGCCAAAACGATACGGCAGACGCCGCGGTGTCCCTGACTGTCCGATTCGACCTCTACGGCTATCTCAGCCCGGAGGCCGGGTCATGACCGGGGCACGCGGACTGGCCGGGCTCCTGGCGTTGCTGCTCATCGTCTGCAGCGGCCTCATCTGGGTCATTTATCAACAGCTGCAGGCCTCGCCGCATCCGGCGACCAGGACGATGGGCCAGGCCGCTGCCGAGATTGTCCTGCCGCCCCTGCCGACGCCCGAGCCTTTCGCCTTGGCGGCGATAGATAGCATGGAGCAGGTGATCGAGCGGCCGCTCTTTTCCCAGTCGCGGCGCCCGCCCAGCGAAGAGGTGGCGGTGATCGAGACGGCGCCGGCCAGCCAGCTCGATCTCACGCTGCGGGGGATCGTCTTCGCCGACAAAGGCGGCGTGGCGCTGCTGCGGCCGCCCGAAGGGACGCAGGTTCTGCGCCTGCGCCAGGGCGAGCGCTATCAGGGCTGGACCCTCACGACACTGGAGCCGCAGGCCGTGGTCTTCGAGCGCGATGAAGAGTCCGTCACTCTGCGGCTCGACTTCGATGTCCGGTCGGATCGCGCCGCCGAGCCCCGCCGGCCCAACGATCTTGGCAAGGCGATCGCGCGCCGCAAGGAGCAACTGCGCTCGACACAAGAAGCCCTGGAGCGCCAATTGGAGCAGCAGGAAGAGGAACTGGAGGCGGAGCGGGAGCGCCTGCAGGAACTCGAGGAGCAGCTTGATCAACAGGGTGGCGGCGATTGACAGGCCACGAGTTTTCTAGAGTTATCGGCTTGCCTGGGGTATCCATCATCCGCGGTTGCAATCGGATAGGTTCACCGTCCAGACCGGTCGAGCGACTTTGAGGGGGACAAGAGTGAGTCGCAGGCTTTTTGACAGAGCGGGACGTCCGGCCCGACGGGGACGCGGCGTGGTCGCGGCCCTGCTTTTGACGTTGCCTCTGGTGACGGCCTGCGAAGAAGTTCGCCGGTTCGAGGACAGCCTTTTCGACATCGGCGGCCGCAAGGAGATCGTCGCGGCCGATCCTGAAGGCCCGCTCACTCAGCTTGAAGCCGAAAAGGCCGTGGCGCCGCCCGGCGAGGAAGCGCTGAAGCCGGAGGGCAATGCGGCGCCGTCGGAGAGCGCCGGCAAGGCCCTGACCGAGCCGGAACTCTACGGCGCCAGCGGCGGTGTCGGCGATCTCAAGCCGCCGGGCGGCGTGGGTCTTTCGGTCGCGACCGGGGGCGCCGTGTCCCTCAATTTCGTCGAGGCCGATATTCTCGAGGTGGTCGATGTCGTCCTCGGCGAAACCCTCGGTCTCAACTACGTGGTCGATTCCCGGGTCCAGGGCAGCGTCACGGCGCGCACCACCCGGCCAATTTCCCGGGAATCGCTCTTTGCCGCCCTGGAAAACATCCTGGCGCTGAACGGCGCGACCCTCAGCCGGGTCGGCGAGGTCTACAACGTGGTGCCCCTGCAAGAGGGTGCCGGGGCCGTATCGCGACCGGTGGTGGGGCCGCGCGACCGCGCCGGCGCGCAAGGCTTTGCCATCCATCTGATTCCCTTGAACTACGTCGCGGCCTCGTCCCTGCAGGAAGTCCTGGGCCGCTTTGTCGCGCCCGGCCGGGTGCTGGTGGTCGACGACGCGCGCAACCTCGTCATCTTCGCTGGCGGATCCCAGGAAGCCCGGGACCTGAGCGACCTGATCGAGACCTTCGACGTCGACTGGCTGGCTGGGATGTCCTTTGCGCTGATCCCGGTGAATGTCGCCGATGTCGACACCATGGTGAGCGAACTGGACTCGGTCTTTGGCCAGGATCAGGAAGGGCCCCTGTCCGGGGTGGTCCGGTTCCTGCCGATCGAGCGCCTCCACGCGGTCCTGGTGATCTCGAGCCAGGAGGCCTACCTCGAGCGGGCACAGGTCTGGGTCAAGCGCCTCGACCGCGGCAGCGAAGCGGCCGGGCGGACGATTTTCGTCTATTACGTGAAGAACGCACGGGCGGTCGACCTGGCGGATATCTTGAATCAGGTCTTCTCGGCCAGTGGCGGTAGCGGGCGCGACGAGGCGCGGCGCGATGTTGCCCCCGGGCTGCGCCCGGTCGAGATTGTCGGCGATGACTACGATGCCCTGGCGCCCGGAGGCGAAAGCGCCGGGGGTGACGAAGACGGCACGCAACCCCGAACCCAGCGCCAAACCAACAGGCAAGGCGATATCAATTCGGGCTCACGAAACCTGGATGTCGCGGAGAGAACCGGCGAGGCGATCGGGGTCGGCAGCCTGGTCAATGAAAGCGGCGACATCCGGGTGATCGCCGACGAGCGCAACAACGCCCTTGTGGTGCTGGCGACGCCGTCGGAGTTTCGCATGATCGAGGCCACCCTGAAGCGGCTCGATATTCTGCCGCTGCAGGTCTTGATCGAGGCGACAATCGCCGAGGTGACGCTGAACGACGAGCTTCGGTTCGGCTTGCAGTGGTTTTTCGAGCGCGGCAATTTCCAATCCAGCCTGACGTCGGTCTCGTCCGGTATCGTCGGTCAGACATTCCCTGGTTTTAATCTGTTCTTCAGCAGCAACGACGTCACCGTCGCCCTGGACGCCCTGGCCGAGATCACCGATGTGAAAGTGATCTCGTCGCCGCAGTTGATGGTCCTCGACAACCAGTCGGCACGCCTCCAGGTCGGCGATCAGGTCCCGGTGGCGACCCAGTCCGCGGTCTCGGTGGTCGACAATGAGGCGCCGATCGTCAATTCCATCGAGCTGAAGGATACCGGTGTCATCCTCGAGGTGACGCCGCACGTCAATGCCAGCGGCCTGGTGATGCTGGATATCATCCAGGAGGTCAGCGACGTGGACGAGACGACCACCTCGGATATCGATTCCCCGACCATCAATCAACGCCGGGTCGAGAGCACGGTCGCCGTGCAGTCGGGTGAAACCGTGGTGCTCGGCGGGTTGATACAGGACCGCGACCAGACCGGGGAATCCGGCGTGCCGGGGCTGAAGGATATTCCTCTACTGGGCCTGCTGTTCAAATCGCGCAGCGATATCGTGTCGCGCACCGAACTCTTGATCCTGATTACGCCGCGCGTCGTGCGCGACCAGAACGAGGCGCGGGAGGTCACCCGCGAACTGCGCCTGCGGCTCCGCGGCCTGGGGTCGTTCGAAGAGAAAATCAACTGACGCGCCGGCGCTGACGGCGATCAATTGGCAATGGGTCCCAGGGTCTATTGACAAGCGACGGTCATCACGGATGCCACTTTTCTCCAAATCCAAGATTTGGGCCGAACCGGGTTCCTGAATGACATTCCCCGGGCAGCAATTGTCGACAGACCCTATGGACTGGGAAAACGGAGTCTCACCTTCAGGCCCGGTCCATTTTCGACCAGTTCGAAGGCGATCCCGTGCAGCTTGGCGACGGCCGCCACCAGGCTGAGGCCCAGGCCGCTGCCCGGGCTCAGGCGGCTGCGGTCGACCCGGTAGAAGCGCCCGAGAACTTTCTCCCTGTCTTCCACGGGAATGCCGGGACCGTCGTCCGCGATAATCGCCGCGATAAGGCCTGCGTCGCTCTGAAGGGCGAGGTCGATCTTGGTGCCCGGCGGCGTGTGGCGGATGGCGTTCTCGATCAGATTGACCAGCATCTGGATGATGAGAGAGCGGTCGCCGGTGTAGTGCAGGTTCTCTTCGATCGATCCGGTGATGATTTTCCCGTTTTCCTCGGCGACCAGTTCATAGTCCTCGAGGATCTGATGGAAGGCTTCGGACAGATCGAAGCTCTTGAAGCCCGATTTGCGCGTGCCGGATTCGATCTGGGCGATACGCAGCAAGGCGTTGAACGCATCGAGCAGGCGGTCGACCTCTTCGATCGAGGTGGCGAGCAGATCGGAACGGTCTGGGCTGCCCGGCGCCTGTGCCTCTAGAAGCTCCAGCTTCTGGCGGACCCGGGTGAGGGGGGTTCTCAGGTCGTGGGCGATGTCCCGGGAGACCTGGCGCAGGCCGTCCGTCAGATCGACGATGCCATCGAGCATGGCATTGATGCCGCCGGCCAGGCGGTCGAACTCGTCGTTGGCGCCGCCCACCGGGATTCGTTGGCCGAGATCGCCGCCACGAACCAACTCGAGGGACCGGTTGATCGCCTCGACCCGGCGCAACATGAGGCTGCTGATGGCGATGCCCCCGATCAACGAGAGAGGCAGCAGGAAGACAAAGGTCCAGGCCAGTCCCTCCTCGAGAAACTCGATCACCTCGTAGAGGTCGTGGCCGTCGCGGCCGATCAGGAAGTAGCTGCCGTCGCTCAGGACCTGTGCGACCGCGATGAAGGGTTCGTCCTCTTCGCCCCCGGGCGGCACGACCTCCTGCCATCCCTCGACCACCGGAAAGGACGGCAACTGCCCGGCCAGGACCGTGCCGTCGGGATCCTGGAGCAGATAGATATAGCCCTCGTCCTCCTCCAGTTCCTCGGCGAGCTCTGCGATCGCCTGCCGCAATCCGGCGCGCCCGGCTTGCGCAAAGCGGTCTCTGAGATCCTGGCGCTCGTCGCGGATCTCCTCGCGGATCTGCCATCGCCAGACCTGGGAGACGCCGAAATAGGTTGCCGCCCCGAGAACCGCGGCACAGCCGATGAAAACCGCGAGATAGATGCAGGTGATGCGAAATGCCGTCGTCGGCGTGAAGTTACCGGGGCGAAACAAGGGAGTATCCCACGCCATGGATCGTCTTGATCAGTTCCTTCTCGAAGGGCTTGTCGACCTTGGCGCGCAGCCGGCTGATATGGGTCTCCACCACGTTGGTCTGAGGGTCGAAGTTGAAGTCCCAGACCCGCTCCAGCAGCATGGTCCGGGTCACCACGCGATCGGCGTTGCGCAGGAGGTACTCCAACAGGCGGAACTCGCGTGGGCGCAGCTCGACCACCTGGCCGCCACGAGTGGCCCGATGGCGCAGCAGATCCAATTCGAGGTCGGCAATGGCGATGGTGGTCTGTTCGGCCGAGAGTGGCTGCCTGCGGCCCAGGGCGTTGATGCGCGCCAGCAGTTCCGAAAAGGCGAAGGGCTTCACGAGATAATCGTCGCCGCCGGCGTCCAGGCCCTCCACCCGGTCGTCAATGCCGCCGACCGCGGTGAGAAAGAGGATCGGCGTCTTCACCCCGGACCCGCGCAGGGTCTTGACCATCCCCAGTCCGTCGAGACCGGGCAGCATACGATCCACGATCAGGATGTCGTACGGTTCGCTGGCCGCGAGCAGCAGCCCGTCCCGGCCGTCCGGCGTGTGATCGACCAGATGCCCCGACTCCTCCAGTCCCCTCTTGACGTAGAGGGCCGTTTCGCCATCGTCCTCGATCAACAGTATCTTCATGACAAGACCATAAATCCCGAACAGATCATCTGCCGGTTGGCATGCGCCTGCGGCCCCGGTCGATCGTTGTCCTGCAGGGTGCCGCCGAACCCGGTTACAAGCATCATCGGCCGTCGGTTCTCGGCCTGCCTGATCGCCGAGACCAGCGCCCGCTGATCGAGACCCGAGCCCAGCCAGCCCGCCATGATCACATCGTAGGTCTGGCGTGCCGCCAGCGCGGTACCCTCTGCGACGCAATCGGTATGATCCACACCATAGCCCATGGCGGTCAAACCCTTGACGATAAAGTCCGCCGTCCGCCGGTCGTCTTCCAGAAGTAAAACGCGCATCTCGTAGACCTCCTTTCCTGGAGGGTTGGTCCTGGGAGCGTGGGCCCTGGCAAGACGGGGGACGCCGGACCGGTCCCGCATCCCCCCGCGATCTTGCGATGGCCGGCGGGCGTGTTCTCAGAGCGTGATCCGATAGTCGTCGAGAACCTCGTGCCCGCAGGCCCTCTTGGCCAGGCGAGCCGTGCTGCCGCAGATGCGCCGGCCCGAGGCCTCATCCAACGCCTCACGTTCCTCGAAATCGCCGACATCGCCGGCGCGGGCCGGCCCCGCCCCGGCGGCCGCGGCCAACAGACTGCCGCTCAACCGGGCCGCGCCTAGGGTCTTCCAGACGCCTCGACGGCCCCCCAGGCTCCGGTCCCGAGGGAGTTGATGGTGACCTTTGATTCGTGACAGGTTGGTCATGATGATCGTTCCTCCCGTGCGATTGAGGCCAAGGATTGAGAGCACGATCCTAGCTGCGCGATCTGGCCGGGCGATGGCGGGGACTATACAAACTTGTAAGGTTGGGAATTCGGCTCCCCAGGGCGCGTAAATCGTTGTTTCGCTTTGACTTTGCGGACGGCTTGACGAAAAGTTGGCAAAGTGGCCAGCGCAGCAAGGAGGCAACCCGAATGGACCGAACAACAGTCGAACATCCCAATCGCGACCGTGTTCTCGACCCCACCCGCACGGCGGTCCTGGTGGTCGATGTTCAAATGGACGAAATCTCCGATGGGAAGCGCGCCAAGGAGCCCTATTACGTCCAGGAGATCGAAAACCGCGCGGTGCCCGCGATCGGGCGTTTGATCGACGCGCTGCGGCCGCGCGGCGCCGAGATCATCTACACCGTGATCGAAAGCCTGACCCGCAACGGCCGCGACCGCTCCCTGGATCACAAGCTGTCGGGCATTCACCTGCCCAAGGGGTCGCCCCTGTCGAAGGTGATCACCGCGGTGGCGCCCGAGGAGGACGACATTGTCCTGCCCAAGACCTCGTCGGGGGTCTTCAACTCGACCAATATCGACTATGTGCTGCGCAACATCGGGATCGAGAACCTGATCGTCGTCGGTTTCGTGACCGACCAGTGCGTCGACATGGCGGTGCGCGACGGGGCCGATCTCGGCTACTACGTGGTCTGCGCCTCGGACGGCTGCGCCACCTACAGCGAAGAGCGTCATGACTTCGGGCTGAAGTCCTTCGGTGGCTATTGCCGCCTGCAGACCGTCGATGAAGTGATCGCCACGATCGCGCCGGCTTGAGGCCTCGCGGGTCCGGTCACGCGGTCTGCGCGACCCGGGTCAGGACGGCGCCGAGAAGCTGTGCCCAATGGCGCTGGCCCGCCTCGCCGGCGATGTGATCGTTCCGCACTTCGAAGAGCGAGTGCTGCAGGCCGCGTCCCTCGCCATGGACCGGCACGGTGAAATCCGAGAGGTCGCAGACCTCGTAAGGCTCGTTGTGGGCGACGTTCAGATCGCCGGTCTGATCGGCCAGGGCCGCGCCGATACGGGTCGACAGGCGCGGATCGCGGTTGTAGAGCAGACCGAGGTCCCAAGGGCGCCAGCGTGGTGCCGCGTCCAGGGAGGGCGTAAAGCTGTGCAGGGCGATCAGATAGGTCTCGCGCCCGGCGCGGGCGCGCTCGTCGAGCAGCCTCTGGATGGTCTGGTGGTAGGGCCGGTGAATGGCCTCGCCGCGAACCTGTCGTGCCTCCGGCGACAGGTTTCGGTTCATCGGGATTGCGGTGCCGTCGCTCTCTTCCGGGATCGAGTCCGCGACCGTCAGCGGCCGGTTGCAGTCGATCACCAGCCGCGAAAAGCGCTGCATTACCACCACCGCGTCCAATGCGCGGGCCAGCCCGCGGGCCAACCCGGCGGCGCCGATGTCCCAGGCGATGTGCCGCTCCATGTGATGGGGCGCGAGACCCAGGTCGCCCAGGCTGGCGGGGATCCGCCGGCCGGAATGTTCGCAGGTGATGAAGTAAGGCGAGCGGCCAGCGGGATTCAGGACCTCCACCGGATCGGGATCGTCGGGGCCCAGTAGTGGTTTTGCCGAGGTTTCGGCGGTCATGGCCTAGACCTTCTCTCGGCCCACGGTGAAGGCCGGTATCAGGCCGTTCGGGCGCCACAGCAACAGCAGAATGACGACCCCGAGGCCGAGGGATTCCTTGAAGGGCTGGATGTGATCGGGCAGATAGGCGGTCAGGTAGATCTCGATGAAACCCAGGGCAAAGCCGCCGGCGACCGCCCCGGTGAGGCTGCCCAGCCCGCCCAGGATGGCAGCGATGAAAGCCTTCAGGACCGGCACGAAACCCATCAGGGGATCGACCGAGGCGCGCTGCGCGACCCACAGCACGCCGGCCGCGCCGGCCAGGCCGCCGGAAATGGCAAAGGCCCCCGAGATTACCGCGTTGGCGCGCACCCCCATCAGGCGGGCAACGGAGAAATCCTCGGCCGCGGCGCGCATGGCGATGCCCAGCGTGGTGCGGCGAAAGAACCAGTTGAGCAGCACCAGAATGACCAGGGTCAGGGAGATCGAGGAGATCTGATTGACCCCGATCGAAAGATTGCCGAAGTGGATCGACTGGGCAAAGACGTCGGGCAGGGGCACGGCCTGGGACCGGGTCGAGATCAGGTTCTGAAACAGGGTCTGCAGGATGATGGCGACGGCGAAACTGGTGACCAGCATGGTCGCCGGGTTGGCGTTCCGCACCGGGCGAAAGGCGACTCGTTCCATCAACATCGCCGCGACGATGGCGCTGGTCACGGCCAGGGGAGCGGAGATGACGAAGGGAAAGTCGGCCAGGCCGCAGAACATCAGCGTATAGCCGGTGATGGTCATCAGTTCGCCATGGGCGAAGTTGATCATCCCCATGATCGAAAAGATGATCGCCAACCCCAGGGCGAGCAGGGCATAGGTGCCGCCCAGGGCGACGGCGTTGACGGTCTGCTGTACGAATACCTCCAAAAGACCCTACTCCAACTCACCCGTGTCCCAGATAGGCTTGTTCTATCAGGTGGGACGAACTCAGTTCCTCGGCGGTCCCCGAGGTCACGACGGCCCCGGCGGCCATGACATAGCCGCGGTCGGCCACCTCGAGCGACATCGCCACGTTCTGTTCGACCAGCAAGATCGTAATGCCCTCGCGGCGCAGCTCGAGAATATGATCGAAAATCGTCTCGACGATCTGCGGCGCCAGCCCGAGGGAAGGCTCGTCGAGCAGCAAGAGCCGGGGCGACGACATCAGGGACCGGGCGATTGCCAGTTGCTGTTGCTGCCCGCCGGACAGCGTCCCGGCGATCTGTTCGCGCCGTTCGGCGAGAATGGGAAAGAGCTGGAACATGCGCTCCAGGTTCTGGCCGCGCTGGGCCTTTTTTCCGCCGAGCGGCAGGCCGCCCAGGACCAGGTTTTCCTCGACCGAAAGCGAGCCGAAAATGCGCCGCCCCTCGGGGGTCAGCGTGATGCCGCGCCGGACCAGACTTTCGGTGGCGACACCCAATATCGGATCGCCGGCGAAGACGACCTCGCCGGCGGCCGAGGGGATCAGGCCGAGGACCGCGTTCAGGGTCGAGGACTTGCCGGCGCCGTTTGCCCCCAGAAGCGTCACGATTTCGCCCTCGGCGATGGAAAAGTCGATACCGCGAACGGCCTCCACGACGCCGTAGCGCACGTGGAGGCCTTTCACGTCGAGCAATGTCATGGTTCGCTCGCTTGCGCTGGACTACTGCATCCTGGGCGCGGGAACCAGGCTCGGTGTCGGCGAGGGTTGGCCGACCAGTTCGCGGCCGCCATCCTTGACCCGGATGAGCGAGACCTGACGCACCGGCATACCCGATGTGCCCTTGTAGGTGATCTTGCTGGTCACGCCCTCGACGTTTTCGAGATTGGCCACGGCGTTGCGGATCGCCTCGGGATTGGTGCTGCCCGCCGCCAGGACGCCGGCTTCGATCACCTTCATCAGATCGTAGCCGATGCCCGCGAAGATGGTCTCGGCGTCATGGCCATAGCGCGCCTTGTACTTGGCGTTGAACCCCTCCAGCGGGCTGCCGGGCGAGGCGTGACCGGCGGTGGAGAAGACCACGCCCTCGGCGGCTTCGCCCAGGGAAAAGGTGGTCGGCGAGTCGATGCCGTCGCTGCCGATGACCTGCGCCGTCACCCCGGCGGCGCGCAGCTGGCGGATGAAGGCCGGGAAGTCGGGCTCGTAGGCCGCGGTCATGATGACATCGACCGGCGGGTTGGCGGCCTTGATCTTGGTGACCTCGGCGGAGAAGTCCTGCTGGCCCATGGTGTAGGTGCCTTCACCGGCGACCGACCCGCCCAGCTCCTTGAAAACATCGGAAAAATAGAGCGGCAGAGTGGTGTATTGGGTATCCGGCGAATAGAGGATATAGGCGTTCGAGTGGCCCTGCTTATGGGCCCACTCGGCCGACACCGTGGCCTGAACGTTGTCGCCGGGGAAGTTGGCGAACATATAGTCGCCACCCATCAGCGGCAGGGTCGGGGAGGAAGCGCCCGGCGAGAAGGCCGGGATCTTGGCTTCGTTGGCCAAGGGGGCCGCGGCGAAGGAGGGATCGGCATCCGAAGGTGTCACCAGAACGTGGATGCCGGCCTCGATCAGCTCTTGCGCCGCGATCGAGGTCTGTGCCGGATCGGACCGGGTATCCTTGGAGATGGTCTTGATCATGATCTTGCCGCCGATGCCGCCGGCGGCATTGATCTCGTCGACTGCGATCTGAAAGCCTTCGATGGCCGGGCCATCGTAGGGCGCCAGCCCGCCGGTTTGGCCGGTGGCCAGGCCGATGACCAGCTCTTCGCCGGCTGCCCCGAGGGGCGTCAGGGCCACGGCCATCGCGGCGGCTCCGAGCACGAGTTTCAATGATTTCTGCACCTGTCTTACTCCCTTTCTTATGTTGATAGGGCGGCAGCCACCTGTTGGCTGCCCTTGCGTCCGAGGTAAGCTTCGATCACCTGCGGGTTCTTCTGCACGCTCCGCGGCTCTCCCTCGGCAATCATATGTCCTTCGTTCAGGACCACCACACGGTCGCAGAGCCGCATTATTAGGGGTAGATCGTGATCGACGATCAAGATGCCCATGCCAAAAAGCTCGCGCAGGCGCTTGAGATCGTCCATCAAGGCATCGGTCTCTTCACGGTTCATGCCGGCGGCGGGTTCGTCGAGAAAGAGAAAACGCGGCTCCAGGGCGAGTGCCCGGGCGATCTCGACACGACGCTGGTCGCCGTAGGACAGGGTCGAGGCCTGGACGTCGGCGACACGGGCCAGGCCCATGGCCTCCATGGCGCGCTCGACCTTGATATCCGCTGCGCCGCTGTTGGTTCGCGGCCATTCGATGAGGGCGGCGACAGACACGTTCTGGCGGACCGTGAGGCTGGAAAAGAGCCTGATGTTCTGAAAGGTACGGCCGACGCCAAGGCCGGCCAAGGCGTGGGGCGACCGGTGGGTGACGTCGGTGGCGTCGATCGTCACCTGACCCGCCGTCGCCGGCAGCACCCCCGAAAGCGCGTTCAAAAGCGTCGTTTTGCCTGACCCGTTGGGACCGATCAAGCCGACGATCTCGGCACTGTCCAAGGTCATGGAAACGTCGTCGACGGCCAGCAGGCCGTCGAAGGACTTGACGATGCCCTTGGCCTCCAGCCGGCCCTCGGGCACGGGTGGTCGGTCCTTTGCGTCCGGGGGCGGCGCGCGGGTCTTGTCGAGTCCCTTCCAGAAGAACTCGTCCCATTCCAGGCGGTCGAGGAGGCCGCCGCCGCGGCGATACATCACCAGCAGGATAATGAGGCCGATGCCGATCTGCGTGGTGCCGAAGATCTCCGGCGTTTGATATCCGAAGATCTCCACGCCGCTTTCGAGGCGGCGCAGAAACTCCGTGACCAGGGTGATCAGGACGGCACCGGCCAGGGCGCCGCTGACGGTCGCCATGCCGCCGACGATCAGCATGGCGAGCAGCGCGAAGGTGTCCACGAAGTAGAACTTCTTGGCCGAGAAGGCGCCGAGGAAATGACCGAGCAGCACACCGGCAATGGCGACGACGCCGGCGCTGACGATCCAGGCCAAGAGCCGCTGGCGGCGGACGTTGACACCCATCGCCCCGGCCGCCACCTGATCGTCCCGCGAGGCCCGCAGCTTCAGCCCGAAGACGGAATCGCGGAACAGGCGCGCCACGACGATCGCCACGACGGCACCGATCACGGCTACGGTCAGGTCGGTGATCCGGGGCACGCCGAAGAACGACTGACTGCCGCGCGTAATGTCCCGGGCGCCGATGATAAGACCGTGCACGATGACCAGCAGTCCAAGGGTCGTGATGGTTGCCGCCGACCCGTCCAGGCGCGAAATGACGATGCCGACCACGCCGGCAACGGCCATGACGAAGAGCACCGTGATGACCGTGGCGGGGAGAAGGTCGAAATGGGCGGTGGCCAGGAAGGTCGGCAGTTTCGACAGGGTCAGCTGTTTCATTTCCAGCGGCATGGTCAGAATCGCCGAGAGATAGGCGCCGATTCCCATGAAGGCCAGATGCCCGAAGGAGAGAATGCCGGAGTTGCCGGAATAGATGCCCATTCCGAGCACGGCGGTCAGGCTGATGAAAAAGACGATGAGCATGCGCTCCACGCCACCGCCGAACAGACTGGCGATGCCCGCGGCGGCGATCAGTGCGACGACGAATCCCCCCGTTCCTATCCACGTACGCGCCGGCATGATCCCCCAAGTCCGATCCCTGAAATCCCGCCACGGGGTTTCGAGGTCCCTATAGAACATCAAACAAAAGTTCCAAATCAACTAGAAACGCCCATATTGACAATAATTGGCCGAAGCTCGCACACTCCGATCCCAGAGCCGATCGGGAACCTGCATCGTGAGTTTGGAAGCCTCTATCCAAGACTCCTTGGCGCGCCTGACCGCGTCGGAAAGGAAGGTCGCCACGGCTTTGCTGGCCGACTATCCCTTCGCCGGTCTCCTGACCGTGGCCGAGCTGTCCAAGCGGGCCAGGGTCAGCGGGCAGACCATCTTGCGTCTTACCGCGAAACTGGGCTTCCAGGGCTACAGCAAGTTTCAACGCGCGCTGATCGGCGAAATCAAGGAGGGCTACCACTCGCCGGTCCTGCTGCACGAAAGCCAGGCGGAGTCGGCGGCGCGCGGCGGGTTTCTGTCCGGTTTGGCCGAACCGGTGATCAAGACCATCCGCGACACCGCCACGGCCATCCCCGAAGAGCAGTTGACCGCGGCCTGCGATCTGATCAGCGACCGCCGCCGGTCGGTGTTCCTGCTCGGTGGGCGCATGTCCGATACCTTGGCGGGCTACCTCTCCTGCCACCTGCGCCAGATCCGCGCCAAGGTCTATAAGGTGCCGACCGCCAGCGAGGAGTGGCCGGAATACCTTTTGCGCATGAAACGCAACGATGTGGCGATCCTGTTCGACTATCGCCGCTATCAGCCCGACCTGGTCCAATTCGCCGCGAGCGCCGCGCGCGAACGCGGCGCGCAGGTCGTGCTCTTCACCGATCGCTGGCTGTCGCCGGTCTCGCGCCACGCCGCGATCATCCTGCCGGCCATGATCGATGTCGGCACGCCCTGGGACACCGGGACCAGCGTGCTTTTCATCGCCGAGGCGATCATCAACCGTGTCTCGGAAGCCGATTGGGAGGCGACCCGGCGGCGGATCGAGACTTGGGATGCGCTGCGCACCCCATCGTCAGGAACGATCAACGCCGAAGACAACGAGAGACTGAGGGAGGACGTGAGTTGAAGCCGGAGGACATCGTCATGGTTTGCTGCTCGGATTTCGCCGGGCAGGTGCGGGGCAAGGGCTTTCCGCTGGTCGATCTGGAAAAGCGCCGTGCCCGCGGCGTCGGCTGGGTGCCAACCAATATTCAGATCACCGCCTTCAATTCCATCGCCGACACACCCTTCGGGTCGCTCGGCGATCTGCTGCTGGTGCCCGACCCGCAAGCCGAGGTGAAGGTCGATTTCGGCGCGGACGCGGCCGGCGAGCACTTCTTTCTGGGCGATATCCTCCACACCGACGGCCGGCCCTGGGAATGCTGCCTGCGGCACTGTCTGAAGGCCGCGCTGGATGCGCTCGAGGAAGAGACCGGGCTGTCCCTGCTGAGTGCCTTCGAATTGGAGTTCCAATTCCTCGACGCAACAGCCGACTACGGTCACGGGTTCGGCCTGGACGGCGTGCGCGCCAAGAAGACTTTCGGCGAGACCTTCCTGGGTGCGCTCCGGCAGGCCGGCGTCGAGCCCGATTCCTTCCTGCGCGAGTGGGCGCCGGCGCAATACGAGGTGACCATGCATCCCCAGGTCGGCATCAAGGCCGCCGACCACGCGCTGATCGTCCGGGAGATGGCACGGGCCACGGCGCGGGTCTTTGACGATCCCATCACCTTCACGCCAATTCGCGACCCGGCGGGCGGCGGCAACGGCGTTCACATCCACATGAGTTTCCTGGACGAGGCCGGCCAACCGGCCACGCATGACCCTGGCGGTCCGGGCGGACTCGGCAAGGTGGCGAGCCACTTCATCGCCGGCATCCTGCACCATCTGCCCTCGATCGTGGCCTTCACCGCGCCCAGCGCGATCTCCTATGCCCGCCTGACCCCGCACCGCTGGAGCGCGCCCTTCAACAACCTGGGCTACCGCGACCGCGAGGCGGCGGTGCGCATCTGCCCGGTGGTGGAACTGCCCGGCGCCGACATCGCCAAGCAGTTCAACTTCGAGTTCCGCGCCGGCGATTCGACGGCCTCGCCCTATCTGCAGCAGGCCGCCCTTGTGCTCGCGGGGCTGGACGGGATCCGCCGGGAAATGGCGCCGCCGCCGCCCTCGTCGGAGGACCTGTCGCTGCTCGATCCGGCGGCCCTGGAAGCCCGCGGCTACCGGCGCCTGCCGCAGTCCCTGGAAGACGCCCTGGCCCTGCTCGAGGGCGACGAGACAGTCCGCTCCTGGTTCGCCGAGCCTCTGGTCGATGTCTATCTCAAACACAAGCGCGGCGAACTGGCCTTCCTGGAGGGCTTGGCGCCCGAGGAGGTCTACCGCGCCTACGAAAAGGTCTATTGAGCGGGCGGCGGTTCACGGGAGGGGAGAGGGCGACCATGGCCAGTCTTTACGAACGCGATGCCCGGGCGCTTTCGAAACTGCAAAAGTTGCGCTTTTTCCCGCTCGCCGTGGTCGGCGGCCAAGGCTGCCGGCTGACCGGCGACGACGGTCGCTCGCTGCTCGATCTCTCGGCCTCCTGGGGCGCGGCCGGCCTTGGGCATGGGCATCCGGCCCTGCGCGAGGGGGTGGCCCAGGCGCTGGCGAACCAGGCCGGCGCCAGCACCCTGTCGGCGGCCAACGAACCGGCGGTGGCCCTGGCGGAACGCCTGCTTGCCCTGGTTCCGGGCGAAGGCGAGCGCCGGGTCTGGCTCGGGCATTCGGGATCCGACGCCAACGAGGCCGTGGCCCGGGCCGTGGTCGCCGCCACCGGCCGGCCGCGCATTATCTCCTTTGTCGGCGCCTACCACGGCGGCACCGCCGCCTCCATGGCGGTTTCCGGCCACAGCGTCCAGGCCCACGCGGAAAAGGCCGGCGGTCTGTTGCTGATCCCCTATCCCGATCCCTACCGGCCCTTCGAGGGCGATGCCGGCGGCGAGGCCGTCCTGACCCGTCTCCAGGCGCACTTCGACAGCGACTGCCCACCGGACCAGGTCGCGGCCCTGTTTCTCGAGCCGATTCAGTCCGACGGCGGCCTGATCGTGCCGCCGCCCGGTTTCCTCAAGCGGCTCAGCGAACTCTGCCGCGCCCACGGCATCCTCGTCATCTGCGACGAGGTGAAGGTCGGACTCGGCCGGTCCGGACGGCTGCACTGCTTCCAGCACGAGGAGTTCGTTCCCGATATCGTTACCCTCGGCAAGGCCCTGGGCGGCGGCCTGCCGCTCTCGGCGGCCATCGGCCCGGCAGCGGTGATGGATTTCGCCTCGTCCTTTTCCATGCAGACCCTGCACGGCAACCCGGTCTCGGCGACCGCCGGCCGGGTTGTGCTGGATTGCATCGAAAGGGAGGGGCTGGTCGACAACGCGGCGCGGGTCGGCGCCCACATGATGGCGCGGCTGGGCGACCTGATGCAGAGCCACGCCCTGGTCGGCGACGTCCGCGGCCGGGGCCTGGCCATCGGCGTCGAGCTGGTGCGCGACCGCGCCAGCAAGGAGCCCGCCGCCCTGGAGGCGGCCAAGCTGGTCTACCGCGCCTTCGAACTGGGCCTGGTGCTCTATTATGTCGGGATGAATTCGAACGTCCTGGAGATGACCCCGCCTCTGGTCCTGTCCGAAGCCGAGGTCGAAGAGGCGGTCGGCATCCTCGACCGGGCCATCTCAGATGTCACCGGAGGACGGGTCGCCGACGAGGTCTTGCAAGGCTTCGAGGGCTGGTGACGGCGCTGCCAGTGCGATCGATGGGAAGGGTATGATTCAGGCCGTCTTCCAGGCGGGCAGGCGGCCCTCCTCGACGGCGTGGCAGGCGATTGACGTGCCCTCCCGGTCGAGACTGGCCGGCTGCTCGTTCTGGCAGCGCTCGTTGGCGAAGGGGCAGCGCGGGTGAAAGGCGCAGCCTGGCGGCGGGTTGATCGGGCTCGGCACCTCGCCTTCGACCTGGAGCCGTTTCGTCCCGGTTTTGGAGATGTCGGGCACGGCATCGAGCAGCATGCGGGTATAGGGATGCAGGGGCCGGCCAAAAAGCTGGCGTGACGGGGCCCACTCGACGATACGGCCGAGATACATGACCCCGACCTTGGTGGAGATGTGGTGCACCACGGCCAGGTCATGGCTGATGAAAAGGTAAGTCAGGCCAAGTTCGCGCTGCAGATCGACCATCAGATTGAGAATTTGCGCCTGGACCGAGACGTCGAGCGCCGAGGTCGGCTCGTCGCAGACCAGGAACTCGGGCTCGCCGCCGAGCGCCCGGGCGATGGAAATCCGCTGCCGCTGACCGCCGGAGAATTCGTGGGGGTACTTGTCCCCGTCGGCGGGCGAGAGGCCGACCTGGTCGAGCAGTTCAGCGACGCGCTTCGAGATGCCGTTCCGCGATCCGCGCAGGCTCTCCGGGATCGATTCGGCGACGATGTCGCGCACCCGCCAGCGCGGATTGAGCGAGGCCTGGGGGTCTTGAAAGATCATCTGGATCTTGTGCTGGTAGGCCTGGTTGCTGCGCCTTTCCTGGCGGGTGCTCAGGGAGGCGCCGTCATAGGTGATGCGGCCCGCCGTGGCCTCGTAGAGGCCCACGATGGTGCGCGCGGCGGTGGACTTGCCGCAGCCCGATTCGCCGACCAGCCCGAAGGTCTCGCCGCGCTCGATGGTGATGTTCAGACCGTCGACGGCCTTCACCACCCGGCGTCCCGTCCGCTCCAGGATCCGGGTCAGCAGGGGCGGCGAGACATCGAACTGCTGTTTCAGCGCCGTGGCCTCGACCAGCGGCCTCGCGGCGGGATCGAGCGGCCCGCGCTTGGCCGTCGCGACGCGCGCTTCCCCCCGCGGCTCGCCCCGTGGCTCCCCCGGCGGCTCTCCTTGCGGCGCGCGGTTCCTGTCGGGGGCGCTGGCGGGCTCCGTGGCCAGCCAGCAGGCGACCTGGGAACGCCCGGCCGCGGCCAGTTCCGGGCGCTCGCTGGAACAGCGGGCAAAGGCGTGCGGGCAGCGCGGGTGGTAGCTGCACCCGCTTGGCACCCGGTTCAGGCGCGGCATGGAGCCATCGATTTGGGCGAGGCGCTCGACCTCCTCGCCGATCGAGGGAATCGATCCCATCAGGCCCACGGTGTAGGGCATCCGCGCGTCGTGGATAATGTCGGAGACCGGCCCGATCTCGGCGATACGGCCGGCGTACATCACCGCCACCCGGTCGGCGGTCTCCGCGATCACTCCCATGTCGTGGGTGATCAGCATGATCGCGCTGCCGTGCTGGGAACAGAGCCGTTTCAGCAGGATGATGATCTGGGCCTGGATCGACACATCGAGGGCGGTGGTCGGCTCGTCGGCGATCACCAGCTTGGGATCGGCGCAGAGCGCCAGGGCGATCACCACGCGCTGGCGCATGCCGCCGGAGAACTGGTGCGGATAGTGGTCGATGCGCTCCGCCGCCGCGGGGATGCCGACCTCGGTCAGCAGCTCCAGCGCCCGGGTGCGGGCCTGCCGGGGGGTGAGGGGCAAATGGGCGCCGATGGTATCGGTGATCTGCCGCCCCACCGTGTGCAGCGGGTTGAGGCTGGTCAGGGGGTCCTGGAAGATCGCCCCGATATCGCGGCCGCGAATCTTGCGCAGCTCGGCAGCCGGCAGATTATCGATGCGGCGGCCGTCGAACAGGATTTCGCCGCCGGCGATGCGCCCGGGGGGCTCGAGCAACCCGATGACCGCATTGCCGGTCATCGACTTGCCGGCGCCGGATTCGCCCACCACGCCCAACACCTCGCCGGGTTCGATGCGCAGCGACAGGTCGTCGATCGCCACCAGGGTTTCATGGCGGGTGGGAAACTCGACCCGGAGGTTGTTGATCTGCAGGAGCGGGGCGCTGGCCATGGTGAATGCTCTAGCGCAGCTTCGGGTTCAGGGCGTCGCGCAGCCAGTCGCCGAGCAGGTTCACCGACAGACCCATGATCGCCAGGGTCAGGCCGGGAAAGAGCGTGATCCACCATTCGCCGGAGAAGAGGAAATCGTTGCCGACCCGGATCAGCGTCCCCAGGGAGGGCTGGGTCGGCGGCACGCCGACGCCGAGGAACGAGAGCGTGGCCTCGGTGACGATGGCCAGGGCCAGGCTGATGGTGGCGATGACCAGGACCGGCCCCATGACGTTGGGAAGCAAATGCCGGAACATGATGTAGAGCGGCGTCTTCCCGGCCACGCGCGCGGCGTTGACGTAGTCCTTGCCCTTTTCCACCATGGTTGTGGCCCGCACGGTGCGGGCGAACTGCACCCAGTAGGCCAGGGCGATGGCCGAGATGACCACGACGAAGGCGATGTTGCCGTGGGCGCCCGGGCCCAGGATGCTGCGGATGACGCCATCGATCAGCAGGGCGATCAGGATGTCGGGAAAGCTCAACTGAACCTCGGCGATGCGCATGATGACGGCGTCCAGCCGGCCGCCGACGAAACCGCTGATCAGACCCAGCGTGACCCCCAGCGTGGCCGCCAGGAAGACGCTGGCGAAGCCGACGCCAAGGGAGATCCGCGAGCCGTGGATGATGGTCGAGAGCACGTCCCGTCCGACATTGTCGGTGCCCAGAAGATAGCGGCTGTCGCCGCCGTCGAGCCAGGCCGGCGGCAGAAACGAGTCGAGAATACTGACAGAGGCCAAATCGTAAGGGTCGTGCGGCGCGATCCAGGGCGCGAAGAGGGCCGCCAGCAGATAGATCATGGTGACGAGCCCGGCGACGACCGTGACCTTGGATTGGCGGAAGCTATAGGCGAGATCGCTGTTCCAGGCGCGCCCAAACCAACCGGGCGTTCCGCTGTCGCTCGCGACGATCGGCAGGTCGCTCATACCCTAGGACCCGCGCCCGACCCGCAGGCGCGGGTCGACGAAATAGTAGAGCAGGTCGACGGTCAGATTGATGATCACGAAAAAGGCGGCGATCAGCAGCAGGTAGGTCGACATGACCGGGATATCGACCTCGTTGATCGCCTGAATGAACATGAGACCGACGCCCGGCCACTGAAACACGGTCTCGGTGATAATGGCGAAGGCGATGATCGAGCCGAGCTGGAGACCGGTGATGGTGATAACCGGAACCAGCGTGTTCATCAGGGCGTAGCCGAAATGGACCGTGCGGCTCGACAGGCCGCGCGCGCGGGCGAACTTGATGAAATCGGCACGAAGGACCTCCAGCATCTCGGAGCGCACCAGACGCATGATCAGGGTCATCTGAAACAGCGCCAGGGTGATGGCCGGCATGATCAGCGCCTTGATCCCGCTGGCGGTCAGAAACCCGGTGGTCCAGAAACCCAGATCCACGACCTCGCCGCGGCCGAAGGAGGGCAGGATGTGGAGGTGAACCGAGAAGACGAAGATCAGCAGGATGCCGATCAGAAAGGTCGGCAGCGACACGCCCACCAGCGAAACCGACAGGAAGACGTGGGTCAGCCAGGACTCGCGGTAAAGCGCGGTGAAGATGCCCGCCGGTATCCCGACCCCGAGGGCGATCAGGGCCGAGAGAAAACTCAACTCGAGCGTCGCCGGCAGCCGGTCGCCGATGATCGTCGTGACCTTGCGTTTTTGCTGATAGGAGATGCCGAATTCGAGCTGGATCGCGCGGCCCACGAAACGCACGAACTGCACTGGCGCCGGGTCGTTCAGGCCGAGCGACTCGCGAAGCTGCTCGCGCTTTTCGTCGGACGACTGAATCCCCACCAGATTGGTGATCGGGTCGCCGACGTAGGTGAAAAGCGAAAAGGAGACCATCGCCACGCAGAGCATTACCAGGAACGACTGCAGGACGCGTGACACGATGTACGAGATCAATGCGACCCCCGGAAACCCGCGATGTCGGGACAAAGAAAATAGAGGTCCGGGAGAAAGCCTCCCGGACCTCCGGTGCGGTGCGAACCGCGTCTACTCGATGTTGATATACCAGTACTGCAAGGCATTGTCCGACCGCTGGGCCACGGTCACGCCCTTGCGCACGCCCCAGGACAGGGCCTGCTGGTGCAGCGGAATGTAGCCGACCTCGTCTTTGACGATACCGAAGGCTTCGTCGATCATGGCCTGACGTTTCGTCTGATCGATCTCGGAGGTGATCATCCGCGACAGCTCGGTCACCCGGGGATTGCCGTAGCCGCCACCGTTCCAAGCAAGGCCGCCGTCGGCCGGCGGCACCATCAGATGGGCGATCACCGAACCGGCATCCTGATCGTCCGGAATCCAGCCCAAAAGGTACATGCTGATGTCATGTTCCTTCAGCTTGGCGAAGAACTTGCTCTTGGGCTGGGCCAAGAGATTCACGTTCACCCCGACCTGCGCCAGAAGACCCGCCACGACCTGGCAAATCTGCTCGTCGTTGACGTAACGGTTGTTCGGGCAATCGAGCTGAATGTCGAAGCCGTCGGGATAACCGGCCTCCGCCAGCAGGGCCTTGGAGGTCGCCGGATCGTAAGGCAGCCGGCCGTTGAGGGCCTCGTTGAAGCCGCCCAGCTTGGGCGCGAGCAGCAGTCCCGCGGGTGTGGCCGCGCCCCGCATGACCTTGGTCTTGATCGCCTCGATATCGATGGCCTGATAGAGCGCCTTTCTGACCCTCGCATCCTTGAGCGGGTTCTTGCCCTTGACCGAGGAGTAGAGGAGCTCGTCGCGCTCTTGATCCATGCCCAGGAAGATCGTGCGAAGCTCGGGCCCCTGCAGGACGCTGGCCACGCCCGAGGCGTTGATCCGCTCGACGTCCTGGACCGGGGCCGGGAACATCAGATCGAGCTCGCCGGACAGCAGCGCCGCGGTGCGGGTCGCATCGGACTCGATTGGGGTCAGCACGACGTCCGTCACGTTGAAGTTCTGGTTGCCCAGGTCCCACCATTCCGTGTTGAGGGTCAGCACGGTCTTGATCCCGGGCTCGCGGCTCACGAGCTTGAAGGGGCCGGTGCCGTTGGCGTTGAGCGTCGCATAGTTCTCGACGTTCTTGCCGAGATTGACCGGGTCGACGGCGCCGTTGGCCTCGGCCCACTGCTTGTCCATGATCACCAGGGGCGCGATGGTGTTCAGCAGGATGGGATTGACCTCGGCGGTCACGATATCGACCGTGTGGGAATCGACCACGACGGCATCGGCGATCCCGCCGACGAAGGAGCTCATGTCGGCGCCTTCGCGCTGGGCCCGCTTGAAGGAGAAGACCACGTCGTCGGCTTCGAAGCTGTTGCCGTTGTGGAATTTTACGTCCTGGCGCAGGGTGAAGCGCCAGGTTGTCGGATTGACCAGTTCCCAGCTCACCGCCAGTGCCGGCTCGATCTGCAAGTTCTCGTCGTAGCGGATCAGGGGCTCATGAATGTTGCTGTGGAACGCGTTCGAGAAGTTTTCCGCCAACGCGTAAGGGTCCATCGATGCGACGTCGCCCTGGAACGCGAATTTAAAGGTTTTGGCCTGTGCCGAAACCGACACTGCCAGACCGGCCGCCAAAGCCAGCGCGCCAGTAATTTTCAAGACTCTTCTCATCGATTTTAACCTCCCTCGGTCGATTATTATTGTCTGAATTGACTTGGAACGTATCCGTGACGATGGGGGAGAGTCAACGGATTGACCTCCCGCATGGGCGCTATCATGATATTCTTGATGGACGGTCTTGTCTAAAACCTTTGTCTGCCGCGCCACAAGTAATGAGGAGGATGAGTTTTTGAGGATTTCCGAATCCAATTGGATGCAAATTGAGGAATACCTAAAATCCGATGACCGTTGTGTCGTGCCCCTAGGGTCGACCGAACAGCATTGTTACTTGAGTCTGTCGACCGACAGCATCCTATCCGAGCAGGTGGCCCTGGAAGCGGCGGCGCCGTTGGGCATACCGGTATTCCCGGCCGTGCCCTATGGCCTGGCCCATCACTGGACGGCTTTCCCCGGCACCATAACCCTGCGCATGGAGACCTATCTGGGGGTGATCGGCGACATCCTCGACAGCCTTGCCCTGGCGGGGTTTCGGCGGGTCCTGATGGTCAACGGTCATGGCGGCAACATGCCGGCGATGAACTATGCGCGCCAGTGGATGATGAGCAACCCGCAAGTCCGGGTCGCCTTTCACAACTGGTACGCGGCGCCAAAGTTCGCCGCCGCGGTTCGAGAGATCGATAGCATCGCCTCGCACGCCTCCTGGCTCGAGAACTTCGCATTCAATCGCCTGCAGGACGTCGAAATGCCGGAGGGCGGCAAGGATCTGGTCGATATGGCCGCTCTGCAGAGCCTGGGACCCGACGAGATCCGCCGGGTCGCGGGGGACGGCAACATGGGCGGGCGCTACCAGCGGCCGGAAGACGAGATGGAAGCGGTCTGGGCGGTCGGCGTGGCGGAAACCCGCGAACTCCTGACCGACGGGTGGTCCTGATCGATCCGCCGCTGGTGATCTGGGGCGCCGGTGCGATCGGCGGAACCATCGGCGCCTATCTGGCACGCGCGGGCCAGGAGGTTCTGTTCGTCGACAGTGTCGAAGAGCACGTCGCGCGAATCTGCGATCGGGGCCTGACGATTTCCGGGCCTATCGAGACCTTCACGGTCCCGGCCAGGGCGGTGACGCCAGCGGCGCTCGAGGGCCGATTCGAGCGCATCGTCCTGGCGGTCAAGACACCGGCGACGCAGGTGGCAACCCAGGCGCTGTCCCCCCACCTGACGCCGGACGGCTTCGTGGTGTCGGCCCAGAACGGGTTGAACGAAACCCTGATCGCCGATCTGGTCGGTGCCGAACGGACCATGGGTTGCTTTGTCAATTTCGGGGCGGACTACCTGGCGCCCGGCGAGATCCTCTATGGCGGTCGCGGCGCCGTGGTCCTGGGCGAGATCGACGGCCGGGCCAGCGACCGTCTACGCGCGCTGCACGCGCTGTTCCAGGAATTCGAGCCGGCCGCGGTGATGAGCACGAACGTTTTCGGCTTTCTCTGGAGCAAGATGGCCTATGGCGCTCTGCTCTTCGCCGAAGCGCTGACCGAGGCTTCGATCGCCGATTGCCTCGACCACCCGGACTACCGCGCGCTGCACATTGCGCTGGCGCGCGAGGTCCTGGCGGTCGCCGAGGCACGGGGTATCACTCTCGAGGCCTTCGATGGCTTCGATCCGACCGCTTTTCTGCCTGGCGGCAGCGACGCCGCGGCGCGGGCCTCCCTCGATGACCTGGCACGGTTCAATCGAAAATCGGCCAAGACCCACAGCGGCATTTGGCGCGACCTCGCCGTGCGCAAGCGTGCGACCGAGGTCGACGCCCTGCCCGGCGCGATCCCGCCCCTGGCCGCGGAAGTGGGTTTGTCCGCGCCGCTCTGCGCCAAGTTGACGGAACTGATCCACGAGATCGAACGGGGCGAGCGTCGTCAGTCCTGGGAAAGTCTCGATGCGCTCAAGGCCGTGTTGGCCTGACGGGGAAGTGGCTGATGCAGTTCGATTTTGACAGGCGCGTGGTGGTCGTGACCGGGGCGGCCCAGAACATCGGTGGCGAGATCGCCCGGGCCTTTTGCCAGGCCGGGGCCGTGGTCTGCCTCGCCGATCTCGATGCCGGCGCCGTGGCGGCGAGAGGTGAGGCCCTGGCTATCGAGGCTCACGGGGTGGATCTTTCCGACCGTGGCCAAACCCGCAAAACCGTGTCGGCGATCGCCGAGCGTCATGGCGGCATCGACATCCTGGTCAATGCCGCCGGCGGCGTCAGGGCGCAGGTCGGCCGACCGATCGAGGAGATCACGGAGGCGGATTGGCGGGCGATCTTTCAGGCCAACGTGGATGGCGCGTTCTGGCTGGCCCAGGCGGTCGCGCCGCTGATGAAACAGGCGGGCTTCGGGCGCATCGTCAATATCGCCTCGGGCGCCGGACTGCGGCCGAGCCTGACCGGTATTCAGGCCTACACCGCCGCCAAGCACGCGCTCGTCGGGTTGACCCGGCAGCTGTCCTGGGAGTTCGGTCCGTACGGCATCACCGTCAATGCCATCGCGCCCGGTTTCATCCTTTCCAATCCAACGACCATCCGGCAGTGGGAAAACTTCGGACCGGAAGGCCAGAGGCAGGTCCTGGAATCGATCCACACCAAGCGGCTGGGGGCTCCCGAGGACATCGCGCGCGCGGCGCTTTTTTTCGCCGATCAGGACAGCGGCTGGATCACCGGCCAGGTCCTGTCGGTCGACGGCGGCCGGTCCTAAGTCTTGATCGTTGCTCATTGGAATCAGTGCTTCACGATCAAAGCGATGCCGCTGATCAGCACCACGAAGGAGACCACGCGAAGGTAGGTTGTGCGGCTCAGGCCAGTATGTATGCGCCCGCCGACCCATAGGCCGGCCGCGACCACCGGCAGGGCCGCCACCGCGGCGATCAGCACGCCGTCGGCAAAGAAGCCGAAGGTCGCATAGGCCGCCAGCCGGAGGGCGCCATCGATCAGGAAGTTGATCGCAAAGGTCGCGCGGAAGGCGCCCTTTTCGAGCCCCCGCAGTCCCAGATAGATCACATAGAAGGGGCCGCCGGTCCCGAACAGCGTGCCGACGAAGCCGCCCAGAAACCCGAAGGGCACAACGAAGGCCTTCGACCCACGCAACTCCGGCAGGGGCAGGAGCTGATAAATTCCGTAGACGATCACGAAGCCGCCCAGAGACTGTGCGAGGATCGAGCTTTCGGCCAGGGACAGTAGAGCGAGGCCGCAGGCGACGCCGACGATCATGAAGGGGATCAGCGGCCATTGCTCGCGCCACTCGATGAGTTTGCGATTGTGCAGGCCCTGGCTTGCCGAGCCGACGTAATCGAGGAAAACGACCAGCGGCACGACGATTTGGATCGGGTAGACCAAGGCCAGCAGCGGAACCGAGATCAACCCGGAGCCAAAGCCGGCGATGCCGCGCACGAAGTAGGCCAGAAATAAAACCACGCTTGCGAAGACCAGCCCGGGTAGCTGATTGGGCCCGACTTCGGGCACCCAAGCCCCAGACAGCCAAATCTCGGGCACTCAGTCGTTTGCCGCCGAGGCGACGCCTTCAAGCCCGAAGTCCGGCCCGCTGCGGGTCCAGAGGCGGAGCAGCAAACGCCCCGGCCCGGCCTCGGTATCGTCGTCGAAGGCCGTCCGGGAGTGGGCCAGCAGGTGGTTGTTGACGAACTCGATCTGACCTGCCTCGAGCTGAAACTCCAACGCGAGTCCGGGGTGCTGAATGGCCGCCTCGAGCGCCGCCAGCGCGGCCTGGCCTATGCTGTCGAGCGGTTCGCCCATGATGTGATGCCCGTTGACAATGTAGTCGTTGTAGCAACGCGCGACGAAGCTCCGGCCGCCGCTCCAGCGGAAAACCGGATGGCGGCTGCAGCGAGGCGCCTCGGGCGCGTGCTCGGCCTGGCGGTCCCACCAGAAATCTTCGTACAAGCGAGACAGCAGTTCGTGCTGCTCGTGCCGCAGGATGTTGTGCACGGTCGCGAGGCTGACGACCCTGCTCGCACCGCCGGCTTGGGCCGGCCGCAGGCAAGCAAGGGTCACGACTTCCGGTGCCGCTGTCAGCCAGCCGCCATCGGTATGAAAGTCCTGCCGCAGGTTGGTGATCGAGCGCCTTACGCCATAGCCGAGGGACTTCCCGGAGTCCTTGACTTCATAGAGCCGCGTGCCGTCCCATTTCTGCATTACAACTGAACCCAGAAATCCGGTGAGCAGCAGTACCACTGCCTTGCTTGTCGCGTCGCCCCATCGCTCAACCGGTAAGCGGTCGAGCACGGCAAATCCACGGCCGTGTAGGACATTCTGTTTCACTTGGGCCATTACCGCTTCCGTGGCGGACAGCGAAAAATCCTCGGCCCGGAGATCCTCGATCCGTCCCCGGTAGCCGGTGAGTTGCTCCGCCAGGACATCCAACTCATCCAGCACCGGCGCTGACACAGGCGTTAGCCAGGTGTCTGCCGCGAGATCGTCCTTTCGCCAGACGCAACCCTCCGATGTTCCCCGATTCAGTATGCTGGGGCCCCAATGGTCCCCTGGCACATGGCGGGTATCCTCGCCAAAACGACGCATGACATTGCTCCCTGTAGGCGCACTGGTCCGGACTTATGCACCTCTTTATTGTGTTGGCCTTTGACACTTTTTTCAGGCCAGGGATCTTGGGATCGGTCCCTTTCAGCCAGTTGGGTCCATTTAGCGCAGTTTTAGAGCGCAAAGCAATGCCGAGTTCGTTAAGAATTACTCAACCCTTTTTTGAGTTTCCAGGACCCGGAAAAAAGACCGGGCGGCGGGGAATGGGTTGCGCCGCATTCTCGATATCGCAGGGTGGACGAGGTTAGGGTGGGCGAGGAAGCTGTCGCGCGCTGGGGCCCGTCAAGCAGCGTCATGGCCCGGCCGGCGCCATTTCGGCCTCGGGTAGAGCTTCGATGCCACCTGACCAGGCCTTTCTCACGATGGCATTGGCGATGGCTTCATGGGCAGGGGTGGCTTAGCCGTTAGTCTGAATGTCGAACGGGCGTCAGCCGGCGCTGGCTCGAGCCGCCATCTTCTCAAAGGCCCGCGTTTCGACCTTGCCTGGCCGCCGCAGAATGCGCGACGCGGGCAAGAGAACGGAGGCCGTGGTTCCCTTGCCCAGTTCGCTCTGCAGCCTTAACGTGCCGCCATGCTGTTCGACGAAGGCTTTCGTCAGCGGCAGGCCGAGACCGGTGCCCTCGTACTTTCGGTTCAACTCGCTGTCAATTTGCTGGAAAGGCGCCAGGGCTTTCGGGATGTCCTTGGCCGCGATCCCGATGCCGTTGTCGGCGACTTCGAGAAGGCATGCCCCCTCGGGGGTGATGGTGGCATGGAAAGTGACCTTGCCGCCTGCCGCGGTGAACTTCAGTCCGTTCGACAGCAGGTTAATCAAGACCTGTTTCAATTTGCGCCCATCGGCCCAGAGACCGGGAAGGTCGGCGTCGACGCAATACTCGACCGCGACATTGCCGTTGTGGGCCCGCTCCGCGACAATCGCTCGGGTCGAGGCGATGACCTCGGCCAGATCGACCTCCATTTCGTCCAGAGGCGAGTTTCCTGATTCGATTTTGGATAGATCGAGAATCTCGTTGATGATGGCCAGAAGGTGTTGGCCCGCGGCGAATACGTTGCCGGCGTACTGGTGGTGGTCTTCATTCTCGGGCGACGTCGCAAACTCCTCCTTCAGAATCTCCGAGAACCCGATAATGGCGTTGAGTGGGGTGCGCAGCTCGTGGCTCATGTTGGCCAGAAACTCCGACTTCGTGCGGCTCGCCAGTTCCGCTTCTTCCTTCGCCAGGCGCAGGTCGGCCGCGGCTTCCATCTCGGCGGTGATGTCCTGCCCGGTCCCACGATACCCCAGGAAGGCGCCGGTCTGGTCGAAGACCGGCTTGCCGCTGACCGAGAACCAGAGCTGTTTGCCCTCGGACGTTCCCAGACTGTAGCGAAAATCCCGAAACGGCCGGTGGGCCGCCAGGTCGACCATGTGCTTTTGCCAACGCAGATCCGGCTGGGCCTGCTGCGAGACACTCGCGCGTGTCTTGCCCAGAATTCGCGATGTCGGTATTCCCGTTGCCTCGGTGAATTGCTCGGAAATGTATGAAAACCGGAGGTCCGCGTCGGTGGCCCAATACCAGTCGGAAGCAACCTCCGCGTAGTCTTGGAACTGCTTCCGGCTCTCGAGCAGCTTTATCTCGTCTTCCAGGGCTTGGCGTCGCGCGCGGCGCTGGTTGGCCAGGGCGAGAATCAAAAAGCCGCCGGCGAGGGCCGGCAGCACGACGAAGAGGCTGAAGAACCAACCGCGGATATCGGAGACTGCCGGGCGGTCGTCGATTTCTATCAGGAATGTGCGGCCCTGAGTCATCAAGTTCAGCGAGATCTGAAACGGATGAAACAGCTCGAAATTCTCCTCGGCGGCGGCATGCTCGTTTCGGTAGACCAGGTTGCTTGTCCCGCCTCTTGCCGACACCGGGCCGGCAAGCCGGACGGCTAGCGAGTCGAAGGGTTGGGCAATGGACTCGAAGAACTGGGCGCCGTCCACATAGAGCGCCACGGCACCACGAAACTGGGCCCTTCGGGCTTCGGTGCCGGTCGGCGAGTCGTATCCGAGGTAGATCGCCTTGAAGGCGAAGTAGCCCGAGCCGACATAGGGGATCTTGATGACATCGGATGACACCACGAGCCCACTATCGACGGCCTGCTGCAGCGCCGCCTCGAGCGGCGGATCGGACAGGATATCGAAGCCGACCATGTTCGCGAACTCGGGATCGAAGGGCTCCAAAGACACGATCGGCACGACTGTCTCACTGGAGTCCGCGGGTGCGGTCGTGCCGTTCGGTCCTCGCTTTGTAACCTTGAACTGCACGAAGCCGCTGGCGCGCATGTCCTGCTCGAAGGCCTTGAGCTCCTCTTTTCGGATGACCGAGAGTTGGGCGATTGTCCGGATGTGCGGATAGGCCCGCAGCAATTCGCGAGAGAGCGCCTCGAACTCATGGTTCCTCATGTCGTCGCTGGCGTGATGCAGCCCGACCAGGGATGTCAGGACGGCTTCGGCGCTCGCCATGCGGTGCGCCACCTCGCGCTCGAACGCGTAAGCCCGTTGGCGGAAGGCTTCCTCGGCGTTGCGTAGATCGGTCCAGACAGCGAACCACGCCAGGCTGGCGCAAGCTGTCGCAACCAGCAGAAGGAGGCCGACGACCTCCCATCCCTTGAACAGCGCGGTTTTAGGAGTTTGACTCAAGCCCTGTCACCCGTTTGGCCTTGCGGACCAGATCCTTGGGCAGATCGACGCCCGCGGCGCCGATAAGGTCGAAATTGACCCAGATATCGCGGCGATTGTTGGCCACGATCGGGATCCTGTCGGCGGGCATGCCACTTAAGATTCGAAGCGCGGTCTTCGCTGCCCACTGGCCCTGCTCCTCCGGCACCTTGGTCACGCCGACCATCGTGTAGGGCATCATCCAGCCGTGGTTGGTGACGCTCAGACGCTGCGATCTGGCGCTAACCGCGGATTCCGCCACTGCCGCATCCCAGTCGTTGATGCCGGCATTGCTTCCCATGATCACGAGATCGTGGCCCTGCGCACGGTCGTACCCCTCCAGCCAGGCGGCCATTGTTCCGGTCAGCGCATAGTCCAGCTCCATGCCCTGCCGTGCCGCGGCCTCTTGAAAGCGCTTGAGATTTTTCTGCTCGGTCAAGGTGTCGGCGCCCAGGTAAAATGCACGGCGAATGCCGGGCACCACGTCGCGGGCGCGCTCCAGCATGGGTTCGATTGGCGCGATCTCGATCATTCCGGTCACATTGGCATAGGGAAATCCGTAGCCATCGACGGTCCAGTTCACGCCACAGAAGACAAAGGGCAGCTCCGCGTCCTTGTAGTACTGCTTGATCAAGTACTTCGCGGCGTTGTCGTCGGCCGTGATCACCACATCCGGCTTCCAGGACTCGATGATCGCCTTGGCCTCCAACGCCTGGGCCTGCTTCTCCTCCTCGGATTTCTTGCGTTTGGTGTCCATGTCGAACTGACGCACCTCGCAATGGTCCTGAAGAACCGATCGCAGGCCCCGCTCGACACCGTCCGACCAGGCGTAGCCTTGATGATAGGATGAAACGAAAAGGCACTTGGCCGCCCGCGCTTCGACCGGAGCCGCCACAAACAACAGTGTGAAGAGGCCTAAAGCGAGAAAGCCTCTGATGATGATCTTGTTGAGGTGGGTCATGGTTCGTCGCCTTCGCACGGCCCGAATGGCAAATCGGGGCGCCGCGGTGGACCGAACCGCTACCCCCAAATCCCTAAGACTCAATCCGAGATTTTCAGTGCCAACTAAAGACTGTAATGGTGAAAATAGACTTAAAGTTCGCTTAAACAGGGTTGTTTGAGGCGGGTATCGGTTCAACCAATCGGTGGCGTCAAAACACCTGCCGCGAAGGGCCCGCGCGGCGGACACTATGGTGGCGTATAGGTATTATTCCTGGTTGTCAGTCTCTCAGCATGAGCGTATCAGGGTCGTGAAGTCAGCAAACACCTTGTTTTGATTGAGATAAGAGACAAGAAACGCCTTGGCGCTCGAGATTGAGGTGCGGTTGCGTGCCTCTGCTCTGGACAGAACCACCTGTCCAGGGCTTAGAACCGAACTTGCGCCTTTGACCCCGTTGGCTCGTGTCTTGAAAGCTGGGAGGAGACACTGATGGCAGCCAAGCGACTCTTGGTTCTCGACGATCAGCCCGAATTCGGTCTCTTCGCGAAACGCGCGGCCGAGCGCCTGGCCTTTGAAGTCACGGTGCTTGACCAACCAGCGAGTTTCGCGGCGACCTACGAAGAGTTCAATCCCGACGTGATTTTGCTGGATATTGTAATGCCGCGCATCGATGGTATCGAGATCATCCAGTGGTTGATTCAGGTCGAAAACAAGGCCAAAGTGGTGATCTGTACCGGCTACAATCCACAGTATGCCATGGCTGCGGAAACCCTGGCCAAGGCAACCGGCCACTTCCCCGTCCTCTCGCTGTCCAAACCCGTGGCGATCAAGGATCTTGACGCCGCATTAAGCCTGGACGCCTCTGACTGACCTCTCATTCCCGGGATTCGAGGATTTGAAAGATACCGGATCGGGTATCGTCTGTTAGATTCTATCCACGAGCTGGTTTGGAGTCAGCGGCCCTGGCAATTGGTGGCCATTCGCGCCCCAGCGCCAGATGGCGAGTTTTTGGCAGGTACAAGGTTACGCCGGTGCCTGCCCCTGGCTCGCTTTCCAATTCAATTGCGCCCTGGTGAAACTCGACAAACCGCTTGGCGAGAGACAGCCCGAGACCTGTCCCCTCGTTGGCGCGCGCGAGACTGCCGTCGATCTGGTAAAAGGGCTCCATCACGCGCGATAGCTCGTCTGCGGCAATGCCGACGCCGGTATCTGTGACGCGCACGAAAACCCCGCCTTCCTCGGTTAGGCCCGCGCAAACGAGAACCTCACCGCCCCGTTCCGAGAACTTCAGTGCGTTCGAAAGGACATTCGAAATTGCCTGCTTGATCAAGCGCGCATCGGCGCGGACAACCAGGGGCGCGCCGGCTGGTCCGAAATTCAGGGTTATCCCCGCCTTCTCGGCTTCCAAGGCAAAACCGGACCTGCAGGCGTCGAGGATGGACCGGAGATCGACCCTCGTTTCATTGAGATCCGGGTTCGCTTCGAAGCGCGAGATGTCCAGCACATCATTGATGATCGAGAGAAGATAGCGGCCGCTTTCATTGATATCTTCGGCGTAAGACTTGTAGTCGTCACATCCGATCGGCCCCAGGGACTCGAGGTGCATCAGTTCGGAAAAACCGATGATGGCGTTGAGCGGCGTGCGCAACTCATGGCTCATGGTTGCCAGAAACTCCGATTTGGCCCGGCTGGCCGCCTCGGCCTGGTCCCGCGCCAGCCTCAGGGACTTGGCGTGGTTCACCTCCTTGGTGATATCCGTGACGAGCCCGATGGTTTGCCCGTTGCCAAGCGCGGATTCGCTGACGCGGACCGTGCGCCCATCGGACAGCAGATCCAGGTACTCTTCTCCCGGCCCGCGGTGGCGGTCATGCCGATCGCGTGACCAGGCCGCGCTGTCGACCGCGGCGGCTGCCCAATGGCCGGACCGCGCCTGGGCCTCGACCAGTTCGGTGAAACTCAGCCCGACACGGATCTGAAGCCCGGCAGGTTCCTCGATCGCCCGGAAGCGATCGTTGCAGAGTAGAATGCGGTCCTCCTGGCTCCAGATAACGAAACCCTCGGTCATGCTGGCGATGGCAGATGTGAGATACTCTTGAACCCTGCCGATCGTTCGCTCCGCGCTTTTCTTCGAGGTGATGTCGCGCAGGCAGACAAGCGTGAGCCATCGCCGGTCGGACCAAAACCTTAGCGCGGAGATCTCCAGCGGGATCCTGTCGCCGGTCGCGGATCGGCCTTGAGTCTCGATCCGTAAGTCCCGGTCTTCAAGCCCTTCCAGCAGTCGCAGGACTGCCGCCGGGCTGCTATCTGTGCCGTCATCGAGGATCAACAGCCGGTCCAATCCGCCGCCGATGACGTCGGTTGCATCATAGCCAAAAATCGCCTTGGCCGCCGCGCTGTAGGAATCGATCCTCCCGTCCGGCGTGACGGTGACGGTGGCACCTTCCATCGCCAGGGCGAAGCGTTCCTGGCTCTCGCGCAAAGCCTGGTCGGCGTGCTTGAGGGCCAAGTGGGTCTCGATACGGGCGATGGCGATGGGGAAGTCGATCGGCTTGGTGATGTAGTCGTTGGCGCCGATTTCCAGGGCCCGTACCACGTCCTCGCTCTCACCCCTGGCCGACACCATGATGACCGGCAAGGCCGGTCGGCCCCAGTCGGCGCGCAGGCACTCGAGGGTCTCGAGGCCGGAGATGCCCGGCATCATGATGTCCAGCAGGACCAGGTCGAAGGCGCCGCCGGCGACGGCTTCCAGGGCGCTCTTGCCATCGGCGGCGGTCTCGACCTGGTAGCCCTTGCGGGTCAGCCAGCGCCGGATCATATCGCGATTGTCCTCGAGGTCGTCGACCACAAGCAGGCGGCCGCTGGACCTGGCCCCGGCAACCTCGATTCCGGACGGTTCGATCATTGCCCCCTCCAAGGGAACGCCCGCGGCTCAGGGCACGCTCACGGCCTCTGCTCACGCACGCCCATGGCTGACGGGCACGAGGCGCCTCGTCGGTGCGCCAACCGGGCCAAGCTTCAGCCTTCCCGCAACACTATAGACGCGCAAATTTGTCTTTGGTTAACCCTAAATTTTGCCGGGAGAATTGAATGTCATGGCCAATCCGGAGCAAGCTGTCGTCGATACCGATTTGGTCGCGCCGTCGGACGCAGGATCGGGTCCGAGCTCTCACGCCGAAAAAGGGGGAACGATGTCAGGTCAGTTCGATCCAAAGGATCACACTCTTGCCGAAACCCGTGCGTTCGAAGAGTTCCGCGTCGGCGAACGCTTTTCGCTGCCATCGCGCACCTTGAGCGAGGCCCATTTCCTCGCGTTCCAGGCGCTGTCCGGCGACAATCACCCGATCCACTACGACCGGCACTACTGCGCGCGCCACGGCCACCCGGATCTCCTGGCCCACGGCTTCCAGGTGCTGATCCAAACCGTCATCGGCGCCGGTCCACTGCCGCACCAGATGGGCGCGAGCCTGATCGGCTTCGTCGAACAGTCTTCAAGGTTCCTCAAGCACGTCTATGTCGGTGACACGCTCTATCCGACGGTGACGATCGCGGACCTGACACCGCAACGCACGACCGGGGTCATGACCTGCGACGTCACGGTGCACAATCAGGAGGGCGTTCTGGTCCTGGCGGGTTGGCACAGGTACCTGCTGCGCCTGGGTGGCAGGCTCCACGGCTAGCGCACTGCCAGGTCGGCGCTGGGGGCGGGCTCCAGCGGTACGGCCGCGCCGTCCGGGCGCGCGCGAAGGTGGCCGTAGATGCGAAACTCGATGCGTTTGAAGACATACAGCAGGCCATAGGACAGCACCAGGTAGACGCCCCCGAGGAAGATCCAGATCTCGAAAGGCCGCAGGGTCTGGGCGATCACGACCCGGCCGACGCCGGTCAGATCCATCAAGGTAATGACGGAAATCAGCGACGTGGCCTGGAACAGGAAGATGACTTCGTTGGAATAGGCCGGAATGGCGCGGCGCAGGGCGCCCGGCAATATGATGCGACGAAGCCGCATGCGGTTTGAATAGCCAACCGAACGGGCGGCTTCCACTTCTCCTTGTGGTGTGGACTCGATTGCGCCGCGAAAGAGTTCGGTCGAATAGGCCGCCGTGTTCAGCGTAAACGCGATCAGCGCGCACCACCATGCAGACGACAGAATTGGTTTCCACAAAAAACTCTCGCGCACGCCTTCAAACTGGCCAAGGCCGTAGTAGATCAGATAGGTCTGGACCAGAAGGGGGGTGCCGCGAAACGTATACGTAAAGCACCACACGGGTGCGTTGAAGATCGGATGTTTTTGCGCG
>JAJFGK010000144.1 GCA_021776195.1 Kiloniellaceae bacterium | reverse complement strand
TTCCCCACCGGAGGCCGCGAAGATTTTACCCGCTGGCTGCGTTCCGCGCTGCTTGTGGTGCGCAAGCACCAGGGCGCACCACGCGCCTTGCCAGCGGGTAAAATCTTCGCGGTCATATGGGTTCCTATTCACGCTCATTGGCATTAGCGGGCCTGACGGCGCGAATCGGGTGGGCCGACCGCCTGGCGAGAACACCTTGCGGAGGTGGTGGTTAACGCTTGGTTAACATGCCGACGTTCCGCGGGCCGGCAGCGCCCCGCGGTCTCAAGGCCTATCGTCACTGCGGATCGGCACGGGTACCGTGTCGCGGGGCGAGGTCGCCGGTCGCAGGCGACCGATTTACCTTTCGACCGGGCCGGTAAGCGCGAAGCTCCAAACCGGTCGTGCGATTTTCCGGGGCGATTTTCCGGGGCCATTTCCGGGCGATGTTTCCGGCTGGAAACAGCCGCCTTGTCGGTTAACCATAGATTTTACTCGGCTGTTAAACAAATCCATGGATAACTCGCAAGCCCCTAGGAAGATTAGGTAAAATGCAAAATACTTTCCGCAAGCCCGAAGACACCAGCACCAATATCGTGCTGGAGAATCGGGCGATCACGCAAGATGCCCTGGCCAAGTTGGGGACGGTGCACGGACGCTTTGCCGCGTCACGGCGCGATGGCCGCCGGGTCGTGTTGCGCAACTGCTCGATCATCGGATTGGACTTCACCGGCCTTTGCTTTGCCAAGGCGCATTTCATTGCCTGCAACTTCGCCGGGGCGAATCTGACCGAGGCCGATTTCAGCGAGGCACTGCTCTTCGGTTCGCGTTTCGACGGTGCCGACCTCTCGCGCGCCAACCTGGCCCACTCGGACCTGCGCGCGGCGGTCTTCGACGATGCCGTGCTCGACCACACCCGGCTCGAGTCCGCCGACCTGCGCAAGGGAGAACTGGTCGGCAACTGGAGCGAGGTCCAGAGCGACGGCGCGAACGAGATCCGCGCCTCCTTTCGCAACGCGACCCTGGTGGACACGCTCCTGACCAAGGCCAACCTGCGCAATGTCGATTTCTCCGGCGCGGTCCTGGAGCGGGCACACCTCGGGAATGCGGATCTCCAGGATGCCAGCTTCGTGGGCAGCGAACTGAGTGCCGTGCACTTCCAGAACGCGCGCATCAATGGCGCGGATTTTCGCGGCGCTTCGGTCGAAGACACCGACCTGTCAACGCTGGACCTGACCATGGCCGCGGAACCGCCGGCCAGGCCGGTCGGTGTTAACATTCTGCAGGGTGACCTGCTCCGGCATGAGACCTGGGCCGATTCCGATGGCAGGGACGGACGGCGTGCCGACTTCGCCACCAAGAACCTTTCCGGCACGAACCTCTCGCGGCGAAATCTGGCCGCGGTCTCGTTTTCCTTTGCCAATCTGAAGGCGGTCGACTTCAGCAACTCGGTGCTGGCCGCCTGCGATTTTTCCTTCGCCAACCTGCGCGGCGCCAATATCTCCGGCGCCGATATCCGTGGCGCCAAGTTCGACGGCGCCTTCCTCGACGGCGCCGGCTTTGTAGGCGCGCGCGTCGGCGCCTTGCCGGAGACCGGCCTCACGACGGTTTTCTCCGAAGGGTTTCAGCCGGTCCTCTGAGCAGAGCGGGCGGGGCTCAGGTGTCGCGCTTGGCGAGATAAGCGTCGATCAGTTCCAGCAATCTGTCGCGACCGAAACTGGGGTCGTGGCCGGCATGAACGACGCGGACAGGCAAGTCGCGCAGGCGCTTCATCGAGGCGATGTAGTCGCCGATATCGGAATCGTCCAGTCCGTCCAGAAGTGGCCCGTCATAGACGCAGTCGCCGGAAAAGAGAATCCCGGTCTTTGCCTCCCAGAGGCCGATCGAGCCCGGTGAATGGCCGGGCAGGTGCAGGACCTCGAAGGCGCGATCGCCAATATCGACCCGGTCGCCTTCCTCGACGACCTCGCTGGCGGGCGCGGGACGGATCCTGTAGCCATCGGGGTCATAGCCGGCATGGGGCAGGGCGGTAATCAGCAGAGCGTCGGCACCGACCTCATAGCCGGCCTCGCGCAGATAGGCGACACCCTTGGCGCCAAAGAGACCGGTCGTGTTGAGGCCGGTTCCTGACGGCGGGCTCTCCAGGTCGGGCGCCTCGGCGGCATGGACGAGGCAGTGTTCGAACTCGCTGTGGCCGCCGACATGATCGCCGTGGGTGTGGGTGGCGACCGCGGTCACCGGTTTGTCCAGCAGATCGCGGGCCGCTTCTTTCAGGCTCGCCACGCCCATGCCGGTGTCGACCAGGAGATCCCGGTCCCGGCCACGGACATGCCAGATGTTGCAGCGCATGAGGGGCACCACATGGGGCTCCCACAGCAAGGTGATGTCGTCGTCGATCGGACGCCGCTCGAACCAGCGCTCGGCAATTTGCAGTGTCATGGGGCCCTCCTCGCAATCCGGTCGCAGCCTCGCCCGGCGGGCCAGCCGGTGCAAGACCCCGAAGTTTAGGAGGGTAAACCCGGGGGAGAGGACGAGCCCATGCGGGCGAGCCTTGTGAGGGCCCGCTGGTTGCGGCAAGTTAACATCGCGCCGCGAGTCGGCTCTGCAATTCGATAGACGGCAATTTCTTGACCACAGCGAGGACCAGCATGACGGACAAGACCTACGATCTGGTGGTGATCGGCGGCGGCCCCGGCGGGTACGTGGCGGCGATCCGCGCGGCACAGCTCGGCATGTCGGTGGCCTGCGTCGAGGGCCGTGGCAGCCTCGGCGGAACTTGCCTCAACGTCGGCTGCATTCCCTCCAAGGCGATGTTGCAGTCCTCGGAGAAGTACGCCGAAGCCAAGGCGCACCTCGCCGACCATGGCGTAAAACTGGGCTCCGTGGAGCTCGACCTCGACACCATGATGGACCGCAAGGACAAGGTGGTCGAGGACCTGACCAAGGGCATCGAGTTCCTCTTCAAGAAGAACAAGGTGGACTACATCAAGGGGTGGGGCTCGATCCCCAAGGTCGGCGAGGTCGCGGTCAAGGACGCCGACGGTGCCGGCCAAACCCTGACGGCTGCGAAGATCCTGATCGCGACCGGGTCGGAATCGACGCCGCTGCCGGGTCTGGAGGTCGACGAAAAGCGCATCGTCACCTCGACCGGCGCCCTCGACCTGGACAAGCTGCCGGCCTCTTTGGTGGTGATCGGCGCCGGGGTCATCGGGCTCGAGATGGGCTCGGTTTGGTCGCGCCTGGGCGCCAAGGTGACGGTGGTCGAGTTCCTCGACCGCATCCTGCCCGGCATGGACGGCGATATCGCCAAGCAGACCCAGCGAATTCTGAAAAAGCAGGGTTTGACCTTCCAGCTCGGCCATAAGGTGACCGGCGCCAAGACCGACGGCGCGGGTGTCACGCTCACCGTGGAACCGGCCAAGGGCGGCGACGCCAAGGAGCTGGCCGCCGAGGTGGTCCTGGTGGCAATCGGCCGGCGGCCCTACACCCAGGGCCTGGGTCTGGAAGACCTCGGCGTGGCCCGGGACAACCGGGGCTTCATCCAGGTCGACGGAAACTTCGAGACCTCGGTCCCCGGCATCTTTGCCATTGGCGATTGCGTGCCGGGGCCGATGCTGGCCCACAAGGCCGAGGAGGACGGCGTCGCCGCGGTCGAGACCATGGCCGGGCAGGCCGGCCACGTGAATTATGCCCTGGTCCCCGGTGTCGTCTACACCTGGCCGGAGGTCGCCGGGGTCGGTCAGACCGAAGAAGACCTGAAGGCGGCGGGCGTCGACTACAAGGTCGGCAAGTTTCCCTTCACCGCCAACTCCCGTGCCCGCGCCAATGCCGATACCGATGGCCTGGTGAAGATCCTGGCCGATGCCCGGACCGACAAGGTGCTGGGCGTCCACATCCTGGGGCCCCTGGCCGGCGACCTGCTGGCCGAGGCGGTCATCGCCATGGAGTTCGGCGCCTGCGCCGAGGACATCGCGCGGACCTGCCATGCCCATCCCGGCATGGGCGAGGCGGTCAAGGAAGCCGCCATGGCGGTCAACGGCCGCGCGATCCACATGTAGAGTGGAGAACTCCAGCGCGCTTTCACAATTGGAGAGCTCTTCTTCCAAGGCGTCTTCCAAGGCGTCACCCCGGAAAACCCGTCTGGGTTTGTCCGGGGCGGCGACTTCCTTGAGCGAAGAGGCGATCTGATTCGGCAATTCTTGAAAGACTCTAGAGGGAGTCCTCCCGCAGCACCGGCGGCAGGCCGGTGGCGACGATGCGGTAGAGCAGACGGCGGCTGGCCGCGTCCGTGGGCGGCCCGACCGGGTTTGCGTAGTGCAGCGTCGCGGTGTTGTCCCACAGCACCAGGTCGCCGGGGCTATAGCGGTGGCGCATCACGAAACGCTCCTGGATCGCGTGCAGTTTGAGACGGCGCAGCAGGGCGCCAGCCTCGTCTGGGTCCAGGTCTTCGCCATCCCGGGTCACGCCGATGGCCGACCCCGCGGCCGCGAAGAGGCCCTTCCGCCCGGTGACGCTGTGGCGCCGCGCCAAGGCGTGGCGGCCCGGCGGCGGCAACCGGGCGGCCTGCTCGGGCGTCATGGGATGGACTCCCAGCTCCCAGTCCTCGCGCGCGCCGGCGCCATACCAATGCGCCGCAACCAAGCCCTCGATCTCGGCTCTGTCCGCCTCGGGCAGTGCCTCGTAGGCTGCCTGCGTGTTGGCGAAAAGCGTCTCGCCGCCCTCGGCCGGCGCGGCCTTGCAGAGGAGCATGGTGATCGCGTCGCAGTCCGCCGCGTAGGCCCGGTCCGTGTGCCAAAAGGAGGCGCCGTTGCGAAAGGCCTCCCCGGCCAACGCCGGTCCCACGTTGCCGACCTGCATGATCGCCGGGTGGCCCGGCAACTGTAAGGTCTCGTAGGTCTCGATGTAGGGCTCGCCCCAAAGCGCGCCAAAGCCGGTAAAGGCATCCGGATCCAGGTCTTGAGCGGGAAAGATCAGGACATGGTGGCGGTAGAGTGCGTCGACCAGACGGCGTTGCCGCGCCGCGGCCGGTGGACCCGGGATGCAGAGGTCGGTTAGGTCGAGCCCGGTGACCCGGGCGCCGAGCGGCGCATCCAGCGGCTCGACCGCGAAATCCTGGTCGGTATCCGGCAAGGTCTTTCCCGTCAGGTCATTGGCGATTGGAAAGTCTGGCATGGCCGCATGGGAGTGTCTATTACCGGTCCTGGCCACCCGGAATCTTCGGCCCATCGAAGCGACGGTATGAGATCCCGGCTCGGGGGCCGGGATGACGTGATTGGGGTGTCGAGGTCACCGCATTGCTGAGGGGGATAGGCGACTCATGACCGGCGCCCGCACCATTGCCTTCTGTGCCGCGATCCTGATCGCCAGCCTCTGGGGCTTTGCCGCCTTTCCCGGGCTGCTGCCCCATTTCACCGAGCTGTGGGGCCTGAGCAGCAGCGAAAGCGGCTGGATCAGCGGCATCTACTTCGGCGCCTATATGGTTGCCGTGCCGGTGCTGGTCAGCCTGACCGACCGGGTCGATGGCCGCTCGGTCTTCATCGCCGGCGCGGCGATTGCCTGTCTCGCCCAGCTCGGTTTTGCCTTTCTGGCCGAAGGATTCTGGTCGGCGCTGGCCTGGCGCGCGCTGGCCGGTGTCGGTCTTGCCGGGACCTATATGCAGGGCCTGAAGGTTCTGACCGACCGCATCGATCCACGCCTGCTGTCGCGCGCCGTGGCCTTCTATACCTCGTCCTTTTCCATCGGCCTGGCCTCCTCCTTCTGGCTGCTCGGCGAACTGCACGCCCTGGGCGGCTGGCGCTGGGCCAACGCCCTGCTCGCCATCGGCCCGGCCGGGGCGCTGCTGGCCATGGCGATCTTCGTCCGGCCGCAACCGGTCGCCCACCATGAGCGGCCGGCGACCCGGCTGCTCGACTTCCGGCCGGTGCTGCGCGAGCGCCGCGCCATGGCCTACATCCTGGCCTATGCCGCCCACAACTGGGAG
>JAJFGK010000143.1 GCA_021776195.1 Kiloniellaceae bacterium | reverse complement strand
ATCGAGAAGAGCTGGAAAGCCGCGCCCAAGGAGTGGCTCCCCGCGCTCAACCAGTTCGACATTCTGTTCGGCGAGCGAATGAGGTATAACCAGTGACAACAAAGGCACATCACTGCCTTACACAGACTATCTGACAGTCTCTTCCGCTGCTTGCCCGATGCTTCGGCATCGCGCCGCACAGCGCGCCTACCCGAGTGATCGCCTATGACCCATCAAATGGTTCCCTGTAACAAAGAAGTGCTCTAGAAAGCCGCCGCAGGTGCCCAGGTTGACGATGCTTCTCGGTGTCCAGCAGCCAATCGCATACTGGGTCGAGCCGGCGGCGGCGACCTTGCCCCAACCGCCGTGGAGAAAGATGACCCTCTCGGTATTGCCGCGAATTTCCATGTCCAGAGCGAACCAGTCGCCATAAGGCGAGGCAGTGTGGCGGACGTCGGGAAAACAGTTGCGAACCACGTCCCATTCGGCCGCGGCGGAAATCAGAACGACGCATTCTATGGCCATGGATTTTCCTTCTTGAAGCGAACTATCGCCGGGTCGAAGCAAAAACCGGGAGGTGATCCTACACCCTTCAAGGCAATCGTGGATCGCACGAACGGCCAGAACGATGCGAGGGTCGGTCCGCACAGCAGCCAATCGACAGCGCCGCCCGACGGAGGCATACTCTGTACGAGCTAACGATTGCCAGTGAGGGAGCGATCCCATGAGCCAGTCCTTCGTCGTCGCCTGCCTGCAGAACTGTGCCGGCCCAAACATGGACGCCAATTTGAAGGAGTGCGCCGCCCTGGCCCGCGACGCGGCCGACGAGGGCGCCGAGCTGATCATGCTGCCGGAATACTTCGCCAGCCTCGATCTCAAGGGCAATTTGCTGATCGGCGACCCCTTGCCGGAAGAGGGGCATCCCGCCCTGCGAGCCTTCTCCGAGATCGCCCAGGACAGGCGCGCTTGGATTCTGCTCGGCTCGGTCGCCATTGATGTGGGCGGCGAGAAATTCGTCAATCGCAGCTACCTGCTGGGCGCCGACGGCGCGGTCAAGGCGCGCTACGACAAGATCCATCTTTTCGACGTCGACCTGCCGGGCGGCGAGAGCTACCTGGAGTCGGGCACCGTGCGGCCCGGCGACGAGGCGGTCCTGGCGCCGACGCCTTGGGGGCCCTTGGGTCTATCGATCTGCTACGACCTGCGCTTTCCCCAGCTCTATCGCGGCCTGGCTCAGGCCGGCGCCAAGATGCTGTCGGTGCCGGCGGCCTTTACCAAGACCACCGGCGAGGCGCACTGGCACGTGCTGCTGCGGGCCCGCGCTATCGAATGCGGCGCCTATGTCTTCGCGCCCTGCCAGTACGGTCTCCATGCCGGCGACCGGGCCTGCTTCGGACACTCGCTGATCGTCGATCCCTGGGGCCGGATCCTGGCCGACGGCGGCGCCGACAGTGCCGGTTACGTGCGCGCGCCTATCGACCTGGACAAGGCCGACGAGGCGCGCCGCATGATCCCGTCGCTGAGCCACGACCGGCCCTATGCGGCCCCGGTCCCGATCGAGGCGGCCGCGGCGGCGGCGGAGTAGTCCTCAACCCAGCCCGGAGAGGGCGGCGACGCCGGCGACCACCAGCAGGGCGCCGAGCCATTGCCATGCGGTCATGGGCTCTTTCAGAATCAGCTTTGCCAGGATCACCGTGACCAGGCCGAAGCCCGAGCCGACCACGGCGGCGATGACCCCGTCGGCGCCCTGATTGGCCACGCTCAAGGTCAGATAGGCGCTGGCGTCGAGCAGGCCCTGCAACACAACCAACGGCCAGACCCGAACCGGCAGGGCGACCGGCTGGCGCCGCGCGAGCAGGAGGCCGAGCAGGGCGAGAAAACCGATCCAGCGGGTCATCATCAGGGTCTGCAGTTCGCCATAGATCGCGGCGGCGGCCTGGATCGTGCCGACGGCGACCGCCAGGCCCAGGGAGGCCGCGATGGCGATCAACACGGTCTGGCGCAGGGCGGCCCGGCTGTACTCGGCCTGGCCTTCGAAATGGCGCGTTGCCGCCGAGACCAAAACGACCCCGGCCAGGACCGCGATCATGGCGCTCCACTGGCCGGGCGTCGGCGCCAGGCCCAGGATCACCGCCAACGCCATGTTGAAGACCGGATAGCTGGCGGCGATCGGCGAGACGATGGTGACCGGACCGCGCGCCACTCCCCAATAGAGAAACAGCGTCGCGACCGTCACGCTGAGCCCGGCGACCACGACCAGCCAGGCACCCTGCCAGCCGCCGACCCAAGGCGCGCCGGAGAGCCAGTAGAGCAGCGGTGCCGCCAGGCTGCCGACCGCGAGGACGCCGAGCAGGGCGCGGTGATGCCCCACGGCGCGGCCGGTGAAGCGGGCGATGAAGTCCGCGCCACCCCAGCCCAGCGCGGCCAGCAAGCCCCAAAGCGCCGGTATCACCCGAAAGTCCCCCCTCTGTCAGGCCGCGTCGTCGTAACCTGACGTCCTGCCCCTCTTGAGTGTCGAATCGGGACTGGTCGCCCCGGCGGCGCGACAGTAGCATGGCGGCCGGATTGAGAACTCCCCCAATCGAGACCGGGCGACGCGCCATGACCGAAGGTTCCGCCGATGTGCTACGCCTGGAAGCGGTCCAGGAAGCCTTGCGGCTGCAGTTTCTCGGCTGGCAGTGCCGCCTGCGGCAGCTCTCGGTGCGCGAGGACGAGGGCCGGCCAAGTCCGGGCATGCGCCCGACCCTGCACGGCGAGCGCGACAGCCCGGCGGCGACCCGGTTGACCACGCTGCTGGTACCGTTGGAGCCCGAGACCATCACCGCCGAGCTGGCCCACCAGGTGCGCCGAACCCACGATCCCAAGCTGCGCCGCGAGGCGGCCCTGAAGTACCTCTCGGCCCATCACTACCAGTACCCGGCGGATTTCTCGGACGCCTTGACGGCACTCTTCGCCCCGGGCCCCGGGCCGGCCGATCAGCTTCTCGAGGCGCGCCGGGTCTGGCTCCACTTCGACCAGTTCAACCAGCGCTTCTGGCTGCCCTGCGTGGTCAGCGAGTTGCCCGAGGCTCACCCGGATCACCAACTGACCTACTGGCACAATGCGCTGTTCAATCCCCACATCCCCGGCGGCGCTCGGGTCCTCGCCTTCCAGCCCGACTGGGCCCTGGCCGAGGCCGACCCGGCGGTGCGCCCGGCCGGCTGACCGGCGCCTCAACTCAGGCACGACCGGACCTAATGTAGTGTTTTCTGGCGCAGGCCGTACCAGCCGATCCAGCTACAGAGCAGGCCGAAGGCAACCATCACGACGGGCAGGAGCCAGAGGGTCCAGAACGACTCGATCTCGGCCGCCTCGGGATCGCCCGGCGGGTAGGCGACGGTGACGATATCGCCGACCGCAAAGGGCGAGGGCCAGAGCCCAGCCTTGCTCGCGAAGACGATGTCGGGTCCGGTCTCGGTCGGGCTGAAGCGGACGATGGCGTGGTCCATGGCCGGGCCCTTGACGCCCCGCTTCTCGATGAGGGCGAGGACAACCCCTTGCGCCCGCGTGGCCGCCTCGAGGAACTGGGCGCTGTCGCGCCCGACCCAAAGGCCGCCGATCGCCATGGCCAGACCGCCGGCGAGCAGAACGGCCGCCCCCCAGACCTGGCTTCTCCGCAGTTTTTTGGGCGACGGGGAGGACATGGTCGCATTGCCTCGTTACCGCGCCGGATCTGCCCTGAGCCCAAAGGTGATTCTCAGCGGTGCGCGTAGTCCCAATAGAGCTCGCGGGCCTTGTGGAACAGCGGACCGGGCTGCAGGTCGCGCTCGGCGACCTTGGTGATGGGCATGACCTTGGCGTGATTGCCCGAGGAGAAGACCTCGTCCGCGTCCTGCACCTCCTGCCAGGAGATGGTGCGCTGGTGAACCTTGATACCGGCCGCCTCGAAAAGCTGGATCAGCCGCCGGCGGGTGACGCCGTTGAGGAAAGTGCCGTTGATCGCCGGCGTGTGGGCGGCGCCGTCCTTGCCGATCCAAAGATTGGCGGTGGCCAGCTCGGCGACGTTGCCCAGGCCGTCGAGCACCACCGCGTTGTCGAAGCCGCGCTTGATCGCGTCGCGCAGGGCGCGCCCGGAGTTGGGATAGAGGCAGGAGGCCTTGGCCTTGGTCGGCGCCATGTTGGGCAGGGGGCGCTGGAAGGGCGACAGGCAGACAGAGAACCCATCGGGCTTGGGCATCGGTGCCTCGAAGAGCGAAAGGCAAAAGCGGGTCGACTCGGGATCGGCATCGACGAAGCCCTCCTCGGCCCAGAGCATCGGCCGGATATAGAGCGGCGTGTCGGCCTCGAAGCGGGAAAATCCGTCCTGGGCGATCTCCATCATCTCGCCGGGGGCATGCACCGCCTTGAGGCCGAACTCCTCGGCCGACTCGTTGATCCGTTGGCAGTGCATGTCCAGGTCCGGGGTCACGCCCTCGAAGCGGCGCGCGCCGTCGAAGACCACCGAAGCCATCCAGGTGCCATGGCTCAGCGCGCCCAGGATCGGCGGATTGCCCGGCAGCCACTCACCGTCGATAAAGGTCCAGGCATTGAGATTGTCGAACCGCATGGCGACTCCTGCAGGTTGAAGTGCGGGCCCTTGTGGCCGG
>JAJFGK010000142.1 GCA_021776195.1 Kiloniellaceae bacterium | reverse complement strand
CCTCGACCGGGAGCACAGCTACTTCGCCGACGGCTACCTGGTTCACAACAAGGGTGGCGAAGGCGGCGGCGAGGGCGGCGGCTCGGGCGGCGGCGAGGGGGGCGAGTCCGGTTCGGGCGGCTCGGGTTCGGGCGGCTCGGGCTCGGGTGGTTCGGGCTCGGGTGGTTCTGGCGGCGGCGAGGGCGGCGACTCCGGCGGCGGCGAGGGCGGTGACTCCGGCGGCGGCGAGGGCGGTGACTCCGGCGGCGGCGAGGGCGGCGACTCCGGTGGCGGCGAAGGCGGCGACTCCGGCGGGGGCGAAGGTGGCGAGGGCGGTGAGAACAGCGGCTCGGGCAGTGCCGATGCCGGTGAGTCTGGCGAGTCCGGCGACAACAGCGGTTCCGGCGAGTCGGGCGACGATGGCGACTCGGGAGAGAGTGGCGAATCCGGCGACGATGGCGAGTCGGGAGAGAGCGGGGAATCGGGCGACGATGGCGAGTCGGGCGACGATGGCGAGGCCGGCGAGGAGGGCGAATCAGGTGATGAAGGTGAATCCGGAGAAAATGGCGGCCTGAGCGACGCCTTTGGGGGTGTCGACCAGGTCGGTGGCGACCTCAGCTCAGAAGACGAGGGCAATGCCATCGCCGGAGGTTGGCAGTGAGCCGGGTCGAGTTCGCCCCCAATGGCTGTGGTCTGCTTGCGATTGTCCTGACCTTGAGCCTCACTCTGCCCGCCGCCTCGGCCAACGGACAGACCGGTGACGATCTCTATGCCGATCTCTCCAAACCCGGCGCATCGCGTGCCGAGGATCATCTGCAGGCCACCCTTGAAACCCTGCCCAGTCGCCAGACCCTTCGCTGGCACAGTGACGATGGGCAGGAATCGGGGTTTGTCACGCCGATGCGCAGCTTCAAGATCAAAACCGGCCATTTCTGCCGCCAGTACCTGGAGGCGGTCTCCGGGGCGGGTGGACTGCGAAGCAAGGTTGCCACGGCCTGCCGGCACCAGAACGGGACCTGGGTGGTGATTCGCGACAAGGCGTCATAACCGCGCTGGCAGCGATCGCGCTGCCCTGAATGTTTTGGGATTGAGAGCATGATTGTCATTCTACCGGATGCCCTCGACTTGACCGAGGTGCGGGAGGCGCGACGGATGATCCAGATCGGCGCCTTTGCCGATGGCAAGGCGACGGCTGGCTACCGTGCCAAGCGGGTCAAGCACAACGAACAACTCAGCAACGCGGACCCGGCGCTGAAACAGCTCATCATCAAAGGTCTGACGCGCCACCCGGAGTTCAAACGCGCCGCCTTCGCAAAATCGATCCGGCCGCCGCTGTTCAGCCGCTACCAGTCGGAAATGACCTACGGCTGGCATGTCGACAACGCCCTCATGGGCTCGCCCCAGCAATCTCGTTCCGATATCTCGGTAACGGTCTTTCTCAACGGCCCGGACGAGTATCAAGGCGGCGAGTTGGAGATCCGCAACGACCTGGGGGCGCAGGAGGTGAAGCTCCCGGCCGGTGCCGCTGTGCTCTATCCCTCCAACAGCGTCCACCGGGTGGCCCCAGTGACCGAAGGCGAGCGGCTGGTCGCCGTCACTTGGATTGAAAGTCTAGTGAGGGATCCCGCTAAAAGAGAATTACTGTACGACCTCGGCCGCATCTCGGCGTTTCTTGATAAAAGCGCTCCGGGGGCGCCGGAGACCGAGCAGGCCCAGAAAAGCTACGCCAATCTGCTTCGGCTCTGGGTCGAGACCTGAAAACCCGGCCTCGGACGCAAAGAACCGCTCAGCCAGGACAACGTGCGGTCAGGGCACTCCTGCACCCTTGGCTTTAGCCCTATTTTTTCGCCACCGGGATCTGTACAATCCTAAAACTGTCTGGTGGCCTCCGGTCAACGAGGCCCAGACAGCCGATCCCGAGGAAAGGGGCATGAAGCCCTGGGAATGAAGAACAACCTTAAGGACCAAGGATAGGGCAATGGCGCAGCGAGATTCTTCAAAAACTTCACTGACTTTCATCGACGACAAGACCGTCCTTTTGTCTGTCGGCGATCTAACCTCAGCGACGGACGCCAAGACCGAAGAGCTCGACGAGGACGCACCGGAGGTGCAGGAACTGAGAGATTCGTTATTGATGGCACTGAGTCAGATCACCGGCCCGAAGCTGCACTAACAGGCAGCGGTTGGCCGGCGCGGGGCGGGGAGTGCCCTGGCCGGGCGAACTATCCGGCGAGGCTCAGGCCGCCTGACAATTGATCCTCGCTGATGACTTGGTTGCGGCCCGCGTCCTTGGCTCGATAGAGGGCGCGATCGGCGCGCTGGATCAGCTCCGACAGCGGCTCGCCCGGGCAATACTTCCCGATGCCGAAGGACAGGGTGACCGAGCCGTAGCTCTGATCGGTCTTGGTGTTCTTCAGTTCCTTCTTGGCCAGCTTGGCGCGGATCTGCTCGGCCAGCGCCGCGGCGCTGTCCAGGTTGGTCTCGGGCAGAATGAGGCAAAATTCCTCGCCGCCGTAGCGAGCCGGCGTTTCCCGATCCTTGACGGCGCTTCTCAGGTTGCGCGCCACCACCTTCAAGACCGAATCCCCGACGCGGTGGCCAAAGCTGTCGTTGAAGACCTTGAAGTGGTCGATATCGGCAATGACCAGGCACAAGGGCTGATCGCTTTCCATCGCCTTGGCGGCCTCTTCCTGGAGGCGAATATCGAAGCATTTGCGATTGGCGATGCCGGTCAGGGCGTCGGTCAAGGCTTCCAGGCGAACGACCTGGAGGTGCTCGCGCAAGGCCTCGATCTCTTTTGCCGAGTCTTGCAAGCGGGTTTCGAGGGCCTTGGCCCTGTCGATCGTGTCATGGGTCTCCAGCAGCAGGTCACGCACGACCTCGGCCAGTTCGACGGCGCCCGTGCCTTCGATCAGGTCCTTTGAGATGGTTTCCAACTTGGCGCTGAAGTCGCCGTTGTCCGAGCCCGCGCTTTGCAGGATATCCACGACGGTTGCGATCTTCTTAGACACGGCGGCGCCGGTTTCGACGACGGCCTCGCTCTCCTCGCTCATGCCGAAGAATTTCTCGAACAATGCCTCGCTGCGGTCCGGCGTGAAGGGCAAGCCGGAATCCTTGGCGAGTTCGATCGCTTTGGAAAGGTCCGGGTGGCGACCCGCCGCGTGGGTGTACCAGAGCGTGAAGTTCATCGGATTGGCCGGGATCGAGAGTTCGGCCATCATCTGTAGGGCGCGATCGCTTACCGCGCGGGCACTTTCTAGGTCTTCGCTATAGAGCATCATTGTTCCGAGACGTGCCTAATGGTGAGGAGATCTGCGCTGGCTGGGGTGGTTGACAGGCCAAGATTTCGAGTCAACCCATGGTCACCGAAAATCCTTACTTTAGCGTTACCTCGGGCAGATGAAGCCACGGGGGCAAAGCCCTGCCCGGCCGCGGGTTTCAGTGGATCACCGTCTCGCGCTGTAGCCTTGCTCACTGCGGGTGCAATCGAGTAAGAGCAGGGGAATAGGTGGCCCCACCGCCCGAAAACCGGGCTCCGGACGATGCCGGAACCAGGCGGAGGCCCATGCCTTGCCGGGCTATGAGTGACTGGGAAAGCCGATGAGCGACGAGAGTTTTAGCGAAACCCTGACGGGAATTGAGGCGGATTTGCACCAGGCCGCCGAGCTCGAGAGGGCAGGACGCTTGCAAGAGGCCGCCGCGCTCTATGAGACCATGCTGGTCGACCATTCCGGCCATGCCGAGGTGCACCGCCGTTATGCCCATCTTTGCTGGGATCAGCAGAGAGTGGACCGAGCCATCGAGGCCTTGCTGCGGTCTTGCGAGCTGGCGCCGGGCGCGCCTCGGCCGCTTGTGGATCTGGCCGAGATTCGGGTCGCCCTGGGACAAACGGACGAAGCGGAAAGGCTCCTTGAATCGGCCTTGGGTCTCGCGCCGAACGACAGCGATATCCAGGTTAAGCGGGCCCTTGTGGCAATCCAGCTGGGAGACCGCGAAGAAGCCAAGAAGCGCGCCCTGCTGGCGGCCGAACTACCCAACCCTTCGGCAGGGGCGCACCAGCTTTGCGGCACCTTGGCCTGGCAGGATGGCAACCTGGAGGCCGCGGCGGAGCAACTCGGACAGGCAAGACTGTCCGTGCCGCACCCCGCCGATCCCAACGCGCTGCTTGCCTCCAGTCTTTTCGCGCTCGGGCGCGGCCCGGAGATCGCCAGCTTGACGGTCTGCAACACCGACTCTCAGCTCCACAGCGAGTTGGTCCTGCAGGCGCTGCAGGCCTGGCAGACGCAAAAGCTTGAACTTTGCCGCCAGCTTCTGGAACGTGCCGTGCCCCTGGCGCCCAAGGTGGTCGACGGCCCCAGGTGGCGGGCCATGGGGCCGATCTTTCGCAATCTGCTCTATCTCATGGACCACGGCTTGAAGCACCAGGATCTCTATCAGGGAGATGCCCAAGACGTGCTCTTCCTGGTCGGGGACAGCCATGTCATTCCGGCCAACCTCCTGCCGACAAGCTTTCCGGCCCCAGGTGGGCCCGCCGGATCGTCCGAGGCGCGCCTCTTCCGGTGCCGGGCGCTTCACGTTGTCGCCCCCAAGGCCTGGCACTTGACCCGGACCGAGGCCAATCCTCAACGCGCCGCCCTGCTACAGGTACTCGACAAGCTGCCGGCGGGGGCGCAGGTGCTATTTTGTTTCGGCGACCAGGACTGCCGCTTTCGTGGTGGGCTCTTCGACCACTGCAAGGAGACCGGCGCGGACTGGCGCGGTCTGGTCGATAACCTGGTGGCGGCTTACTTCGAGACGATCCTCGCCTGGTCGGCGGCGCGCGACCTTCGGCCGGGCTTCGTCGTTCCACCGGCTCCCAATGTGCAGATGCGCAAGATCCCGAGCACCGACCGGGAGATCTTTCTGGCGATCATCGATGGCTTCAACGACCGCCTCCGAGACCTGGCCGCCGGGCGCGGCTTGCCGCTGCTCGACCTCTTCGCCGTGACCTTCGATGCTGATTCCGGGATCCGGGAAGACCGCTACTGCGACCCCAACCATGTGACGCCGGAGACCTATCTGGAGGCGTTCCGCGCGATCGGTGGGGCTGCGCCGCCCGCTTCCTCGTAAGATATCCGGATTAGAAGCGTTCTTCGCCCTGCTGGCGCTGGGGATCCGGAAAGTCGCGGTAGAGCGCGAAGGCGACATCGGTCACCAGGCTGTTAACCCCGTGGTGCAGACTTTCGACAGGGTCGGCGCGCGCCGAGACGAGCGTGAAGGCCTGGTCCAATTGCGCCAGATCCTTGACCTCGAGCATGATGTGAAACTCCGGCAGATGACCCGGTCCAAGGCCCAGTTTGCGGCGCGTTATGCGGAAGCCTTCGATCAAGGCCTGGTCCTTCAGGTGACCGAGATAGGCGCTCGCCTTTTCGGCAAACTGGATGTCGGAAACGCCGCTCTTGAGGTTGCCCCAGATATGGTAGATGTCCAAAATCGCATCCTTCCGCGCTGTCTGCTGGTCTGCAGGAGAACCGCTATAGAGGCCCAATCGGTGCCATTGGGCAAGACGGGGCGGCGGCCGCCGACCGCGGCCATTGACTCCGAGGGGCAAGCCCGGTTTCTTGGGCGCCCCGCGCCCACCGCGAGTCGCTGCAAGATTGGACCCACTCGATGATTCCACGCTATAGCCGGCCGGAAATGACCGAGATCTGGGAGCCCGAGAATCGCTTTCGCATCTGGTTCGAGATCGAGGCCCATGCCTGCGACGCGCTGGCCGGCCTCGGTGTCATTCCGTCCGATGCCGCCAAGGCGGTTTGGGACAAGGGCGCCTTCGAGGTCGAGCGGATCGATGAAATCGAGCGCGAGACCCATCACGACGTGATCGCCTTTTTGACCAATCTGGCCGAACATATCGGCCCCGAGGCGCGCTTCCTGCACCAAGGCATGACCTCGTCGGATGTCCTGGATACCTGCCTGGCGGTGCAGCTTTCCCAGGCCGGCGACCTGTTGCTGGCCGGCCTCGACCGGCTGCTCGCGGCGCTCGAGGCCCGGGCGCGCGAACACAAGGACACGGTTTGCCTCGGGCGCAGCCACGGCATCCACGCCGAACCCACGACCTTTGGGCTGAAGCTGGCCGGCCACTATGCCGCCTTCAAGCGCAACCGGACCCGGCTCGAGGCGGCCCGTGACGAGGTCGCGACCTGCGCCATCTCCGGTGCGGTCGGGACCTTCGCCAATATCGATCCCCGGGTCGAAGCCCATGTGGCGGCAAAGCTCGGCCTGACCGTCGAGCCGGTCTCGACCCAGATCATCCCGCGCGACCGCCACGCCCAGTTTTTTGCCACCCTGGGGGTCATCGCGGCGTCGATCGAGAACCTGGCGACCGAGATCCGCCATCTGCAACGCACCGAGGTGCGCGAGGCCGAGGAATACTTCGCGCCCGGCCAGAAGGGCTCTTCGGCCATGCCGCACAAACGCAACCCGGTGCTGACCGAAAACCTGACCGGCCTGGCCCGCGTGGTCCGCGCCGCGGTGGTTCCGGCGCTGGAGAACGTGACGCTTTGGCATGAGCGCGATATCTCCCATTCCTCGGTGGAGCGGGTCTTCGGACCCGATGCGACCGTCACCCTCGACTTTGCGATTCACCGTCTGGCCGGCGTGGTCGAGAAGCTGTCGGTCTATCCCGAGGCGATGCGGGCCAACCTCGACCGTCTGGGCGGTTTGGTCCACTCGCAACGCGTCCTCCTGGCGCTGACCCAATCGGGCATGAGCCGGGAAGAGGCCTACCAGGTGGTGCAGGAGAATGCGATGAAGGTCTGGTCCGATGGGGCGAGTTTCCTCGCGCTGCTGAAGGCCGACGCCCGGGTCGAGGCCAAGATCGACAGCGCGAGCCTGGAGGCCTGCTTCGACGAGGGCTACCACACCAAGGCGGTGGACCTGATCTTCTCGCGCGTCTTTGGGGCGTCATGACCCTGTCGAACAGCCAGCCGCAAGATATCGAACCCTTGATCGTCCAGGTCGACGGCAAGGCCCTTCCGGTCTGGCCGGAAGGCCAGCCGGTCCAGGGGCGCGGCGACAGCGTTCTCGCCTTCACCGCCTTTTCCGACGTGGCCGACTATCATCCGCAGCTGATCGCCGAGGTTCTGGCGCTGGAGGCCGATCCGGCTTTCGCGCGCATGGTCTCGCCCTCGGCCTCGGGGACCAAGCTGCACGGTGTCGAGACCTGGCAGTCGCCGGCCGCGGTACTTTTGGTCGAACGGGTCAGGGCCTTCTATCGCCGGGTCTACAAGCGGCCCTCGGCCCAGGTGCATGTCTCCTGGGCCAATGTCTCCAAGCGCGGCGACTACTCGATGGCGCACAGCCATCCCGACTGCAAGGCGGTGGCGGTCTACATGCTGGAACCCGGCGAGGCCAACCCGGCCGATCCGATGGAGGGGCTCTTGGCCTTCATCGACCCGCGCTATGCGGCCTGCTGCCGTACCCACGAAGGGTTCATGACGACACCCTATTCGCCCAAGATGGGTCCCGGGTCCCTGGTAATCTTTCCCAGCCAGTTGGTCCACAGCGTGAACCCCTATGGCGGTGGGCGGCCAAGGATCACCTTTTCCTTCGACCTTGACGACGAGGCCAAAGGACCGGCCAGGGTTTATGACGAACTGGCCGGGCGCTCGGGCGTGCCCGATCTCGCCTGAGCGATTCGCGTTTGGGCCTCGATCGAGGCTACTCGCTCATGATCTGGCGCTTGGCTTCGTCGATCAGCTCGTCCATTTTGCCGCGCAGGCGGTGTTCGGAAAAATCGACCTTCTTGGTTTCGATATCGGCCATGACCTTGCGGACGACATCTTCGATGCCCGGCTCGTCGAAATCCGAGGAGATGACCTCCTTGGCATAGGCGGCAACGGCTTCGCCGGTCAGGCCCAGGAGCTCGGTGGCAACCCATTGGCCGAGCAGCTTGTTGCGCCGGACCTCGACCTTGAACTGAAGGTCCTGGTCGTGCTGAAACTTCTTCTCGAAGGCCTTCTCGCGCTCGTCGAACGTGGACATCGCGACTCTGCTCCTTTGCCGTGGTGCCTTTCGGCCATTGCGCGTCGGGGCCGATGATAGGCGCCCCATTTCAGATTGCCTTAGAGGTAGCGGGGGTGCTATCGCGGTGCAAGCCCCTTGCGCCCCGTGATGAACCTGCGGTTCGAAGGCTGGCACCGCATCGATCTGGAAAAACCACGGCAGAACGCCGCCATGTGCACCGCCATCATCCTCCGCAGGCCGAACGAGTTCTGGCCGGTGATCTTCGCGGCCAACCGCGATGAGATGCGCGACCGGCCCTGGGTTCCGCCGGGACGGCACTGGCCCGATCGCCCCGAGGTGGTGGCCGGGCTGGACGAGAGCGCCGGTGGCAGTTGGCTCGGCCTCAACGATCACGGGGTCCTGGCGGCGGTGCTGAACCGCCGGGGGTCGCTCGGACCGCAGCCAGGTAAACGGAGCCGCGGCGAACTTGTTCTCGAGGCGCTCGATCACGCCGACGCCGCCGAGGCCGCGCACCAGCTCCAGCACTTGGATCCACTGGCTTACCGCGCGTTCAACCTGATCGTGGCCGACAACAGCGATGCATTCTGGCTCCGCAACACCGAACGTCGACATCACCCGGTCGAGGTCATCTCGATCCCTGACGGCCTGTCCATGCTGACCGCCGCCGACCTGAACGACCCGGGAAGCCCGCGTATCGCGCGCCATCTGCCCGACCTGCGCGCGGCCCTGCCACCGGATCCAGACCTCGACGATTGGGATGCCTGGCAGGAGATCCTCGGCCGCGGTCCCGACCGGCAGGCCGAAGACGCCATGTGCTTGCGCCTCGCGGGTGGCTTCGAGACAGTCTCCTCCAGCTTGATCGCACTTCCCGGCCCGGGGCAAAGCCGTGGCGGTGAAGCGGAGGAGCCGCAGTGGCTCTTTGCGGCTGGCGGCCCGGATCATTTTCCCTTCGAGCCGGTTCAGCTCTGAGGCCGAGGGTGACAGTAAACAAACGGGCAATTCCTGTAGTCCTTTGAAATCACTCACATCATATTGAGACGGACTCTGAGGCCGAGAAGTAGAGTGGGAAACGCAATGGCACGATTTCTATCGGCGGACGTAATCGATGAGGGTCGTGCGGTGGCGCTGCGGCGAAGCGGGGGCTCGTCGCTTCGCTTTCATGCCCTCTGGCTGCGCGACAACGCCCTGGATGCCGAGACCCGGGCGCCGGAAAACGGCCAGCGTCTGGTGGCGCTTTCGGATATTCCCGAACAGACCAGACTGACCTCGGCGAAGTTGAACGCGACCGACGAGTTGGAGCTGATCTTCGAGCCGGGCGGCAAGGCGGTCAGCTTTCCCACGCCCTGGCTCGAGGCCAATGCCTATGATCGCGCGCCGGAGGCGCAGGCAGGCTGGCTGACGCCGGGAATCGAAACCTGGGACGCCGATCTGGCGGATGCCATCCCCAGCGTCGACTTCGAGACGGCGCGGCGGGATCGGTCGGCCCTGGGCGACTGGCTGGCCGCGGTGCGGCGCCTCGGCTTTGCCACCATGACCGGCGGCCCGACCGACAGCGGCGCGCCTCTGGACGTCGTGGCGCTGTTCGGATTTGTCCGCGAAACCAACTACGGGCGATGGTTCGAGGTGCGCGCCGAGGTGAATCCGACCAACCTGGCCTACACCGGTCTTGGCCTGCAGGCCCACACGGACAATCCCTACCGCGACCCGGCGCCGACCTTGCAAATCCTCTATTGCCTGGAGAATACGGCCGAGGGCGGCGATTCGGCGGTGGTCGACGGGTTCCGCGCGGCCGAGCGGCTGCGCACCGAATCGCCCGCCGGCTTCGATCTTCTGTCGCGGCACTGCGCGCGCTTCGAATACAGCGGCGCGGCCGGGGTGCACCTGACCGCGCGGCGCCCGATGATCGAACTGGCCCCGGACGGCGAACTGCTGGCGATCCGTTTCAACAATCGCTCCTGCGCGCCGGTCACCGACGTGCCTTATGACCTGATGATCGACTACTATGCCGCCTACCGCCGCTTTGGCGAAATCATCGACGATCCGGCCATGGCGGTCGCCTTCAAGCTCAATCCGGGCGAATGCTTCATCGTCGACAACACCCGCGTGCTCCACTCGCGCAAGGCCTATTCCGGGACCGGAACCCGGTGGCTGCAGGGTTGCTATGCCGACAAGGACGGGCTGCTGTCCACCTTGGCGACAATCGAGCGCAACCTCAGGGAGGCAGGATAACCATGGCCCGACCCGATCCAGACAGCCTGAGCGGCGACACCATCGTCGGCTTCATCGCCGACATCTTCGCGCGGCGCGGTGCCGAAGCCTACCTGGGCGAGCAGGTCACCATGTCCCAGCATATGCTGCAGGCGGCGTTCCTGGCCCAGGAAGCGGGGGCGGGCGAGGACTTGGTCGCGGCCGCCCTGCTGCACGATATCGGGCATTTCACCAACGAGTTCCCTGACGACGCCCTGGCCAAGGGGATCGACAACCGTCACGACGCGGCCGGCGAGGCGGTGCTGAAGACCTTCTTTCCCGCGGCCGTGACCGCCTGCGTGCGCCACCACGTGGCCGCCAAGCGCTACCTCTGTGCCACCGATGCGGCCTACCTCGGCGCTCTGTCCCCGGCGTCGGTGCACACCCTGTCGCTCCAGGGCGGCCCCATGTCCGCCGCGGAGCTGCGCGACTTCGGCGCCAAACCGGGCCTTGAAGGCATCTTGCAAGTACGCCGCTGGGACGACCTCGGAAAGGACGCGGACCGCGTCACGCCGCCCTTCGCGCACTTCGCGCCCTTGCTGCAGCGCGCGGTCGATCGGCACCTTCGCGAGGCGTGACCGGCGCGGATCACGCGCATTGTGTTACCGGAGGGGGGTTGTTATAGGACAGCTTGATGTCGAGCGCGGCCCTGCGGTGGCGCGGCAAGGTGGATAACAATCGATGCGACGCAAGAAGGTTTACGAGGGCAAGGCCAAGATCCTCTACGAAGGCCCGGAGCCCGGCACCTTGGTGCAGTACTTCAAGGACGACGCGACAGCCTTCAACAACCAGAAAAAGGGCACCATCACCGGCAAGGGGGTGCTCAACAACCGGATCTCAGAACACTTGATGACCCGGCTGCAAGAGGTTGGAATCCCGACTCATTTCGTGCGTCGGCTCAACATGCGCGAGCAGCTCGTGCGCGAGGTCGAGATCATTCCCCTGGAGGTGATCGTGCGCAACCGGGCGGCCGGTACCCTGGCCAAGCGCTTCGGCCTGGAGGAGGGTCTGCCCCTGCCGCGCTCGATCGTCGAGTACTGCCTGAAGAACGACGAACTGGGCGATCCCCTGGTCACCGAGGAACACATCACCGCCTTTGGCTGGGCCCACATTCAAGACCTCGACGAGATGGTCCACATGGCGCTCAGGATCAACGATTTCCTGTCCGGGCTGTTCCAGGGCATCGGCATTCGCCTGATCGACTTCAAGCTCGAGTTCGGCCGCATCTGGGATGACGAGGACATGCAGATCGTTCTCGCCGACGAGATCAGTCCGGATTCCTGCCGGCTGTGGGACATCGAGACCAACGAGAAGCTCGACAAGGACCGCTTTCGCCGCGACCTGGGCAAGGTCGAGGAGGGCTATCAGGAAATCGCGCGCCGCCTCGGCGTGTTGCCCGAGGCGGGACCCATCGACCTCAAGGGTCCGACCGTGATGCAATAGGCTCTGGCCATGCGGGTCGCGCGGTGGTTCGAATTGGCCCTCAGCCAGGGCATCCCCCGGCGCTCGCTGACGGTCATGCTGGTGGTCGGCCCGATCCTGACCCTGATCAACCAGGGCGACCGTCTCTTTGCCGGTCAATCGCTCGATTGGTTCAAGATGACCCTGACCTTCGCGGTCCCCTATGTCGTGGCCACGGTCGGCGCCGTCGGGGCCAGTGCGCAAAAAAGTGACGCAGAGCAGCCCGCCGGGGCCCCGGCGTCTTGCCAGGACCAGGGCGCGTCGCTAGGGTCGCGGCCACTCCATAACCCCGATTCGGGAGTCGCAACCTTGCAGGCTCGTGTTCATGTGACCCTGAAACAGGGGGTTCTCGACCCTCAAGGCAAGGCCATCGAAGCGGCGCTCGGCTCGCTCGGGTTTGCCGGAGTCGAAGGCGTCCGGCAGGGCAAGGTCATCGAATTGACCCTGGCCGAAGGCGATCGGCAAAAGGCCCGCGCCCAGGTCGAGGCCATGTGCGAAAAGCTCCTGGCCAACACCGTGATCGAGAACTACGACATCGAGCTTGATGACTGATGCCGCAAAGTTCGGCCGCGCCCCGCGATATCTACTGGACCCCATTGGACGACCCCGGCTGCGAGCACATGAGCGTCAGCGCGAGCGAGCAGGGCGTCAACGCCCTGGGGCTGGTCCTGCGGCGCTGGGGCGAGGAGTCGATCCGCTGCCGCTATGAATTGCGTTGCGATGCCGACTGGCAGTTCCGGGAGGTCGTCTTTGCCCTATCGGGGGCGGGCGAGGGTCCGCCGCGCCGGGTTGTCCTCAAGCGCGACGACATCGGCAATTGGCTCTGCAACGATGAACCTGCCGGGCAACTGGCTGGCTGTCGCGATATCGATATCGAGGTCACGCCCTTTACCAACAGTCTGCCGATCCGGCGTCTGGGGCTGGGGGCGGGCGAGAGCGCCGAACTCCTGGTCGCCTATCTACCCGTGCCCGATCTGGTCCCGCGGCCCGCGAGGCAACGGTACACCTGTCTGAAACCCTTTGAATCCGGGGCCGGGCTCTATCGCTACGAAGGTCTCGAGAGCGGCTTTGCCGCCGAAATCCCGGTCGATCGGGAGGGCTTCGTGATCGACTATCCTGACATCTTCGAGAGGAGCTGGCCGCGATGAAAGCAGCGGTGGTGGTCTTTCCCGGCTCGAACTGCGACCGCGACGTTCAGGTCGCCCTGCGCCAGTCCAGCGGCGCGGAGCCGTTGATGGTCTGGCACAAGGAAACGGACTTCGAGGCGGTCGATCTGATCGTCCTGCCGGGCGGCTTTTCCTACGGCGACTATCTGCGCTGCGGCGCGGTGGCGGCGCAATCGCCGGTCATGAAAGAGGTCGTCGCCCGGGCCAAACGCGGGGTGCCGACCCTGGGCATCTGCAACGGCTTTCAGATTCTGACGGAATCCGGCCTGCTGCCCGGGGTCCTGATGTCCAATGCCCATCTCAAGTATGTCTGCCGCGACGTCGGCGTCCGGGTCGAGAACAGCCGGACGGTCTTTACCAATGGCTACGAGCAGGGTCAGGCCCTGCGCATCCCCGTCGCTCACCACGACGGCAACTACTTCGCCGACGAGGAGACCCTGGAGGCCCTCGAGGATCGCGGCCAGGTCGCCTTTCGCTACTGCGAAGCCGATGGCGCGGCCAGCGAGGCGGCCAATCCCAATGGTTCGGCGCGCAACATCGCTGGACTTTTCAACGAGACCAAAACGGTGCTGGGCATGATGCCCCACCCCGAGCGGCTCGCCGACGAAGCCCTGGGCGGAACCGACGGGCGGGCCCTGTTCGACGGTCTGGTGGAGGCGCTCTCGTGACGGCCCTGGCCGGTCACAACGTGGCCATCTCGCCGGAGCTTGTGGCCGAGCACGGTCTGAACGAAGAAGAGTACGGCCAGGTTTTGAAGATCCTTGGGCGCGAGCCGAACCTGTTGGAACTGGGCATCTTCTCGGTCATGTGGTCCGAGCACTGTTCCTATAAGTCCTCCAAGCGGTGGCTGAAGACCCTGCCGACCGAGGGCCCGCAGGTGATACAAGGCCCCGGCGAGAACGCCGGCGTGGTCGACCTGGGCGAAGGTCTGGCCGCCGTCTTCAAGATGGAGAGCCACAACCACCCCAGCTTCATCGAGCCCTACCAGGGGGCGGCAACCGGCGTTGGCGGGATCCTGCGCGACGTCTTCACCATGGGCGCGCGGCCGGTGGCCAATCTGAACGCCCTGCGCTTCGGCGATCCGGCGCATCCCAAGACGCGCGGCCTGGTGGCCGGCGTGGTGGCCGGGATCGGCGGCTACGGCAACTGCGTCGGCGTGCCGACCGTGGGTGGCGAGGTCAACTTCGATCCGGCCTATAACGGCAACATCCTGGTCAATGCCATGACCGTGGGGCTGGCCTCGACCGACCGGATCTTCTATTCCGCCGCCGCCGGGGCGGGCAACCCGGTGGTCTATGCCGGCTCCAAGACCGGCCGTGACGGTATCCACGGCGCCACCATGGCCTCGGCCGAGTTCGGCGAAGGGGCCGAGGAAAAGCGCCCGACGGTGCAGGTCGGCGACCCCTTCACGGAAAAGCTCCTGATCGAGGCCTGTCTCGAGTTGATGGCGACCGACGCGGTGATCGGCATCCAGGACATGGGCGCGGCGGGGCTGACCTGTTCGTCCTTCGAAATGGCCTCCAAGGGGGGCGCCGGGGTCGAGATGCAGCTCGAGAAGGTGCCCTGCCGGGAGGCCGGCATGACGCCCTACGAGATGATGCTCTCGGAGAGCCAGGAGCGTATGCTCATGGTGCTGAAACCGGGCCAGGAGGATCTCGCCCGCGCGATCTTCGAGAAGTGGGATCTGGACTTCGCCGTGGTCGGCCACCTGACCGACAGCGGCCGCATGGTGATTACCCATCACGGCGAGGTGGTCGCGGACCTGCCGATCGACCCCCTGGCGGAGGCCTCGCCGGAGTACGACCGGCCCTGGACCGCGGCACCCGAGCGTCCCGAACTGGCCGCCGACGCGGTCCCGGCGCCGGCCGACAGCGGCCAGGCGCTCCTGGCCATGATGGCCTCGCCGGACCTCTGTTCGAGGCGTTGGATCTGGGAGCAGTACGACCACATGGTCATGGCCGACACCGTGGGACGGCCGGGTGGCGACGCCGCGGTGGTGCGCATTCACGGCAGCCAGCGCGGGCTGGCCACGACCAGCGACTGTACGCCGCGCTACTGCCTGGCGGGTCCGCAGAGGGGCGGGGCTCAGGCCGTCGCCGAGGCCTGGCGCAATCTGACCGCGGTGGGCGCAAGGCCGCTGGCGGTCACCGACAACCTCAATTTCGGCAACCCCGAGCGCCCGGAGATCATGGGCCAGCTGGTCGGCTGCATCGATGGCATGGGCAAGGCCTGCCGCGCGCTGGATTTTCCGGTCGTCTCGGGCAATGTCTCGCTCTACAACGAGACCAGCGGCCAGGCTATTCTGCCGACCCCGGTGATCGGCGCCATCGGCTTGATCGACGATCTGGATCGGCGCTGCGACATCGCCTTCAAGGCGCCCGACGAGACCATTGTCCTGATCGGCGCCACGGCGGGCCATCTCGGGGCCACCCTGATGCTGAAGCTGCTGTACGGGCGCGACGAGGGCGCACCGCCGCCGGTCGACCTGGAGGTCGAGCGGCGCAACGGCGATTTCGTGCGGGGCTCGATCGGCCAGGGCCGGATCAGCGCCTGCCACGACCTGTCGGACGGCGGGCTGGCGGTGGCGCTGGCGGAAATGGCTCTGGCCGGGAAGATTGGCGCTGAGATTCCTGCACCGGAGAGGGCAATAGTCCCACTGCACGCATGGTTGTTCGGCGAGGACCAGGCGCGTTATCTTGTGACCTGCGCGGCACCGGCGGATCTGCTGGCGGCGGCGGCCCAGGCTGAAGTGCCGGCCTCGGTGATTGGCCGCACCGGTGGGCAGAGCTTGTCTTTACCGGGCGGCAAGCCCATATCGCTGGAAGTCTTGCGGGACGGGCACGACAATTGGTTGCCGCGCTACATGGCGGGTAGCTGACCAAAAGGGCGGTTCGGCCGCCAAGCTGGACTTTGCGGCCTTGCCGTGCGAACGAGAGGATGCCTTGACGTCATGCCGATGAATGCTGACGAGATCGAAAGCCTGATCAAGCAGGCCCTGCCCGATGCCGAGGTCGAGATCGACGATCTGCGCGGCGACGGCGATCACTATGCCGCGACGGTCATCTCCACCGCCTTCGCCGGCAAGAGCCGGGTGCAGCAGCACCAGATGGTCTATCAGGCGCTCCAGGGGCGGATGGGCAACGAGCTCCACGCCCTGGCCCTGCAGACCGCGGCGCCAAAAGATTAACGAGAGACTGCCCACGCATCATCCCGATTGGGACGCGGGCCACCAGAGGATACGGAACGAAACCATGGACGATACCATCGCACAGCGCATCTCCCAGGAAATCGACAGCAACGATGTCGTGCTCTTCATGAAGGGTACGCCGGTTTTTCCCCAGTGCGGCTTTTCCGCGACCGTGGTGCAGGTGCTTTCGCACATCGGCGTGAAGTTCAAGGGCATCGACGTGCTGCAGGATCCGGGCCTGCGCCAAGGGGTCAAGGACTTCAGCTCCTGGCCGACGGTTCCCCAGCTCTACGTCAAGGGCGAGTTCGTCGGCGGCTGCGACATCGTCCGCGAGATGTTTCAGTCCGGCGAGCTGCAGGACCTCATGACCGAAAAGAGCGTTGCCACCACCGCACCGGCCTCCTGACCGGCCGGCTTCCGATCGACGGGACGGGTCCAGGACGCCCTCTTGATATCCCGTCATCCCGGACTTGATCCGGGACCTTGCGCCGCATCTCCTTTTGGAGGGAGATCCCGGCTCCGCCCTTTCGGCCGGTCCGGGATGACGTCGCTTTGGCAGCCAGGCTTCGACTCTCGGGTCACCCCGCCCCGAAGTAGTCACTGAAACTCAGCGTCTCCTCGGCGCCGTCGCTCATCATGGACAGGAAGCCCGGCTGCGCCTCGACCCGCGCGATCCAGGCCCTGAGGGCCGGAAAATCGCTCAGCTCGAAGCCTGCCGCATCGGCGATGTGGCTATAGGCGAAAAGCGCGATATCGGCGATGGAGAACTGTCCCCCGGCCAGCCAGTCGACGCTGCTCAGATGCTGCTCGAGAACGCCCAGGGCGTGCAGGCCCTTGGGGTGGTTGCGCGCGATGGCGTCGCGGTGCGACTCGGGGTCCGGCGTGAAACCCAAGAGATAGCGGTTCACCGCGATGGCGGGCTCGTGGCTGTACTGTTCGAAGAACATCCAGCGCAGGGCCTCGGTCTGGCCCTCCAGGGTCTCCGGCCAGAGCGGCGTGCCGACGGCATAGTGATAGAGGATGGCGCCGGACTCGGTCAGCAGACGCGCATCCTCGCGCAGCACCGCCGGGACCTTGCCGATGGGGTTCAGCGCCCGGAAGGCGGCGGACAGGGGCTCGCCGCGGACCTGGGCGACATCGACCCGGCGGTGCCGGATGTCGAGCAGCGCGAAGACAAGCTGGACCTTGTAGACGTTGCCCGAGTCGAGATTGCCGAAGAGGGTGATCATGGTCCGGCTATCCTCCGATCAGCCCCAGGGCGCGGAAGCTGGTGTGTTCGCCGCGGGCGATGATGATGTGGTCGTGGAGACGGATCTGCAAGGTCTCGGCGGCCTGCTGGATCTCCCTGGTCATCTCGATATCGGCGCACGAGGGCGTGGCGTCGCCCGAGGGGTGGTTGTGCACCAGGATCAGGGCCGAGGCGCCCAGCTCCAGGGCGCGCTTGACCACTTCGCGGGGGTAGACCGGCGTGTGGTCGACCGTGCCCTGCTGTTGCCGCTCGTCGGCGATCACCTGGTTTTTCTTGTCGAGGAAAAGCAGGCGGAACTGCTCGATCTGCTCGTGGCCCATGGTGATGCGGCAGTAGTCCAGCAGCCGGTTCCAGGAGGAGATCACCGGCAGCTCGCGCAGCTCGGCGCGGGCCAGGCGAACCGCGGCGTCCTGGACGATCTTCAGGGCCGCCGCCGAGGCCTCGCCCATGCCGGGAACCGCCATCAAATCCTGCGGGTCGGCGCTCAGCACCGCGGCCAGGCTGCCGAACCGTGCGATCAGGTCCTTGGCCAGCGGCTTCATGTCGCCGCGCGGCTTGGCGCCGAACAGCAGGAACTCGATCACCTCATAGTCGCTGAGGGAGTCCGCGCCGCGCTCCAGAATGCGCCCGCGCAGACGCTCGCGGTGGCCATGGTAGTGTGGCTTGTCGGGTTTCTTGTCCTGGACCATGGCGACCGCCTCCCGGCTCGCACAGCTGCGCGGGCGTCAGCCGTCGTAAGGCGGTTTGGTCCAGCCCTTGGGGGACAGGGTGAAGATCTCGAAGCCGTCGGCGGTGACGCCGATGGAATGCTCGAACTGGGCCGAAAGCTGGGCGTCGCGGGTCACCGCGGTCCAGCCGTCGTTCAGCATCTTCACGTGATACTTGCCGGCATTGATCATCGGCTCGATGGTGAAGAACATCCCCTCGCGCAGGACCGGGCCGGTACCGGGGTGGCCGTAGTGCAGGACCGAGGGCGCGTCATGGAAGATCTGCCCCAGGCCATGGCCGCAAAAGTCGCGCACCACCGAGAAGCGCTGGCCCTCGGCGTGGCTCTGGATGGCATGGCCGATATCGCCCAGGGTGGCGCCGGGACGGACCATCTCGATGCCGCGCATCATGCAGTCGTAGGTGATCTCGACCAGGCGCTGGGCTTTGATTTTCGGCTTGCCGACGTAGAACATGCGGCTGGTGTCGCCGTGCCAGCCATCGACGATCACGGTCACGTCGATGTTGACGATGTCGCCGTCCTTCAGCCGCTTTTCCGGACTGGGAATGCCGTGGCAGACGACGTGATTGACGGAGGTGCAGATCGACTTCGGAAAGCCGCGATAGTTGAGCGGTGCCGGGATCGCCGAATGGGCGACGATGAAGTCGTGACAGAGCTTGTCGAGTTCTTCCGTGGTGACGCCCGGCATGACCCGGGGGGTGATCATGTCGAGGGTCTCGGCGGCCAGCTGGCCGGCGACGCGCATGCCGGCGAAGCCCAACTCGTCGTGAATCAGGAAGCCGCCTTCCTCGGGGCTCAGGCGCTGCGCCGCATGTTCTTTCATCTGCTTCCGACCACCTTTTGGGGCTGCTCAGGATTTCAGCGGGACCGGATCCGCGACAAGCAAGCCGGTTGGCTCGATTTTACATGAGTAGGCCAAGACTTCCACTCCCTCTGCGACGGCGGTCGCGAAGGACTCGTCATAGTAGGCGTCGATGTCGGCGGCAACCGCGACCTCCTGGCAGTCCGCCCGCTGGATCAGAAAGAACAGCACCGCGCGATGACCCTGACCGACCATGGCCGCCAGGTCGTGCAGGTGCTTGGCGCCGCGCGCCGTTACCGAGTCGGGAAACTCGGCCAGCCCCTCTTCGCGGCTCATGGTGACCGACTTGACCTCCAGGTAGCAGTCCGGCAGGCCGGCGCCGCTCAGCAGGAAATCCACCCGGCTGTTGGCGCCGTAGCGAACTTCGGGCCGGACGGTCTCATAAGCCGCGACCTCGGGAACTCGTTTCTCCGCCAGGGCCTCCGCGACCAGGGCGTTGGCGCGGTTGGTGTTGAGGCCGACCAGGGCGCCGCGGGCGCGCACCAGCTCCCAGCCGAACTTCAGCTTGCGCTTGGGGTCGTCGTTGGGCGACAGCCAGACCTCGGCGTCCTCCTCCAGGAGGCTCCGCATCGAACCGGGGTTGGGGCAGTGCGCGGTGACTTCGCGGCCGTCGGCCAGGCGGACGTCGGTCAAGAAGCGCTTGTAGCGGCGCAGCAGGTGGCCTTGGATCAAGGGAGGATCGAACTGCAAGGGCAGGCTCCTGGTTCGCGAGGACCGTTACCCCGGCGGTTACTCCCTCTACGCGGATCTTGCAACCGTTGGCGCTGTCAGCAGGTGTTGACGCGAGCCGCGGTCTTTTTTTCCGTGAGGAGAGTTAGATGAACAGTTTAGCAGTATTTTTCTTCATAGTTGTAAATCTTAATGAATGTTTAGTATTCAAGGCATAGCGTGGGCTGGCGCAGAGCGAGCGTTTTCAAGTTCACCGAAGGCCTCCCTTCGCCTCGAACTGCGATTGCCGAATGGCGCACCTACGACAATGCGATCCCATAAAAAGTACCTCGTTCCGATTCTGATCCTGCTTTTTGGGTCCGCAATATCGTTCTTGGCTTTTCAGGACGCGAACCGGGCCCGAGATCAAGAAAGGATCAAAGCCTTCACGGCCAAGGCCGAAGACCACATCACGAGCATTGCCAAAAACATCGACCGTGTGCTTCAGAAGTTACCGGCGATAGAAGGGTTCTTTGACGCCTCCAATCACGTCGACCGGCAGGAATTCGAGATTTTCGTCTCGACCGTTCGTAGCGCAGGCACTGCGATCCAGACCTTTGAATGGATCCCGCGGGTCGGTCATCCCGAACGTGCGGCTTTTGAACAGGCGGCCCGAGACGACGGCCTTCCGAACTTCACAATCACTGAGAAACACGCGAGCCGCGGGATGGTTCCGGCGGCGGAGCGCCCGGAGTACTTTCCGGTTTACTATGTCGAACCCTTGGCAGGTAACGAGGCAGCGCTTGGCTTCGATCTGAGGTCAGACCCCGCGAGCCGAGCGACACTGGACTTCGCGGGCAGCAGCGGAGAAATGGCCGCGACCGCGCCGATCACCTTGGTTCAAGACACCGGCGACCAAGTTGGCGTCCTGGTGTTCCTGCCTGTTTACCACGGACGCGGCATCGAAGCTCGAACAGCCGCGGCGCGAGAGAAGGCACTGACAGGTTTCGCGCTCGCGGTCATCCAGGTTAGCTCGCTGATCGAGACGGCAATCGCGGAGTTGGGACCCGGCGGCTTGCACCAGGGCGTTGCCGTTTTCGTCGAGGACGTATCGGAGCCAGGAGTATCGTTACCTTTGTACGGGGACCGGCGGGGGCTGCCGGCGACCAGTCCGTTGGTCAGTTCCCAGGTATTGGCGGTCGCCGGGCGTCAATGGCGCACTACCGCCTACGCGTTGGCGGACAGCAGCTATGCTCGGCAAAACCTCTTGGCCAAAGATTGGGCGCTGCTGGGACTGGAATTGCTGCTGACCTTCGGCTTCGCCCTTTACGTTTTGCAGCTGGCCGAAAGGAAAGAAATCATCGGTGGCCTTGTCGAAGAGAAATCCGCCGAGATCCTGGAACGCGAAGGGCTTTTGCAGGCGGTGCTCGACAACACCGTCGACGGGATGATCACCATTGAGGAAGACGGCACGGTGATCACCTTCAATCGGGCGAGCGAAAAGATTTTCGGTTATCGACCCGATGAGGTTATCGGGCAGAACGTCAAAATGCTGATGCCCGAGCCCTTTCATAGTGCGCACGATGGCTATCTAAAGGCCTACTGTGACACAGATGAGGCCAAGATCATCGGTATCGGCCGCGAAGTCGAGGGGCAGTGTAAGGATGGCTCGACTTTCCCACTCGATCTTTCGGTCAGTGAGGTCCAGCGTCACGGGAAACGTATCTTCTCTGGCATCGTGCGCGATATCGCAGAGCGCAAGTTAGGCGAGGAGCGCTTGCGGCAGAGTGTGGCTGAAATTGCCGAACGCGAGGGGCTTTTGCAGGTTGTGCTCGACAACACCGTCGACGGGATGATCACCATTACCGATCGCGGCATCGTGACCAGCTTCAACAAGGCCTGCGAAAAGATCTTCGGTTATCGGGCGGATGAGGTCATCGGGCAGAATGTCAACATGCTGACTCCCGAGCCTTTTCACAGCGCGCACGATGGTTATTTGAAGGCCTATCGCGACACCGGTGAGTCCAGGATCATCGGTATTGGCCGCGAGGTCGAAGCAAAGCGCAAGGACGGCACGATATTTCCCCTCGATCTTTCGGTCAGCGAAGTCCGGCGCGACGGCCAACGTATCTTCTCCGGCGTCATGCGCGATATCTCCGAGCGCAAGTCGGCGGAAGCGACCTTGACGCGGACACTGGAAGATTTGCGATACTCCAACGACGAGCTGGAGAAATTCGCCTATGTTGCCTCCCACGACCTGCAATCTCCGCTGCGCGGCATTCACAATCTTGCGAACTGGCTGGAAGAGGATCTGGCCGACCAGATAGACGCGAAGAGCCGGGAGCGTCTCGATCTGCTGAAAGGTCGCGTTGTCCGGATGGAGCACTTGCTGAACGACTTGCTTGAGTTTTCCCGCGCCGGGCGCGACCTGGACGCGGGGGACCAGGTCGAGGCCCCGGCGCTCGTGCAAGATGTCGTGCAGTTGCTCAACCTGCCGGCGGGAATGTCGGTCGTTGCCGATAGCAGTCTTCAGGGTCTTGAACTGCCGCGCGCGCCGCTGGGGCAGGTCTTGCAAAACCTGATCGGCAACGCGGCCAAGCACCATGATAAGCCGACCGGGCAGATCACGATTCGCGCCCGCGACATCGGGACTTCGTATGAAATTGTCGTTGCCGACGACGGACCCGGCATTGCCGAGCGTTACCATGATAAGGTCTTCGATATGTTCCAGACCCTGCGCCCACGAGACGAGGTCGAAGGGTCTGGAATGGGCTTGGCCCTGGTCAAAAAAATAGTTCACCGCTTTGGCGGAAGCGTCTCGCTGAGTTCGCAAGAAGGCAAAGGAAGCGAGTTTTCCTTTACCTGGCCGAAGACGATCCAAGGAAATTCTGTAAAGGAGCAACTCAGTGGCCAACACAGTCCACATCCTCCTGGTTGAAGACGATGACGTCGACGCGGAGTTGGTTGAGCGCGCCTTTGCAAAAAATAAGATCGCCAATCCCCTTCACAGGGCACGCGATGGCGTGGAAGCACTCGATATGCTTCGTGGGACAAACGGCCGCGATCCAGTACCGACACCGCACTTGCTGCTCATTGACCTCAATATGCCACGGTTGGACGGCATAGAGTTTCTGCGTGAAGTGCGCGCGGATGAAGACCTGCGCCAGACTATTAGTTTCATTCTCACGACGTCAAAGCGCGAGGAGGACAAGGCTCGCGCCTACGACCTGAACGTCGCCGGATTCCTGGTAAAATCCAAGCTCGGCGATGAATTCCTGGAGATGATAGAGATGCTCGATCTCTATTGGCGGATCGTCGAGTTTCCCTAGAAAGATGGCGGACAGGTACGGCGATACCGTCCGCTTCTCCCTCGATCCTCTGTCTTTGGCCGGTGCTGGCAAGGGACATTGCCGATTCCCGCGGGGACCCGCCTCACCGGCCTGTGCGCGCAAGTGATTGGCCTGCCCCTGGCGGTCAGGCCGCGACGCCACCACCTCTGAGACCGGCAACTATCCCCGTTGGTAGGAGGAACACGAACCATGCTGGTCTCCCTTGCTTCAGTATTCGGTCTTGGCCTGGCCCTAGCCGACCAGGAATCAACCCGCCCAATGGTCCTTTGGGACGAATTGGGCGACAAGCCTGCCATCGTGCATCTTGCTCGCGGCGGTAAAGATCGAAAGGACCCCTTCGCCGAACTGAAAAGAAAACGCGCGGCCGAGCAAAGCGCCACCGACGAAGCCGAGGAAAAACCCAAGCCTGCGCAGGCGCCGACGCCGGTTGCGCCCGCCGGCGAGAGCTGACGTCGGAGGTCATTGGTTTTGTCCCGAGCGCGCACTGGTAGACTCAGGGGGCTTGCAAGATCCCGGGGCAGGCATCACCTTGGGCGAAACACTTGGGACAGAAACGATGTCGCGCTTCGGCCTGCCGCTTAGCCTCTTGTTGGTTCTCACAGTCAGCGCCTGTACCTTCGGCGGCGATCGCGGCCGCGAGGCACCGGTGCCCGACCCTGCCACCTATGAGCCCCTGCCGCCGCCCCAGCCGGGCGCGGCCGGCCAGACGGGAACCTCGGACGGAAGCGAAGGCACGCCGAGCCTCGGGGCGGTCAACCAGGGCGGCACCTATCCCTATGGCGCGGTTCCGGAGCCCGGCAGCAGTGGCGCCGGCGACAGCGGAGCAGATGTGGTGGTGCGCGCGCCCGACGGGTCCCTGTGGCGCAGCGGGCGGGGCACCAGCTCGGCCCAGTACCAAGCCGACGCCGGGGCCTGCTATCAGTACGCGCAAGCGCAGACCCGCCACGATTCGCGGATCTATGACGACCGCAATGCCGCGTCCGACACGCTGACGGCGAATTCCCGCTTTGCCCAGGTCCAGCAGCAGCGCGAGGAATATGGCCTGCACCAGCGGCGCTTCTCCCTGATGGAAGACTGCATGCGGTCGCGCGGCTACTTTCGGCTCTAGAAAGAGATGACCCGCGGGGGGAGGACGATCATGACCGGACCGGAGGTGACCGCCTGTCTCATTATCATCGGCAACGAAATCCTTTCGGGCCGCACCCAGGACGCCAACCTGGCTTACATCGCCAAGCGCCTGAATGAATGGGGCATCCGCCTGACCGAGACCCGGGTTGTTCCCGATATCGAGGCGACGATTGTCGAGACCTTGAACGAGGTGCGCCAGCGCTTCGACTATGTCTTCACCACCGGCGGGATCGGGCCGACCCACGACGACATCACCTCCGAGTGCGTCGCCAAGGCCTTTGGTCTCGAGCATGGCATCCACCCCGAGGCCCTGGCGCTGATGGAGGGACGCTATGCGCCGGGCGACCTGAACGAAGCACGCCTGCGCATGGCCAAGACCCCCAAGGGCGCCATCTTGATCACCAACCCGATCTCCTGGGCACCCGGATTTCAGGTCGAGAACGTCTTTGTGATGGCCGGCGTGCCGCGCGTCATGCAGGCCATGCTGGATGGCCTTCAGGACCGCTTGAAGGGCGGCGATCCCATGTTATCGCGCAGCCTGCGGGTGGAGTTGCCGGAAGGCGTTCTGGCCAATGGGCTGGGTGAGCTCCAGGACCGCTATCCCCAGGCCGAGTTCGGCTCCTATCCATTTCACGAAGCGGCCACCTTCGGCGCCCGGCTGGTGATCAGCACCACAGATGCGACCATCATGACCGAAGCCTCGGCAGCGCTGGAGGCCATGGCCCGGGAGCTTGGCAAGGAAGGCGACTGGGAAGGCAGTTAGTGGGGCTGCCCGCAAGTTCGCCGAACCATCCGGCGCGCTCGGCCACATCGCCGAGACCGCGGCGATCAGGCTTTCCAAAGCCCCCAAACGACCTCCTGGGTTCCATATCACCGTTCGGTGCTATTGGCCGTACTGGGCGAAGCGGGTATCGACGACTTCGCTACAACAGTGACCACGGCCCCGCGGGCGACCGCGTCTGCTTTTCGCCGATATCCAGCTTCCCCAACCCGCCCAGATCCACAGCTACAATGGCGGCGGGACAGGTGGGATCGGGACGTCAGCCGGACAAGTCAATCTATGTACCTGAACTGACATTCTTTAAAATTGTTGTTTAAACATAGTATTCGGTGCACTTACTCTATCTTACTGAGAGATACAACAATCGATTCTATGATGAATTAGCCAACTGTCTGCTCCCGCGGTAAGTGTTGGATGAAGTAAAGGCAATTTTAAGCTTCGATCTTTACAATTTTCTATGTCGAGTATTTAAAACATGCAATGAACGACGCATAGTTGTAGTGCGTTACACCGTGATATCAGAACTAGGCCAGGTTGGCAGCACGTTCGATTCGAAGAATGGAGACCCCCATGCGCAGCAGTTTCAAGGTACTACTCAACATCCGCAATCGGCTTGTCCTCGGTTTTGCCTCGATCATCCTTGTACTGGCCATTGCCGTCGGTGTGACGCTGGTCGAAGTCGCCACGGTCAAGACCGACTCGGATCGGATCGTCGAACTGCGCGTGCCCACGGCTTTAGCCAGCGCCGGTATCGTCAAGGACATGTACGCCTCGCTCGCGGCGCTGCGCGGCTGGATGATCACCGGGAATCCCAAGTTCAAGGCCGAACGGGCCGCGGTGTGGGCCAGCATCCATCAGAACCGCGCCGAAATGGACCGCCTATCCGCGACTTGGACCGTTCCCGCCAATGTTGCCAAATGGACCGAGGTCAAATCGACTCTCGACGAGTTCGAGGTAGCGCAAAAGCAAGTCGAGGAGATTGCCCATACGGCCGACGAGCAGCCCGCGACCAAGCTCTTGGTATCGGAAGCCGCACCGCGCGCCGCCGTGATCATCAAGAGCATCACGGCGATGATCGATGCCGAAGCCGAGCTCGCGGCCACACCGGCGCGCAAGGCCCTGCTGGGCA
>JAJFGK010000141.1 GCA_021776195.1 Kiloniellaceae bacterium | reverse complement strand
GCCGATCTGCGCCAGGCCGCCCGGTACATCGTCGAGAGCAAGGCCTTCGACAACTCGGTGCTCTGCACCAACGAATCGGTCCTCATCACCCTGGAGGAGGTCGAGCGCGATCTGACTCGCGAGCTGAGCCGGGCCGGCTGCCATATCTGTTCGGAGGCGGAAACCGAGGCGCTGCGGCGCTATCTGTTCCACGAGCGCGGCTTCAATGTCGAAGCCCTGGGCCAGGACGCCGCCTGGATCGCGCGCGAGGCCGGCTTCAAGTCCAAGGTGACGGCCAAGGTGCTGGTCGCGCCGATTCACCTGATCGGGGTCGACGAGCCGCTGTCGCGCGAGAAGCTCTGCCCTGTGCTGGGCCTCTACACCGCCGTGTCGCGTCACCAGGCCCTGGTGCAGGCAAGGGCCCTCCTGCGGTTCTCGGGCGCCGGGCATTCCGCCGCCATCCATGCCACCGATACCCGGGTCATCGTCGAGTACGCGGCGGCGGTCGAGGCCTACCGGGTCGTGGCCAACGCGCCCTGCAGCCAGGGGGCCGCCGGCTTCCTGACCAACTTGGCGCCGACCTTCACCATCGGCACGGGCTTCTTCGGCCGCTCCTCGGTGGGCGAGAACGTCGGGCCGCAGCACCTGGTCAACTGGACCCGGGTGGCCTGGCACAGCGACAGCAGCGAGGCGATCGACGTGGCGGCCCTCGACGCCATCGTCCATCCCGGGCCCCTGCCCGAGGCCCCCGCCGACGGCGTTCCCGGCAGTGCGCGGGCCCCGTCCCTGGCGTTGGCCGCGACAACCGCTTCGGCGCCCGGCAAGGCCGACGCCTCCTACGATGATCTGCGCGAGGAAATCCGGCGCATCATCGTGGAAGAGCTGCGCGCGACCTCGAGGGAGTAGGCCGTTCTCATGAAGCCAGGAAATCGATCGCCTGTTTGCCAAATCAATCCGTCACCCCGGACCGCCCGTCAGGGTGGCGCCGGGGTCTCGGGCCGACCGGACATCCCTGGCCAAAGACCCCGGATAGAACCTCGCGGGTTTTCCGGGGTGACAGCCAAAAGCGCGGTCTCTTCGACAGGGAAGGCGCTCTAGCATGGCCGAGCTCAGGTCCTTTATCTACCTCGACAAGCTGCAGCCGCAGACCCTTTGCTATCTCGCCACCTGGATGCGTGGGTCCCTGCCGCGCAGCCACGTCGCGGCACAGATTATCGAGGTCGCGCCGGGCCTCGACATCGAAGCCCTGACCGACATTGCCCTCAAGCATTCCGAGGTCCAGGCGGGCATCCTGGTGGTCGAGCGGCAGTTCGGCTACCTGGAGTTCCACTCACGCTACCCGGCGGCGGTCAAGGCCTCGGCCTCGGCGGTGCTGGAAGCGCTCGACAGCGGCCCCGCCGATGCGGTGCGCCCATCGGTCCTGGCCTCGAAGATCATCACCCGGGTCGACCACCAGCACGCCTTTCTGATCAATCGCAACAAGCTGGGCTCGATGATCCTCGGTGGCGAATCGCTCTATGTCATGGAGATGCAGCCGGCCTCCTATGCGATCCTCGCGGCCAACGAATCGGAGAAGGCGGCCAATATCAAAATCGTCGACTACCGGATGATCGGGGCCACCGGCCGGGTCTATCTGGCTGGCAAGGAGGCCGAGATCCAGAATGCCAGGGATGCCGCCGAAAGCGTCCTTCAGCGACTGGCGGCGGGGTAGGGCGCCATGACCCTGGACAGTGGTGTCATCCGATCCCTGGTGCGCGAGGTTCTGGCCGAGGAACTGGCCCGTTTCAAAGCCGGGCGCGGCGAATCCAACCCGGTGGCCGCTGGGGGGCCGCGCGAGGAACGCGTCGGGATTCGTTCCGACGGCGATCTGGCGGCCTTCGTGCAACGGATGCTGTCGCTTGCCGGCGACAGTGCGGCACGGCGGGAGATCGAAGCGGGGCGCTGGGTCTTCCGTCTGGCAACCGACGCTGACGCAGATTCTGCCGGCGACAGCGATGCCGTCATCTTCGAAAAAGGCTTGATAAGCGAACGTTGGATCGATGCACTGCCGCCGACCGCGAAACACCTGCGGGTCGGCAGGGCAGTCCACTTCACGCCCCTGGCGCGCGACCGTGCGCGTCAGCGAGGCCTCACGATTGAAAGGATGCGCTGATGGTCAGGGGACTGGTAAAGGGCCGGCTCTGGTCGACGAAGAGGATCGAGAGTCTGCCGCAGGGTGCGTTGCTCGAGGTCGAGCTCGAAGGCGGATCGACCATCATCGCCTTCGACCCGCTCGGCTGTGGCGAGGGCGAGTCGGTCCTGGTCACCCAGGGCTCGGTCGCCGCGGCCTACTTCGAAGGGGTCAAGGCCCCGGTGGATGCCCTGGTCATCGGCTCCATCGACGACGCGTAACCGAGCGGTACCCTCTGGCCGCCCTTGTGAATGAATCCGTTCCGGTCCGCCGGAACATTGAACAGTCGAAGCAAAAGGAGATCGAACGATGAGCCAAGCACTTGGGATGATAGAGACGAAAGGTTTCGTGGCGGCCCTGGCGGCGGCCGACGCCATGGTCAAGGCGGCGAACGTGACCATTGTCGGCCGCGAAGAGGTCGGCGACGGTCTGGTCAGCGTGGTCATCAAGGGCGACGTCGGCGCGGTCAAGGCGGCGACAGAAGCCGGCGCGGAGACCGCCAGCCAGATCGGCGAGCTGGTTTCGGTCCACGTGATCCCGCGGCCGCACGGCGACCTGAACAAGCACTTCTCGGCCGCGGCCGCGAAGTAATGGGCGGTTGCCCGCCGGGCCTTGCCTGGCGTCCAGCCCTTTCAGGATCGACTGGAGAGACCCGGTGACGGCAAGGCCATGACAGAGCTGCGCGTCTATCTGCCGATCGAGGATCTGCAGCCGCAGTTCGCCGCCTATATGGCGACGCCGACCCGGGCGCGCGGCTATCCTCCCTTCGAGGGGGAGCACAGCCTGATCATCGAAGTCGCGCCGGCGCTGGCGATTCACCGGGTCGCCGACCTGGCGCTGAAGGCGGCGCCGGATATGGAGCCGGGCATTCTCTACACCGAGCGGCAGTTCGGGCTTCTGGAGCTCCACTCGCCGGACCCTGGCCAACTGGAGGCCGCCGGGCAGGCCATCCTCGAGGGGATCGGCGCCAAGGCCGATTCGCAGATGACGCCGCAGATGCTCTTTGCCGACATCATCGAGGAGCTGTCCGACCAGCACGCGATCATTCTCAACCGCACCCGCGAGGCCTCGATGCTGCTGCCCGGCCAGTCGCTGCTGCTCTACGAGCTGGCCCCGGCCCTCTTTGCCGCCATCGCCGCGAACGAGGCCGAAAAGGTCGCGCCCGAGGCCACCCTGGTCTCCGTCCAGATGATGGGCGCCTCCGGCCGCATCTTCCTGGCCGGCACGACCGCCGACCTGATCCGCGCCCGGGATCGCATCGACGCGGTGCTGAAGGCGGTCAAGGGCAGGCCAGCATCCTAGAACTTTTTGGTCAAACGGTTCCGTAGGGCCAGGAAGGGCTCTATTTCGCCGCCCTGGCCTGGTCGAGCCACTCGTCGAACTGGGCCTGGTTGCCCTTGATCCAATCCAAGGCGTGGCGTTCCAGATCCTCCTCCGAGTCCTCGCCGTTCTTCATGGCGATGTTTTGGGTCACGCGGGCATCGATCTCCATGGTGACGAGTTCGAAGAGCTTTCGTGCCGCCGGATTGTCGGCCAGCCACGTCTTGTTCGCCGCGATGAAGTACTGGGTGGCGCTCCAGCCCGTGTTGCAGCTCGAGGATCCACCGGCGCAGCCCGCGACGTCCTGCAGGGTCGTGTCCTCTTCCCCTGTTGGCAGGTCCGTATGGGTGACCTGCAGCCAGACCAGATCCTTGTCCGGCAGCATCTGGACGGTGGCCGTGTTCGGGTACCAGGCGTAGAGCAGAACCGGCTCGCCGGCCTTGTAGCGGGCGGCGGTATCGCCAACCAAAACATTGTACTCGCCCTGGATGTGCTCGATCGAATCGCCGAGGTCATAGGCCGCGATGTGATGATTGATCACGGTTTCGCAGTTCCAACCCGGATTACAACCAATCAGGTCGGCCTTTCCGTCTTCGTCGCGGTCGAAGAGCTTGATCACCTCGGGCTTTTTCAGATCCTCGACGCTGGTGATCGCGTGCTTCTCCGAGCTCGCGCGATCGATTAGATAGCCCTGTATCGACCCCGGATCCATGATCGGCCCAAGCAATTCGACCTTGTCGCTGATCTTCTCGATGAAATCCTTCGCGTTGGGCAGCACGGTATCGGTTTCGAAGTCGATATCGCCTTGTCCGAGGGCCGAATAGCGCGCCGGATTGTTGAGCGTCGCCGGCCCGTCGACCTCATAGCCGAGCCGCTCGAGGCCGATCTGCAGGATCCTGCCGCCGAACCAGAAGGTATCCCAGGTCGCGCGGGCTGCCTTGATGGTCTTGCCCTGGCCAGGCATCTCGGCTGCCGAGGCCGCCCCGGCAAAAGCCGCGAGTCCGATGATGGCGGCCAACGCCGCCCCGAAAACTGTCCTACACATGCTCCCCTCCCTATCTCTATCGGTTAGTGGGTTTGGCTTCGTACTGCCCGCCGCATGAAAGCGCTGCCAAAGAGCGCCTCCAGTAGTCTCTCGCGTGTCGTCATCGCTTGGGGCCCCGCGACTTGGAGGCGCTGGCCCAGGGCCTGGGTGATGCGGTCGAGAACCATGGCCATAAGGACGATGCTCAAGCCGCCGATTGCCGCCAATCCGACGTCGAGCCGCCCGATACCGCGCAGAACCGTCAAGCCCAAGCCCTCGGCGCCGATCATGGAGGCGATGGTGCTCATGACCATACCCAGCAGGAGGGTCTGGTTGAGACCGGCCATGATGGTCGGCAAGGCGAGCGGCAGCTGGATGTCTCGCAAGAGCTGTAGATTGGTGGCGCCAAAGGCATGACCCGCCTCGACCACTTCTGGCGTGACCTGGCGGATTCCAAGGTTGGTCAGCCGGATGACGGGCGCGATGGAGAAGATGATCGTCGCCACGACCCCAGGCACCGTGCCGACGCCGAAGAGCATGACGATCGGCACCAGGTAGACGAAGGAGGGGGTCGTCTGCATGACATCCAGGACGGGGCGCAGTCCCGACCAGAAGCGGTCGCTGCGTCCGGCCCAAAGGCCCAAGGGGACGCCGACCAGGATGTTGAAGACCAGCGCGGTGAAGATCATCGCCAGCGTCGTCATCGCCTGTTCCCAAAGACCGATGAGGCCGATGAGGAACATGGCCGCGACAGCGAAGATGCCGACCCGCCAGCCGGCGGCCCGCCAAGCGAGCAGGAAGAGGACGAAAAGGAAGAGTCCAAAGGGGACGCCGAGAAGGAAGGACTCCATGGCATCCAGGGTGTTGGCAACGGGCCATCGGATGGCTTGAAAGAGCGGCCGCCATTCGCCGACCAGCCACTCGACCCCGGTCTGGATCCAGTCTTCGAGTGGAAGGACATAGTCGAAAACCGGCTTACTCATGGGCGGGCTCCAATGCCATCGTCGCGGTCGCTGGTTCGCGTGGTTTGGTTCGCGAGGCGGCCAGCTTGACGAGGATATCGCGGGCGCTGACGTAGCCGAGAAACCGGCCACTATCGTCGTCGACCACGGCCAGGGGGGCGTCCGTGTCGCAGAAGCTGTAGATCTCGGCCAGGCGCTGTTCGGGCGAAATGCGCGGGAACTCGGTCGCCATCGAGGCGCTGACCGGCCGGTCGCCATCAGCGTCGCGGATCGCCGGGTCGTCCTCGCGGAGGTAGCCGACCGGCTGGCCGGCGCCGTTGAGGACGAACAGACAGCCGCGATCCGTTCCGTTGAGAGTACGCGACAGGCTGTCGTGCAGTGCATCGTCGCGGACAGTGGGGGTCTCGGCCCGCATGACCGCCTTGGCCGCGAAGACGCGGCCGCGGTCGATTTCGCTGGTGAAGCTGACGACATAGTCGTCGATCGGGCTGGCGACGATCTCCGCCGGCCTGCCGGTCTGGACGATCACACCGTCTTTCATGATTGCGATGCGGTCGCCCAGTTTGATCGCTTCCTGGAAGTCATGGGTGATAAAGACGATGGTCTTGCGCAGGCGCCGCTGGAGCTCGATCAGCTCATTTTGCATGTCGCCGCGGATCAAGGGGTCGAGGGCGCTGAAGGGCTCGTCCATGAGCAAGATGTCGGGGTCGTTGGCCAGCGCGCGCGCCAAGCCAAGGCGTTGTTTCATGCCGCCGCTGAGGTTCTCGGGATAGTGCTGTTCCCAGCCCGTCAGGCCGACGAGTTGGATCGTCTCCAGGGCGCGCTCAAATCGCGTGGCCTTCCTCTCGCCGCGCAGCTTGAGGCCGAACTCGACATTCTCGACCACTGTCTTGTGAGGCAGCAGGGCAAAGTTCTGGAACACCATCGAAATGCGGGTCCGGCGCAGTTCGCGAAGCTGCCGCGCGTCCTTGTCGAAGACGCTCTCGCCGTCGATGTGAACCGTTCCCGAGGTTGGCTCGATAAGCCGGTTGAGGCATCGCACAAGGGTCGACTTGCCGGAACCGGAAAGACCCATGACCATGAAGATCTCGCCCTCGCCGACCGAAAAGGAGACATCGGCGACGGCGACGACAGCGTTGGTCCGCGTCAAAATGTCATTCTTGGCTTTGCCCTGGGCAAGCAGCGCCAACGCGTCCTCGGTGGACTTGGGCCCCTGGCCGAAGACTTTGGTCAGGCGTGAAACCTCGATCTTGCCGGTCACCGCGCCAGCCCCCGCCCGGCGCGCGGTTCGCCGCCGCCGACCTTGGGTTCGCCCTGGTTCGGCCGCGAGGTCATCCCATCACGCGGGTTCTTTCAAAGCGGCCTGGATTCGATCCGCCGTGGCCGGAATCGCATGCAGCCGCTTGCCCGTCGCATCGGCGATGGCGTTGACGATGGCCGGGACCGGCGCGATGACGCACATCTCGGCGACGCTCTTGGCGCCGAAGGGACCGCGCGGAGAGGGGGTCTCGATGTTGATCGAGGTCACGGTCGGCGCGATATCGCGGGTCGTCGGCAGACCGTAGTGACGCAGTGTCGGCGGATTGTCGGGATGAAAGGCCTCGGACAGCGCCGTGCCGATGCCAAAAGAGAGCCCGCCGTCGATCTGGCCCTGGACCGCCTGCGGGCTGATGATGGTCCCCGGGTCGGCGGCGTTGACGAGCTGGAGCAGGCGCACCTGGCCGGTCTTCTCGTTGACCTCCAGCTCGGCGATGGCCGCGTTGAAGCCATAGACCATGTCCGGCGCCTCGTCGCCGTCGGTCGCCTTCATGGGTCCGGACCTGGCGGCCCCGGCGAGGCTGTTGTCGGTGGCGCGTCCCTCGTAGACGAATGTTCCCTCGCGCCGCCGCGCCAGCCCGCGGCTGTCGAACTGCCGGCCGATCTCGGCGAAGGCCACCATGCGCCCCGGCGCGCCTTTCGAGATGGCAAAGCCGTCTAGGACTTCGATGTCCCCCGGCGGCGTCGCCAGCAGCTCGGCGGCGACCTCCACCATGGCCTCGCGCAGGGCCTCGACCGCGTTGAGCACGGCCTTGCCGGTCACCAGGGTGGTGATCGAACTGAAGGTCGGCACCGGGTAGGGCGCGCGCAGGGTGTCGCCGATGGTCACGACCACCAAGTCCATCGGCAGGTTCATCGCCTCGCTGGCGATCTGGGCGAACTGGCTGGTGCAGCCCTGGCCCTGCTCGACCGAACCGGCCAGGACCTCGATCTTGCCGTCCGCCATCAACTCGGCGCCGGCGGAGATATCGGGCATGCTGACGTAGGTGATGTTGCGCCAGCCGCAGGCCACTCCGACGCCCCGTTTCCAAGGTTCGTCTGTTGGCGTTGCACCGTTTCCCTTGGCGCCGTTGCGTACGGCCGCCCAGGGCTCGCGCAGGGCCTCCAGCTCGGCCTTGATGCCGACGCTGTCGCGCATGACCTGGCCCAGGTGGGTGCGCGAGCCGATGTCCAGGACGTTGCGCAAGCGCAGCTCGATGGGATCCATGTCGAGCTCCCGGGCCAGGCGGTCGATCAGGGACTCGATGGCAAAGGGCAGGTAGTTGCCGCTGGTGCCGCGCAGCGGCACGGTCCGCGGCCCGTTGGTGATGACGTCGACCAATGTGGCATGGACGTTGGCGATTTCGTAGGGGCCGGTGATATGGGACATGGTCGAGGCAATCGATTCATAGGCGCAGAGTTCCGTCCCCTTGGTGGTCTGGGCCGACAGGTAGGGCGCCCAGCCGCCCATGTTGCGGTGGACGGTCGCCTGGAGCGCGACGATGCGGCCGTCCTTCCTGGCGCCGATCTTGTAGGTCATGCGCGTGCTCGGCGTCTTCGACGACCCGAGGATGGACTCGGCGCGTCCGAACACCACCGAGACCGGTTTTCCCGTCTTGAGGCTCAGCAGGCCGGCCACCGTCGGCGCCAGGGCGTCGCCGCGCTTGCCGAAGTTGCCGCCCATGGCCGGGCAGACGATGCGTACCTTCTCCACGGGAAGGTCCAGGGTCGCGGCAATCGACTGCTGGCCTTGCAGGAAGGGATGATAGAGCGGCGACTTGATTACCAGGATGCCGTTCTCGTCGACATAGGCGAGGGCCGCTTCCGGCTCCATGGCCGCGTGTTCGCGCCGGGAGGTGGTGAAGGTGTCCTCGACCACCACATCGGCCTCGGCAAAGCCACCGTCGATATCGCCGTCATGCAGTTCAGTGGCGGGCGAGAAATTGGGCGCCGCGTCGAAGAGCGAGCAGGCCTCCTCCCGCAGGGCTTCTTCAATGCCGAGAACCGCCGGCAGGGGCTCGTAGACGACCTCGATCTTGGCCAGCGCCGCTTTGGCGATCTCCGGGGAAACCGCCGCGACGGCGGCGATGCCCTCGCCCAGAAAACGCGTGCGGTCGCTGGGAAACAGGTAGGTCTGGGGCTGGCAGTTCGACATGGTCGCGCTACCGGGGATGTCGGCGGCGGTCACCACGGCCTCGACGCCGGGCAGGGCCGCGGCCGCCGCGCTGTCGATCGACAGGATGCGGGCATGATGATGGGGGCTGCGCAGCACCTGGCCGAAGAGCATGCCCGCCATCTTCAAATCGGCGGCGTACTTGGCCGTACCGTCCACGGTTCCCGGGGTGTCCTTGCGACGCACCGTGGCGCCGATGCCGCGCGCCTTGCTCTTGTCGGCCCAGTTGCTGCGGGCGCGGCCCTTTTTCAGTTCGGCCGCGTAGGCCACGGCCTCGAAAATCTTCAGATAGCCGGTGCAGCGGCAGAGATTACGCGACAGGCTCTTGACGATTTCATCCTGGCTCGGCTCGGGCTTGTTCCGCAACAGCGCCTCGGCGCGCATGATCATGCCGGGGATGCAGAAACCGCACTGGGTGGCGCCGGCCTCCAGGAACGCCTCCTGGAGCGGGTGCAGGACGCCCTTGGCCTGGCCCCCCTTGTCCTGGCCCGCCAGTCCTTCGCCCGCCAGTCCCTCAATAGTGACGATCTCCTTGTCCGTCGCGCGCGACGCCGCCAGCTTGCAGGACATCACCGGCCTGTCTCCGAGCAGGACAAAGCAACTGCCGCACTCGCCGTCGTCGCAGGCCAACTTCGCGCCGGTCAGGTCGAGATCGTCGCGCAGGACATCCAGCAGCGTCTTGTCGGCGGGTGCCGAGATTTGCCGGCGTTCGCCGTTCACCATCAGACTGATGGTCTGATCCGCTGCCATCGTTCCACTCTCCCCTGCGCGAAAGTTCGGTCGATCGGTGAATGTTCGGCCGAACCGTCGCGGTCTTCCCAGCTCGTACTGTCCCGCCAGTCCTGTTCTTGTTCAGCCGCTCCCAAACACTGACCTTCAGGAGCAACCGATCCCAGATTGGTCGGCCACGGCAGGCAGTCCGGGAATGCTGCCACATAACCGTGGCTGCCGGTAAACAAAATCCGAGAAGCTCGAAGGATCGCTTGTCCCAAGGACTGCTCTGCCTAGCCCGCCGATCAAACGAAGGCCGGAATCACTTCTTCGACGAAGAGCTTCCAGGACTTGAGCTGGGCTTGCAGCGGCACCCCAAAGGTCGCGTTGTAGCAGAAGTAGTCGATGCCGGCGGCCTCGTAGGGGCGCAGTTTTTCAATGGCCTGTTCCGGCGTGCCGAAGATCAGGTTCTCCAGGATCCGTTCCGGCTCGTACTCCGCGGCATTCTGCAGGAGGTCGAGCGCGGCGGGCTTCGGAAAGCCCTCCGCCACGGGCGACAGGGCGCGAAAGAGGGTCTCGAAGCGGCCGCCCTGTCGTTGCAGACACCCGATGTAGAGATCCGCGTCGCCGGGCGTTCCATAGATCGCCGTGTGGCGCATGGTCATGAAGCGCGGCCGCGGGATCGTTGGGTTCTTCGCCAGCGACGCCTCGAACTGCTCGATGTAGTTTTCGACTTCCTGGAAGGGCCGGGTGAGCGCCCAGGTCATAATGTTGCAGCCCTGGCCGACCGCCCAGTCGAAGGTCCCGGGATCCCGCGCCGCGACCCACAGCGGCGGGTGCGGTTTCTGGACCGGCTTGGGGCAGGAGGTGGCGCTGGGGAAGGACCAGTTCTGTCCCTCGTGCGCGGTATCGCCCTGCCAGAGTTTCAGCAGGATGGGCAGCATCTCCTGCATGATCGGCACGCCCTCATGGGGGTGCAGGCCCGGTCTCATGCGCTCGAACTCGTGCCGGTTGGCGCCCCGGCCGATACCGAACTCGAGCCGCCCGCCGGAAATGAGATCGAGCAGGGCTGCCTCGCCGGCCAGCTTGATCGGGTGCCAATAGGGCGCCGCCACGACGCCGGTTCCCAGCCGTATGCGGTCGCTGTTTCCGGCGAAGTGAGACAAGAGCTGAAAGGGGCCGGGGGCAATGTACATCTCCAGCCCGTGGTGTTCCGCGGCCCAAACGATGTCGACGCCGCCTCGATCGGCGATCTGAACCATCTCGGTGACCGTGCGCAGGACCTCGCGCATGTCCAGGTCGGGACTCATCCGCTCCAGATTGACGACCAGATTGAACCGCATGGTGGTACCCCCGCATCCGCTTGGGCCGGTGTCTCCGATAGATCGCGCCTGGCGCCGAAACTCTAGGGGAGCCCGAGCGTCGTGGCGAGTTGAATGCGTTGGATGGGTCTCGCCGGAGGATGGCCAACTCGCTAGCGGCTCTATTGTCGGGTGAAGCAGCTTTGTTTTTTTATTGACCAAATGGTAAAAAATTGATCGAATGATAAAACGAACAAGGCAAGGCTGATTTAAACTAGGGCCTGCGCTCGAATTTGAGAGCTCCGGCCCGGGGGAGGGTCTCGATGGAAAAGCCGGCACACAAGCGCGAAGTTGCCGCGGGCCGCCTGTCGGCCGACGACTATTCCAAGAACTTTTCCGACCTGCATGCGCCGCTGAACGGACACCAGGCCCTGGTCGAGGCCGACCGCTGCTACTTCTGTTACGATGCCCCCTGCACCACGGCCTGCCCGACCAGCATCGACATTCCCCAGTTCATTCGCCAGATTTCGACCGGCAATTCCAAGGGTTCGGCCGAGACGATCCTGCAGCAGAACATCATGGGCGGCATGTGCGCCCGGGTCTGCCCGACGGAACAGCTCTGCGAAGAGGTCTGCGTGCGCAACACCGCGGAAGACAAGCCGGTCCAGATCGGCCTGCTACAGCGCTACGCCACCGACGAGCTGTTCGAAAGCGGCCAGCAGATCTTCACCCGCGGCGCGGCCACGGGCAAGCGCGTGGCCGTTGTCGGCGCCGGGCCCGCGGGCCTGTCCTGTGCCCACCGCCTGGCGGTCCTGGGCCACGAGGTGACCCTCTACGACGCGAAGGCGAAACTGGGCGGTCTGAACGAGTTCGGTATCGCCGCCTACAAGACCGTCGACAACTTCGCCCAGCGCGAAGTGGACTACATCCTGGAAATCGGCGGGATCACGGTGGAATGCGGCAAGCGGCTGGGCGGCGAGATCGGCCTGGCGCAGCTTCGCCAGGACTTCGACGCGGTCTTTCTCGGCATCGGCATGGGCGCCGTCAAGGCGCTGGGCGAGACGGGCGAAGAGCTCGAAGGCGTGGAGGATGCCGTGGCCTACATCGCCGATCTGCGTCAGGCCGAGGATCTGGCCCGGCTGCCGGTCGGCCGCCGGGTCGTGGTCATCGGCGGCGGCATGACGGCGATCGATATCGCGGTCCAGAGCAAGCGCCTGGGCGCCGAGGATGTGACCATCGTTTATCGCCGCGGCCGCGAGCAGATGAACGCGAGCCCCTACGAGCAGGAGATTGCCCAGACCAGCGGCGTCAAGATCAAGCACAACGCGGCGCCGGCGGCCCTGATCGGCGAAGACGGCCAGATCCGGGCGGTGGAGTTCGAGTACACGAAGACCGGCGCAAACGGCCGTCTGGAAGGCACCGGCGAGCGCTTCCGCCTCGAGGCCGACGTGGTCTTCAAGGCGATCGGGCAGGCCCTGGAGCCCGCTTCGCTGGTCGAGGACAACGCGCGGCCCGATCTGGTGAGGGGACGCATCGCGGTGGACGAGGAGCGGCGCAGTTCACTGCCGGGGGTCTGGGCCGGGGGCGATTGCATCGACGGCGGCCAGGACCTGACCGTGGCCGCGGTCGAAGACGGCAAGGTCGCGGCGCAGTCAATCGACCGCGCCCTGCGCTGAAGGGAGAGGAACCATGGCCGACCTACGCAGCGATTTCTGTGGCATCAAGTCGCCCAACCCGTTCTGGCTGGCGTCGGCGCCGCCGACCGACAAGGCCTACAACGTGGTACGGGCCTTCGAGGCGGGCTGGGGCGGCGTGGTCTGGAAGACCCTGGGCGAGGACCCGCCGATCGTCAACGTCAACGGCCCGCGCTACGGCGCGATCCACAGCGGCGACCGCCGCCTGATCGGCTTCAACAATATCGAGCTGATCACCGACCGGCCGCTGGACGTGAACCTGCGCGAAATCAAGGAGGTCAAGCGCGACTGGCCCGACCGGGCGGTGGTGGTGTCCCTGATGGTGCCCTGCGAGGAGGCGTCCTGGAAGTACATCCTGCCCCTGGTCGAGGAGACCGGCGCCGACGGCGTCGAGCTCAACTTCGGTTGTCCGCACGGCATGTCGGAGCGCGGCATGGGCTCGGCGGTGGGCCAGGTGCCCGAGTATGTCGAGATGGTGGCGCGCTGGTGCAAGCAGATCACCCGCATGCCGGTCATCGTGAAGCTGACGCCCAATATCACCGACGTGCGCTTTCCCGCGCGCGCCGCGCACAAGGGCGGGGCCGACGCGGTCTCGCTGATCAACACCATCAACTCCATCGTCGGCGTTGACCTCGAGACCATGACCCCGGAGCCCAGCACCGGCGGCAAGGCGACCCACGGCGGTTACTGCGGGCCGGCGGTCAAGCCGATTGCCTTGAGCATGCTGTCGGAGATCACCCGCGACAAGGAGACCGACGGCCTGCCGGTCTCCGGTATCGGCGGGATCACGACCTGGCGCGATGCGGTGGAATTCATGGCGCTCGGCGCCGGGACGGTTCAGGTCTGCACCGCCGCCATGGCCTATGGCTTCAAGATTGTCGAAGACATGAACGCCGGCCTCAAGGACTGGATGGAGGCCAAGGGCTATAGCCGCCTCGAGGACTTCATCGGGGCTGCCGTGCCGAAGCTGACCGACTGGCAGTATCTCAACTTGAACTACGTGGTGAAGGCCAGAATCGATCAGGAGCTCTGCATCAAGTGCGGGCGCTGCCATATCGCCTGCGAGGATACCTCGCACCAGGCGATCACCGCGACCAAGGACGGCGCCCGGCATTTCGAGGTGATCGACGAGGAATGCGTCGGCTGCAACCTCTGCGCCACCGTCTGCCCGGTCGAACAGTGCATCACGCTCGAAGAACTGACCGAGGGCATCGATCCGCGCACCGGCAAGCCGATCGACCGGACCTTTGCCGACTGGACCAGCCACCCCAACAACCCCAATCGCGTCGCCGCCGAGTAACGGTCGGAAATGGCCTCTTGGCCCAAGGGAAATGAGGCCATCGCCCATGGTGCGCTGCTGGTCTATGCCTTCCTGGTCAGCACCTCCTTTACTGTCGGCGCCGCCATTACCCATGACCTGGACCCGCTGGTTCTGACCTTTCTGCGCTTCCTGGTGGCGGCGGCGGTCTTTGGCATCGGGCTGGCCCTGTCGGGCCGTTGGCAGTGGCCCGGCCTGGGGGGGCTGCTGCGCTATGCCGCGATCGCGCTGACCATGGTGCTCTTCTTCGTCTTGATGTTCGAGGCCCTGCGCTGGACCGACACGCTCTCCACCGGGGCGATCTTCACCCTGGTCCCGCTGATGGCCGCGGGCATCGCCTTCCTGCTGGTCGGCCAGCGTTGCCCGTCCGGCCAACTGGGTTGCCTGCTGCTCGGCGGTCTCGGCGCGGTCTGGGTCCTGTTCGAGGGCAGTCTGGACCGGCTCCTCGCGCTCGATCTGGGCTACGGCGATATCCTGTTTTTCTTCTCCGCCGTGTCCTTCAGCGCCTACGCGCCGGCGATCAAGCGGCTGCACCGGGGCGAGCCGGTGGTGGTCATGACCTTTTGGGTTCTGGCCGCGGGCGCTGGGCTCTTGGCGATCTACGCGGGGCCGCAGATCCTTGCCACCGATTGGACCGGGATCCCGGCCAAGGCCCTGGGCGGGGTTTTCTATCTGGCGATCTGCAACACCGCCTTCACCTTCTACCTGGCCAAGTTCGCCAGCCTGCATCTGCCGCCGCACCGGGTCATGGCCTACACCTATCTGACCCCCGCCTTCGTTGTCTTGATCGAAGCCGGCTTCGGCGCCCCCTGGCCCACGCTGCCGGTCTTCCTCGGGATCGCGGTGACCGCCATCGCCATGCTCTTGCTGTTGCGCAGCCCAGCGACCCCTTAGATCCGGCCCGATTCCTGGCCAGCCGCAAGCCGCTTTTGCAGGCTTCCAGGGACGCGGCCATCCTGGCAGAGTGGCACCTGATCGCCGCAAGTCGGCCCCGGAGACGCGGATGCCGAGTGACACGATGCTGATTGCCTTTGTGGCCGCGTCCCTCGTGGTCCTGGTGATTCCCGGACCCGGTGTCCTGTATGTGGTGGCGCGCAGCGCGGCGCAGGGCTACCGCGCCGGCCTGGCCTCGGTTCTCGGGCTGTCGGCGGGCGCCCTGGTCCACGTCGCCGCGGCGGCGATCGGCCTTTCGGCCATTCTGCTCTCCTCGGCGACCGCCTTTGGCATCGTAAAGGCCATCGGCGCCGGCTATCTGATCTATCTGGGGCTCAGGACGATTTTCGCGCGCGGCGCGACCGCCGCCATCGACGCCTCCACCCCGCACTCGCTCTGTCGCCTCTTCATGGACGGCGTGGTGGTCAGCGTCTTCAATCCCAAGATCGCGGTCTTCTTTCTCGCCTTCCTGCCGCAGTTCGTGGAGCCGAGCCAGGGCCCGGTCCCGCCGCAGATCTTGCTGCTTGGGCTGCTCTATGCGGGCCTGGCCCTTTTCACCGACGGGGCCTATGCGCTCCTGGCCGGCAGCCTGCGGTCTTGGCTCGGCGGGCGGGTGCTGCAGGGACCGCTGCCACGCTTCGTGACCGGGGGCCTCTATCTGGGCCTGGGGGTGAAGGCCGCGCTGGCCGAGCGGCAGCCCTAGGCAAAGACCGGGCTACTCCTCGTTTTTTGTGCGGCCAGTCGGCAGCAGGCCATGAAAGATGATCTGGCAGAGCGAGTCCTCGACCGCGGCGAAGTGGGACTTGGAGAGGCCCTTCACGTTGGTCACCGCCATCACCTGGGGGGCGAAGTCGGCATAGTGCTGGGTGGCGGCCCAGATTAGAAAGATCAGGTGGTAGGGATCGACCGTGGCGATTTTGCCGGCCGCGATCCAATGGCGGATGACCTTGGCCTTGTTGCGCACCAGGGTCCGCAGGTCGTGGGCCAGGTAGTCGCCCAGCATCGGCGCACCCTGCAGGATTTCATTGGCGAAGACCCGCGAGGCCATGGGGTTGACCCGGGAGAGGTAGAGCTTGCGGGCGATGTAGTGGCGCAGTTCCCTTTCCGGATCGCCCTCGGGGTCCAACTCCTCCAGCGGCTCCAACCATAGATCCAGGGTGCGCCGCAGCACCGCCAGGTAGAGCTCGCGTTTGCGTTTGAAATAGTAGTGCAGGTTGGGCTTCGACATGCCGGCCTTGGCCGCGATTTGGTCGACCGTGGCGCCGCGAAACCCGGCTTCGGCGAAGACCTCCTGGGCCGCGTCGAGAATGCGCGCTTCGTTGCGCGCCTGAATGCGCGTCTTTCCGGCCGCTGTGCTTTTATCCGGTGCGGCCCTTACCGCCGGCTTGGCCTGGGTCATGGGACAAGGCCGGCGTCGGCCAAGGCGACCTGAGCGGCGTCGCCTCCAGCCCGATGGAATCCTGCATCCGACAAAGCTTTGCCCCCGTTTGTTGTGACCCGCCGGTCGCCGCACGCGGCGCGGCCGAGCTTGGCCCAAACCGTCCTGTCCAATGGCCCGTCCGATGGCGCCGAACGAGCTTCCGGGCCAAATTGTTTCTTGACCAGTTGGTAAAATTTGCGTTAGATCTTAGCTTGGCCGATTGGCCGGGATCAAGGCGTTGTTTGGCGTCGCCCGCGAGGCCTCGATCGACAAAATACCGTCCAGCGACCGAACAATCAGGACGGACGAAAAAAGCACAAGGGAGCGGCAAATGGACAAGCACGGCAGGACCGATTCGCCCTAACGTCGCGCGGGCTCCGCGCCAAGGCGCGCCGGCCCCCGATCGCGTTTTCCTCGGATCCCGCCGCTGGTCCCTGCGTCCCGCCGACGAACCGCGCGCGCAGAGGGGAGGGCTTTAAGCCATGGCGACATTGAAGGGCGGCCTCATTCAGATGGCGCTGAAGGGCGACACCTCCATGAGCCCGGACGAGATTCGCGACCGGATGCTGGCGGCGCACCATCCCCTGATCGAGGAGGCCGGGCGCCAGGGCGTCCAGGTCCTCTGTTTCCAGGAGGTCTTCACCCAGCCCTACTTCTGCCCGAGCCAGGATGCGAAGTGGTACGCCGCGGCCGAGGCCATCCCGGACGGCCCCACGACCAAGCTGATGCAGGACTACGCCAAGAAGCACAAGATGGTCATCGTGGTGCCGATCTATGAAGAGGTCATGACCGGCGTCTACTACAACACGGCGGCGGTGGTCGACGCCGACGGCAGCTATCTGGGCAAGTACCGCAAGAGCCATATTCCCCAGGTCGCCGGCTTCTGGGAAAAGTTCTTTTTCAAGCCCGGCGCCTCGGGCTGGCCGGTCTTCGACACCGCCTACTGCAAGCTGGGAGTCTATATCTGCTACGACCGCCACATCCCCGAGGGCTGGCGGGCGCTGGCCCTGAAGGGCGCGGAATACATCGTCAATCCCTCGGCGACCGTGGCCGGTCTTTCCGAGCACCTCTGGACCCTGGAACAGCCGGCCTCGGCGGTCGCCAACGGGGTCTACATCGGCGCCGTCAACCGGGTCGGCACCGAAGGGCCCTGGAACATCGGCGAGTTCTACGGCCAGAGCTACTTCGTCAATCCGCGCGGCCAGATCGAAGCCCAGGCGAGCCGCGACAAGGACGAGCTGATTGTCCACGAGATGGACCTGGACTTGATCCGCGAGGTCCGCAACACCTGGCAGTTCTTCCGCGACCGCAGGCCCGAAACCTACGAGAGCCTGACCGACTTGAATTGAGCCAAAGAAAGGGATTTCCATGTCCGAACCGAGCAACCTCTCCATCGATGGGGATCGCCTGTGGAACAGCCTGATGGAGATGGCCAAGATCGGCGCCACCGAAAAGGGCGGCTGCTGTCGCCTGGCCCTGACCGACCTGGACAAGCAAGGGCGCGATCTTTTCGTTTCCTGGTGTAAGGACGCCGGCTGCACGATCCGGGTCGACAAGATGGGCAACATCTTTGCCCGCCGGGCCGGGCGCAATGACGCGCTGGCGCCGGTGATCACCGGCAGCCACCTGGACACCCAGCCGACCGGCGGGCGCTTCGACGGCGTCTTCGGGGTGTTGGCCGGCCTCGAGGTGGTGCGCAGCCTGAACGATCTGGACCTGGCGACCGAGCACCCGGTGGAGGTCGCGGTCTGGACCAACGAGGAGGGCTCGCGTTTCGCCCCGGCCATGGTGTCGTCGGGCGTTTTCGGCGGGATTTTCGACCTCGAATACGGCTTGTCGCGGGCCGACGCGGACGGCAAGACCATGGGCGAAGAACTGGCGCGCATCGGCTATGCCGGCGAGGACGAGGTCGGCGGCCGTCCCGTGCACGCCTATTTCGAGGCCCATATCGAACAGGGCCCGATCCTGGAGGCCGACGACAAGCCCATCGGCGTGGTCACCGACGCCCAGGGTCAGCGCTGGTACGAGATGACCCTGACAGGGGTCGAATCCCATGCCGGCCCGACCCCCATGGACCGTCGCAAGGACGCCCTTCTGGGCGCCGCCCGGGTGGTCCAGTTGGTGAACAAGGTGGGGCTCGACAACGCGCCGGTTGCCTGCGCCACGGTGGGCATGATGGATGTCTACCCCAACTCGCGCAACGTGATCCCAGGCCGGGTTTCCCTGACCATCGATTTTCGCCATCCCAAGGACGAGGTGCTGGCCGGAATGGATGCCGCCATGCGCGCGGGCGTGGCGGAGATCGCCGCGGACATCGGCCTGGAAGTCGAGCTCGAGCAGATCTTCTACTATGCCCCGATCCACTTCGACGACAGCTGTATCGAGGCGGTCCGCAAGGCGACCCTGGACTGCGGCTACGACCACCGGGACATGGTCTCCGGCGCCGGTCACGATGCCTGCTATCTGGCCAATGTGGCGCCGACCTCGATGATCTTCGTGCCCTGCATCGACGGGATCAGCCACAACGAGGTCGAGGACGCCAAGCCGGAATGGATCACCGCCGGCGGTCAGGTGCTGCTGCGCGCGATGCTGGACAAAGCCGGGTATGCCGCGTGATGGCGCAGGCCGCGCCATGAGGGCGGCTTCCTCGGCATCCGCTGACGCGGCATCGGCCAGCGGCGCGCAGGCCAGCGGGGCGCAGACTAACGGGGCAACAGCGCCGCGCTCGCGGGCGGTTGCGGCGGCGGGCCTCGGTCTGACCTTTCAGACCGCCGACGGCCCGGTCTACGCGCTGTCGGAGGTCGACCTGCAGGTCGACTACGGCGACTTCGTGTCCTTCATCGGCCCCTCGGGCTGCGGCAAGACCACCCTGCTGCGGGTCATTGCCGATCTGGAGCGGCCGACCGCCGGCGAGATTACCGTCAACGGCCTCTCGCCCCAACAGGCGCGGCTCGACCGGGCCTACGGCTATGTCTTCCAGGCCCCGGCGCTCTATCCCTGGCGGACCATCGAGCGCAATGTCACCCTGCCGCTCGAGATCATGGGCATGGACCGGGCCGAGCGCGCCGCCCGGGCCCGACAGTATCTCGACCTGGTCAACCTGGGCGACTTCGAGAAGAAGTTTCCCTGGCAGCTTTCCGGCGGCATGCAGCAGCGCGCCTCGATCGCGCGGGCGCTCTGCTTCGACCCGGCGCTCCTGCTGATGGACGAGCCCTTCGGCGCGCTCGACGAGATCGTCCGCGATCATCTGAACCAGCAGCTCTTGCAGCTTTGGGGCAAGACCGAAAAGACCGTGGTCTTCGTCACCCACTCGATTCCCGAAGCGGTCTTCCTCTCCAGCAAGATCGTCGTCATGTCGCCGCGTCCGGGGCGCATCATCGATGTGATCGAGAGTAATCTGCCGCGCGAGCGCACGCTCGATATCCGCGAGACGCCCGAATTCCTGGAGATCGCCCACCGCGTCCGGGAGGGACTGCGCACGGGGCAGGCCTATGACCTCTGACATCCTCGGCCCTGCGCCGGCGCTGAGTTGGCGGCGGCTTCTGGCCGGCAAGACCGGGCCCGTCGCGGTCATCGCCCTGGTCATCCTGGCGCTTTGGTACCTGGGCGCGGTGTCCATGAACACGCCCTGGCAGATCGATCAGTTCGAGCGCCAGGGGACCGAGTGGAGCCAAGGCGACCTGCTGCGCGCGACCCTGGCCCAGGAGCGTCCGATCCTGCCGGCCCCGCACCAGATTCTGGCCGAGATGAAGGCCACCATTCTGGACAAGCGAATCACCTCGAAGCGCAGCCTGATCTTCCATTCCTGGGTCACCCTCTCCTCGACCCTTCTGGGCTTCGCGACCGGTACTCTCCTGGGGATTCTGCTGGCGGTCGGGATCGTCCATCTGCGCTCCCTCGACAAGAGCCTGATGCCCTGGATCATCTCGTCCCAGACCATCCCCATCCTGGCCATCGCGCCGATGGTCGTGGTGGTGCTGGGCGCCATCGGCCTGAAGGGACTGGTGCCCAAGGCGGTGATCTCGACCTATCTGTGTTTCTTTCCGGTCACCATCGGCATGGTCAAGGGCCTGCGGTCGCCCGATCCGCTGCAGATGGATCTGATGCGCACCTACAGTGCCAGCCGCTGGCAGACCTTCTGGATGCTGCGCTGGCCCTCGTCGCTGCCCTTCCTCTTCACCAGTCTGAAGGTGGCCGTCGCGATCAGCCTGGTGGGGGCCATCGTCGGCGAACTGCCGACCGGGGCCCAGGCCGGGCTCGGCGCCCGGCTGCTGGCGGGCTCCTACTACGGCCAGACGATCCAGATCTGGTCTGCCCTGGTGACCGCGGCGCTGCTGGCGGCGCTGCTGGTGGCGCTGGTCGGCGTGGTCGAGCGGGCGACCCTCAAACGGTTGGGGCTGCGGCCATGAAAGCGTTGGGCGACAAAGGCTGCGCCCTGGCCGCCGCCGTCCTGCTGGGCGCCCTGTTCCTGCCGCTGACCAAGGTGCTGCCGGAGGTCGAGGCGCAGCATTGGCTGGCGGTGCCTGGGGCGCTTGTGCCGGCATTGGTCATTCTGGTGGCCGCGGTCCTCTTCGCCTGGCGTTCCGCGACAGGTCTGGTCGGGGGCCTGGCGCTGCTGGTCCTGGTAGGGCTTGGTGCCGCCACCAGTCTGGCCTTGCTGCGCGGCGGTGGGGCCGCGGGTTCCGCGGGATTGGGGTTCTGGCTCTTCAATCTGGGCCTTTGGATCCTCATCTGGCGGGCGATCGATGCTATCGCCGAGGTCCGCAGTTTTTCGGTCTCGCTCAACCGCTTGCTCGACCTGCTGGTGCCCGCGGCCTTCGGGCTCTGGCTATTGTTTTTGTGGGAGATCGCGACGGTCGGGTTCGGCGTGCCGCAGGTCCTGCTGCCGGCGCCCAGCGCGATCGGCCTGCGCATCGCCGGATCGCTCGACATCCTGGCCGCCGACTTCGTTCAGACCTTCATGAAGGCGGTCCTCTCAGGCTATGCCATGGGCTGTGCCGGCGGTTTCATCGTCGCCGTGCTGGTCGACCGCGTGCCCTTTCTGCAGCGCGGCCTCCTGCCGCTGGGCAATCTGGTCAGCGCTTTGCCTATCGTCGGCGTGGCTCCTATCATGGTCATGTGGTTCGGTTTCGACTGGCAGTCCAAGGCGGCGGTGGTGGTCATCATGACCTTCTTTCCCATGCTGGTGAACACGGTGACCGGCCTGTCGGCCTCGGGCGCGCAGGAACGCGAGCTGCTGCGCTCCTACGCCGCCGGGTACTGGCAAACCTTGATCAAGCTGCGTCTGCCGGCGGCCATGCCCTTTATCTTCAATGCCTTGAAGATCAACTCGACCCTGGCGCTGATCGGGGCCATCGTGGCGGAGTTCTTCGGGACCCCGATCGTCGGCATGGGCTTTCGCATCTCGACCGAGGTCGGCCGCATGAACGTCGACATGGTCTGGGCGGAGATATTCATGGCGGCCCTGGCCGGGTCGCTGTTCTACGGTCTGATGGCCCTTGCGGAGCGGGCCGTCACATTTTGGCATCCTTCCTATCGACAAAGGCAATAAAGCCGGCGCGAAGGGGAGACTTACAGAGGAGGTAAAATAATGAAGAAACTCGCACTCACCGTCACCGCGGCGGCCTTTGCCATGACCGCTTTCGCGGCCCAGGCGGCCGACGAGGTGACGATTCAGCTCAAGTGGGTGACCCAGGCGCAGTTCGCCGGTTACTACGTGGCGCAGGAGAAGGGCTTCTACGAGGACGCCGGGCTCGACGTGACGATCAATCCGGGCGGCCCCGACATCTCGCCGCCCCAGGTGATCGCCGGCGGCGGCGCCGATGTCATCATCGACTGGATGCCCTCGGCCCTGGCGTCGCGGGAAAAGGGCGTGGCCTTGGTCAACATCGCCCAGCCCTTCAAACGCTCGGGCATGATGCTGACCTGCCGCAAGGAGACCGGCATCACCGGGCCGAACGATTTTCGCGGCAAGATCCTGGGCGTCTGGTTCTTTGGCAACGAGTACCCCTTCCTGAGCTGGATGTCCCAGCTCGGCATCCCGACCAACGGCGGCGACGACGGCGCCACGGTGCTGAAACAGGGCTTCAACGTCGACCCGCTGCTGCAAAAGCAGGCCGACTGCATCTCCACCATGACCTATAACGAGTACTGGCAGGTCATCGACGCCGGCATTCCCGCCGAGGAACTGGTGGTCTTCAAGTACGAGGACGAGGGCGTCGCCACCCAGGAGGACGGCCTCTACGTGCTGGAGGAAAACCTGGCCGATGCCGCTTTCGTCGACCGCATGGCCCGCTTCGTTGCGGCCAGCATGAAGGGCTGGGCCTGGGCGCGCGACAATCAGAAGGAAGCCGCCCTCATCGTGCTGGAAAACGATGCCACCGGCGCCCAGACCGAAAAGCACCAGATCCGCATGATGGGCGAGATCAACAAGCTGACCGAGGGCAGCAGCGGCCGTCTCGACGTGGCCGACTACGAGCGCACGGTCAAGACCTTGCTGTCGGGCGGGTCGGACCCGGTCATCTCCAAGGCGCCGGAAGGGGCCTGGACCCACGCCATCGCCGACAAGGCGGGCCTCGACTAGGCACGCTGAACGGGAAACGGCCTTCAAGGGTCCGGCGGCGGTACGAGATTCCCGCCGCCGGACCCGGCAACCAAGAAAGGAATATGGGCATGTCGCTTTTGATCCGAGGCGGGACCGTTGTGACCGCCGACCAATCCTATCGCGCCGACGTCCTGACGGCGGGCGGCAAGATCACCGCGATCGGCGAGAGTCTCGAGGCGCCCTCGGACGCCGAAGTGGTCGACGCCGGCGGCTGCTATGTCATGCCGGGCGGCATCGATCCCCATACCCATATGGAGCTGCCCTTCATGGGCACCGTGGCCTCCGAGGACTTCTTCTCCGGCACCACGGCGGGGGCGGTCGGCGGCACCACCATGATCATCGACTTTTGCATCCCGGGCCCGCAGCAGGACATCATGGAGGCCTATCGGACCTGGCGCGGCTGGGCCGAAAAGGCGGCGACCGACTACAGCTTTCACGTCGCCATCACCTGGTGGGACGAAAGCGTGAGCGAGGCCATGGGCACCCTGACCCGCGAGCACGGGGTCAACAGCTTCAAGCACTTCATGGCCTACAAGGGCGCCATCATGGCTGACGACGAGATCCTGGTGAACTCCTTCAGCCGGGCCCGCGAGCTGGGGGCGATCTGCACCGTCCATGCCGAGAACGGCGAACTGGTGGCGCATCTGCAAAAGGAGTTGCTGGAGAAGGGCATCACCGGTCCGGAGGGTCATCCCATGTCGCGCCCCTCCTCGGTCGAGGGCGAGGCCGCGGACCGGGCCATCCGTATCGCCCAGGTGCTGAATGTGCCGCTCTATGTCGTGCACAACTCCTGCATCGAGTCGCTCCAGGCCATCACCCGGGCCCGCAACGAGGGCCAGCGGGTCTTCGGCGAGGTTCTGGCGGGGCACCTGCTGGTCGACGATTCGGTCTACCGGGATCCCGATTGGGACGTCGCCGCCGCCCATGTGATGAGCCCGCCCTTCCGGCCGAAGAAACACCAGGAGGCGCTCTGGCGCGGCCTCCAGTCCGGCATGCTGCAGACCACGGCGACCGACCACTGCTGTTTCTGCGCGCCGCAAAAACGCGCGGGGCACAACAACTTCACCCAGATCCCCAACGGCACCGGCGGGGTCGAGGACCGCATGCACGTGCTCTGGCACCACGGCGTCAGCAGTGGGCGTTTGACGATGAACGAGTTCGTCGGCATCACCTCGACCAATGCCGCCAAGATTTTCAACATCTTCCCGCGCAAGGGCTCGATCAGCGTCGGGGCCGACGCCGACATCGCGATCTGGGATCCCGAGCGCGAGCGCACGATCTCCAAGGACACCCACCACCAGAACGTCGACTACAACATCTTCGAGGGGATGACCGTCAAGGGCATCAACACGGTGACCGTCAGCCAGGGCAAGATCGTCTACCAGGACGGCGAGGTCCGCACCGAGCGGGGCGTCGGACGCTACATCGACCGACCGGTCTTCGCGCCTTACTACGACGCGATCAAGCGCAGCGCGGCCGTCGACGCGCCCACCGCCGTCGACCGCATGGCCGAGACGGGGTAGCGCTGGCTGGGGCGGCGGGGGCGATGAGTTTCGAGCCGCGACCTGCCAAGATTCCGGTCTCGTGGCGACCGCGAAACGACCTCTCCGCCCTGGTGGCCGGTCTGAAAATGCCCGGCGAACCCGTTGGCTCGACTAAGCGCGGCTATACCGCCGGGTCCTTGGGATCCTGGCCCGGGAGGGTGCCGCCATCCTGGACAGGCAGGGGCAGGTCCGTGGCGCGGCCCACTTGGCCAGTGGCGCGCTCGAACAGGCGGGTCATACGCTCTTCGGCGATGGACTCCGGCCGCCATTGGAAGCCCTCGTGTTGCCGCAGGAACTTCGTTGCGCCACAGCCGGGCACCTGGCATTCGGACTTGGCCTTGGGACAGCTATTGAACTGGCACAGCCGTCCCAGATAGCGGTCCGTGCCAAACTCGAGGAGGAAGATGTCTACCTGATGGGAGGCAACGCCGACCCCCTCGGTCTCGTAGAGTTCGTGCAGGGCCCGGTCCTTGGCTCGGCGCAGGGCATTGAGGTCGCGCAGATGAGTCAGCCAGACCGCCAGGTCGATGTCCTTGACCTCATGCCATAGCTCGATCCTCGCGCGGCGATAGGGGGCAAAGCGCGGCACCTCTTTCCAGGGCGCGATCGCCAGAGATCCCATCAACGCCACCCTTTCGACCTCGGGTCGACCACGCCAAGCCGCCGCTACGGCATCGGCAGCCCGCCGAAACTCTTGGTAGCGACGCAGCAGATAGGCGTTCTGCTCGGCGATGCCGCTTGGGGACCGGGCACGCGCTTTGCCGGGCCGCCCCAGCGCCTCTCTGCCGGTCTCGTTGTGGCTATCCTCGACACCACCCAAATCGTTTCTCCTCCGCGGTTTGAGACCGGTCCGTGGCGCGGTCCTTACCAGCCTTTCTTGTCGAGCATCTTCATGAGGTTGCGCTTACGCTTGTGGACCGTCCGTAGGTCGGTCAGAAGAGACCGAAACGCGCCCTCCCGTCCGGACCGGGCCAGAAGTTGTTCGATGGTCTGCAGCATGCCGACTGCGTCCTGGTAAACGCGGTCGCCGGTGTGGCGGAGCAAGGAGTCGATGTGCGCCTGGTAGATTCTCACGGAATCCTCCGGATGTGCGGTTTCCCGGCGCTTGGCCAGGGCGAGCCACAGGCGTTGCGAACAGCCGCCTGCCTGGGCTTCGCGCCAGGCGGCTTCTTCATCGCCCTCATGCAGGAAGATCTCGACCAGTAGGGAATGATCCCGCGAGGTGCCGCGCATCCACCTGGGGCCGCCAGGTGGGTCCGTTGATTTGTCGGCGATGCGCTCGCGGATCAGGCCCAGGGCCCTCTCGCGCCAGTTGGCCCATTGCTTGGCGCGCCGTCCGTGCTGTTCCAGTTGGCCGAAGGTACCGAGGTCCGGCTGGTCGGCGAAGGCTTCCCAGATCAGCGCCATTGCTTCGTCGCGGCGGCCCTGGCCTTGGTACGCCTTGGCGATGAAGGCCCGAAGGCGCTCGTCCCGCTGCGCACCCGGAAAGGCGCGCCAGCCCCGCTCCGCCCAGTCGAGCGCGAGGGCTGGCTCTCCGGCATCCTCGTAGAGGCTGGCGATCTCCAGGTAGGCGTAAGGCTGAGAGAGATCGCGCGACTTGACCGCGACCAGGGCGGCGAGGTCGCCGTCCGCCCGCGCCAATGCCGCCATGATGGAGGTGACTCGATAGCGCCTGCCGTAACGATCCGGGTCTTCATCGCCCGGCTTCAGTACCGGGACCTTCGCCCAGTCGGTCTCGACAAGCTGGCGATAGGCCGCACGCCCGGTCTCGCCCAGAATGTCGCGGTAGACCAGGGCGGCTTGGTGGAAAGTGTCGAAGGACGACGCCATTTCCATCTCGAACAAGCGCTCGGCCAATTTCACCGGGTCGGGCCGGGCGACTCGGCAAGCTTCGAGATGGAGCTCCTGAAGGCGATGAAGGTGTCCGCTCATCCAGCCGTCCGAGTCGTCCATGTACTCCATGCAGTCCTCGATCTCGGACAAACCGTGTTCGGCCAATTGAATGACACCGTCGGCCTGTCCGGCCCGAAGCAGATCCTCGAGGGAATCGACCACCTCCTCGATCTCCTCTGCATAGCTGTAGGCGTCCCGGTAGTCGGTAAGATCGCCGCTTCCGAGGACTTCCTCCAAGGCGCCTTTCCAGAGGGATAGGTTCAAGGTCCCCGGCGACGCCTGGGCAGCCCGCAGCGTCAGGCGTCGGTGCAGGCGGTCGTCGTCGTCGGCCAGGTCGAGCAACAGCGACACCAGGTCGGTCTTGGCGAGGCCCAAAAGGTAGGCGCGCAGATCCTCCGCTTTACCGGCGGTTCCCATGTGACCGGCGATGTCCGGGTCATCGTTCTGGTTGGCCGCGTGGAAAGCCAGGCCGACCGCCACGCAGTGCTTGCAGCATTCGCCCTCGCGCCCGATGGGGCAGTTGCAGTCGTAGCCGAAGTCCCCACCTTCCGCCCACAGGTGCACCCGGTAACGATGGGTCCCCTGGACCGTGGCCTTCACGCTGCTTTCGTCGGGACGCAGCGACCGAACGGCGCCCTCTGTGAAATAGGCTTCGCCACGGTCGAAGGAACGCTCCCCGGCCAGGCGCCGCAGCAGCCCCGGGGTGACAAAGGAAGTCAGTGTTTTGGGCTCTTGCGCCTCCACGCGTCCTCTTCTCGTTCTTCGGGGTCGGCTAGACTTCCGCCTCGCGGATCCAGGCCGTTCGTTGTCGCTCGCTCGGTCCGATCCTAGCGTGGGAGTGGCGCGTCCGTCACTACTCCGGGCGGGCTTTGGGTGAATGTCCGGGCTGTCCCTCGGGACGCGAATTTAGACCGCCCTCCCCAATCGCACGGTCCGTCTGCGCTTTCCTGCGTTGACATTGCCGCGCCAAACACAAAAGCTTGAAGCCAAGAGGTCTCACAAAAAAGCTGGAGACTCGACGGGCGTCGGCCGTGATGGCCGGAACAATCGGATTCATGAAACAGGGGAGCGGAATAATGAAGAAGTTCATTAACTCGGTCGTGGTTGCTGCCGTCGCGGCGCTGACCGCCGGATCGATTGGCGCTGCTTCGGCACAGGACGTCGTGAAGATCGGTGTCCAGCCGGCCACGCATCCGGTCTATATCGCCCGCGAGATGGGTCTTCTGGCGGAGGTCGAGAAGAAGCACAACGTGACCTTCGAATGGGCTCTCTTCTCCTACGGCGCGCCGGAGAACCAGGCTCTGGCCGCCAACGAAATCCAGCTTGCCTCGGCCGGCATGGGCCCGGCCATCGTCGCCTCGACGCGCCTGCCGGCCCAGCTTCTGGCGATCACCGTGCTGGAGCAGACCGCCGTTTTGGTGAGCGCGGATTCCCCGATCAAATCGGTCGCCGACCTCAAGGGCAAGGCCATCGCCCACCCGGGCAAGGGCTCGCAACAGTATCCACTCATGGTCAAGGCCTTGGCCGATGCCGGCCTCACGATCGACGATGTCGAGCTGTACAAGACCAAGGGCTCGGATGTGGTCACCCTGGTCACCAACGGCGACGTGGCCGCGGGGATCACCTGGGACCCGCATGTTTCCAAGGCGCTCCAGGCCGGCAAGGCCAAGGTCCTGATCGGCGCCAAGGACATCATGCCGATCAAGGCGGGGCACTACATCGGCAATGGCTTCTATGGCCGCACCGATTTTATCGAGAACAACAAGGAACTGGTCCAGGACGTGATCAACACGCTGGTCGTGGCGGTCGACTTCATCCTCGCCGAGCCGCGCCAATCGGCCAAGATGTGGGCCGACGCGACCGGGCTGCCGGTCGAGGTATTGAACTACTCGGTCGACAACAAAATATCTGTCTTCAACCGCGATATCGCGCCCACCAAGGAAACCGTGGACGCCTACACCAAGTTCCTCAAGGACGCGGGGATCCTGAAGCCGGACGACAATCCGAAATTCGACGCCAGTTTCGCCATAAACGCGCTCAAGCAATAGAATTGCGAGGCAGGGAACCGGACGGGCCGGCGCCCGTTCGGCTCGACTTGGCGACGGTTCTGCGGGGAACAAGGGGAGCGGACCTGTGATTGGCGCCCTGCGTAAGTTTTCGCGGGTTCTCCCGTACCTCTATGCCGCGGTGGCCATCGTCATCCTGTGGCAGCTCGCGGTGATCTTCACCGGTGCCGATCCGGCGCTCTTGCCGCCGCCGCTCCTGACCGGCGAGACCTTCGTCGAGATGTTCCTGAGCGGCGAGATCTTCGAGCACGCCGGTATCAGCCTGGGGCGGGTGTTTTCCTCCTGGATCCTGTCGGCCATGGTGGCGATTCCCCTGGGACTCGCCATGGGCCGCTTTCGCCCCTTCGAGAAAGTGCTCGACCCGGTGGTCGAGCTGTTCCGCCCGATCTCGCCCCTGGCCTGGATTCCCATGGCCATTATCTGGTTCGGCATCGGCGAGTCGGGAAAGATCTTCATCATCTTCATCGCCACCTTCTTCCCGACGCTGCTCAACACCGTGGTCGGCGTCAAGGGCGTCGATCCGGTCTTGATACGCGCCGGCCAGGTGCTGGGCTGCAAGGACGAGGCCACGCTGTTTCGCAAGGTTATCCTGCCGGCTGCCATGCCCAGTATCGTGGTCGGCTTGCGCATCTCCTTCGGCACCGGATGGGCCGCGATCATTGCCGCCGAATTGGTGGCGGCGCAATCCGGCCTCGGCTATCTGATTGCCGATGGCATGGAGATCCTGCGCTCGGATCTGGTGTTCGTCGGCATGGCGGCCATTGGAATTCTGGGCGTTCTGTTCGATGCCTGTTTTCGCTTCCTGCACCGACGCTTCGGTTGGGCCCATTGACCATGGAATCGCAAGCCAAGGGGCTGCGCGTGCGCGGCCTGCACAAAACCTACCAGACCCAGTCCGGCGAAGAGGTCGAAGCGCTCAGGCCCGTCGACATGGAGATCGCACCGGGCGAGTTCGTCTCGCTGGTCGGCCCCTCGGGCTGTGGCAAGAGTACGCTCTTGAATATCCTCGCCGGCTTCGTGGCGCCGACCGCCGGCCAGGCCTTTGTCGGCGACGACCCGATCACCGCGCCGGATATGGACCGCGGCATGGTGTTCCAGGACTATGCCCTGTTCCCCTGGCTTTCGGTAATCCAGAACGTGGAATTCGGGCTCGAGCGCAAAGGCATCGGCAAGAAGGAGCGCCGGGCCATCGCCATGGCGTATCTGAACACGGTCGGTCTCAAGGACTTTGCCGACAAGTACGCCGGCGAGCTCTCGGGCGGCATGAAGCAGCGCGCGGCGATCGCCCGGGCCTTTGCGACCGAACCCTCGATCATCTTTATGGACGAGCCCTTCGGTGCGCTCGACGCCCTGACCCGGCGCTTCCTGCAGACCCAGCTCCTGCGCATCTGGCAGGAGCACAAGAAGACCATCGTCTTTATTACCCATTCGGTGCAGGAGGCGGTCACCCTGTCGGACCGCATCGTGGTCATGACCGCGCGCCCCGGCAGGTTCAAGGCGATCCTCGACATCGACATCGCGCATCCGCGGGACTTCAAGTCCGACAGGTTCCGGGATTACGAGCGCCAGATCTACGACCAGCTCGACGAAGAACTGGCCAAGACCTTCGACCTCGAGGGACAAAGGCCTGACGACGGCTGAGCTGGCCGGTCTCAGGTCTGATGGTTCCCTGTCGCAAGGAAGGCCTCCGGGCCGGGAAGCAACCGCCGACTGCAGCCGGCCAGCTTGGTGTGACAAGGGCCGTTCCTCTCAAAAATATTGCCCTAAGCGGTATGCAGTCATACAAGGGGGGATGGCCAATAACGATGAAATCGGATTGATCCTTCGCCGGGGCGAGCTGCTCCAACGGGAGCTGGATATTGATTGAAACAAGCGAAGACAACGCCATCAGAGTGACCAACGATGCGCCCAATCTGCGCGAACTGACCACGCGGGTGCTCCGCAACGCTATTTTGAGCATGCATTTCAAACCCAACGAGCGGCTGGTCGAGAAGCGCCTCTGCGAACAGACCGGGGTCAGCCGCACCTGTGTTCGCGAGGCCCTGCAGCATCTCGAATCCGAGGGCCTCGTCGAGCGGATCCCGAACCGGGGCCTGCACGTGACCGCCGTGACCCTAGATGGCGCGCGGCAGATCTACGAGGTTCGTGCGGCGTTGGAGGCCATGGCCGGCCGATTGTTCGTGGAGCGTGCCAGTGATGAAACACTGAAGGAGCTAAAGGCCGCGTTCGAGGAGATCGAAAGAGCAATCGATAAGAAACCGGTGATGAACTACGTTCAGGCGCTCGACCACTTTTATGATGTCTTGCTGCAGGGCGCGGACAATGATGTCGCGCGGCGCGTTTTGGCAACGCTGCGGGCGCGTATGAACTATTTGCGGGCCCTGACGGCGCAAGCGGCGAGCAGCGCCCGACACAAGAAAACCCTCGCCGGGATGCGAAAAATTGTCGTCGCCGCCGGCAGGCGCGACGCGGAGACCATGGGCCGCTGTTGTGAGGATTTCGTCCACGGGTCCGCCGCTTTCGCCGCTCAAGTCTTGAGCGAACAGGAAGCAAAACAAGGCCGCGAATAGGATCGGTCTAGGGAAAGACCAGGGGGAGACATGGAATACGTACGGTTCGGGCGGTCAAACCTAAAGGTCTCGCGGCTAGCCTTGGGCGCGATGGGTTTTGGCAGTTGGGACTGGCGAAAGTGGGTTCTCAAGGAGCCGGAGAGCCGGACGATCGTGAAGGCCGCGCTCGATTCGGGGATCAATCTGTTCGATAGCTGCGATTTCTATTCGACGGGAGAGAGCGAGCGGATTTTAGGTCGCGCGTTGGTCGACTATGTTCCCCGGGACGAGGTGGTCATCGCCACCAAGGTCGGCATGCCCATGGCGCGGCACGCCAACGCCCGAGGTTTTTCGCGCAAGCACATATTCGAGGCCATCGATGCGTCATTGCTTCGTTTGCGGACCGACTATGTCGACATCTATCAGACCCACATTTGGGATCCGACCACTGATTTGGAGGAAATGGTCGACGCCTTCGCCGAGGTCGTGCGCGCTGGCAAGGCCCGCTATCTCGGCGCGACCACGATGCCGGCCTGGACCTTCGGAAAAAGCCGTCACATCGCGGCGCTCAAGAATCTGCCCAGTTTTGTCTCGATGCAGTGCGAGTACAACCTTTGTCATCGCGAAGCCGAGCGCGAGCTGATTCCCCTGTGCCAAGCCGAAGGCGTGGCCCTTATCCCCTTCAGCCCCATGGCGCGCGGATTCCTCTGTGCGGACCGCCGCCAACCAGAGTACAAGACCGCCAGGACCGAGGACGACGCCTATACCCACGACCACTACCACCGGGATGGCGACTACGCCGTCTACGAGGCCGTGGCCGAGATCGCGGCGCGGCGCGAAGTCTCCGCGGCCCAGGTCGCCGTCGCCTGGACGTTGGCGCAGCCCGGCATTACCTCGCCGATTTTCGGTGCGACAAAGCCCGCGCATGTCGACGAGGCTATCGCCGCGATGGCGATCAGTCTGAGCGCCGACGAGACGGCCCTTCTCGAGGCGGCCTATCAACCACGGCCACCGCGCTGATGAGGGTCTTGCCCGCCTGAGTCTGCCCGCCTGGCCGTCTGGCTGTATTGCGATGGCGCCGGCTTACTGGGCGGCCTTCGTGCTGGCTTGAACGCGCCGGTTGACCTCGGGAATGACTTCGGTGGCGATCAGTTCCATGCTTCGCATCGTGTGTTCGTGCGCGAAGCCTGGCCAGGAGCACTTGAAGGCCACCTGCTCGATGTTGGTTTCTTCCCAAAGTTCCATGAGTTTTTCGACGATCTGATCCGGCGACCCGAACAGTAACGACCTCTCCTCGACGAAGTCGAAGGTCAATTCCTTGTTGAGGCTCTTCTCCAGGACCGGATCGAGTTCCTCGCCGGGGTCGAGATAAATGCTGGGACCGCGCCAGTTGCTGAAGTTGAGGGCGCCCATGACGGCGTCCCCCGCAATCCGTCGCGCTTCTTCCTTGCTGTCGGCGACGAAGGTGTCGCGCAGAATGGCTGTCCGCGCGCCAAAGCGGACGTCCTTGTCCTGGGCTTTCGACGCGAAGCCCTGGTACATCCGCAGCCTTTCCTTGAGGAAATCGACGGTATGGCGCCACATGATGACGCCCATATTGTTCTCGGCCGCGAATTGCAGCGAAAGCGGTGAAGCGCTGACAACCTGCCAAAGCGGGGGATGCGGTTTTTGCTTCGGCCTGGGATAGACGGACAGCTTGACCAGTTCGCCTGTTTGGGGATCGATGTAGTCCGGATTGTCGATCGTGTGCGCCCGGTCGATGGTAAAACCCGGCGCCGGATAGGTGTAGAGATCGCCTTTGTGGGAAAATCGTTCGTTGGCGAATATCGCCTTGAGCACATGGAAGGTCTCTTCGAATACCTTGAAGTTGCCGGCCGGGTTGTTCGGGTCGGCCGCGGGGTTCAAGTTCAAGGCTTCCAAGCCATAGTTGCCCCGGCCCATGGCCACCTCCAAGCGCCCGCCGGTCAGATTGTCGAGCAGGCAGATGTCTTCGGCCAAGCGCAGCGGGTGCCAGAAGGTGATGATGGCCGCCGCCAGCCCAATGCGCATGTTTTTCGTCCGGGCCGCGACATCGGCGGCCATCAAAAGGGGGTTCGGCATCAGTTCGCGCCCCCAGATGCTGAAGTGATGCTCGGGGAGCCAAAAGCATTCGAAGCCGGCATTGTCGCAGAGAGTCGCGACTTCACGCATCTCGTTCAACAGGTCCTCGTAATCGCGCTCGAGCGTGATGTCGTGAATATTCTGGAAATAGCCGAATTTCATGGCTTGCTTCCCTTTCGGCGATCGCTGGCTATGGGACCAAAGGTTGAAGCTTTACGAAAACAGTCATATGGTATACCGTATGACACAATAAAATACGACGCAACAAACAACTGATAAAAGGGGGGCGCATGGCGGGCGGCGATCGAAGCCGGGTCTCGGACATTGGCGCCGAAGAAGACGACACGAGGTCCGCGCGAAGGATCCCGGGTATCGCGGTGAAAGCGGCCAACGACCCCTGCATGGTGCTATAGTGCGGGCTCACCGACATGCCCTGAGACCATGCTAAAGCTTGTTATCCGTCGCCTTCTCCTCATCGTTCCCAACGTGGTCTTGCTGACCCTGCTGCTGTTTTGGAGTGTCTCCGCCCTGCTGGGCAGTCCCGCCGGCATGATGTTGGGCGAGGACGCGGATTTGGGTGCCATCGCCGAGCTCAATGCCAAGTACGGCTTCGACCGCCCGGTCCATGTGCAGTACTTCGACTGGATATGGAACGCGCTGCACGGCGATTTCGGCAGATCCTACACGACCCAACAGAGTGTCGCCGACGCGGTTTTCCCAAGGCTTCCGGTGTCGCTGGAACTGGCCGGCTTTGCCATCTTGTTCGCCACATTGGGGGCGACGATCCTGAACAGCATCCCGGTCGCGAGGCTGGCCCTGACATCGATGAACACCGGGCTTAGCGTTATTGGCATCACGGTCCCCAATTTCATGCTCGGCATCTGCTTGATCTATCTTTTTTCGGTGAAACTCGGTTGGTTGCCGACCTCCGGCTGGGTCGACTGGTCCGAGGGCGTCGGTGCCCATCTGACCCATATGATCTTGCCGGTGCTGACGCTATCGGCGTTCTATTTCGGTTCCTTCACGCTGGTCTACCGGGCCGAGTACAGGGCGACCTATCGCCAGCTGTTCATCAAGGTGGCGCGGGCCAAGGGGCTGACGGAAACGCGGGTCTCCTTCATGCACGCGCTGCCGAACTCGATCTTGCCGGTTATCACCTACATCGGATTGTCGCTCGGACAGCTGACCGGCGGCGCGGTGGTCACGGAGACCGTCTTTTCGATGCCGGGCGTCGGGCGCCTGTTCGTGCACTCCATCACCAGCCACGACTTCCCGGTGATGTTGGCCATCGGCATCATCGTTATCATCGGCGTGATGCTGATGAACCTGCTGGCCGACCTGCTCTATACCGTCGTCAATCCACAGATCCGGCTGGACTAGGGGCGGTCTCATGAACATGACGCGGTCCATCGGTCTATCGGTCATTTTGTTGATTGTTGCCGCGTCAGTCTTCGCGCAGCACCTCACCGACCATAGCCCGGTTCGCTCCAGCATCGATTTCTTGCAAGGCCCCTCCAGTCTGCATTGGCTAGGCACCGATGATTTGGGTCGTGATGTTTTGAGCCGGGTGCTCTTCGGGGGGCGGACCTCGCTCGTCGTTGGCATCGGGGCCGCTGTCGTCGCGACCCTGCTAGGTGTTCCGATCGGCCTGGTCGCCGGGTACTTCGGCGGTCGGATCGATGCGCTGGCGGTACAGATCATCGACCTCTTCGTGGCGCTCCCGGGGCTGGTCTTGGCCTTGATTATCGCGGCCATGGTCGGCGCGACCCTGGAAAACCTGGTGTTTATACTGGGCTTTGTCATGTGGCCCACGGTCGCGCGCCTGGTCCGAGGCCAGGTCTTGAATATTCGACAGTCGGTGTTCGTCGAGGCGGCGATCGCCCTCGGCGGCAACACGGCCTGGATCCTCTGGGCGCATATCTGGCCCAACATCCTGCGGGTCGTGGCGGCGCAATTCGCGATCACCGTTTCCTTTGCGATTTTCACCTCGGCCAGTCTCAGTTTTCTTGGCTTGGGCGTGCCCCCGCCGACGCCGGACTGGGGCGGGATGGTTCGCGCCGGCTTCGATTATCTGGCGATTATGCCGCTTTTGAGCATGGGACCCGGCATGGCGGTGACGGTGACCGTCTTTGGGTTCTATTTGCTCGGATCGACGATTGAATGACGCGGGAGCTGGCGAGTTGAACTCCACGAAGACCCCGCCCAACGGCCTCGACCCGTCTCCCCCTCTCTTGGACGTCCGCGGGCTTGACGTCGAGTTCAGCACGCCCGGTGGCCTGCTCCAGGCGGTCAGGAACGTCAGCTTTGTGATGGGACGGGGCGAGATCGTCGCGCTGGTCGGAGAATCGGGGTCGGGGAAATCGACCATCGGCTTGGCCCTGATGCGGCTGATTGAAAGGGAGGCCCGGGCGCGTATCTCCGGAACCACCCTGTTTCAAGACAAGACCGGAAAATGCCAAGACCTGATGGCGGCTCCAGAGGCCGAGATGCGTCAAATTCGCGGCAACGATATCGCGATGATTTTTCAAGAACCCATGTCGTCGCTCAATCCGATCTTCACGATCGGCGGGCAAATCATCGAGGCCATTCGGACCCACCAGGACCTCAAGCCGCGCCAGGCCCGGTCCCACGCCCTGGAGATGCTTCATCTGTTGGGTATTCCCAATCCCGAGTCCTGCCTGACCAGCTATCCGCATCAGATCTCCGGCGGCATGAGGCAGCGCGCGATGATCGCCATGGCCTTGTCTTGCAACCCCAGCCTTCTCATCGCCGACGAACCGACGACGGCGCTCGACGTCACGATCCAGGCCCAGATCATCGAGCATTTGAAGCAGCTCCAGGCGCAAACCGGAATGTCGATCCTGTTCATTACCCACGATCTCGGTCTGGTTTCCGAGATTGCCGACAGAGTCTTGGTCCTCTATGCCGGCCAAATCGTGGAACTGGGCACGACCGCCGCTTTGTTTGGCGATCCCCTCATGCCCTATACCCAGGCGCTGCTTGCCTCCCTCCCGCGCTTGGGGCGCCTGGGCGACCCCGATTATCAGCTTTACGCCATACCCGGGAACGTTCCCAGTGCCTTGGATTTTCCGCAAGGCTGCGCCTTTCATCCCCGCTGCGCGCATTTCGCCGAGACTGTTTGCGACGCGGCGGAGCCCGTGTTGGCGACGGCGGCGGACGGACATTGTGTGCGCTGTATCCGGTGGCAAGAAATTCAGGGGGACCGGCCCCAGTGACGGACCCGTCCGCGTTGCTCGATGTCAGGGATCTCAAGACATGGTTCCCGATTCGCGGCGGGATCGTTCCCCGGGTGGTCGCCAATGTCAGAGCCGTGGATGGCGTCTCCTTCACTGTCGCGCCGCGCGAGGTGCTCGGAGTTGCTGGGGAATCAGGCTCCGGCAAGACGACCATTGGGCGCAGTATCTTGCGTCTCATCGAGCCCACGCAGGGACAGATTTTGTTCAACGGGACCGATGTCAGGGCGCTTGGGCCGGCGGACCTGCGCTTGTTTCGGCGCAAGGCGCAGATCGTGTTCCAGGACCCCTATGCATCCCTCAACCCGCGGATGACGATCGAACAAGTGCTTGCCGAGCCGTTGCGGATCCAAGGTCTCTGCAAGACTTCGCGTGATCGCCGAGACCGCGTGGTCGAACTCCTGGAAACCGTGGCCCTGTCTTCCGAACACCTGAAGCGCTGGCCGCGGGATCTTTCCGGCGGCCAGCGCCAGCGTGTCGGCATCGCCCGTGCCCTCGCTGTCGATCCCTCGTTCATTGTCGCCGACGAGCCGGTTTCGGCCCTCGATGTTTCGATCCAGGCGCAAATCATCACCTTGCTGGAGGACCTCAAGCGCCGCCTCGGCCTATCGTTGCTGTTCATTTCCCACGACATTGCGGTCATGGGATATCTCGCCGATCGCATTGCCGTGGTCTATCTGGGAAAGATCATGGAGATCGGCCCGACAGCCGCCATCTGTGGCACGCCAAGGCACCCCTATACCGAAGCCTTGCTCTCCGCCGTGCCTGATCCTGGGCCCAGCCCTGGGCCTAGCCCTGGACCGCGTTCGGGGCGCAAGCGTATTGTGCTGGCGGGCGACGTGCCCAATCCGGTCAACCCGCCATCGGGCTGCGTGTTTCGGACGCGCTGTCCCTATGCGATCGGCGACTGCGCTAAAATGGTGCCCGAGCCGCGCGAGGTGGGGCCCGGCCATTTCACCGCCTGTATCCGCGACGATGTGCTCTAGGACTGGCATCCCCCGGTGGCGAGGGAGCCTTTCCAGACGGCGTGGCGCGTCATTGACATATGGTATACCGTATGAAAGCATCGATAATATTTCATGCTGTTCAATGGCGAGAATAGTGAGGCGCGTTGCGAACAACGCCCTTCGTGCGGAATGAGGGGAGGCTTCGACCATGTTTAGGAAATTCTGCCGGATCTTTGCCGCGATTATCGTTATCGCGGGTATCGCTGGAATCATTCAGGGATCGTCTTTGTTGGCGCAAACGCCGACCCGGGGCGGCACATTGAATGTGGGCTTTCCGTCGGATACGAAGACCCTGGATCCGATGTTCTCGGTCCAGTTTACCGAGCGCCAGGTGCTTTACCTGGTTTACAACACGCTCACCAAGCTGGGGACGGATTTTTCAATCAACCCCGAACTCGCGACCTCCTGGGACAGTGAAAACGACGGCAAGCGTATCGTCTTTCATTTGCGCCAGGGCGTGAAGTTCCATGATGGCACGGATTTCGACGCCGAAGCCGTCAAGTGGAACATGGAACGGCGCCTGGATGAGGCGGTGGGGTCCCGGCAGCGCAAGCAGTTGGAACCGGTCATCGAGTCGCTCGAGGTGATCGACAAACACACGATCGCGTTCAATCTGAAGCAACAGTTTCCGGCGCTGCTCGGCATGCTGGGCCAACGCGCCGGCTTTATGGTGTCGCCCACGGCCGCCAAGAAGTTCGGCGAGGATTTCGGCGGCAACCCGGTCGGCACCGGCCCCTTCGTTTTCAAGGAATGGGTGCGTGGCAGCCATATCACCGTCGAGCGCAATGCCGACTATTGGGAAGAGGGCCTGCCCTATCTGGACAGGGTAAAGTTCCATGACATCTCGGGTTCCGTGGTTGGACTGCAACGCCTGATCACCGGCGAGTTGGACTATGTTGGACAGCTGGCACCCAATGACATTCGGCCGATTGAAAGCAGCGACAAGCTGGACCTCTACCCGATTACGGTCGGGCGCTGGTACTCCCTGCAGTGGCATTGGGACAAGCCGCCCTTCAACAATCCCGATCTGCGCAAGGCGATCGCCCACGCCATCGATCGCGATCGGATTGTCGCGATCACCATGGCCGGCAAGGCCAATCTCGCCAACGGCCCGACACCGCCCGGCCTGTGGTGGTTCGATCCGGATATCCAAGGTTACGATCACGACCCTGAGAAAGCCAAGGCGCTGTTAGCCAAGGCGGGCTATGTGCCGGGTACGGAAATGGTGCTCTCGACGCCCCAGGTGCCGGTGTACCAGCAGATCAACCAGCTGGTCCAAGAACAGCTCACCGCGGTCGGCATGAACATCAAGCTCGATCCGGTGGCAAGCAGCGAGTGGTATGCCCGTGTCGTCAGCCGGGCCACCAATTGGACACCGACCCGTTGGACCCAACGACCGGATCCCGACGGCCTTTTGTATATTCTGTTTCACTCCAAGGGCTTCGCCAACACGACCGGGTACAGCAATCCCAAGCTCGATGCCTTGCTTGACGAGGCACGGGGTTTGAGCGATGTCGACGCGCGCAAGCCAATCTATTCGCAAGCGCAACGAATCCTGGTCGAAGACCTGCCAAATCTGCCTTTGTTCTTCGCCGTGGAGTACGCCGCATTGGACAAGAACATCAAGAACTTCGCTTGGATCCCCGACCAGATCCCACGGTTCCGGGAACTTTGGAAATCGAACTGAGTTAGCTCGCCTGGCCTCGTGCGACACCCTTCGTCGCGCGGCACCAGTTGTCGACGAGGTTGCTGAAATCGGTGGCGCGGTGGTGCATGACCAGGTGCCCCGCGCCGTGGAAGACATGCAGATCCGCGGTGGGAATGAGCGCCATCAGCTTCACTGCCCTGGCAACCGGCACGGTGGCATCGTCCGCCGCCCAGATCAGCAAGACGGGGATGGTCAACTTGCCCAGACGCGGCAGAACCGTCTTCTCCTGAAGTTCGACATAGCGGCGTGGATCCCGCTCGGCCGCCTGCAGGTTCACAAACAGGGCGGCCTGGCCCGAAGACTGGGCCAATCGATAGTTGTCGCGCAGAATGGCCTCGAAGTCCGCATCCTGTGACTGTTTCAAATAGCTGTTGGCGGCCACGAAACGATCTTCGCTCTCGGCTTGATCGGCATAGTCGTAGGCTCTTTTCGAGGCCTCGATCCAGTCGTCGTCCAGCGCCCCGCCCAGTCGCGGCGATACGCCGCCGCTGGTGACGATCACCAGGCGGCGCACCAGGTCGGGATGGTTGAGGGCGATGTAGCTGGCCATGAAGCCGCCTTCGGAATGGCCGATCAGGGTCGTATCGGTCAATCCCAACTGCCTGAGAAAGGCGACCGCGTGTTCGCAGCGCTCTAGGCGGTCCTTGTAGAGGCCATCGGCCGGCATAGCGCTGCGCCCGAAGCCGACCTGATCGAACGCGATCACCCGGTAGTGCTTCGACAGGGCGTCAATCGTCCGAAACCAGGTGAGATTGCTGTCAATGGCGATCGAGCTCCCGTGCAGCAGCACGAGCACATCGCCTTCGCCCTCGTCGATATAGAACGTATCGATGCCCGATACGTCCCTGTACTTGCCGGTTGGTATCGCTGAAAAATCTGCGCCGGGGCGAGCTGTCATGCCGATTGCCGATCGTCGAAGGCCCATTGAGGGCAATAGCTTATGTTTGGGACGGTGGCATGACAATGCGGCGCCGGCATGCTCGACGGTGCCGGGATTCGCATCACGCATTCAGGCGCCTTGTCGCGATTGGTGGGCGCTCGATTGGGTCTTGCTCCATCGCGGCGGCGATGGTGCCAGGGTTTCGAGGCCCGCAGATTGTCGGACCCATCAACGCCGGCTGACTGCCCCGCCAGGGCGGCATCGGCGGGCCATCGAAGAGCAAGTTTCAGTGGCCCAGTCTGGACCACCTCTGCTATCTAACCCGGGACGAAAACGCTGGAAGACCGGATCCGCCTTGTCCCAACTGGACCACAGATTTTCTATCGCGCCCATGATGGACTGGACCGACCGGCATGACCGGTTCTTCCTGCGGCTGATCACGCGCCGCGCCCTGCTCTATAGCGAGATGATTCCCACCGGGGCGATCACCCACGGCGACCGGGCGCGCTATCTGGCTTTCGATCCGGCGGAACACCCTGTCGCGCTGCAGCTCGGCGGTGCCGATCCGGCGGCGCTGGCGATCTCGGCGCAGGCCGGCGCGGACCAGGGCTACGACGAGATCAACCTCAATATCGGCTGCCCCAGCGACCGGGTGCAAAAAGCGCGCTTCGGGGCCTGCCTGATGAGCGAACCCGCCCTCGTCGCCGAGGCCGTGGCGGCCATGCAGGCCAAGGTCGCGGTGCCGGTGACGGTCAAGACCCGGATCGGTATCGACGATGAAGAATCCTACGAGTTCCTCCAGCGCTTCGTCGCCACGGTGGCGCAGAGCGGCTGCCGCACCTTCATCATCCATGCCCGCAAGGCCTGGCTGTCGGGTCTC
>JAJFGK010000015.1 GCA_021776195.1 Kiloniellaceae bacterium | reverse complement strand
CTCATGCTAAAAGGATACCACGAACGCGTGACTGTAAAAAATCCCTCGGTCCACGCTACCTCAATAACGATAAAACCAAAAAATCAACACAGACCGCCGCCCGCGTATCCCTTCCTCTATCTACAATGTCAAATATCGAAACTTCAAAGCGCGCTTTCAACGCGCGCGCAACGACAGTGCGGCTCCCCGGCCGGGGCCCCGCCCTGCGCTGTGGATCGGGGTTATAGGGCCGGCCCCAATCCCTGTCAAATGCTTTCGTAAACTTTCTTTCACTCTTTGCGGCGGAGTCGAAAAAGTGGGCCGCTTCGAACCCTTTCTTAACTCTCTTAGCCTTTCATAGCCAAGGGCCAATTCGAATTTGACAGCGCCTGGCGAAGGCCCCATCTTGCGCCAGGTTCGCGCGACGGCGAAAGGGATTCGCCGTGGGGCGAGGAAACGCGAACCAGTGTCCAAGATCGGGGGACAAGGTGAGAGTAAACAGGGTTTCAAATCCGCAGCAAATGCGGGGGGAAAAACGTATCGACCGTCGCGGACCACCTCTTCTCAAATCAGCGCTCGCCGCCGGCCTTTTGGCGACCGGCCTTAACCTATTTGCCACCAGTGCCGGGCTGGCCGCCAGCAACGAGCCGCTGACCGGGGCCTTGGAAGCCGGGCTGATCTCGGCTGGACTGATCGAGCCGACCGGTTATCTTTCCGACCCCGCGGTCGCGCTGGCCGCGACCAACAGTCCCCTGACCCGCCTGACGACGCCTCGGGCCTCCCAGCCGCCCCTGCACCAGGCCCTCACCCTGACCGTGGCCCGCGGCGACACCCTGATGGACCTCTTGGTCTCGGCCGGGATCGACCGTTCGGAGGCCCACGAGGCGATCACCGCGCTGCGCGCAGTCTTTCGGCCGCGCGACCTGAAGGTCGGCCAGGAGGTGCATCTGCGCCTGGCCGGCCTGGGCGATGCGGTCGATGGCGCCACCGATGGCAACTCGAGCACCGAGGTCACGGCCGACGGGCGCGACGAAGCCGGCCGGCTGCTCGGGCTCTCCCTGCGGCCCAGTGTCGAGCAGGAAGTCGCAGTGACCCGCAGCGCCGACAACGCCTTTCAAGCCAAGGCGGTCGAACGCCCCCTGGGACGGCGCTTCGCCGCCGTCTCCGGGCGGATCGAGTCGTCGCTGGCCGCCGCCGCCCAGCAGGCCGGGCTTCCGCCCAAAGTGCTGATCCAGGGCATCCGCGCCTTTTCCTACGACGTGGACTTTCAGCGCGATCTGCAGGTCGGCGATCGCTTCGAGTTCTTCTACGAGACCTTCCACGACAGCGACGGCGAGTTGGCCAAGACCGGCAAGCTGTTCTTCGGCCGCATGACCCTGTCGGGCAGCGAGATCGCCCTCTATCGTCACGATCTCGAGGACGGCGACTGGGACTACTTCAATCCCAATGGCCAGTCGGTACGGCGGGCCCTGCTGCGCACCCCGGTCGACGGTGCCCGGATTTCTTCGGGCTACGGCAAGCGACGCCATCCGGTCCTGGGCTACAACAAGATGCATCGCGGCGTCGATTTCGCCGCCCCCAAGGGGACGCCGATCTATGCCGCGGGCAAGGGCGTGATCGACTTTGCCGGGCGCAACGGCGCGTACGGCAAGTACGTGCGCATCCGGCACGATTCGACCTACAAGACGGCCTATGCCCACCTCTCCCGCTACGGCAAGGGAATCAAGGGTGGCGTCAGGGTCAAGCAGGGCCAGATCATCGGCTATGTGGGCTCGACCGGACGCTCCACCGGACCGCACCTGCACTATGAGATCCTGAAGAACGGCAAGCAGACCAATCCGCGCAAGGTCAAGATGCCCAGCGGCATCAAGCTCACCGGCGCCGCGCTGGAGCGCTTCGGCATCGCCCGCGAGGAGATCGACCGCCTGCGCGACGAAAATCGCCGCGCCCCGCAACAGGTGGCCCAGGGACAGAGCGGCGATCGGCGGGCACGCCGGAAAGCCGAACGCTAGAAGCCTCTACTCCGCCGCCTGCGCGGTCAGGCCATTGATGGTCAGCGCCTCGCCGGCGGCGGTCACGCGAACCACCTCGCCATCGGACACCCGGCCCTGCAGGATCAGGGTCGCCAGCGGGTTTTGCAGCTCGCGCTGGAGGACCCGCTTCAGCGGCCGCGCCCCATAGACCGGATCGTAGCCCTTGTCCGCCAGCCAGATCTTGGCCGCGGCATCGAGTTCGAGGGTGATCTTGCGCGCCGCGAGCAGGGCCTCCAGATCCCGCAACTGGACCTCGACGATCGCCGCCATTTGCTCGCGGGTCAGACGATGGAACAGCAAGATCTCATCGACCCGGTTCAGGAACTCCGGCCGGAAGGCGCGCTGGACAACGGCCATGACCTGATCGCGGACCAGCGAGGAGTCCTCGCCGTCGGGCTGCTCGGCCAGAACCTCGGCACCGAGGTTCGAGGTCAGCACGATCAGGGTGTTGCGAAAATCCACCGTGCGGCCCTGACCATCGGTCAGGCGGCCGTCGTCCAGGACCTGGAGCAGCACGTTGAAGACATCGGGATGGGCCTTTTCGATCTCGTCGAACAGGATGATCTGGTAGGGCCGGCGGCGCACCGCTTCGGTCAGGGCGCCGCCCTGGTCGTAGCCGACATAGCCCGGCGGGGCGCCGATCATCCGCGAGACCGAGTGCTTTTCCATGTACTCCGACATGTCGAGGCGCACCATGGCGCTCTCGTCGTCGAAGAGGAAGCGCGCCAGAGCCTTGGTCAACTCGGTCTTGCCGACACCGGTGGGGCCGAGAAAGAGAAAGGACCCGAGAGGCCGGTGGGGATCCTGCAGCCCGGCGCGCGCGCGCCGAACGGTGCTGGAGATCGCGCCGATCGCCTCGGCCTGGCCGATGACGGTCTCGCCGAGCGAGGCCTCCATGGCCAAGAGCTTGTCGCGCTCGCCTTCGAGCATCTTGTCGACCGGTATACCGGTCCAGCGCGCCACGATGGCGGCCACGTCCTCGGCCCTGACCACTTCGTTCAGCATGCGGTGTTCCTCGGCCGCTTCGACCGCCGCGATATCCCGCTCCAACCTGGGGATCCGGGAGAACTTGAGCTCGCCGGCTTTCTCCAGTTCGCCGGCCCGTTGCGCCCGGTCCAGTTCGCCGCGCGCGCTATCGAGCGCTTCCTTGATCTTCTGGGCATCGGCCAACTGGCTCTTTTCGGCCTCCCACTGGCCGGTCAGGCGCTCCAGTTCGGCGTCCTGCTCGGCGATCTGCCCATCGAGCTTGGTCAGACGCTCCAGCGAGGCCTTGTCGTTTTCCTTTTGCAGGGCGGCCTGTTCGATCTTGAGCTGGATCAGCCGCCGGTCGAGTTCGTCGATCTCTTCGGGTTTGGAGTCGACCTCGATGCGAAGCCGCGACGCGGCCTCGTCGATCAGATCGATCGCCTTGTCCGGCAGGAAGCGGTCGGCGATATAGCGGTTCGAGAGCGAGGCGGCGGCGACAATCGCCGCATCGGTGATGCGCACCGCATGGTGGAGCTCGTACTTTTCCTTGAGACCGCGCAGGATCGACACGGTCTCCTCGACGCTCGGCTCCGCCACGATCACCGGCTGGAAGCGGCGCGCCAGGGCGGCGTCCTTCTCGATGTTCTCGCGGTACTCGTCGAGCGTGGTCGCGCCGACACAGTGCAGCTCGCCGCGGGCCAGGGCGGGCTTGAGCATGTTAGAGGCGTCCATCGCGCCCTCGGCCTTGCCGGCCCCGACCAGCGTGTGTAGCTCGTCGATGAAGACGATGATATCGCCGCCGGCCTCGGCAATCTCCTGGAGCACCGCCTTGAGCCGTTCCTCGAACTCGCCGCGGTACTTGGCGCCGGCGATCATCGCGCCCAGATCGAGCGCCATCAACTGCTTGTGTTTCAGGGTCTCGGGCACATCGCCATAAACAATTCGCTGTGCCAGACCCTCGACGATCGCGGTCTTGCCGACCCCGGGCTCGCCGATCAGGACCGGATTGTTCTTGGTCCGCCGGGATAGAACCTGAATAGTGCGGCGGATCTCCTCGTCCCGGCCGATCACGGGGTCAAGCTTGCCTTGGCGCGCCACCTCGGTCAGGTCCTGGGCATACTTCTTGAGGGCGTCGTAGCGGTCTTCAGCATTGGGGCTGTCGGCGCGGCGTCCCTTGCGCTTGCGCAGGATCGCCTGGCTCAGATTGGCGGCGATCGCGCCGTGCTTGTCGAGCAGACGGCCAACCACGGTGTCCTTGGCCTGCAGCATGGCGAGCAGGAGGGATTCGGCGGTGACATAACTGTCCCCGGCGTCTCGCGCCACGTCCCCCGCCTGCTTCATCACCTTGGCCAGTTCGTTGGACAGGTAGAGCTGACCGGCGCCGCTGCCCTGCACCTGAGGCAGGGCTTCCAACGCGGACTGGAGCGCTAGGCGCAGGGCCGCGACGTCACAGCCGCCGCCACTCAAGAGCTCGCTCGCCAGCCCCTCGGGGTCGTCGAGCAGCACGGTCAGCAGGTGTTCAGGGGTGAGTTGTTGATGGTCGCGGTTTTGCGCCGCGCTCTGAGCCGCCTGCAGGAAGCCCCGGACGCGCTCGGTGAGTTTGTTTTCATCCATGTCTTTTAGCCCTCTTCCACCGCGCCCGCTCACGGCAGCACGCGACCGATGATGCTGAAACCTTCATGGCCACCCGCAGAATGCGGCATAGCCCTTCTTTGCGACAGTGGCCTCGCCCTGTCCAGTGAGATATGGGACTGTGGCAAAAAGGACACAAGGGGCCGGCACGTCGATTTAGCCCTTTTGTTGCGAATTCTTGACAGCATCGCGGCGGCGGGTCTCACTGGGCCGGGATTGGCCGCGGCCGGTCGGCAAACGAGAGAATTATCGCCGCATGAGCATAGAGATCGCCGAAATCTGCCGCTATCCGGTCAAGGGTCTGAGCGCCGAGAGTCTGGAAAGCGTGCAGCTCAGTGTGGGCGGGTGCCTGCCGCACGACCGCCGCTTCGCCCTCGCCCACGGCACCAGTCGCTATGACTCGGCCGACCCGCGATGGCTGCCCCGAACCAACTTCCTGATGCTGGCGCGGGACGAAAGATTGGCCCAGCTGCGGGTCCGGTTCGACGAAAACAGCGGCCTACTCACGCTGCTGCGCGACGGCAAGCAGGTCGTCTCCGGCCAGCCGGACGACATCATGGGCCGCACCCTGATCGGGCAGTTCTTCGCCGGTTTCATGGCCGGCAGCAGCCTGGGCACGCCCAAGCTGGTCACGGCCGAGGGCGTCGCCTTCACCGATGCCCCGGACAAGTGGGTCTCGATCATCAACCTGGCCTCGGTGCGCGACCTGGAACGGGTCGCGCGGGGCGTCATCGATCCGCAACGCTTTCGCGGAAATCTCTACATCGAGAGCGACAAACCCTGGCAGGAATTCGGCTGGGTCGGGCAGACCCTGACCCTGGGCGAGGCACGCCTGCGGGTGACCCAGCCGATCGAGCGTTGCGCCGCGACCAACGTCAATCCGCAGTCCGCCGAACGCGATCTCAACATCCCCCTGACCCTGCGCAAGGGTTACGGCCACATGAACATGGGGGTCTATGCCGAGGTGGTCGGTGAAGGTCTGCTGCACAGGGGCGATCGGCTGGTGCCGCCAGATCCGTGATCGGCGACGCAGGCGACGCGGCCTAGGAGTCCTTGGCGTCGTCTCCTGGGGCGTCGTCTCCCGGGGCGTCGTCTCCCGCAGCGTCATCTGCCGCGCCGCCATCTCCCGCGGCCGGCACCGGCGGGCCGCTCGCATCGGCATCGCTGTCCGCGGCTGCCGGCTTCGCCGCCGACTTGGTTGTCAGGCGCTTGCGCGGCACGCGACCACGGCGCGGCTTGACCGGCTCGTTGCCGCTGTCATCAGCCGGCACGACGAGCGGAATAGCCGCGGGGATCGACTCCGCGAGATCCGGCTGCGGCTCAAGCCCGGCGATGGCCGGTTGAGCCAACGGCGCCGACCCGGCGGGAAGGACGCTGGCGGGCAGGGCAAGGTCGTCGCGGGCGACCGGCTGCGGCGCCTTGGATGGTCCCCTGGTTTGACCGCCACGCTCGTCGGTCACCGAAACTCGCGGCGCGCCCTCGCCAGCGTTTCGCTGCGACCCGCCACCAGAGTTTCGCTGGTTACTGTCGGCATTTCGCTGCGCCCCGTCGGCGTTTCGCTGCGCCCCGTCGGCATTTCGCTGCGCGCCGTCGGGCTGGCCACGGCCGTTGCCGGCGGACTCGTTGTCCTGCCCGTTGGCCTCCTCGCCATGGCGCGGACGGTTGCCGGGGTTCAAGGGCTCCGGATCGGTGCTGTCGTTCACCACGCGGTAGTAGTGCTCGGCATGCTGGAAGAAGGTCTCGGCGGCCACCCTGTCGCCGCTGGAATAGGCATCCCGCGCCATCGCCAGATAGCGTTCGTAAATCTGGCTGGCGTTGCCGCGAATGCGGCCCTCGGGGCCGCTGCTGTCGAGGCTTTGATTGCGTCCGGGTTGTCCTGGCCCGTGCTTACGATTCGGTCGCCCTCTCGGCCGACGTCCAGTATTGGAGCTTGGTCTCATGCTACTCGTCTTGATTTTGCAATGTTGATCTGTGCGGCTTGGCTTCGCCGCTCTGAGGCAGCCGTGAGGTTCCGTACTCACCTGCTAAATCGAACTGCCGTCTGGATTTCTCGGCGCCGTCGAGGAAAACTCTGCTATCCCCCGTTCCCGATCACGCCAAACTAGAGGGGATTGGCCGCAGTTCCAACCCTTTTTTTCCACCCCCCGGCAGGGCTCGCTTTCTCACGGTCGGGCCGCGTCGCCACCAGACAGCGGACCCGCCCTGCCAGATCGCGTGCGGCCTCGCCCAGGATCAGTCCCTCCTCGGCCAGCAGTGTGCCGACGGCCCGGTCCTGGCCCATTCCCAGCTCAAGCAGCAGGAGACCGCCCGGCGCGAGGCGATCCGCGACCTGAGGGACCAGCCGGCCATAGGCCGCGAGCCCATCGCGGCCGCCATCCAGGGCCTCACGGGGATCGTGGCAGCGAACCTCCGGTGCCAGCCTGTCGATCTCTGACCCGACGATGTAGGGTGGATTGCAAAGCACCAGATCCCAGCCGCCGGCCAGCGCCGATGCCCAGTCGCCTTGGCAAAAACCGACCCGCGACGTCAGCCCCAGCGCCCGCGCATTGTCCCGCGCCACTCTCAGAGCCGCGCCCGAAAGATCCACCGCCAGGCCCCAGGCCTTCGGATAGAGCGACAGGGCCGTCAAAAGGAGACAGCCGCTGCCGGTCCCGAGATCCAGCAGGCGCAGGGGCTCATGGCGATCGGGCCGATGACGCAGCAGCGCCTCGATCAGGGTTTCACTGTCGGAACGGGGATCGAGAACCGCCGGGCCGATGGCGAAGGACAGCGACCAGAACTCCCGCTCGCCCAGGATCCGCGAGAGCGGCTCGCGCCCCGCCCGACGCGCCACCAGGCCCTCGATGGCGCTGCGCGCGGCGGCGCCCGGATCGTCGTCGCGGCCCGTGACAAGGGCGACCGGATCGACCTTGAGAGCATGGGCGGCCAGGAGACGCGCCTCGCGCATCGGCGCCTCGATACCGGCCGCCGCCAGGCGCTTTGCCGCGACGGCCAGGCAGTCGCGGAGTATCACGCGACTTCGCCCAGCAGTTCGGCCTGATGGTGGGCGATCAGCGGATCGATCACCTCGTCCAGCGCCTCGCCGGACAGCACCCGGTCCAGTTTGTGAAGTGTCAGATTGATCCGATGATCGGTCACCCGGCTTTGCGGGAAGTTGTAGGTCCGGATCTTCTCCGACCGGTCCCCGCTGCCGACCTGGCTGCGCCGCGATTGCGCGCGCTCGTCGTCGCGTTGCTGCCGCTCGAGATCGTAGAGCCGCGCCAACAGCACCTTCATCGCCTTGGCCCGGTTCTTGTGTTGCGACTTCTCGTCCTGGCACTGCACCACGATGCCGCTGGGCAGATGGGTGATACGCACCGCGCTGTCGGTGGTGTTGACGTGCTGGCCGCCGGCGCCCTGGGAGCGATAGGTGTCGATCCGCAGATCCTTCTCCTCGACCTTCACGTCGACCTCCTCGGCCTCGGGCAGGACCGCGACGGTTGCCGCGGAGGTGTGAATTCGGCCGCCGGATTCGGTGACCGGAACGCGCTGCACCCGGTGCACGCCGGACTCGAACTTCAGACGGGCGAAGACCCCCTTGCCGCTGATCGACACGCTGGCGTCCTTGCAGCCGCCGACCGACGTGTCGGCATAGTCGATCACCTCGAAACGCCATTTCTGCAGGGCGGCATAGCGCTGATACATGGCTAGAAGCTCGGCGGCAAAGAGCCCAGCCTCATCGCCACCGGTTCCGGCGCGAACCTCGAGGATGGCGTTGCGTTCGTCAGCCTCGTCCTTGGGCAACAGCAGCAGCCGCACGCGGCGCTCCAACGCCGGGAGATCGGCCTGCAGCCGTTCGATTTCCTCTTCGGCCAGATCGCGAAGGTCGGCATCGCCCTCCTCGCGCAGCGCCTCGGCGTCGCGCAGTTCCGCCTGGGCGGCTTGCAGCGTCTCGATTGTCTCGACCACCGGAGTCAGGTCGGATAGCTCGCGCAGCTTGCCGGTATAGTCCGCTGAGCCGGGCTCCGGATGAGTGGCGATCAGGTCGCGCACCTCCTCGAAGCGACGGCAAATACTGTCGAGCTTGGCGTCAAGATTCACCGGTCGTCCCGTCCTTTTTTGTCAGCCGCCCGGAAAAGCGCCGCGAGATCTTCGAGACCTGCCAGCAGGCGGCGTTGAAACTCGAGTGTGGCATCCTCTCCGGCCGGCCCAAGATCGCCATGGACTGTTTGCCGCAGCGCCTCGAGGTGGGCCGTCAAGCGGGCTTCCAGCCCCGATTTCCCGTCCTCGATCTGGGTCTTGGCCCAGAAGCGCGCACGGGCATCGTCGAGATAACGCAGCGCCGCCTGCGGCGTCGTCTCCACGGCTATGTCGCCGTCCAGAGCGAGTCGCTCCAGATCGTCCAGCGTGTAGCGAAAGGCATCGCTCAGGTCTTCGGCCGCCGCCTCGACATCGGGCGGCAGGCCGAGATCGATCAGGAACATGGGACGGCGCCGGCGCGCCTTCAAGGCGGCAACCAGCAGATCGCGGGTGATCGCCACCCGGCCGTCGCCGAGATCGCTCACCAGAATGTCGGCCTCGGCCAGCGCGTCGGGCAGGCGCTCCCAGGATTGGTAGTGACAGGTGAAGCGGGCGGCGAAGGCTTGGGCGCGATCCTGCGAGCGATGACAAACGCTGAGCGCGCTGACCCCTGCTTCGCGCAACGCCCGGGCGAAGACATCGCTCAGATCGCCGAGGCCGACGAGCAGGGCCCGGCAACCCGCCAGGTCGCCGTGAAGACGCCGTGCCTCGTCGAGCGCCACCGTTGCCAGCGAGTGCGACGGATCGGGCAGCAGCCCCGCCGCGGCAAGTCCCTCGGCGGCGTCGAGGGCGGCATCGAGGGCACCCTTCAGGTGGGGCCCGATCATCGCCCTTTCTTCCGCCAGACGGCCGCATAGCCGGACCCTCTCGAGGTCCGAGCCGGTCACCCGGCCCGCGTCGTCTTGCGGTCCCACCTCGAACCCGGCGGCGGTCGCGAAGAGCTGGGCCAGCGCCGCCTCGCCCTCCAGCACCTGACAGTCGCGCGCGGCGCTGGCCGGATCGGTGCCGCTGGCTCGCGCCATGAGACTCAATAGGGATTCCACCAGACCCAACTCGCGGTCCGGCGCAAGGAGGAATGCGATCTGCCCACCCGTGGCCAGGACCATGGCCTCGCGCGGCTGGATTGCCGCCAGGTCCGCCAGCAGACCGGCCGGATCTCCACCGTCGGCGAGACCGCGGCTGGGTCCGCCTACCCAGAGCAGGCGGGACAGAAGATCGCGCGCGAGACCCGCCATGGCGACTCCATCACAAGAAGGGTTGCAGCTCCGCCACGAGATCGGCCCGGGCGATACGGCGCTGGTCGCCGCTGTCCAGATCCCGCAGGGTCACCTCGCCCGCCGAAAGCTCGTCATCTCCCAACAACAAGGCAGCCCGCGCCGCCGCTTTGTTGGCCCGCTGGAGACGTTTTTTCATGTTGCCGCTGAACCCCAGCTCGACGCGATGTCCCGCGGCCCGCAAGTCTTCGGTCAGGCCCAGCGCCGCTTTCTCGGCCGCGGCACCGAGCGGCACCACGCTCAAGGGGCGCCGCGCCGTCGGCCCGTCGCCCAGCAGCATGGCGAGCCGTTCGACCCCAGCCGCCCAGCCAACCCCGGCCGTCGGCGCGCCGCCCATGAGTTCGCACAGGCCGTCGTAGCGACCGCCGCCCATGACCGTGCCCTGGGCGCCGAGACTGGCCGACACGAACTCGAAGGCGGTGTGGCCATAGTAATCGAGGCCGCGCACCAGATGCGGATTGAGACGGTAGGCGATCCCCAGCTCGCCCAGGCCATCGCAAACCGCGCCGAAGAAGTCCTGGCTGGCCTGATTCAGATAAGCATCGAAAGCTGGCGCGTCGGCAACCAGCGCCTGATCGCCCTTGTCCTTGGAATCGAGAATACGCAGAGGATTGCGGGTCAGGCGATCGCGGCTCTCTTCGGACAAGCCCTCGATCCGATCGCTGAAGTAGGCCACCAGGGCATCGCGGTAGGCCCGCCGGCTCTCGACGTCGCCCAGGGTGTTCAGCTCCAGTTCGATCTCGCCGACCAGATCGAGCGCGTCCAGGATGCGCGCGCCCAGGGCGATGATCTCGATGTCGCCGAGCGGCTGCGGCACCCCGATCAGTTCGACCCCGAACTGATGAAACTGCCGATAGCGCCCCTTCTGCGGACGTTCGTGGCGAAACATCGGCCCGCCATAGAAGTACTTCAGCGGCAGCGACTGCCCGAGCCCGCCCGACAGCATGGCGCGCATGACACTGGCCGTGTTCTCGGGACGAAGGGTGATCTCCTCGCCGCTCTTGGTCTCGAAGGTGTACATCTCCTTGGTGACCACGTCGCTGGCATCGCCCAGGGTGCGCTTGAAGACGTCGGTAAACTCGAAAATCGGCGTCGCCATGAAATCGTAGCCGTAGCGCTCGGCGATATCGCGCGCGCAGTCCAGAACCTGGCGGTGCCGGCGCATCTCGTCGGGCAACAGATCATGGGTGCCGCGAACCGGCTGCAGGACTGGCACGAAGGGCCCTCCGCTCGTTAGCTAGGAATGTTGACCGGATGCCAGAAGCGGCTGTTCCGCGGCCTCCTCGGCGAGCGCCATTTCGGCCTCGATCTGCTCGGCCTTCTTTTGGATCATGCCGACCAGATGATCGACGATGTCGGTATCCTTCAGGCGGTGATCGGGCAGACCGTTGACATAGATCTGGTGCGTTCCACGCCCGCCACCGGTCAGGCCAATGTCCGTCATGGTTGCCTCGCCGGGCCCGTTGACCACGCAGCCGATGACCGAGACCGACATCGGCGTGGTGATGTGCGCCAATCGCTGCTCCAAGAGCTCGACCGTCTTGATCACCTGGAACTGCTGGCGCGCGCAGGAGGGACAGGAGATCACGTTGACCCCGCGATGACGCAGGCCGAGGGCCTTGAGCATGTCGAAGCCGACCTTGATCTCCTCGACCGGGTCGGCCGAGAGCGAAACCCTGATGGTATCGCCGATGCCGGCCCAGAGCAGCGCGCCCATGCCGACCGAGGATTTGATAGTGCCAGAGCGCAGGCCGCCCGCCTCGGTGACACCAAGGTGGATCGGGTAATCGCAAACCTCGGCCAGGCCGTGATAGGCCGCGGCCGCCAGGAATACGTCCGAGGCCTTGCAGGAGATCTTGAATTCGGTGAAGTCGTTGTCTTCCAGGATGCGAATGTGATTGAGCGCCGACTCGACCATCGCCTCGGGACAGGGCTCGCCGTACTTCTCCAACAGATCGCGCTCCAGCGAACCGGCGTTGACGCCGATGCGCATGGAGCAGCCGTGGTCCTTGGCCGCCTTGATGACTTCGCGCACCCGTTCGACCGAGCCGATGTTGCCGGGATTGATGCGCAGGCAGGCCGCGCCCGCCTCGGCCGCCTCGATGGCACGCTTGTAGTGAAAATGGATGTCCGCCACGATCGGCACCGTGACCTCGGCGACGATTTCCTTCAGTGCCACCGTCGACTCTTCATCGGGGCAGGAAACCCGCACGATGTCGGCCCCGGCCACCTCCAGTTCGCGAACCTGGCCGATGGTCGCCGCCGCGTCGCTGGTCAGGGTGTTGGTCATGGACTGCACGGTGATCGGCGCATCGCCGCCCACAGGCACCTTGCCGACATGGATCTGGCGCGACTTGCGGCGTTGGATATCGCGGTAGGGTCTGATGCTCATGGACTAGGTCTCGCGATCGCTCTCGGGCGGTGACTTCGGTCGCCGGTGTCAGGGGTGGCGCCGCCTGGGGTGCTGAACGGCACCTAAATTGCTCCCTTGGCGCCGAAACTGCAAGCGTCGGCGCCACCGTCGCGACCGCGACGAAACTACAGACCGGCGGCCTGTGCGATCAGGGCCTGAGGATCCAGGACAATGTCCCTGCGGACCGCACCGACCGGCCCGAAGGGCGGCAGCACGACGTTCTCGACGATGATCTCGAGGCCGCCTGCGTTACCCATCATCAAGGTGAGGCCCGGTTGATCGGGCACCAAATACCGATCGCCCGGCCGCAAGACCTGGGTCAGCAGCAACACGCCCTGGGGATCGCGTACCTGGACCCAACAGTCCATGGTCGCCTTGAGCACCACCCTGGCATCGCTGTTTTCGGCGCCAAAGAGTTCGCCCTGGGTCTGGTCGGGGCCGAGCGCCGCCAGGGTCTGCGGCGAGGCAGTCTCTGGAATGCCGGGGATGGCGGACTCCTCGGTGGCAGAGGGAGACGTAAGGTCGAGCACCTCGGTCACATTCCCGAGGGTCACCCCGGTCGCGGTTCCCGTGGCGATCGCCGGGCTGGCGGCCCCGGGCTCCCCGGCTTCAGGCGCCGCCGAGAGGACCGGCGGCGGGGGCGGCGCATCGGGCAACGCGGTCGCGTCGAACTCCAGTGGCGTCGCCTGCTCGGGTGCCGCGGCGGTTTGCACGGGATCGCTGTCCGACAATGGCGCCGGGTCGCTGTCCGAAGGGGCCGAAGGCACCTCCGACCCCGTGGCCGACGGCAATACACCGGTCGAAAGTTCAGCTTCGGGCTGCACCGTGTCATCCCAGGCCGTGTCATCCCGGGCCGTCTCGTCGGGGGCCGTCTCGTCGGGGGCTGTCCCGTCGGGGGCTGTCCCGTCGGGGGCCGCTGTCACGACCCCGTTCTCCGGTGAGGTCGTCTCGACCGGTGTCGCGCCGTCAGGCTCAGAGCTCTCGGCCGCGGGATCTGCCGCGGTCGTGTCGCCGGGAGCGTCTTCGCTGACCAGGGCCTGCAGACGATCCGGCAGGGCCGGGATCAGGTCGACGACGCTGGCTTCACGCGAAGACAGGTAGTACCAGGTCCCGTAGGCGAGCAGCCCGATCAGAGCGCAGATCAGAAAAACCGCACCGCCCGGCACCTTGCTTTCGGGCGAAGGCGTCGGGAAATGCAGGTTCTGGTCATGACCGACGCCCGAAATCTCGCGTTTGTACTGATTGACGATCTCCTCGCCGTCCATGCCGAGGAACTCGGCGTAGCTGCGAACGAAACCGACCGCATAGGCGGCGCCCGGCATGCGGTCATGATGGCCCTTTTCGATGGCATCGAGGTAGACATAGCGGATGCGCAGCGCCTCGGCCACGCGCCGCAGGTCCTGACCATAGCTCTCACGCGACCGGCGCAATCTGCGGCCGACGTTGTCCTCGAAGATCGACGGCCCGTCGCCATGATCGAGTGGTGATGACGACTGTTTCTTCTGCGCTCTCAGCACTCTTGCGCCTCGCCGCTGTCGCGGGGTCTCGGCGACGGCCCGATGCCCCATGGAATCCGCTGGAGACCCATGTCGGCCTCCGACCCTGTGCTATCGCGTTAAGCTTAACAAATTGCGAAACCCGTGACTATTGTCCAACCGGCTCCCGGTCTCCACCACCCGGATTTCAATGGCCTCGGCGAGATAGCAGCCAATATCCGGTCGCCGGGAGCGTCCCCAACGCCAGTCGAATTTTGTGGAATTATGTCGCCGACATCCATCAAAGATCGTCAAGACCATAGGCCGTGTGCAGACTGCGCAGGGCCAGTTCGGTATACTCTTCGGCGATCAGCACCGAAACCTTGATCTCCGAGGTCGAGATCACCTGGATGTTGATGCCGCGATCGGCCAGCGCCTTGAACATCGACTGGGCAACCCCGGCGTGACTGCGCATGCCCACGCCGATCACGGAAACCTTCGCGACATTGTTGTCGAACTGCAGGTCGCGGTAGCCGATCTGCTCCTTCAGGCTTTGCAGCAGGGCAACGGCCCGCTGCAGGTCCGACACCCCGACGGTAAAGGTCATGTCGGTGCGCAGCGTCGTGCTGGAGGCGCTCTGCACGATCATGTCCACGTTGACCGCCGCCTCGGACAGGGGACCGAAGATCTGCGCCGCGACACCCGGTTGATCCGCGATGTCGAGGATCGTGATCTTCGCCTCGTCCCGGCTGTAGGCGATCCCGCTCACTATGGCCTGTTCCACGATTTCGTCCTCGTCCACGATGTCTGTGCCAGGTTTGTCTTCGAAGGCGGACAGCACCCGCAGGGGCACGCCGCGCTTCATCGCCATCTCCACCGAGCGGGTCTGCAGGACCTTGGCCCCTTGCGAGGCCATCTCCAGCATCTCTTCGTAGGTGATGCGGTCCATCTTTCGCGCCTTGGCGACAATACGCGGGTCGGCGGTGAAGACACCCTCCACATCGGTGTAGATGTCGCAGCGGTCGGCCTCCAGCGCGGCGGCCAGGGCGACAGCCGAGGTATCGGTGCCGCCCCGCCCCAGCGTGGTGATCCGGCCCTCGGGCGAGAGGCCCTGAAAACCGGCGATGACGGCGACCACGCCCGTCTCCAGGCCGCGACGCAGTTCGGTGGTATCGATCTCCTCGATGCGGGCCGAGCCGTGGGTCTTGTCGGTTCGCATCGGCAGTTGCCAGCCCTGCCAGGACCGCGCCTTGACGCCCATCTGCTGCAAGACCAGCGCCATCAGGCCCGAGGTCACCTGCTCGCCGGAGGAGACGACGGCGTCGTACTCCTGGGGATCGGGGGTCCCATCGCCGGGTCCGGCAGTCTGGGCGACGGTCTCGACCAACTGGTCGGTCACCCCGGCCATGGCGGAGACCAGCACCGTCACCGAATGACCGGCCTCGACCTCGCCCTTGACCCGTCGCGCGGCGGCTCGAATGCGTTCCAGGTCGGCGACCGAGGTGCCGCCGAATTTCATCACGATGCAAGACATGGTTACGCCACCGACTGCCCTAAAATCATGCCGACCCCACCCTGAACAGAACCCGCCGGACGAAGGCTGTTGCTCGCGCGGCGGCGGCTATCCATACTCTGGCCAACGCGCGCGGACAAGTCCGTGCCGCCGCCCTTCCAAAGCGGACAGGACCATGTCGGAAACCGCAAAATCGATCGACCCGGAGGAAATCGAAAAGTTCTCTGCTCTGGCCGAGCGGTGGTGGGATCCGGCGGGCGAGTTCCGCCCTCTGCACCGGCTCAATCCGGCCCGGCTGCGCTTCGTTCGCGACCAGGCGACCGACCTTTTCGGCGGCGAGGCCGACAGCCTCACCCCCTTGCAGGGTCTGTCCGTCCTCGATATCGGCTGCGGCGGCGGCCTGCTCTGCGAGCCTCTGACCCGGCTCGGCGCGGAGGTCCTGGGAATCGACGCCTCGGAGCGCAATATCAGCATTGCCGCCCAGCATGCCGCCGAAGGCGGGCTCGCGGTCCGCTACCGGGTGGCGAGCGCCGAAGAGCTGGCCGAGGAGGCGCCGCGCTTCGACCTGATCGTCAACATGGAGGTGGTCGAGCATGTGGCCGATGTCGCGAGCTTTCTCGCGGCTTCCTGCCAACTGCTCCGTCCCGGCGGCCTGATGGTCCTCTCGACCCTCAACCGCACGGCCAAGGCCTTTGCCATGGCCGTGGTCGGTGCCGAGTACCTGCTGCGCTGGCTGCCACGCGGCACCCATGACTGGCGCCGATTTCAAAAGCCCTCGGAAATCGCCCGGCACCTGCGGGCCAACGGCCTGGAGATCGTCGCCCTCACGGGCCTGCGCCACAATCCGATCGACGATTCCTGGCGCCTCGACCCGCGCGACCTGGACGTCAACTACCTGCTGGCGGCGCGCAAGGCGCCCTGAGGCCGGTCGTACCGGTGCCGATCATTCCATTCCGGCGCCGGTCGGTCAGGAATCCTCCTTGGGGATCCAAGGGATACTCTTGACCTCGATGCCCTCTTCGACCAGATCGCGGGCTTCCTCTCCGGTGGTCTCGCCGTAGATGCCCCGGGGGTCGGCCTCGCCATAGTGAATCTTGCGCGCTTCCTCGGCGAAGCCTGGACCCACATTGTCGCAATTCTCTTCGACAACCTTGCGCAGCGCGCGCAGGGCCTGACGCACCTCCGCCGTCTTTGCGCCTTCCATGGCCATCTTGGCCGGTCCTGGGATTGCCGGGGCCTCGCCCTTCTTTTTGGCACCGGCCAGGTTCGGCGCCATCAGAGCTTTTTCGATCTCGGTCGAGCCGCAGACCGGACAGAAGACCGCTTCGGCGCAGCGCTGCTCCTCATAGCTGGCGCTGTCGCGGAACCAAGCCTCGAAGAGGTGCTCTTTGACGCAGCGGAGATCGAAAACAATCATGAGGCCAAATCCTTGTTCGCGTTGACCTTTATCCAGAGCTGTTGCAGCTTGTCTAGCATAAAGAGTCAAGACGCCTGCAATCCTGGCACAGACCGGAGCACAGTCCCCTGCCCATTCCGCCGCCCCCTGCCGCGCCCCATGAGACCCGCCGCCAACACACATCGCGCGATCCTTCGCCCTGGGTGACCCGATTTGCGGGGCGGATCGCAACCGGCGGCCCGGTGCTGGACCTGGCCTGCGGCAGGGGACGGCACAGCCGCCACCTCTGCGACCTGGGTCATTCGGTCACAGCGGTCGACCGCGACCTGGAGGGTCTCGGCGATCTGGCCTCGCGACTCGTCGCGGTTGAAGCGGATCTGGAAGACGGCTCGCCCCTGCCCTTCGAGGGCAACAGATTTGCCGGTATCGTGGTCGCCAACTACCTGTACCGGCCTCTCTTGACCCGCCTGCCGGATTTTCTCGCGCCCCGCGGGGTCCTGATCTACGAGACCTTCAGCATCGACAACCTGCGCTACGGCCGGCCCTCGAACCCCGACTTTCTCCTGCAACCCGGCGAACTGCTGCGCGCGGTCGAGGGCCGGCTGCGGGTGATCGCCTACGAAGACATGGACGTCACCGAGCCGCGGCCTGCCGCGCTGCAACGGATCTGCGCCGTTAAGCTGTCCGAAGACTGAAGTCGCGCCCGCCCGTGAGCGCCGGGATGGCGCGGCGCGCCGCCAGCGCCGCCGCCGGATCGATCTCGGCCAGAATCACGCCAGGTTCCTCGCCGCCATCGGCCAGCACTTCGCCCCAGGGCGAAACCATGAGCGAATGGCCGTAGGTCTTGCGTCCGCCCTCGTGGTCGCCGCACTGCGCCGGGGCGAAGACGTAAGAGCCGGTCTCGATCGCCCGGGCCCGCAGCAGGGCATGCCAATGGGCCTCGCCGGTAAAGCGGGTGAAGGCCGAGGGCGCGGTGAGATAAAGCGCCCCGGCACCGGCGAGATCGCGGTAGAGCGCCGGGAAGCGCATGTCATAGCAAATCGTCAGCCCGATGGCGCCCCAGGGCAGGGCCGCCAGACAGCTTCGCGCCCCGGGCGTGAAGCGCTCGGACTCGCGGTAGCTCTGGCCGTCGGGGATGGTGACGTCGAACATGTGGATCTTGTCGTAGCGGGCCAGGATCGCGCCGTCGGGACCGATCAGGAAGGACCGGTTCACCGGCTGGCCATCGTCGCCGAGGATCAGGAAGGATCCCACCACCAGCCAGACCGATAGCTCGCGCGCCAGGACCGGAAAGCGGGCGACACCCCGGTGGCTGTCTTCCGGACGCACGGTTGCCATGAGTTTTTCGCGATCCGGCTGGACCAGGTCGGTCGTCTCCGGCGTCATGATCAGTGACGCGCCCCGGCCCGCCGCCTCGCGGATGAAGGCCTCGACGGTCGCGATGTTGTCGGCCGGGTCGGGCCCCGAATTGAGCTGAACGCAGGCCGCGGTGAAGCTGTCCGACATTCCCGCGCTAGGCTTTCAGGAGGGGGTCCAGCTTGCGTTCCGCCTCCAGGGCATAGAGTTCGTCGCAGCCGCCGATGTGCTGATCGCCGATGAAGATCTGCGGCACGCTGCGGCGCCCGCCGCTGCGCTGCATCATCTCCTGACGCTTGCCCGGGCTCAACATCACGTCGATTTCGTTGAATTCCGCACCCTTTTGCTTCAGCAGCTTCTTGGCCTGGTGGCAAAAGCCACAGAGCATTGACGTGTAGATGTCGATTTCAGCCATGATCCAGCGCCGCGCCCCCTGTTATCGGTGGTCCCCCGCCCATTGGTTCAGGGGTCTATGGCAATGCCTGCTGCTATAGATAGCGCTTTCTCGCACAAAATCCAGATCACTTGCAGGTGATGGCGCTTTAGACCTCGCCGCGCACCACCCGCGCCAGGACCAGCACCTCGACCGTTTCGGCGCCGGCCTTGCGCAGGGCCTTGCAGCAGGCCTCGACCGTGGCGCCGGTGGTCATGACATCGTCGATCAGCAGAACCCGTTGCCCGACCACGGCCCCCCCGCGCCTGGGATTGACCCGGAAGGCACCGGCGACGTTACGCTGGCGCGCGGTCCGCCCGAGCCGCCCCTGGGAGGGCGTGCGCCGGGTGCGCAACAACAGATCCGGCAGAAAGGTCAGGCCGGGCCGCTGCTTGACCAGGCCGCGGCCGAGCAGGGCGGCCTGGTTGTAGCGCCGGGCGAAGAGGCGGGTCCAATGCAACGGCACCACGGTGACGAGATCGCAGGCGTCGAGCTGCTCGTGCCCGGCCCGCGCCATCCAGTGGGCAAAAGCCGGAACCGACTCGAGGCGGTCGCCGTGCTTGAAGGACAGCAGCAGACGGCGGCTCAAATCGTCGTAGCGCATGACCGCGCGGGCGCGGTCGAAGGCCGGCGTCTCGCGCAGGCAGGCCCCGCAAAGCAGGTCCACGGCGACGCCGCCCGCCTGACCCGGCGATGCCGTGTCGTAGGCAAAGGGATAGCCGCAGATCCGGCACAGCGGCGGAGCGATGAAATCGACCCGGCTCCAACAGTCGGCGCAGAGCAGGCCGCTGGTGGTGAGCAGCCGGTCGCAGGCCAGGCACAGCGGCGGCAGCAGTCCGTTCAGAAGCCGGCGTGTGCCGCCGGCGAGCCGGGAAACCGCTGTCGCTGTCTGCTTCATGACTCCAGTCAAGGCTTGCTGGGCAGGACTGTCAACGTGCGCGCCAGGGACTGATCACGGGGACTGGCGGCAGGGACTGGCGGCAGGGATTGGCGTCGGGGATTGGCCTCGGGGATTGGCCTCGGGGACTGGCAGTTCCCCTTGGCAGTTTTCCGATCGGCGCGGCATAGTGCCGGCCATGAACCAACCCCCCCCATCCTCCGGGCCCCAGATCTTCGACCGCCGCCTGCTGCGCCGCCGTCGGGACCGCGCGGCGGCGGGATTTGGCGCCCATGATTTTCTGGTCCGGGAGGTTGGCGAGCGGCTCGCCGACCGCTTGCGCGACGTGCGCCGAGACTTTTCCCAGGGTCTGGTGCTGGGCTGTCACGACGGCCTGCTGCCGGCGATCCTGCGCCAGGCCGGGCGGCTCCAGGTCCTGGTTCAGTGCGATCTATCGCCGGCCATGGCGGCCTTGGCGGCCGCCCAGGGCCGCCCGGCGCTGGTCGCCGACGAGGAAGCCCTGCCCTTTGCCGCCGGCGCCTTCGATCTTGTGGTCTCGCCTCTCGCGCTGCAGTGGGTCAACGACCTGCCCGGCTGCCTGCTGCAGATCAACCGGCTGCTGCGGCCCGACGGCCTGTTGCTCGCCGCCTTGGTCGGCGGCGAATCGCTGCACGAGCTGCGCGAAGCCATGACCGGGGCGGAACTGGAACTGGAGGGCGGCGCCAGCCCCCGGGTGGCGCCATTCGCCGACCTGCGCGATGCCGGCGCCCTGCTCCAACGGGCCGGCTTTGCCCTGCCGGTGGCCGACCGCGACCGCATCACCGTGGACTATGGCGACCCCTTGAGGCTGCTCGCCGACCTGCGCGGCATGGGCGCGACCAACCCCTTGATCGCTCGGCGGCCGGGCGGGCTGCGCCGTGCGACGCTGTTCAGGGCCCTGGAGATCTACCGGGAACGCTTCGCCCGACCCGACGGGCGATTGACCGCCACCTTCGAAATTCTCTATCTGACGGGCTGGGCCCCGGCGGCCAGCCAGCCGCGCCCACTCCGGCCGGGCAGCGCCACCGCCCGGCTGGCGGACGCCCTGGACAGCGATGAGCGCCCCGCCGGCGACAAGGCCGGCCCAACGTGATAGTCACCCCGCAAATCCCACCGACCAGAGAGGCCGCTCGTGAGCAATTCTGAAAAGACCATCGACTACTACTATTCGACACGCTCCAACTTCACCTACCTGGGGGCGGCACGGATCGCGGCGCTGGCCGCCGAGCACGGTCGCCGCCTGGTTCACCGCCCGATCCTCCTGTCCGAGACCATGCCGGCGATCGGCGGGCTGCCCTTCGACCAGCGCCCCACCATGCTGCGCGGCTATGCCATGCGCGACGCCCTGCGCACCGCCGACCACCTGGGCATCCCCCTGCTGCGCGAGCCGATCCATCACATGGGGCCGGTGGAGCTGCCCTCGGGTATCGTGATCGCCGGCCAGCGGGCCGTGGCGCGCGGCGAGCCGGGCGACCTCGACCGCCTGAGTTTTCTGGTGCTGGAGGCGCTGTGGCGCCACGACCGCGACATCGCCGACAAGGAGGTGGTCGCCAGCCTCTGCACCGAGGCGAACTACCAGGCCCCCGCGGCCCTGATCGAGGAGGCGCTCAGCGCGCCGGTTCAGGCCGAGTTGGCGCGCAACTGCAGCGAGGCGATCATCCGCGGCGTCATCGGCGCGCCGACCTATTTCGTCGACGAGGAGAACTTCTACGGCCAGGACCGTCTCGATTTCGTCGCCCGCGCCCTGGCTGGCCGCTAGAGCAGGTCCCGCAGCAGCGCCACCAGGGGCACATCGGCCGGCGGCATGGGATAGTCGCCGAGCCGGGCGGGGCGGACCCAGGCCAACGCCTGGCCCTCGCGCGCCGTGAGCCGGCCGCGCCAGATCCGGCAGAGGAAAAGCGGCATCAAAAGCTGGAAGTCGGCGTAGCCGTGGGAGGCAAAGGCGAAGGGCGCGAGGCAGCTCTCCCGGGTGTCGATGCCCAGTTCCTCCTCCAGCTCGCGGATCAGGGCGGCTTCGGGACTCTCGCCGGGCTTCACCTTGCCGCCGGGAAACTCCCACAGGCCCGCCATGGCCTTGCCCGGCGGGCGCTGGGCCAGCAGCACCCGGCCGTCGACATCGATCAGCGCCGCGGCCGCCACCAGAACCAGGGGCAGGGCATCGCCCGCGCGCGGATCGTCGCGCCAGCAGCCATCGCCGGCGAGCGGCTGGGAGTCAGCTTCGATAGTCGGCATTGATCGAGATGTAGCCGTGGGTCAGGTCGCAGGTCCAGACCGTCGCCTTGCCGCGGCCGACCCCGACATCGATCTCGATCTCGATCTCGCGGCCCTTCATGTGGGCCGCCACCGGGGCCTCGTCATAGCCCTCCACGACCCAACCCTGGTCGGCGACCTGGGTCCCGCCTATGGCAATGGACAGACGGTCGCGGTCGGCCTTCTCGCCGGCCTTGCCGACGGCCATCACGATGCGGCCCCAGTTGGCGTCCTCGCCGGCGATGGCGGTCTTGACCAGCGGCGAGTTGGCGATGGCCAGCCCAATGCGCCGCGCGGCGCCGGCCGAGGCCGCGCCACCGACCTTGATCGCAATGAACTTGCCGGCGCCCTCGCCGTCGCGCACCACCTGATGGGCCAGATCGACCAGCAGTTCGCCCAGGGCCCGGCGGAAATCGGCCAGCAGCGGGTCGCCCAACTTGGTCGCGGGCCCGACCCGCGGGTGCCGGGCGGCGCCGGTCGCCGCCAGCAAGAGGGTGTCGCTGGTCGAGGTATCGCCATCCACGGTGATGCAGTTGAAGGAGCGGTCCGCGGCCTCGCGCAGCAACCGGTCGAGCAGCGCCGCGGGCAGCTTCGCATCGGTCACCACGAAGGACAGCATGGTCGCCATGTCCGGCGCGATCATGCCCGAGCCCTTGGCGATACCGTTCAGGGTGACCTCGGTCTTGCCGATGACCGCGCTGCAGCTCGATCCCTTGGGAAAGGTGTCGGTGGTCATGATCGCCTTGGCGGCAGCGGGCCAGGCTGACCCCTTGATCGATCCCGCCAGCTTGTCCAGCGCCTTGGTGATGCGTTGATCGGGCAGCGGCTCGCCAATCACACCGGTCGAGGCCATGAAGACCTCGCCTGTCGGACAGCCGACCCGCGCCGCCACCTGTCCCACGACACGCTCCACCGAGTCCCGGCCGCTTCGCCCGGTGAAGGCGTTGGCATTGCCGGCGTTGACGATAATGGCCCGGGCCCGGCCCTTTTTCAGCGCCTTGCGGCACCAGTCGACCGGCGCCGAGGCGGTCCGAGAGCGGGTCAGGACGCCGGCGATCGTGGTCCCGGGATCGAAAACCATCAGGCAGACGTCGGCCCGGCCCTTGTACTTGACGCCGCAGGCGCGCGCGGCAAGGCGGACACCCTCGACCGCCGGCATGGCGGGGAAGGCCTTGGGTGCCAAGGGCGAGCGGGGCAGCGCCATGGGGAAGTCTCCTTGCGACGAACCGGGGCCGGCCTCAAGGCCGCGCCCAGCCTATCCTATTCCGACTGCAAGTCGGCGGCCAATGGGACCTTGACCATTTCCACCGTGGCCTTTTCGCGCAGCGAGTCGACCATGGCCTTGACCGCGTCGTCTCTCAACTGGTCGCCCAGAGCTGGTTTCTCGGCCTCGAAGCTCGGCGGCTCGACGGCGCGGCGCTGCTCGACCAGGATGACGTGGAACCCAAAGCGGGTCTGTACCGGCGCCTTGGTGTATTCGCCGGGCTGCAGCGCGAAGGCCGCTTCCGAGAAGGGCGGCACCATCTGTTCGGCGGCGAAGAAACCGAGATCGCCGCCCTGCGGGCCGGAGGGGCCGGTGGAGCGTTCCTTGGCCAGTTCGGCGAAGTCCGCGCCCGCATCCAGTTCGGTGACCACCGCCTGGGCCTCCTCTTCGGTCGCCACCAGGATATGGCGCGCGCTCACCTCTTCGGGGGTGCCGCGGGCGGCCTGCTGCTCGTCATATAGGGCACGAAGCTTCTCGTCGGTCACCGCCACCTCGAGGTGGCGCTCCAGATAGACGTCGCGAATAACCGCCGACTCGAGCTTCGCCAGCCGTGCCAGAACCTCCTCGTCCGTGGCCAGCCCTTGCGCCCGGCCGGCGTCCGACATGAGACGAAAGTCGATCAGCCGCTCGATCAGTGTCGGCAGAACGCTCTCGAGGTTGGCCTGATACTGGGGCGGCAAATTGCCGATCGCGTCCTTGACCTCGGACTGCAGCAGGGGCACGCCGTTGATCTGGGCGACGACGGGATCCGCCTCGCTGGCACCGCTGTCCTGCGCCATGACCGCGTGCGGCTGGGCGAAAAGCGTGAGCGCGAAAATCAGAACCGGCAGCTTGCACAGCGATTTCATAAGTCGATTCTCCTCGTTCGGGTCGCCTGCGCGCGCGGCCTGTCCATCAGGCTCAATCCCCGGCGCGACCCGGTCGCGCCAGCATGTCGCATGGCAGACAAACGGAAACAAGCCCGGGGCCGCTCAAAATTTCGTTGGCCGAGGCCTGGAAAGCGTTACTGCTGGGCCGTGGTATCGGCGTCCGGCCCCTTCGGGAAGACTTCGATGGCGGAGCGGGCACGCAGATCGCTGAGCACCATGTCCATGGCCTCCTGGGTCATCTGCTCTTGGAGCGCCTCGCGCATCTCTTCGTAGGGCGGAACGCCGCTGTAGCGCTTGTCGAGAAGCTCGATCACGTGCCAGCCGAAGGGGCTCTTGACCGGCGCGCGGCTGTACTCACCAGGCTGCAGGGCCATCGCCGCGCGCGAGAACTCGGGCACCATGCGGGAGGGATCGAAATAGCCCAGGTCGCCCCCGCGTGGGGCCGAGGGGCCGCGCGAGTGCGCCTCGGCGAGCGCCGCGAAGTCGCCGCCGCTCTCTAGCTGTGCGATCAGGGCCGAGGCCTCCTCGGCGCTCTCAACCAGAATATGACGGGCCCGCAGTTGCGGCCGCGTGCCGATGGTCTCGACCAATTTGGCATAGCGCGCGCGAATGCCCGGCTCGGTCACCCGGCTGGCCAATTCGCGCTCGACGAAGCGCTCGCGGATCAACTCTTCTTCGAAGGCTCGCACCTTGGCCTGGACCTCGTCGTCGGCGGCCAGGCCCTGACGCCGCGCCGCGTTGCTCATGAGGGTCAGGTCGATCATGCGGTCGAGCAGAGCCGGGAACAGGGCTTCGACCTGGGTGTCCTTTTCCAGCTTGAGCCCCTCCGCCGAGTTGATCACGTCGGCCCAGCGGATTTCCCGGCCCTCGACCAGGGCCACCACGGGATTCTGCGTCATCAGTTCGCGCAGCGCGCCGCCCAGGGTCTCGGTCTGCGGTCCGGGGTTGGCTTGCGGCTCAGGCTTCACGGGCGCCGTCGCGGGCGCCGGGAGGGCGAGCAGGGCCGGCGCCGTCTCGCTGTCGCCCTGGACCTCGGCCTCGGGCAGGTCGGATTGACTTGCCGTGGCAGCGTCATCGGTTTTGGGTGTGACCGCCGGGGCTATGGCGGTCGGGACGGTTGGGGCGGTCGTGGTGGCGGCTGCGGGCGGCGTTTCGCTTGGCGAGGGCGCCTGGAGCGTTGGGGTCAGGATCGTCGGGGCCGCCAGCTCGCGGACCTCGATCTCCGGCGCGGCGGCAGGCGCCACCAGCGGCTCGGGCCGATCCGGTGCCGCGCTATCCAACGACGGCGAGGAATCCTCGGTTTCGGGGGTTTCCTCTGCCTCGTCCTCCGCTCGCTCCTCGTCATCTTCGTCGTCATCGTCCGAGCCGAAAAGAGAGAAGCGTCGTGTCGGATTCTTTTCGACGATCAGCGAATCGGGATCGTCTGCCTCCTCCGCATCGAGGTCTTCGGTGTCGGCACTCTCGGTCTCGGAGGTCGCCGGATCGACAGTTTCGACTGCATCCGGCTCGGCGGCCTCCTCGGCAGGCTCGGCGACGGTCGCCGGTTCAGCCTCTGGAGGGATCAAATTGAGGGGAATTGTCACCGGCTGGGCCGCTTTGCCATCGCCTTGGGTCTCTTCGCCCTTGGTTTCCTCGTCGTTCTCGTCTTCGTCGTCGTCCAGCCACCAGAAAAGCGAAAACTCCCTGGTCTTGGTCCTCTCGCCAACCTCGAGGGCCGACTCGTCGTCAGAGGCCGCGAGAACCGCCGGCGCCGGCTCCGTGTCCTGAGCCGAGGCAGGGCGCGTCAGGCCCGGGGCCAACAGGAGGCCCGGCGCAAGCAAAGCAAGGGTCAGGGCCAATACGCCCCTGCCGTTCTGCCTTCTCGGACCTGTTGTCGTCCTCATCTGTTCCCTCGCGCCCCGGCGACCCGGCCGAAGGCCTGGGTATAGAGGCTCCGGCGCCGGAAAACCAGTCTCCTCGCTGCGGATCCAGGCATCGGTGATCCGCCCGCCCGCGTGATTGACACAAGCCGGCCCTGCGCCTATCTGTCTGGCGACGGCAGGCGGCCGTTTCTTGGCACGGGCCCGCCCTCGGGGGGACCGCCGCGTGGGCTATCCCTAGGGATCATCCCTCATCTTCGCTGGAGTCCGGCGTATGTTAGCTAACCTGGCCAAGCGTTTCTTCGGCTCGGCAAACGAACGTTACATGAAGAGCCTGGCCCCGATTGTCCAGGCAATCAACGGGTTGGAGCCGGAGGTGGCCGCCCTGGGCGACGCCGATCTGACCGCGCGCACCGACTGGCTGCGCGAACGCTACCAGGACGGCGAATCCCTCGACGACCTGTTGATCGACGCCTTCGCGACGGTCCGCGAGGCGGCCCGGCGCGCCCTGGGCGAGCGTCCCTACGATGTACAGTTGATGGGCGGTGTCATCCTGCACCGCGGCATGATCGCCGAGATGAAGACCGGCGAGGGCAAGACCCTGGTCTCGACCCTGGCGGTCTACCTCAACGCCCTGACCCGCGAGGGCGTTCACGTGGTGACGGTGAACGACTACCTGGCCCGGCGCGACGCCGAATGGATGGGCCGGATCTACCGCTTTCTCGGCCTCTCGGTCGGCTGCATCGTCCATGGCCTGTCCGACGAAGAGCGCCGCGCCGCCTATGGCGCCGACATTACCTACGGCACCAACAACGAATTCGGCTTCGACTATCTGCGCGACAACATGAAGTTTCAGCTCTCCGACATGGTGCAGCGGGACTTCAACTTCGCCATTATCGACGAGGTCGATTCGATCCTCATCGACGAGGCCCGCACACCGCTGATTATTTCCGGCGCCGGCGAGGCCTCCTCGGAAGCTTATGTCTCGGTCAACAAGCTGATCCCCGAGCTGGTCGAGGAGGACTACGAGAAGGACGAGAAGGCGCGCTCGGTCACCTTTACCGACGCCGGCACGGAGCACATCGAGACTCTCCTGGGGGAGGCCGGCATTCTCGAGGGCGGCTCGCTCTACGACATCCAAAACGTCACCCTGCTGCACCACGCCAACCAGGCCCTGCGCGCGCACCACCTGTTTCAGCGCGACACCGACTACATCGTCAAGGACGACAAGGTGGTGATCATCGACGAGTTCACCGGGCGCATGATGGAGGGCCGACGCTATTCCGACGGCCTGCATCAAGCGCTGGAGGCCAAGGAAGGCGTCTCGATCCAGCAGGAAAACCAGACCCTCGCCTCGATCACCTTTCAGAACTATTTCCGGCTCTACCCCAAGCTCGCGGGCATGACCGGCACGGCCATGACCGAAGCCCAGGAATTCTCCGATACCTATGGGCTGGAGGTGCTCGAGATCCCGACCAACCTGCCCTGTATCCGCGAAGACCACGACGACGAGGTCTACCGCACGCTGGCGGAAAAGCAGGACGCCATCATCGATCAGATCAAGGAGTGCCGCGAGCGCGAGCAGCCGGTGCTGGTCGGTACGGTCTCGATCGAAAAGTCCGAAGAACTCGCGGCCCTGATGAAGAAACACAAGATCCCCCATCAGGTGTTGAACGCGCGCTATCACGAGCAGGAGGCCTATATCATTGCCCAGGCCGGCGTCCCCGGCGGGGTCACCATCGCCACCAACATGGCCGGCCGCGGCACCGATATCCAGTTGGGCGGCAACGTCGAAATGCGCCTGCACCAGGAGGCCGGCGACATCGAGAACGAAACCAAACGCCGCGCCGCCGAATCGAAGATCAGGGCCGAGGTGGCTGCCGCCAAGGAGGTCGCGCTGAAGGGCGGCGGCCTCTACGTGATCAGCAGCGAGCGCCATGAGAGCCGGCGCATCGACAATCAGCTGCGCGGCCGCTCGGGCCGCCAAGGCGACCCTGGCGCCTCCAAGTTCTTCCTCTCCCTGGAAGACGACCTGATGCGCATCTTCGGCTCGGACCGCATGGACGGCGTGCTGCGCAAGCTGGGCCTGGAAGACGGCGAGGCGATCAAGCACCCCTGGGTCAACAAGGCCCTGGAGAAGGCGCAGAAGCGGGTGGAGGAGCGCCACTTCGAGGCGCGCAAGCAGATCCTCAAGTTCGATGACGTGATGAACGACCAGCGCAAGGTGGTCTTCGAGCAGCGCCGCGACCTGATGCGCGCCGACGACGTGCGCGAGACCATCGAGGGCATGCGCGAGGAGATCGTCAACGAACTGGTCGAGACCTATATCCCCAAGGGCGCCTATGCCGAACAGTGGGAGACCTCGTCGCTGCACCAGGAGGTGCTGAGGGTTTTCGGCCTCGACCTGCCGATCATCGAGTGGGCCGCCGAGGAAGGCATCGCCGACCAGGAGATCACCGAGCGTATCCTGTCGGCGGTCAACAAGAAGATGGCGGCCAAGACCGCGACCATCGGCGCGCTGCAGATGCGGATCTTCGAAAAGAGCCTGCTGCTGCACATCCTGGACACCCAGTGGAAGGACCACCTGCTTTCGCTCGACCACCTGCGCCAGGGCATTTTCCTGCGCGGCTATGCCCAGCGCGATCCGCTGATGGAATACAAGCGCGAGGCCTTCGAGCTCTTCGAGCGCATGCTGGGCCAGGTGCGCGACGAGGTCACCTCGATCCTGAGCCGCATCGAACCGCCGTCGCGCGAGCCGGACCCGTCGTTGATCCTGCAGCAGCCCCGCGACATGCAGGAAACCCGCGAAGACCCGGCGGCCCGCTCCATGGCCGCCACCTCGGGCAAGGGCGCCGGCGACATGCAGGAGACCCGGGTCCAGCCGGTCATGAGCCGCGCCGCCGCCGCCGAGCTCGACCCCAAGGATCCCTCGACCTGGGGCAAGGTGCCGCGCAACATCGCCTGCCCCTGCGGCAGCGGCAAGAAGTACAAGCACTGCCACGGCAAGCTCTGAGACGCACTTCCTGACCGCACTTGAACGACCGGCTCGCTACTGCGCCTTGCTGACCCGCGAGCGGGCCCAGGCCGATAGGAACTCGGCGGCCAGGACCAGGATCACGATGGAGACCAGGATCGCGGCGACGCGGTTGGTCTCGATCTGCTGCACGTTCTGTTTCAGATACCAGCCCATGCCGCCGCCGCCAAAGAAGCCCACCACCGTCGCGGCGCGGAAGGCGACGTCGAAGGTGTAGATGGAGATGCCGGTGAAGGCCACGCGGACCTGGGGCCAGACGGCATAGACGAAGACCTGAAACGGATTGGCGCCGGTCGCGCGGATCGCCTCGACAGGACCCATGTCGATCGCCTCGATCTCGTCGGCGAAGAGCTTGCCGGCAAAGCCGATGCAAAACATGGTCAGCGCGAGCACCCCCGCCAACATGCCAAAGCCGATGATGGTCACGAAAAGGATGGTCCAGATCATCTCGTGGACCGAGCGGCAGCCCATGGTCACCAGCCGGGCCAGCGGATAGGCGCTGCGCCGGCCGATGGTGACGTTGTAGGCGGCGAGCCAGGCCAGGGGGATGGCGAGCAGGATGCCGAACAGGCCCCCCAGATAGGCCATCTGGATGGTCTCGAAAACCGAGGCGAGATAGTCGGCGTCGGCGACGTAGGCCATGTCCGGGGGGTAGTAGCGCTGGGCGATGAGATCGCCGACCCGCCCGAACAGCCCGATGACCCGTTGCAGATCCACCTTGAGGTAGGCCGTGGAGTAACCGAGAAAGACCGCGATGCCGATCAGGGCGAAGCTGCGAATCAGCGAGCCCGGGAAGCGATAGCGCTGCCAGGAGAGTTTTTCTCCCTGGGGCGATGTCACCTCGGCGCTCTGAAAGGACCAGCTCATCGCGCGCGCCTCACGTCACGGCCTTGCGGACGAAGTGGGAGCCGATCTCGCCGAGAATGACCAGGAACAAGATCGCGGCGATCACCATCGTCACGCCGCCGTAGTTGTACATCGCCATCTGGCGAAAGAAGGTGAGACCCAGGCCGCCGGCGCCGACCAGCCCCATGACGGCCGAGCGGCGAATGTTGATGTCCCACTCGAAAATGATGGTCCCCAGCACGACCGGCAGGATCTGGGGCAGGATGCCGTAGTACATGACCTGGAATCGGTTGCCGCCCACCGCGGTGATGGCCTCGACCGGCTTGGGGTCGATGTTCTCGATCGCCTCGGCGGTGATCTTGGAGATGAACCCGACCGAGCGCATGGCGATGGCGAGGATCCCCGGCAGCGCTCCCAGACCGACCGCGGCGACGAAGATCAGGGCCCAGACGATCTCGTGGATCGAGCGGCTGACGGTCATCAGAAAACGACCCAGGGGAAAGAAGATGAAACGGTTGGGTGTCACGTTGTAGGCCCCGAACCAGGCCACGGGCAGCGAGAAGACACAGCCCAGAAGGGTGCCGAGACAGGCCATCATGAAGGTCTCGATCATCGGCACGACCAGATGCGGGATCAGGGTCAGGTCGGGAACCAGAAAGCGCCCGAGGGAGGACAGGATGGCGCCGAATCCGCCGATCCGCTCCCAATCGGTATCGGCGACGATGGTGGCCTGAATGCTGAACAGCACGAGCAGGGCGATCAGCGCCCAAAGCGCGAGCTTCGTTGCCTGGCGCGAACGCCGTCGCCGGATAACCTGCTCGGCCAGCGAAGCGTTGGCGGTTGGGCTCAGGATTGTCATCGACGCCGGCGCACGGGTTAGAGCACTTCCATGGCGTAGATCGCCTGGAGGTCGCTGTCGGCCATGCTCTCGGTCGGGCCGTCGAACATGACCAGGCCGTCCTGCAGCCCGATCACCTTGTTGCAGAACTCCTTGGCCAGTTGAACGTCATGGATGTTGCAGAGCACGGGGACCCCGAACTCGCCGGCGATGTCCTTGATCAGGGCCATGACCTCCCGTGAAATCTTCGGATCGAGCGCCGAGGTCGGCTCGTCGAGCAGGAGCAGCTTGGGGTCCTGCATCAGGGCGCGGGCGATCCCGACCCGCTGGCGCTGGCCGCCGGAGAGCTCGTCGGCGCGCTTGTCGATCTGGTCGGACAGGCCGACGCGGTAGAGGATTTCCAGGGCGCGGCGAATGTCGGACCTGGGGAACCAGCGAAACAGGCTTCTGATCGTCCCGGTGTAGCCGAGCCGGCCGGAGAGGACGTTGTCCATCACCGACATGCGGTCGACCAGGTTGAACTCCTGAAAGATCATGCCGACGTTGCGCCGCAGTTTGCGCAGACGGCCAGCCGGGAGGGTGGTGACCTCCTCGCCGAACAGCAGGATCGATCCGGCCGCCGGCTCGACCAGACGGTTGACGCAACGAATGAGGGTCGATTTTCCCGCGCCACTGGGCCCGATGATGGCGCAGAAGTCTTTCTCGCCCACCTCGAAGCTGACCCCCTTGAGGGCCAGGGGGTTTCGCGGGCTATAGCTAGCCTGGAGATCGGTCACCGTGAGAATAGCCATCGCTACACCCGTCCAAGCTTTCGTGCCCGCGAAACCCCCTGTGGTGGATCGGCAGGACGCACTGTCCTAGTTGCTGTTTTTCTTGGCTTCATCCTTGGCCTTCTTCAGGTCGCGGATGATGTCGTAGTCGGCATCGGTCATGGCGACGAACTTGTTGGCCTTCACGTTGTCGAGAAACAGCTTGGCATCCGGGACGTCCTGCAGCGACAAGAATGTCTCGCGGATTTTTGCCTTCAGATCGTCGCAGAGTTTTCCGCGATAGACGAAGGGGTCCTGCGGGATGGCCGGGGACGACCAGAGCACGTTGAAATCCTCCAGCTTCACCAGACCGCGGTCGATCACGTTGTCGAACCGGTGGGTCGCCACGAAGGCGGCGTCGACCTTGCCCTCATGGACCGCGATGGTGGAGAGGTCGTGGCTGCCGGTGTAAACCACCTTGTCGAAATAGTCTTCAAGGCCCTGATCGATCTCCTTGGTGAAGGCAACCCGGGGCACCAGATTGCCCGAGGTGCTGGCCGGATCGGTCAAGCCCAGAACGGTGCCCTTGAGCTTGTCGATCGAATCCAATCCGGAATCCTTGCGCGTGATCAGGGCGCCGCGGTAGCCGGGACCTTCCTCCTGCAGATGTCCCGGGCGCTTGGCATAGGTCGCAAAGACCTCCAGCGAGGGATCCTTCTCGTGGGCGATCACATAGGAATAGGGGCCATGGACGCCGATATCGACCCATCCGCCGATCATCGCCTCGATCACCGAGGCGTAGGAGGTCGGCAGATAGAATTCGACCTTCTTGCCGGTGAGGGTCGCTAGGTGGTCGATCACCGGCTTGTAAAGGGTCAACTCCTGGATCGTCTCTTCGGTGGGAATGATCGAGAAACGCAGCGCCTCGGGATCCTCGCACTCCGCGGCCTGAGCCGCCCCGCCCGCGACACCCAAAGTCAGCAACGCGGTCAACAGGGCGGAGACTCCACGCCGCCGCCAGGTCCGTGCAAATTCCTCTCGTTCGAACATTGTTACCTCCCGTTGTTGTGCAACACTTGCAAACCAGTCTTGCCGTTAGAACCTCCCGCAACGAGCGCTCAGGGCACCAAATTCAGGACCGCGGCGCGCTCGCCAATGAAATTCCTGCCACGCTCGCCGGTCAGGGCCTCGCTGACCAGGTCGCGAAAATCCTCCGGTGCCACACCGTAGTGCGCCGCGTCACTCGACACCCCGAGATCTCCCATGAAGCTGGCCAGTGAGGCGGCGCCGGCTTCGAGGTCGGGCCCGAAGATGCGCATCAAGGCCGCGTCGCAGTCCGGGTCGGCGCCGATCACGCTGCGCAGAACCATCGGCAGGCTAAAGGAGCAGGCAAGGCCGTGCGGCACCCCGTGGCGCAGGGTGATGGGGTAGGACAAAGAGTGCGCCAGGGCGGTTCGCGTGTTCGAGAAGGCCAGGCCGGCCAGAAGGGCGGCGCGCGCCATGGCGCTGCGCAGCGTCGGCGAGGACAGATCGGCCGCGAGGCGCGGCAGCGTCTCCAGGATTTCGCCCGCCGCGGCCACGGCGAAGTTGGTCGACACCGGATTGGCGTTGCGGTTCCAGATCGCCTCCAGGGCATGGGACAGGGCGTCCAGGGCGGTGTTCACGGTCAGGTCCCGGGGCATGGCCCAGGTCAACCGCGGATCCACCAGGGCCTGCTCGGGATAGAGCCCGGGGCGCGAGAGGGAGTACTTGCGGCCGACCGCCTTGTCCCAGACCGTCGACCAGCAGGTGACCTCGCTGCCGGTACCGGCGGTCGTCGGCAGGGCAATGATCGGGACCGCGCCCAGCGCCTCTTCGCCCACGCCCTCGACCAGAAACCGGCGGACCGGCTCGAAGTCGCGCGGCGAGGCCGCCAGGACCTTGGCGGTGTCGATGACGGAGCCGCCGCCAAGGGCGACAATGGCCTGCGGCGGCGCCGGCAGGTCCGCCAGCAGCGCGCAGCAGCGACCCAGCGTCTGAAAATCGGGATTCGGGGTAATCTGGTCGATGACGGCCAGCGGCTCTCCGGCGCTCTCGGCAATCCGCGCGGCCAAGGCGGGAAACGGGCCTTCGCCGTAGGTCACCAGGACATAGCCCCGGCCGCCAAGGGCCGTGGCGACAGTCTCGAAGGACCCCTCGCCGAAGGTCACGCGTACCGGATTGTGAAATCCCCAGGCCACCAAACCTCCCCTTCCGGCTTCGATCGAGCCGGTTCATGCCATAAGCACTGTTGCCTCATCCTGGCACAGGCCGTTAAATAAAAATAATCCAATCTATCTATCTCTGGCATAGAGCATATCTATGATATTCACCTTGCTTCGCGCCTTTCACGCGGTCGCCGCGGAAGGCAGCTTTACCCGGGCGGCGGCGGCTTTGAATGTCAGCCAACCGACTGTCACCGTTCAGGTGAAGAACCTCGAGCGCCACTTTCGCGTGGAGCTGTTCCTGCGCAGCGGCCGGCGGGTCACCCTGACGGATACGGGTTGTGCGCTGTTCGAATTGACACGGCGGCTCATGAGCCTGGAAGCCGAGGCGATCGATCTCCTGGGCGAGCGGGGCGGCTTTCGCGGCGGCACCTTCCGGGTCGCCGCGGTCGGCCCCTACCACGTGACGGAGATGCTGGCGCTCTTCAACAAGCGCTATCCCGAAATCAAGGTCATGGTCGAGATCGGCAACTCGCAAGAGGCCCTGAAGGCGCTTTTCGAGTTCCGCGCGGATGTCGCTGTCCTGGCCCAGGTCAAGGACGACCAGAAACTCCTGGCCAGACCCTTCAGCCGTCACGAGGTGGTGGTCTTCACCAACCTGGACCATCCCTTCGCGGCGCGCGACAGCGTGTCGATCGGGGACCTGCAGGACCAGCGCATGGTCCTGCGCGAAAGCGGATCGACGACCCGCCTCGCCTTCGAGGACGCTCTCGCGCAGGCCGGCGTGACCGTCGACACCGGCATGGAGATCGGGTCGCGCGAGGCGGTCTGGATGGCGGTCGAGCGCGGCATCGGCATCGGCGTGGTGTCCGACATCGAGTTCGTGCTGCATCCGCGCCTGCGTACCGTGCGGATCGCAGATGCCGAGATCTATACTTTCGCGCACGTGGTTTGCCTTGCCGAGCGTGCCGAGGCGCGCATGGTCAAGGCCTTCTTCGAGGTCGTGAATATTCTAGCCGGCAGCGATGAAGCAAACCGCGCCCAAGCCACGCAAGCCTAGGCCGCGTCGCTGACAATTGCCGCGTGCTTCAGGGGCACCGCCAGATAGACGCCGAACTCGGCACCGATGTCGCAGCTGACCCGGGCATGGACCCGGCCCTGGCGGTCGAGGAAGCGCTGACTGTCGGCCACCGGGAAGATCCCCTCGTGCCAGATGTTCGGATGGATGTAGAGGCCCTGGCTGCCGTCACACCAGAAGGCGACGATCTTTTCGGGCCGCAGGTCGTCGCCGGGCAACGCGAGCGGAACCACGAAGGGCTGCCGGTCCATGGGGTAGAAAAGCTGGCCGCCATCGGGATGGTAGTTCATGTGCCACAGCAGCACCCGATCGCGCGGACCACTCTGCCGCGACGATGAGACCAGTTGGGGGTCGGCCGACCAGCCCAGCAGGTAGTGCCCACCGACCGCGTCGTTCGTTCCCATCAGGACATCGCCCCGCCACTCGCCGCGAAAGACACCCTCCACCCAGCCGCCCTCATCGCCGGTTCCCGTATCGACCGGGCGCCAGCCCTGGGCAGGCCAGCGCACGATTTCGATTTCGACGTCATCGGGAGCGTCCACCAGGCAACCATAACCGCGGAGCGAGTCCGCACTGGCCTCGATCAAGGGCACCGGGAACAGGGGAAGCGAAGGCTTCTCCTTGGGATCGAACAGATATTGTGGGGCGGGCTGGTTCACCGACGCCTCTCCGTCCATCGTGGCCACAGGGGGAGATAATTGGCTTGACCGGGCTTTTCGTCAAATTTATCTTTTTTCGTAATATATAAATATTTTTGAGATCGCATGTCTTATGCCCAACTGAAGGCCTTCAATGCCGTTGCCATCGAGGGCAGCTTCCAGAAGGCGGCGGACAGTCTCTACCTCACCCAGCCCGCCGTTTCGGTTCAGATCAAGACCCTGGAGGCGGAAAGCGGCAAGCAACTGTTCCGGCGCAAGGGTCATGCCCTGCAATTGACCAGGGACGGCGAGGCTCTGTTCGACTCCACGAACCGAATGTTCCGTGCCGAGCGAGATGCCAAGTCGATCCTGTCGTCGTCCCTGCACCAATACCGCGGCACTCTGGTTGTCGGCGCCGATGGCCCACATGTCGCCCTGGACCTGATCGCCGCTTTCCAGAAACGCCAGCCGGCGGTTCGTGTCGAGGCGGTCCTGGCCAATGCGGAAGTGACCTGGTCCAACCTTCTCGGCCTCAAGGTCGACGTCGCCGTTCTGGCCGGATCGCCCGACGACCCGCGAGTCTCAAAACGTCCGGTCGCCGTCCAGGGCCTGGTGGCGCTGCTGCCGCGCGGCCATGACCTGGCGGGCCGCAAGGACGTGACGCTGGAGAAGCTCTGCGCGTTTCCCTTGATCTTCCGGGAAGCCGGATCGAGCACCCAGAGGAAACTCGACAGCGCTCTGCTGGCCCAGGGATTGGCGGCCTCTCCCGCCTTGGTATTGGGCAGCCGCGAGGCGATCTGCGAGGCGGTCGTGCGCGGCCTGGGCATTGGTTTTGTCTATGACCGGGAAGTCGGCCAGGATCCGCGCTGTCTCGGCATGAGGATCCGCGGGTTCGCAAAGGCAAACATCGACGAGATCGCCTGTCTGAAAAATCAGCGGTCGAATCCCAATGTCGAGGCCCTCTTCGCCTGTGTCGATTCGCTTGCCGGTTAGCGCGCCCGGTCAGCGCACCCGGTCAGCCCGACTGGCCGAGGTGCGACTCGACCAGATCCTTTAGGCGTGACGCCAGGGCGGCACCCTGCTCGCCCCCATCGCCCTTGATGTCCTGCTCCAGGACAATCCGCAGCGCCTGGACATGAGCGCTAGCCAACTCCAGGGTCGCAGGGTCGCCACCCCTGGCCATTCTCAAGAGCGTGAGGAGGGTGTCGCCGACGGAGGTCATCAAGGGGTATCCGAAACTGGTACCCTGCCCCTTGATGTCGTGGACGATACCAACCATCCCAGAGAGCGCCGTCGACCAGGATTCCGGATCCCGGGTCAGAGCCGCAAGCATCTGCTCCAGTTTGGCAACGTCCTGCTTCACGGCCTTAAGATACACCGCGGTCAAGTCGCCCATCGGATCTGGCTTGACCGTGGAACTGTCCTTCGGCGGCACTCTGTGTGGTCGTAGCACGAAGCAACACTCCTCGTCGCGACATTCGACTGACCCGAGGCGGGGACCGCTAGATTACACCCAATCGGGTAAATAAAAGTAGAACCCTGGCGGCAGAACCGTCACTAGAATTGCGAGACGCTCCCTGCCTGACAAGGCCGGAGTCCGGCGCCGATTGGCCGCGCCTGCGGAAATGTGCCGCGCCTGTGGAAAAGAATCTTCCCGCTGGTTCGGCCTGGAAAGCTTTTCTTAACCTCGTCGGTCCGAAGATGACCCCGTTGAACAAAAAATATGCGCGACAGGAGAAAGTCATGGGCGAGAAGATCGACGCGAAGAGCCTTGAAGACTACGCGGCAACCAATCGACGTTTGTCATCCCTGGCTGAAGAGCAGGGCAACATCATGCTGGCGCGCCAACTGGCGGTTCTGGCAAGGCGAGCCGACAATCAAAGAGCCACGCTTCAGTAAGGCATCCCGTCCGGGTTGACGGGCCGCTAACGGCCAGCCCGGGCGCCTTCTTCCTAGAGCCCTGCTTTGTAACAAAGAAGGGCTCTAGTCGCTGCCGGCCAGGAGCAGGGCCGATTCGAACTGTTCGCGGTCGAAGTCCCGGCTGGCTAGCAGCGAACGGACCGAGCGGCGGCCCGCCTGTTCGCCCACCTCCGGCATCAGGTCCCCGATATCCTCGGACAAGCGCGACAGCGCTTCGGCGAAGGCGAGGAAGAGCTGGGCCGGCATCCCGGCGCGACGGTAGAGCCGCTGAAAGGCGTGAGGCCGGCCTGAGTGAATCTCGCGACGGGCATCGCGCACGTGAACCTGGGCGAGCCGGGCCAGACCGAACTCGAAGAAGTCCAACTGCCCATAGTAGAGCGCGCGCAGCAACAAGGTCGATGTCAGACGTTCGCGCCGGACCAGTTCGCCAGCAAGATCCTCGGCCTCGCGAAGGTATTCATAGCGCGACAACATGGCGATCGTCGCGTTCTCGCCACCTTGCTTGAGGAGCCGATCGATCAGCGGCGCCGAGCTGGCGTTGCGGGCGATGATCTCAAACCGAAGGTTCTCTGAGACCAAATCGACCAGCTTCTCCGCCACGGTCACGGGCAGATCCAGGCGTTCCGCCATGGCGACCTTGATCGGCTCGTGCCGGGGAAACAGTTCGACGACATTGCTGAAGGCGGCCTCGCTAATCGCGGCGCCAACATTGGACAAGAGAGCGAGGACAGGGTCCTCGGCGCCACGCTCGACAATGGCCTCGCTGACCGCTTCGGGGACCGATTCCCGGCGGGCAATCGCGCTCTGCTGCGCCTCGCCCTTGCTGCGCACGATCTGGATCAGATCGCTTTCGGTCAGGACCTCGGAAAACTCCAGAATTGGCAGCGCCACCGTCTCGATGTCCTGGGCCAGGGCGAAGGCGATATCGTGAGGCAAGACTTCGCTGGACTTCAGATGATCGGCCAGCGCCTGGCGAACCTGAATTTCCATCGAGTTGGCGAGTTGCCGCATGATGTCATGGGCAATTTCCCGTTCCTGGTCGCTCAGGCTATCGTCGGTGTAGACACCGCAAAGGTTAACCGTCACCTCTTGGTAATCGTAGGCCTGGGGATTCGCCAGAAAGGCGACCAGGGCATCTTTGCCCGCCACCGCCTGGCGCCGACTACGCAAAGTTGGCTCTTGCCTACGCTGCGGGTCCATCATGATACCACCAGACCTCCTGGGCATTCCGGGCGCACGAGGGTCGGCGCCGGAGGGAGCCATTACTGGCGGCAAAACCTTAAATTTGACTTACCTATGCAATCTGTAATTAGGATTCTCCCGCAACTTCAAGCGGTTCGCCGTGCCCCTGCCGACGTTGCCTTTTGGCTGCGATGCGGCCATCCTCCGCCCGGTCCCGAAGCAGAGGGCGCCTTCGCGCAATGATCGAACCAAGCGGCCAAACTGTCGTGGTCTTGAAAGGCTATCCCCGCCTTTCCGAGACCTTTATCGCCCAAGAGCTGAAGGCCCTGGAAGATCTGGGCCTTGCCCTCCACATCGTTTCCCTGCGCCATCCGACGGACCCCACGAGCCATCCGGTGCACCGTGAGATCGCGGCGCCGGTCTCTTACCTACCCGAGTATCTCTGGCGGGAGCCCGGGCGGGTTCTGCGGGGCTGGTGGGCGAGCCGGCGCCGGCCCGGCTATCGGGCCGCGCGACAACAATTTATGCGCGATCTTTGGCGCGACAGAACCGCCAACCGCCTGCGGCGCTTCGGACAGGCCTGCGTACTGGCCGCGGAACTGCCCCAAGGCACCGCCCGGCTCTACGCCCATTTCCTGCACACCCCTGGCTCGGTGGCCCGCTACACGGCGCAGATAACGGGACTGTCCTGGTCCCTGTCGGCGCATGCCAAAGACATCTGGACCAGTCCAGACTGGGAGAAACGCGAAAAGCTCGCCGATGCGGCCTGGACCGTGACCTGTACGCGCAGCGGCTGGGAGCATCTGCGCGGCCTCGCCCCCGACCCGGCACGGATATCGCTGCTCTATCACGGTCTCGACCTGATCCGCTTCCCGGCACCGGTTAGTAAGACTTGCGGTACCTCGCCGCGCGACGGCCGCAGCGCGTCGGATCCGGTGCGTCTGCTGTCGGTCGGGCGCGCCGTCGAAAAGAAGGGCTACGACGACCTGCTCGCGGCGCTGGCCCTCTTGCCGGCGGAATGTGCCTGGCATTTGACCCATATCGGCGGCGGGCAGCTCTCTGGCCGACTGCAAGAGGAGGCCGCGCGGCTGGGTTTGGCCGACAAAATCGCCTGGCTCGGCCCGCAACCGCAGGACCGTGTCCTCGAGGCCTACCGGGTGGCGGACTGCTTCGTCTTGGCCAGCAAGCAGGCCGCCGACGGCGACCGGGACGGTCTGCCCAACGTCCTGATGGAAGCCCAGAGTCAGGGCCTCGCCTGCCTGGCAACGGACATCTCCGGCATCCCCGAGTTGATCGAAGCCGATCGAACCGGTCTGCTGGTTGCACCCGGCGATCCGGCGGCCCTGGCCGCCGCGCTGTCGCGCCTGATCGGCGCGCCCGATCTGCGGCGTACGCTTGGCGAGGCCGGCGAAACAAGGATCCGCACGGCCTTCTCCATGACCGGCGGCATCGAGCGTCTGGCGGCCCTGCTGGCCGCTGCGCCGGCGGCGGCGGCAGCCGCGGAGTAGGCCGCCATGCCGGTCGCCTTCTATGCGCCCATGAAGCCGCCGGATCATCCGGTTCCCTCCGGCGACCGGCGGGTCGGCGGGCTTCTCACCGAAGCCCTGGGCCGGGCCGGGCATCGGGTCGTGATCGCCAGCCGCCTGCGGTCTTGGCAGGCCGAGCCCGACGGCGCGCAGCGCGCGCGCCTCGCGGCCGAAGGACGCGCCGAGGCCGACCGCCTGATCGCCGGATGGCGGGCCGGTCCGACCAACGCCCGGCCGACCTTGTGGCTGACCTATCACCTCTACTACAAGGCGCCCGACTGGGTCGGCCCCCGGGTCGCCGAAGCCCTGGAGATTCCCTATCTGGTCGCCGAAGCCTCGGTCGCCCCCAAACGGGCGCTGGGCCCCTGGGCCGCCCACCATGAGGCGGTGCTCGCGGCGCTCGACCGCTGCAAGCTGGTGATCACGCTCAACCCCGAAGACGAGGCGTGCCTGCCCGACCCGGGCCGGAGCCGCCGCCTGGCGCCTTTCCTCGACCCCGGACCCTATGGCCTGAGCCCGGCGGTACGCAGCGCCGGACGCCGCGATCTGGCCAACCGCTGCGGCCTCGACCCGGCCGTGCCCTGGCTGCTGACGGTGGCGATGATGCGCCCGGGCGACAAGCTCGCCTCATACCGGATCCTGGCCGAAACACTCCAGCGCTTGCCGCCGGCTGACTGGCGGATGGTGGTGGTCGGCGACGGTCCGGCCCGGGCCGAGGTTGAAGACCTGCTACAGCAGGCCGCCGGCGGCCGTGCGGTCTTTCTCGGCGCCCTGTCATCGGAGAAGGCGGCACCGGAGAAGGCGGCACCCGTATCCCTGACGTCGCTCTATGGCCTGGCCGACATCTTCGTCTGGCCAGCGGTCAAGGAGGCCTACGGCATGGCGCTGCTCGAGGCCCAAGCGGCCGGGCTGCCGGCGGTGGCCGGTGCCAGCCCCGGCGTTGCCGCCATCTGCGCCCACGGGCAAACCGGCCTGTTGGCCCCGAGCGACGCGCCGGATCGACTGGCCGCGGCACTTTCGAGCTTGCTGACGGACAGCGACCTGCGCCAGGCCATGGCCACGGCGGCGCGGCGCAAGGTCCTGGCGCAGCATAGCCTGAAAGGCGCCGCCGCGGGGCTCGATGGGATCCTGCGCGAAGCCCTCGGCGGCCCCGCGCGGGCGACAGCCTGAGATCCGACCGAAAAACCCTAGTGTGGTGGAACTGAAATAGATGGCATACAGGATCGCCTTTCCGAGTTTCTGGGTAGGAAGCGTCGCGCTGGCGATGCCAACGCATCGGCGAGCGGCGGTGACGCCCTCCAGGGTTTCGGAAAAGCGACCGAAGGCGAGCGCACAGGCGCCCCGGTCGTCGTTGCGGTCGTCTTGTGATGCTGCAGCATCACCGCGCCACCCGCGCCTAGCCGGAACACCTGTGAGCCCGTCCTGTGTGTCATCTGTTTCAGGTCCACCACACTAGCCCATGATCCCCCTTCTGCTCATTCGTCACGCACCAACCGATTGGAACGCCCAAGGACGCCTTCAGGGCCAACGGGATCTGCCCCTGTCCGAGGCCGGGCGCGCGATGGTCGCCGACTGGCGGCTGCCCACCGATTGGCCGGCAGCCGGCTCGCTGGATTGCGAAATCCTGGTCAGCCCGCTGCGCCGCGCGCGCCAGACCGCGGCCCTGCTGGGCCTGGGCGAGCCGGCGCAGGACGCACGCTTGATGGAGGCTGCCTGGGGCGACTGGGAGGGCCGGCGTCTGGTCGATCTGCGCGCCGACCTGGGTAGCGCGATGGCCGCAAACGAAGCGCGCGGCCTGGACTTCCAACCGCCCGGCGGCGAGTCGCCACGGGACCTGCAAACCCGCCTTCGGCCCTTCCTGCGGGCTGTCGCCCTGGGCGGCCGGCCAACCCTGGCGATCAGTCATAAGGGCGTGATCCGGGCGCTTTATGCCTTGGCCAGCGGCTGGGACATGCGCCATAAGCCCCCCGACAAGCTGAGCCGCGAGGCGGCGCAGGCCTTTCTGCTGGACCGCGACGGCCAGCCGCGCGTCGACCGTCTGAACATTCCGCTTCGAGGACCCCCGCAAACCCCATGACCGGCACACCCGACAGCCAGCTCTTCGCCCCGGTGGACGTATTGCTCTACGTCCAGCACCTGCTGGGCATCGGCCATCTGCGCCGCGCCTCGGTCCTGGCGGCCGGGCTGCGCCGGGCCGGCCTGACGGTGGTGCTGGTGACCGGCGGCCCGCCGGTGCCGACGCTCCAGCTTGACGCCGACCTTGTGGTGCAGCTACCACCGGTCAGGGCGCTCGACGAAACCTTTGCCCTGGTCGATGCCGACGGCGCGGCGCTCGCCGAGACCGCTAAAGCGGCGCGCCGCGACATCTTGCTGGACACGCTGGCGCGCTGGCGGCCGCGCTGCCTGTTGATCGAACTTTTTCCCTTCGGCCGCCGGCAGATGCGCTTCGAGCTGCTGCCGCTGCTCGAGGCGGCGCGGGAGATGACCCCTCGGCCGGTGGTGGCAACCTCCCTGCGCGACATCCTCAACCGACCGTCCAATGCTGAAAAGCTGGCCTGGATGCTGGAGACTTTCGCGCGGCACTTCAACTTCGCGCTGGTCCATGGCGATCCGGCCTTTCTGCCTTTGGAAGCCAGTTTTCCCCCCGCCGCCGCCATCGCCGAGCGCTTGCGCTACAGCGGCTATGTCGTCGCCGAGATCGCCGAAAAGGCTCTCGACCCAAACGCCGGCAGCGGCGAAGTCCTGGTGTCGGCTGGCGGCGGCGCGGTCGGACGGCCCTTGGCCGAGGCCGCCCTGGGCGCCCGCGCCCTCTCCACGCTGGCCGCCAAGCCCTGGCGCGTCCTGGTCGGCCACAATCTGGCCGAAGCGGAATTCGCGGCGTTGCGCGAGCGCGCGGCCAAGAGCGAGAGGGGAGGCATCACGGTGGAACGCGCGCGGCCGGATTTCCTGGCTCTCCTGGCGCGCTGCCGCCTCTCCATCTCCCAGGCCGGCTACAACACCATGATGGAGGTCCTGAGCCTGGCCCGACCGGCGGTCGTGGTCCCCTTCGCCGCCGGCGGCGAGACCGAACAGAGCCAGCGGGCCGAAGCCCTCGCGGCCAAGGGCCTGTTGGAGGTCGTCGCCGAGGCCGACCTGACTCCGGCAAGCCTGGCCGCGGCAGTCGACCGGGCAGCGGCGCGACGACCCGAACAGAGCCAGGACCTCGACCTGGGCGGCGCCGCGACATCGGCCGCCATCCTGCGCCGGGCCCTCGCGGTGCAGATCGCATGACGACCTGGGCCGACCTGGAACGGGAACTGGCGGCCTGGCAGGCGGCGGACCGGACCGCCTCGTTCTGGTGGCGCGACGACGACGCCGCCGCGGCGAACGAGCCTCTCGAGCGGCTCTTCGCCCTCGCGGCCAGGACCGGCGTGCCGCTCGCCTTGGCGGCGATTCCGGCCAGCGCCGAGCCGGGCCTTGCCCGCCATTTGGCCGTGGCACCGCCAGGCAGCGCGCTGCTGCAACACGGCTACGACCATCGCAATCACGCGCCCGATGGCGAGAAGAAATGGGAGCTTGGCGGCCACCGACCGGCGACCGAGGTGGTGGCGGAACTGGTTCGGGGGTGGGCGCGGCTGCGCGCGCTTTTCGGCGAGGCCTGTCTTCCGGTCCTGGTGCCGCCCTGGAACCGCATCGCACCGGAGATCACGGCCGCCCTGCCGGCCAGCGGGTATTCGGGACTCTCCACTTTCGGGCCGCGCCGGGCCCCGGAGCCGGCGCCCGGCCTGCATCAGGTCAACTGCCACATCGATCTCTTCCGTTGGAAGCCCGCGCGCCGATTTCTGGGTACCGAACAGGTTTTGGAGCACCTTGTCGGCATTCTCGCCGCCCAACGCGGCCGGGCTCCGGCAGCGGCCGAGCCCATCGGCATCATGACCCATCACCTGGTCCACGACGAGGAGGCCTGGCAATTTCTCGAGGCGCTGCTCCGGCTATTGTGCCTACAGCCGGGAGCGTGCATTCTCTCGCCTCGTCAACTCTGGGGGCCGACCGGAGGTGGTTGACACCCTCGCCCGGACGGGCCTGTCGGAGGAAATCTTGCACGTCGTCCGCTATCCCCTGTCTTCGCTGATCGGCGATTACATCCGCTCCGCGGCCGGTGTCGCGATCGGATTGGGCGTGCTGATCGCGGTCGCGCCCTCGCCGGCGATCCTCGCGGTCTTCGGATCGATTCTGCTGCTCTTTTCTGTCTTCGGCCTGCGCACCATCGAACGGCAGATCCTGCAGGTTGCCGTGAGCGATCACGAAATCTGCTGGCGCGGCTTCCGCCGCAAGACCCTGGCCTGGTCCGATCTCGAACAGCTTAAGCTGCGCTTCTACGGCACCCGCCGTCAGCGCCGCAACGAGGGGACCGGCGGTAGCGAAGGCGGCGGCGGTTTTCTGCAACTAACCTTGAAGGGCGCGGGAACACGCATAGCCTTCGAATCGAGCGTGCAGGGTTTCGAGATGATCGCCTGGCGCGCCGCCAAGGCGATGCGCGACAACAAGTTCTCGCTCGACCCGACCTCGGCGGGCAACCTTCTGGCCATCGGTGTCGACGCCGACGGCGAGACACCGCCCGAGGTCGTCCTCGGCCAGCAGGAAGCCTGAGGACGGGGGGCGGTGTGAGCGGCGAGCTGTTACAAATCAAGGGGCTGCGCATTGCCTTCGACCTGCCGGAGGGCCGCCTGGAGGCGGTCAAGGGGGTCGACTTTTCGATTCGTGCCGGCCAGACCCTGGCCCTGGTCGGCGAATCGGGCTCGGGCAAATCGGTGATCTCGCAAGCGATCATGGGCATCCTGCCCAAAAGCGCCTCGATCGCCGCCGGTGAGATCCTCTTCGCCGATCCGGCCAGGAACGGCGAAATCGTCGATATCGCCAAGCTGCACCGCGATTCCCGGGAGCTGCGCGATATCCGCGGCAGCCGCATCTCGATCATCTTTCAAGAACCCATGACCTCGCTTTCGCCGGTTCACACCGTGGGCAATCAGATCGGCGAGGCGCTGCATCTGCACCGCGACATCGGCGAGGCCGAAGGCCAGGAGGTCATGGTCGAGACGCTGCGTCTGGTCGGGTTTCCCGATCCGGCCAAGGCGCTGCGGACCTATCCCTTCGAGCTGTCCGGCGGCCTGCGGCAAAGGGCGATGATCGCCATGGCCTTGATCTGCCGGCCAGCGCTCCTGATCGCCGACGAGCCGACCACCGCGCTCGACGTCACCATCCAGGCGCAGATTCTGAAGCTGATCGCCGACCTTCAGAATCAGCTTCAGATGGCCGTCCTGATCATCACCCACGACCTCGGCGTGGTCGCCAACGTGGCCGAGGAGGTCGTGGTCATGTACCACGGCGAGATCATGGAGCGCGGTTGCCTGGAAGACATCTTCCGCGATCCGCAACACCCCTACCTGAAGGCCTTGCTGCGCGCGGTGCCGCGCTTCAACATGGAACCCGGCGAACGCCTGGTGCCGATTCGCGAGATCAAGCAGGAGGCCGATAGCGGACTGCTGGCCTCCGAACACAAGCGCCCGCCGGCCGGCCCGGACGAGCCGCCGCTGCTCGCCGTCGACCACCTGACAAAGCGCTTTGCGATCCGCAAGTCGGGCTGGTTCGGCGGCAAGGAAAGTCAGCAGGTGCTGGCGGTCGATGACGTCAGCTTCACGGTCCGGCGCGGCGAATGCCTGGGGCTGGTCGGCGAAAGCGGCTGCGGCAAGACCACGCTGTCCAAGATGATCCTGCGCGCCCTGAGCCCCGACGAGGGGAGCATGACCTTCGACGACCGCGGCACGCCACTCGACCTCTTGAGCCTTGAAGGCGACGAGCTGGTCGATTTCCGCAAGCGTATCCAGTTCATCTTCCAGGATCCCTTCTCGTCGCTCAACCCGCGCATGACGGTGGGCGAGATCATCACCGAGCCGCTGCTGATCCACGGCGTCGGGACGCCCGAGGAGCGCTTCACGCTGGCCGAGGAACTGCTGCGTCTGGTCGGCTTGAGCCCGCTTCACCTGCGGCGCTATCCGCACTCCTTTTCCGGTGGCCAGCGCCAGCGCATCGGCATCGCCCGCGCCCTGGCGCTGAAGCCCGAGCTCCTGGTCTGCGACGAGCCGGTCTCGGCCCTCGACGTTTCGATCCAGGCGCAGATCCTGAACCTGCTGAAGGACCTGCGAGAAAGCCTGGGCCTCACCTACATCTTCATCAGCCACAACCTGGCCGTGGTCGACTACATCGCCGACCGCATCGCGGTCATGTGCCGCGGCCGGCTGGTCGAGCTGGCACCGCGCGAAGTCCTGTTTCGCAATCCCGTCCACCCCTACACCAAGGCGCTGCTCGCGGCCGTGCCCGAGCCCAGCATCGACCACCGGCTCGATCTGACCGCGCTGATGGAAGGCAAGGCCTCGGAGCCGACGGCCTGGCCCGAGCCCTTCACCATCGACGGCGCCCACGACTTCGCCATGCTCGACCTCGGCGCCGGCCACTTCGTGCGCGCCCATCCCGAGGGCGCGGCACGCATAGCCCCCTGCGCGCCGGCGCCACAAGCTGCGGGGGCCTGAGGCGATGCTGCGCTATTCCGCCCACCGCCTCATGATGATGATCCCGACCCTGATCGTGATCTCCGTCCTGGTCTTTGTCATCATCCAGGCACCGCCCGGCGACTACCTTGACACCCTGATGGCCGAGCTCGCGTCCCAGGGCGAGACCATGAGCAACGAGCGGCTCGAATTCTTGAAGAAAGAGTACGGCCTCGACAAGTCGCTGCCCGAGCAATACCTCATCTGGGCCACCGGCCTGCTGCATGGCGATCTCGGTTTCTCTTTCGAGCACCAGTTGCCGGTCGCCGATGTCATCGGCTCGCGGATCTGGCTCTCCTTCGTCATCTCGGTCACCACGATTCTCTTCACCTATGCCCTGTCCTTTCCGATCGGCATCTATTCCGCGGTGCGGCAGTACTCGCTGGGCGATTACACCCTGACCTTCATCGGCTTTCTCGGACTGGCGACGCCGAACTTCCTCTTGGCGCTGGTCATGCTCTATTTCGCCAACGTCTGGTTCGGCACCTCGATCGGCGGCCTGATGGCGCCGGAGTACATCGATGCCGACTGGTCCTGGGCCAAGGTCGGCTCGATCCTCGAGCACCTTTGGGTCCCGGTCATCATCATCGGCACCTCGGGCACCGCCGGCATGATCCGCCGGCTGCGCGCCAACCTGCTGGACGAGCTGCAAAAGCAGTACGTCGTGACCGGCCGCGCCAAGGGCCTCTCGCCCGTGAAGATCCTGCTGAAGTATCCCCTGCGCCTGGCCCTCAATCCCTTCATCGCCGACATCGGCATGATCCTGCCCCAGGTGATTTCCGGCTCGGTCCTGGTCTCGGTGGTGCTCGACCTGCCGACCACCGGGCCGCTCCTGCTCTCGGCCCTGAAGGGTCAGGACATGTTCCTGGCCGGGTCGTTCTTGATGTTCGAGGCGACCCTGGTGGTGATTGGGGTCTTCCTTTCCGATATCGCGCTGGCGCTGCTCGACCCGCGGATTCGTCTTGGCGGGGGGGCGACCAAATGAGCGAACTCAAGCGCGACCAGGACGGCAGGCTGGAGCACTACGTCAATCCGGCGCCCTTCGATCCCCATGCCGTGACCGCCCTGACACCGGACCAGGAACGCTACTACCAGGCTTCCCAGTGGCGCATCATGTGGTGGAAGTTCAAGCGTCACAAACTGGCGCTCTTCTCCTTTTATTTTCTCATTCTGCTCTATGTGACGGTGCTCTTCGCCGAGGTCGTCTCGCCCTATGAACTGCACCACAAAGACCGGCGCAGCCTCTACGCGCCGCCCCAGGCCATCCACCTCTTCGACGGGGACAAGTTCGTCGGTCCCTTCGTCTATGGCTACAAGTTCGAGCGCGATCCCGAGACACTGCGCCCGATCTATACCGTCAACCCCAAGAAGGTCTATCCGCTGCGTTTCTTCTGCCTGGGCGACAAGTACAAGTTCTGGGGCCTGGTGGAAGGCTCCTTCCATCTCGTCTGTCCGGCTGAGGATCGGCGCGCCACCTTCTTTCTTCTCGGGTCCGACCGGCTCGGCCGGGACGTCTTGAGCCGAATCCTCTACGGCGCGCGCATTTCGCTGACCATCGGCCTGATCGGCGTCACCATTTCCTTCGTGCTGGGGGTTCTGATCGGCGGCGCCGCCGGTTACTACGGCGGGTTGGTCGACAACGCCGTGCAGCGGGTGATCGAGATCATCCGCTCCTTCCCGGAGATCCCACTCTTCATGACGCTCTCGGCCCTGCTGCCGGCGAACTGGTCGCCGATCGGGGTCTTTGTCGGGCTCTCGGTAATCCTCGGGCTGCTCGACTGGCCGGGGCTGGCGCGCGCCGTGCGCTCCAAGATCCTCTCCCTGCGGGAGGAGGACTTCACCACCGCGGCCCAGCTCATGGGCGCCTCGCCGCGGCGCATTATCTTCCGCCACCTGCTGCCCAGCTTCACCAGCCATCTGATCGCCTCGGCGACCCTGGCGGTGCCCTCGATGATCCTGGCGGAAACCGCGCTGTCGTGGCTCGGCCTCGGCCTGCGCCCGCCGGTGACCTCCTGGGGGGTGCTGCTGAACGAGGCCCAGGATATCAGCGTCGTGGTACTCTATCCCTGGCTCTTGCTGCCGGTGGCGCCGGTCATCGCCGTGGTGCTGGCCTTCAACTTCTTTGGCGACGGCCTGCGCGACGCCGCCGACCCCTACAAGTAGGCAAAGCGGAAGACCTCAGGCCTCCGCCGCCGCGATGCCCTCCTCGACCAGGCGCTGGGCCTCCTCGGCGTCGCCCCAGCCCTTGATCTTGACCCACTTGTCGGGCTCCAGGTCCTTGTAGTGGGCAAAGAAGTGGGCGATCTGCTCCAAGAGGATCGGCGGGAGCTGGCGATAGGAGTCGATGTCCTTGTAGTAGGGAAAGAGATCGTCCGCCGGCACCGCCAGGATCTTCTCGTCCTGGCCGGCCTCGTCCTCCATGATCAGAACGCCGACCGGCCGGGCCCGGACCACCGCGCCGGAGATCACCGGCGTGCGCGCCGCCACCAGAACGTCCACGGGGTCGCCGTCGGCCGAGAGCGTGTGGGGCACGAAGCCATAGTTGCAGGGGTAGCGCATCGAGGTGTGCAGAAAGCGGTCGACGAAGATCGCGCCCGAGGCCTTGTCGAGCTCGTACTTCACGGGTTCGCCGCCGATCGGCACCTCGATGACGACATTGACTTCGGCGGGCGGATTGCGCCCGATGGGTATCTTGTTCAGGTCCATGGCATCAGGTCCATGTCGCAGTCTCCCGATTACGCTTTATGCGCCCGCAACGAGAAGCTCAGGGGTACCGGCGGCAGGTGCGCGGGAAAACCATAGAAGTAATCGTCCTGCTTCACCATCGCCTTGGAGGCCTGCCAGGGGATGACGGGGTGCTCGCGCAGAAACTCGATCTGGAGTCCGTGCTCGATCAGCCGGCTCACGATCGTGCCCAGGTCGTGGTTCCAGTCGTAGGTCCGCGTGTTCGTCACCTTGGCGTTGGGATCGGCATAGTCCTCGCTCGTGTCCCAGACAATGGGTTCGTCCTGGGTCAGCATGGGGTGGCCGACGATGATCGGGTTGGCCACATCGCCGGGATGCTCGACCAGAGCCTGGGCCAGCGGATGACCCTCGGCCATATAGAAGGTGCCGCCGGGCTTCAGGGCCCAGGATATGACCTCGGCCCAGCGATCCAGGTCGTCGAGCCAGCAGATCGCGCCCCAGGAGGTGAAGACAGCGTCGAAGGGGCCTTCCACATGATCGGGGACGTCCTGAAGGCGGCACTCGACGAAGTCGCCCGGCACGCCGCTTTCGGCGCTGAGCTCGCGCGCCTGGCGAATGCCGACCGGCGAGAAGTCGATGCCGAGCACGCGCGCGCCGAGGCGCGCCAGGGCCAGGGTGTCGAGGCCGAAGTGGCATTGCAGATGAAGCAGCCGCAGGCCCGAGACCGGACCGATCTCGCCCGCGACGATGGGGTCCAGGATGGCCTCGCCGGCAAGAAAGGCCTTGCGGCGATAGGTCGTGGAGTCACGGGCGTGCAGTTCGGCGACCTCGTCCCAATGGGATCGGTTGGTCTTCTCGAAATCGCTCAAACGATCGTTGGGCATGGCCCTGCCTCCATCGCCGGGAGGCCAGGAAATAGCGCTATTCCGCCAGCGCGTAAACCCGGGTCCAGGCGCGGCCCTCCCGGGCGAGGGAAATTGCCAGAACGCCGGCCCCGAGGAAGGCCAGGCGCGGCCGCGAGTAGCGGGGATGAAAGCGCCGATAGACCTCCCGGCCGTCGCGCAGGTCGATGACGTAGACCGCATCGGGCGTATCGCCGATCGAATAGCTGCTCTGCTGCGCCACGGCGATGAAGCGGCCCCCGGGGTCGACCGCCAGGGAATTGATCCCGCGCCCGCGCGGCAGACGGTGGCCACCCTGCTTGCCGTCGTGGGACCAGGCGATCTCCGAGCGGCCCTCTTCGCGGTAACCGTCCCAGGCGACCCAGCCGGTCTCGATCCAGCGGAAGTCGGTCCTGATACTGGCCACCGCGACGATGGTCGTGGGACCCCAGGTCACGGCACCCGACCGGTCAAGCCGGCTGACGCTGTTGGGGTCGTGCGACAGCGTGAAACGGTCGAGTGCCGCGCTCGCGCCGATCAGACTGTGTGAGGAGCCGACCGTCGGGGAGAATCCGATCCGGCGCTGCACGCCGCTCTCGAGATTGCGCAGCACGATCTCATGGCTCGGTCCTTCCTCGCCGCCTTCCAGTTGCCGCCGCTCGGTCCAGGCCAGGTGCTGGCCGTCGTCGCTCAGGATTGGGTCCCAGGAATGGGTGCCTTCGGGGATCGGCAGGTCGCGTGGTGCAGCGAGGCCGGGGCGCCAGTACTGACGCCCGCCGTCGCTTGCCGTTTGCAGCAGTTGTCCGCCCCGCGCGACGGGATGGACGGTGAGGCCGGGGCCGGCCAGGGCGAAACGCCGGACCTGGCAGTCCGGCATGGTCAGAAGCCCGCGACCCGGCGGCTCGCTGAGAAGCACCACGGCCTCGCCGGCCCGTTCCATGGCGAGGTCCGTGCCGGAGCGCACCTGGGCCAGGGTCGTGTCGGGGACGGCACAGAGCGCTCTGAGTTCACCGCTTTCCTCCGCCCGGTCGGGGCCGACCAGCACCAGCAGCGGCACGACCCAGAGCAACAGCAGATTGGAGATGACGGCAAAGACTGGAACCATCGCCGCCAGGATCAGTGCTTTCCACCAGCGCCAGCGCCCCAAGAGCCAGTAGATGAGAAGCCCGGCCAGGCCCTGAAGGAGAAGGCCCGTGGCCAGGGCCGCCAGGGTGAAGTGCGAAGGGTCGACAAGGCTGCCCCACATGACCGCCAGCGGCAGCCAGCCGGCATGGACGTTGAACAGCGGCAGGACTTGGACCGCAAAGGACAGCGCGACGGCCAGAAGCCGTCGGCGACGGCCGGTCACGGCGCCGCGTTCTTGCCGTCGGCCCGCGCGAGCTGTTGTTTGACGGTGTCCGACAAGACCGTATCGGGAAGGTGGGTCAGCGCCCACTTACCAAGGGACAGCAGCACCGGCCGCAGGGTCTCGCCCTTCTCGGTCAGGTGATAGGCGTAGCGCGGCGGCCGTTCCCGATAAAGCCGGCGCTCCAGAATGCCCTCGGCCTGCAGGCGGCGCAGGCGGGAGGTCAGGATGTTGGTGGCGATGCCCTCCGGCGAGTCCAGCAATTCGCCATAGGTGTGGTGATCGAGAAACATCACATCGCGGATCACCAGCAGCGACCAGCGGTCGCCCAGAAGATCCAGCGCGCCGGCGATCGGACAACTCGAGCGGCGCTCTTTTGCCTTCGGCGTGGCTCGGGCCTTGGCGCCAACGGAGCGTGGGGCGCCAACGTGGCGTGGGGCGGCGATCGGGCGTTGCTTGACCATGATCTCAGGAGCTAGCACATCATTTTCTGACTTGCAAAACACAAGCTTCTTCATCACAGTCGCTTGCAATTCGCACGTCAGTAACCCGGAAGGACAGATTCATGCAGCTCTATGTCATTCGCGGCGCCCCCAACAGCCGCAAGGCCGAGGCCGTTGTCGCCCACCTGGACCTCCCCGTGGAGCAGGTCGAGCTCGATATCCGCAAGGGCGAGCACAAGACCGAAAACTATCTGGCGCTGAACCCCAATGGCCTGGTGCCGACCCTGGTCGATGGCGATTTCAAGCTTTGGGAATCCCAAGCCATCATGACCTATCTCGCCGACAGGTTCGAAGCCGAGAGCCTCTATCCGAAGGACCTGAAGGCACGCGCCGAGGTCGACCGCTGGCTCTGCTGGTCGCAGGGTCATTTCATGCGCGCCTGGGTCCCCTTTCTGGTCGAACGCTTTCTCAAACCGGTCCTGCGCCAGGTCGAGGGCGACGAAGCCGCCGTCGAGGCCGCGACCCCGGGTTTTCACGCGGTCACGACGATTCTCGAAAAGCGGCTCGACGAAACGGGCAGCTTTATCTGCGGCGACGCGGTCACCCTCGGCGACTTCGCGCTCGCCTGCGCGGCTGGCTTTTGGCGCAAGATCGAGTTGCCGCTCGACCCCTATCCGGCGATCCGCGCCTGGGCCGCGCGTCTGGACGACGTGCCGGGCTGGCGGGAAACCGGACCGCCCCAGATCAAGGAAGCCTAACTATCCACCTGTGACAGCAGTCACAGGCGGGACCGCCAGAGGGCGTGGCGGCGATGACTCTTTCGCGTTAGTCTGCCTGTCGGGGGCCGCGTACCCCGGGGGACAACGCGAAGGAGCTTCAGCCATGCAGATCGATTTTCACCACGGCGTCACCTATGTGGTCGCCCGGCTGGCCGGTTTTCCGCGCCGCGAGGCCGGCATCGTCGCCCACGCCGCCCAATACATCGACGACGCCACCAACGACGGATATCTGCGCTTCAAGAACGGCGCGCTCTATCGCCGGCTGGCAACCGCGCACAAGATGCTGGACTACCGCAATACCCAGGATCTGGCCAACCACCTGGTCTGGATTCCCTTTCATTTCCTGCCCGGCAACGGCGGCAAGCGAGCTGGCGCCAACCCCAGCGGCGGCTTTATCGAAAAACTGATCTGCCGGCCCAACTCGCCGGTCGCCCAGGACATGGTGGCCGACTGCATTGCCGGACGCGACAAGCCCTATGGGCTGCATCGCCTGGGCGTGACCGCCCACGTCTTCGCCGACACCTGGGCCCATCAGGGCTTCGCCGGCGTCGACCATGACGTGAACCAGGTGAGGAAAATCACGAACCAGATCGGCGAACCCGACCGCGACCTGAGGAACCGGGTGTTCGACTTCTTCAAGGGTGTCGTCCAGGACGACATCCCCGAGCTGGGTCACGGCCAGGCGCTGTCCAACCCCGACAAGCCCTACGCCATCTGGTCCTACACCGACGGCCTGAATCGCCGTATTCTGCGCAACAACACGGTTGACTTCACCAACGCCGCCGATGCGCTCTGCAAGGCCTTTCGCCGCTACCGTCTGGGCGACCCCAAAGCCCGCGTCGCGGGTCTCGACGCGGCCAACAAGAGGCTGATCAAATCGATGCTGAAGACCACCATCGACCCGGACGGCGAGAAGCGCCACCATGTCTGGCTGGCGGCGATCGCCAACGACGCCTTCGGCTTCGGGCGCGAGCGCGTCACCTACATCGCCAAGGGCAAGGGCTCCTGGAAGTACAAGGCGCTGGGCACCCGACGCTCGAATGACCGCGACGACGATCTCTTCGACTATCACCCCTCCTTCCTGACCAGCGACTGGAAGCTGTTCCACGACGCCGCCAAGGCCCACCGCCTGGCCGTGATCGACGATATCCTGCCGCGCTACGGCATCGTCGCGGCATGAGCGAGGACCAACGCTGGCGCGCCATTGCCGCCTGGACACGCAGCTACGAGGCGCCGCTCGCGGTGGCGGCCGGAGCGACCGTCACGGTCGGCGCGCGCGACACGGACTGGCCCGACTTCCTGTGGTGCCGCGACGCCGTCGGCCGCGAGGGCTGGCTGCCCGAGCAGATCTTGGCGGTGCAGGGCAACACCGGGCGGGTGCGCGAAGACTATGACGCCATCGAGCTGACCGTCGCCCCCGACGAGGTCCTGACTGGAGACCGCGCCCTGGCCGGCTGGGTCTGGTGCCGCAACCAGGCCGGCCGGGAAGGCTGGGTGCCCGAGCGGGTGTTAAACCCCGCGGACTCCTGACCTAACTCATGCGGTTCTGGCGGTTCTCGATCAGGTCCTCGACCACCGCCGGATCGGCCAGGGTCGAGGTATCGCCCAAGTTCGAGAACTCGTCCTCGGCGATCTTGCGCAGGATGCGCCGCATGATCTTGCCCGAGCGGGTCTTGGGCAGGCCCGGCGCCCACTGCAGCCAGTCCGGCGAGGCGATCGGGCCGATTTCCTTGCGCACCCACTGGACCAGTTCCTTCTTCAGGTCGTCCGAAGGTTCGTCCCCGACGTTCAGGGTGACATAGGCATAGATGCCCTGGCCCTTGATGTCGTGGGGCGCGCCGACCACCGCGGCTTCTGCCACCTTGTGATGGGCGACCAGGGCCGATTCGACCTCGGCCGTGCCCATGCGGTGGCCCGAGACGTTGATCACGTCGTCGACCCGGCCGGTGATCCAGTAGTAGCCGTCGGCATCGCGCTTGCAGCCGTCGCCGGTGAAATAGCGCCCGGCATAGGTCGAGAAATAGGTCTGCTCGAAACGCTCGTGGTCGCCATAGAGCGTGCGCATCTGGCCGGGCCAGGAGTCGGCGATGCAGAGGTTGCCCTCGCAGGCGCCCTCTTGGGGTTTGCCGTCGCCATCGACGATCTCCGGCCGGATGCCGAAGAAGGGCCGGGTCGCCGAGCCCGGCTTCAAGGCCGTGGCGCCGGGCAGCGGGGTAATGAGGATGCCGCCGGTCTCGGTCTGCCACCAGGTGTCGACGATCGGACAGCGCTCGGCGCCGACCACACGGTGATACCATTCCCAGGCCTCCGGATTGATCGGCTCGCCCACGGTGCCGAGCAGGCGCAGGGACGAGCGCGAGGTGCGCGTCACCGGCTCGTCGCCCTCGCGCATCAGGGCGCGGATCGCGGTCGGCGCGGTATAGAAGATATTGACCTGATGCTTGTCGCAGACCTGCCAGAAGCGCGAGGCATCGGGGTAGTTCGGCACGCCCTCGAACATCAAGGTGACGGCGCCGTTGGAGAGCGGCCCGTAGACGATATAGGTATGGCCGGTGACCCAGCCGACATCGGCGGTGCACCAGTAGATTTCGCCGTCGTGGTAGTCGAAGACGTACTGATGGGTCATGGCCGCATAGACGTTGTAGCCGCCGGTGGAGTGCAGCACGCCCTTGGGCTTTCCGGTCGAACCGGATGTGTAGAGGATGAACAGCGGATCCTCGGCCCCCATCTCCTCGGCCGGACAGTCCGCCGAGGCGGCGTCCACGGCCTCGTGGTACCAGACATCGCGGCCCTCGGCCCAGCCGATCTCGCCGCCGGTGCGCTCGACCACCAGGACATGGCGCACGCCGGGACAGGCCTCGAGCGCCTTATCGGTGTTGGCCTTGAGCGGGATCTTGCGGCCGCCGCGGATGCCTTCGTCGGCGGTGATCACAAAGTCGGATTCGCAATCGAGGATGCGGCCGGCCAGGGCATCGGGCGAAAAGCCGCCGAAGACCACCGAGTGGATCGCGCCGATCCGCGCGCAGGCCAACATGGCGTAGGCCGCCTCGGGCACCATCGGCATGTAGATCGTGACCCGGTCGCCCTTTTTCACGCCGCGGTCCTTCATGGCGTTGGAGAGCTTGCAGACCTCCTGGTGCGCCTGTCCGTAGGTGATGGTCTTGTCTTCGCCGGGGTCGTCGCCTTCCCAGATGATCGCCGTGTCGTCGGCCTTGGCGGGCAGGTGGCGGTCGAGGCAGTTGTAGCAGACGTTGGTGGTGCCGTCGGCATACCAGCGAATGTGCACGTCGCCGGGTCCGTAGCTCACGTCCTTGACCTGGCTGTAGGGCTTGAACCAGTGGATGCGCTTGCCCTCTTCGCCCCAGAACCCCTCGGGGTCGTCGATCGAGCGCCGGTACATCTCCAGGTATTGGTCGTTGGTGCAGTGGGCCTTGGCTTCGACCGCGGCCGGCACGGAATAGAGCTTAACGTCGGACATGAAAATGATCCTCCCTCTGGTTCGGCCAAGGCCCGCCCGCCGCGGGATCCTCGCAAGCCACCGGTTGTGCGGTGGCACCGCCCTTGTCCTGCGGATTATTCATAAGGGTCTGTGCCGTGACAAGGGATCGACCCAAGAAAGCCGCCCATCTTTGACCGGTTTTACAGAGGCTCCGGCAGGGCCGCGCCGATTTTACAGCCGGCGAACCGGCATCAGGGCTTGGTCTTGCCCATCTTGCAGATGTGGGTCCACTCCGCCTTGCTGACCGGCAGCACAGAGAGACGCGACTGGCGCACCAGAGCGAGTTCGGAAAGCTTGGGGTCGTTCTTGACCTCCGCCAGTGTCACGGGCCGCTCGAAGGGCCGGACCGCCTTCACGTCGACCATGCCGAAGCGCCCCGAGGCGTCGGTCGGGTCGGGATAGTACTCCTTGACCACCTCGACGATGCCGACCACCTGTTTTTCGTTCACCGAGTGATAGAAAAAGCAAAGATCGCCGAGCCTCATGGCCTTCATGTTGTTGGAGGCCTGGTAGTTGCGCACCCCGTCCCATTCGGCGGCGCCGCCCTTCACCTGATCGTCCCAGGACCAGGTCCCCGGCTCCGACTTCATCAACCAATAGGCCATGCAACCCTCCTCACAAAACGCTGGCTTTTCCAGACTCCGGTTCGAGTCCTAGCTTGTGTAGCGCAAAGTGGAGTGGGGGGAAATCCATGCGGCCGGTCATTTTCGACCCCGGTCTTGCCGGGCCATGATCGCGACCACGAAATGGGCTTCGATGGCAATCCTGGCCCTGGCCCAGGTCGCGGCCATGGCGCTGTGGTTTTCGGCCTCCGCGGTGGTCCCGGCCCTGACCGCCGAGTACGGCCTGTCGGGTTTCGCCCAGTCGCTCTTCACCAGCGCGGTCCAGGCTGGCTTCGTCGTCGGCAGCCTGGCCTCGGCCTTTCTGGGCCTCGCCGACCGTCTGGAGCCGCGCCGCTTCTTCACCGCCGCCGCCCTGGTCGCCGCCGCCGCCAACGGTTTGATCGTCGCGGCCGGCCCGACGTCGGAAACCACGGTTCTGCTGCGCTTCGTCACCGGTCTCTGCATGGCCGGGATCTATCCGGTCGGCATGCGCATGGCGGCAACCTGGGCGGCCGGCGACATGGGCCTGCTGGTCGGCCTGCTGGTCGGCGCACTGACCTTGGGCTCGGCTCTGCCGCACCTGTTCAACGCGTTGGGCGGCATCGATTGGCGCTTCACCCTGCTGGCCGCCTCCGGGGCCGCGGTCTTGGCCGCGCTGCTGATCAACTTCATGAGCCTGGGGCCGATTTTCATCCGGCCGCCGCGCTTTCGCGCCCGCTACGCGCTCTACGCCTGGAAGGTCAAGGCGCTGCGCCTGGCCAACCTCGGCTACCTCGGCCACATGTGGGAGCTCTATGCCATGTGGGCCTGGATCGGGGTTTTCCTGCAGGCCAGCTTCACCGCCTCCCTGGGCGCCGGGCCCGCCGCCCACTGGGCCAAGCTGGCCGGCTTCGCGGTGATCGCGGCGGGCGCCTTGGGCTCGCTCGGCGGCGGCTTCTTCGCCGACCGCTGGGGCCGCACCACGCTGACCATGCTGGCCATGGGCATCAGCGGCTTCTGCGCCGCCACGGTCGGTTTTCTCTTCGGCGGGCCGCTCTGGCTGCTGATCCCGGTCTGCCTGATCTGGGGCGTCACGGTGATCGCCGACTCGGCGCAGTTCTCCGCCTCGGTGGCCGAGCTGGCGAGCCAGGAGCTGGTCGGCACCATGCTGACCCTGCAGACCGCGCTGGGCTTCACCCTGACCTTGATCACCATTCACCTGATGCCGCACTTCGTCGAGTGGTTCGGCTGGCGCTACGCCTTTGCGCCGCTCGCCCTCGGACCTGCCCTCGGGGTCCTCGCCATGGCCCGCCTGCGCGCCCACCCCGACTCGATCAAACTTGCCGGCGGCCGGCGCTAATAGAAGACGGCGCTAATCGAGACCGTCCCGCAATTCCATCAGACGATAAGCAGCCTCCAACAACTGCAGGCGGTCGGGATCGTTGCCCGCCGCACCGACATGACCGAAACCGTCGATGATGAAGAGGTCGGCCGCGCGCGCGGCGCGGGCCAGGGCGCGGCTCTGGCGCGGCGGGATGACCCGGTCGTCGGCGCCGTGCAGCAGAAGAAGACGCGATGGCAGCGATCCAAGGTCGCGGCGCGCCAGGTCGAGGGCCTCGATCTCGCCCCGGATGTGCGGCGGCAGCGCGGCCAGCAGGGTCCGCACCAGGCCGGGGTCGCGGTTTCGCACCAGCGCCAGAACGGCGCGGCCCTCCGGGCCAAGCGCCGCCGTTAAGTCGTCTGTCGCGGCGCCGGGATCGGCGAGTCGGCGCCGGGCGATCGCGTCGATCAACTGTCGGTCGCGCTCCGAGCGCAGGGCGTGGCTGTTGCTCGCGGCGAAGACCCAGCGACCGTAAGGGTCCGGCGCGCGCCGCGCGGTCCAGGTCTCGGCCAGGGGATCGTGGCCCGTGGTCAGGCTGGTCAAGAGCGCCGTCATGTCATAGTAGCCGCCGATCCCGACGATGAAGGCGACCTGCGCGGCAACGCCCGGGTCGAGAGCGGCGATCACCGCCGGCCCGACCGCGTAGGAGATCGCAAAGAGGCCGAGCGGCCTGTCGGCCGCGCCCGGCGTGAGTGCGACCAGCCCGGTGACCGCAGCGGCGATCGCCCCGGCGTCCGCGGCGCTGACCTGGAGCCGGCGGAGATTGGCGATGTCCGGCACCAGGGTGATGAATCCGACCCGCGCCAGGGCCTGGGCGAGCGCGATCATGCGGGGATGGTCCTTGCCCTCCGGCGCGGCGCCCGGCACCAGGACCAGACGGGCCTTGGCGCCAGCGGCGGGACGATAGAGATCGGCGATCAGGTCGCGGCCCCGGGCCCGGATGCGCTGGGTCTCGGCGGCCGGGGTCGCCAGCGGCCGGCCGCGGTCGACATCCTCCAGGAAATCGATGGCGTCGCCGGTGCGGGCCGGCGAACAGGCCGCCACGGCCAACAGCAGCGCAAGGACAATACAATGTCGCACCCCGTCCTCCCAGATCCGCCACATGACCAGCTTGCGGTCTGCGCGCGGTCTTGAAAAGGCCGCGCGCTTGCGCGACCGGACGGTTTCGGAGAAGCTGGCCGGCGACCCCGGACCGCAAGCACTAAAGGACAACGGCCATGCAACTGCAGCTCCAGACCTGGCAGGAGGTCGAGACCTATCTCGGCCGCTCGACCACCGTCATCATCCCGATCGGCTCGACCGAACAGCATGGCCCGAACGGCTTCATCGGCACCGATGCGCTCTGTCCCCAGGTCCTGGCCGAGGCCATAGGCGATCAGGAGGGCGCGCTGGTGGCGCCGACTATCTCGGTCGGCATGGCGCAGCACCATCTGGGTTTTGCCGGCTCGATCACGCTCCGGCCCTCGACGCTGATGGCGGTAATCCAGGACACGGTGAACTCGCTGGCCGTGCACGGCTTCGACTCGTTCTATTTCCTCAACGGCCACGGCGGCAACATCGCCACGGCATCCGCCGCCTTCTCGGAGATCTATGCCGAATCGAGCCTCGGCAAGGCCGGCCACAACCGCCCGGCCCTGCGCTGCAAACTGAAGAACTGGTGGGACTGCGACGGCGTGAAGTCGATTTCGGCCGAGCTCTTCGGCGATTCAGAGGGCAGCCATGCGACCTGCTCCGAGGTCTCGCTGACCTACTACGCCTATCCCGATCACGTGAAATCGGCGACCCTGACACCGGAGATCGCACCGACAGGGCCGATCTACGACAGCGCCGACTACCGCCGGCGCTTCCCCGACGGGCGCATCGGCTCGAACCCGGCCCTGGCCAACATCGAGGCCGGCGAGCGACTCTACAAGGCGGCGCTGAAGGAACTGGCGGTCGACTTCAAGAGCTTCGAGGCGGGCCGCAATGGCGACGACGACTAAGGCCGCCTTGCCGGAAGCACTGCCCCGGCTCGAGACCGAGCGCCTTTTGCTGCGCCCGCGCGGCCTCCAGGACTTGGATGCGCTGCTGGCGATGAACACCGACCCCGAGGTGACGAAGTTCATCTTCGATCATGACGACAGCGATGCCCGGACAAAGCGCGACGAGCTGCGCCAGGCCATCGAGGCGGGCTTTCCGCCCGGCCTTGGCTATTGGTGCGCCTTTGCCAAGGACGATCCGGACCGCTTTCTCGGCTGGGCCTGCCTGCTGCCCTTGCCCGGCCATCCGCAAATCGAAGTGGGCTATCGCTTTACCCGTGCCGCCTGGGGCAATGGCTACGCGACGGAAGCGGCGCGCGCCTGCATCCGCCATGCCTTCCAAACCGTGGGGCTGTCCGAAATTGCCGCCGTGGTTCACCCGGAGAACCTCGCCTCCCAACAGGTTCTCGCCAAGCTCGGCCTCGTGCCCGCCGGCCGACGCAGAGCCTACGACCGCGACCTGCTGTTCTACCGCCTGGAGGCGCCGGGCAGCGAGACCACCTAAACGACCTTCTTCCAGGCGGTGATCTCGACCGACGCGAAGAGACCCGCCAGCGCGTAAGGGTCGTTGGCGGCGAAAGCCTCGGCGGTGGCGCGGTCGGGCAGGTCGAGCACGATGAGCGAGCCGACCATGGCGGCGCCGTCGTCCGTGATCAGGGGACCGGCGGTCACCAAGGCGTCGCCCTGGGCCTTCAGATGAGCGAGATGGGCCTCGCGGTTGTCGGCGCGCAGCTGGCCGTGACCGGGCTTGTCCTTGCAATAGAGCGCGAAGTGCATGGCGGTGAGTTTCCTTTGTTGGGTCTGGAATTTTAATCCATCTCGGCCCGGAAGGGCCGGGCCAGGAGATCCTGGATCGTCGCCGCCAGGTCGGCGTCGCGATTGACGATGGCATCGACCGCGGCACAGATCGGCATCTCCAGGCCGAGGGTCTGGGCGAGCTGGACCACGGCGGCAGCGCTGTGGACACCCTCGCTGACGCTGCGCCGGGCGCTCAGGATTTCGCCCAGCGTCCGGCCTTCGCCCAGGGCGACGCCGAGGGAGTAGTTGCGCGACTGCAGCGCGGTGCAGGTCAGGGTCAGGTCGCCGAGACCGGAGAGACCCATCAGGGTTTCGGGTCGGGCGCCCAGTTTGGTTCCCAGTCGCAGCATCTCGGCCAGGCCCCGGGTGATCAGGGCGGCGCGCGCGTTTTCGCCCAGACCGCGGCCGGCCGCCACGCCGCAGGCGATTGCCATGACGTTCTTGACCGCGCCGCCGATCTGCGCGCCCAGCAGGTCGCTCGACGAGTAGGGCCGGAAGGTCGCGCTGCCGAGACAGCGCACCAGGGCCTCGGCAAGCGCCGGATCGTTGCTTGCGATGGTCGTGGCGGCCGGCCGGCCGCCCGCCACCTCGCCGGCGAAGTTGGGTCCCGAGAGCACGGCCAGGGGCTGGCCCGGCAGCATATCGCCGGCCACCTGGCTCATGAAAAGTCCGCTCTGCTGTTCGATGCCCTTGGCGCAGAGCACCAGGGGTGTCGCCTTGGGCAGCCCTGGCGCCAGCGCCTGCAGGGTGGCGCGCAGGGTCTGGGCCGGGGTCACCAGCAGCAGCGCCTCGGCGCCGGCGACGGCTGCCAGATCGGCGCTCACCGCAATGGCCGGATCGAGGGCGACGCCGGGCAGATAGTCCCGGTTCTCGCCCTCCTCGGCAAGTTGCGCGGCGACTTCCGCGCGGCGCGCCCAGAGGGTCACGTCACGCCCGGCGCGGCGGGCGGCCAGGGCCAGCGCCGTGCCCCAGGCCCCGGCGCCGAGCACCCCGACCGACTGGTAAGACCCTGTCACGATGCGCCGTCCCGCCGGCCCCCGAGGCCCGGCCGCGCGGCGAAGCGCAGGGTCATGCTGACCCGCAGGCCGGCCCCGCGGTGGTCGGCGACCGAGTGCAGCAGCCAGGCGGGGTAGACCACCAGGGCGCCGGTCTTGGGGGTCATGGACTGCGACACCCCCAGGGTGTCGCCGCCCGGCCCATCGTAGGTCAGGTGGGGCGCGTACATCACCGGCGCGGCGCCGCGCGGATCCTGAAAGTCGAGGTCGCCGCAGGCCGCCTCGGCACCGGGCGCGCCGCCGGGCGCCGGGATGCCGGTATCGAGAACACCCGTGTCGAGAATGCCGGTGTCGAGAAAGAAGGTCGCCTCCCAGTCCCAGCCGGGATGGCTGTGCACCGGCAGCGAATCGCCGGGCCCCAGCACCAGGCCCCGGGTTTCGATGCGCCAGCTCTCCGGCGCGATCCCACCTGCGGCCGGCGCCGCGCCGCGCGCGACCTCGATCCCCGGCGCGGTACCCCGCGCGACCTCGATCAAGGCCGTCGCGGCAGCCGCCAGACCGGCCAGCAGCGGATCGTCGGCTGGCAGGAGGTCGTCCGGACTTTCCCAGGCCTGGCCGCCCCGATGGCCACTCTCGGCCTGATAGCGCGCCAGGACCAAACGCTTCAGGGCCTCGCGCGGCAGGTCGGTCTCGTCGAGCAGGACCACCGCGATCGTCGTCGGAAAAACCTCCAGACGGCCGTAGGCCATGCGGGCGCCGTCGGGGCCCCTGTTGGTCTCGCCGGTCATCGCTGACCCCCGGTCATCGCTTGGCACCGCCGCCAGCCGGGTTGAGGGCCAGATTGAGGGCGATGGAGATGCGCGTGCCGGCCCCCCGATAGGGCTGCACCGAATGAGGCATCCAGGCGGGAAAGAGCACCAGCAGGCCATCGGCCGGCTGTACCAGCCGGTCGCCGCCCAGGGCCGCGCCGAGCAGCGGTGCCACGCCGCGCGGATCGTGCAGAACGAAGGCACCGCCGGCTTGGTCGGCGCCGGTTGGGTCGGTACCGTCCTGGCCCGGCCCGCGGGCGTCGCCTTGGCCCGCCTCGACGTAACCCGCCGCGACGTAATAGGTCGCCGACCAGAGGCAACCGGGATGGCTGTGGCGTTTGTTCGCATTGCCGCGGCGGTTCACGTTGGCCCAGCACTCGACCGACCAGGTGATTTCGGCGGCGCGTCCCTGGCGGTCGCGGGTCACCTGATTGGCGAAGGCGACGGTCGCCTCGATCACCGCCCGCACCGGCGCGCCGCCCCATTGGGCCAGGTCCCGCCCGGAGTGCCAGCCACCCAGGTTGCTGTTGGTCAAGCCCTGGGGCGTCGCGGCTTCGCGGGCCAGGATCACGGCCTTCAAGTCCGTGTTCAACGCCGTCGCCCCGGGCAGCCGGGCGGTAAAGGCCGGGGTCGGGAAGAGGGCCAGGCGCTGGGCCTGCGCGCGGACCTTGGCTACCAGGGTCGCCGCCGGGGGGGACGCCTGAGGCGTCATGCCGCGCTGTCCTTTCTCTCGGAATCCGCAGGACCGTCTGGAAGCCCTCCCAGGCTCTCCCCGGCGCGACTCTCCCCGGCCAGGCTTTCCCCGGTGAGACTCTCGAGGGGCCAGCGCGGGCGCGGCGCGAAGTCGAGGCCGTCGCTGAGCCCCAGGCGCAGTCGCTCGACCCCGACCCAGGCGATCATCGCGGCGTTGTCGGTGCAGAGGTCCAGGGGCGGCGCCAACAGATCGGTGCCGGCGTTGGCGGCGACCGTTGTGAGCCGGTCGCGCAGCGCCCGGTTGGCGGCAACCCCGCCGGCCACGACCAGGGGTCCGGCCTGGCCGGTGATCTCGGTGAAGCGGGCCAGGGCACGGCCGGCGCGGTCGGCCAGCACATCGCCCACCGCGGCTTGGAAGGAGGCCGCCAGATCGTTGGCATCGCTCTCGCTCAAGGGCGCCGGCAGGGCCCCGGCCGCGTGACGCACGGCGGTCTTCAGCCCGGAAAAGGAAAAGTCGAGACCGGCCCGGCCGAGCATCGGCCGGGGCAGGTCGAAACGCGCCGGATCGCCGGACCGCGCCGCGCGCTCGACCAGCGGCCCGCCAGGATAGCCGAGCCCGAGCAGCTTGGCGGTCTTGTCGAAGGCCTCGCCCACGGCATCGTCCAGGGTGCCGCCCAGGCGCCGGTAGCGGCCGACCCCCTGGACGATCAAGAGCTGGCAGTGGCCGCCGGAAACCAGCAGCAGCAGATAGGGAAAGGCGACCTCCTGGCAGAGCCGGATGGTGAGCGCGTGGCCTTCAAGATGGTTGACCGCGACAAAGGGCAGGCCGCGGGCCGCCGCGATCGCCTTGGCCGTCATGGCGCCGACGAATACGCCGCCGATCAGACCGGGACCGGCGGTCGCCGCCACGCCATCGAGATCCCCGAAGGTCAGCTCCGCGTCGGCCAGCGCACCCTCGATCATCGCCGGCAGGTGCGCCAGGTGGCTGCGCGCCGCGATCTCGGGCACCACCCCGCCGTAGGGCCGGTGCTCTTCGATCTGCGAGACCAGGCGTTCGGCCAGAAGGGTGCGGTCGTCGCGCACCAGGGCAGCCGCGGTCTCGTCGCAGGAGGTTTCGATGCCGAGCAGAATCATCGCACCGGCTCCGCCGCCGGTGACGACATGGGTGAAGGGGCGGGCGATGGGGCGGGAGGCTTGGTCCAGAAGGTGATAGCGTAGCGCGTGCCCTGGGTCAGGGGCAGCACCTCGTGAATATGGGTGACGCCGCTTGGGAAAAAACAGATATAGCCGATCGGCACCTGGCTGTTGAGCAGGTTCTGGCGCACGAAGCGCAGCGCACCGCCCTGGTAGTCGTCGTTCAGCCGGATGGTCATGGAGACGATGCTCGACTGATCGATGTGCGGCAGCAGACGGGTCTGGGTATCCAGGCTGTAGCGGGTGATGAAGGCGTCGCTGTGTTCGAGCTGGACCAGCCAGACTTTCTTGATGATCTTGCGCAGCAGCGTTTCGTAGGTTTGCAGATAGCCTTCGAAGACTTCGGGCAGGGCGCTCAGCTTGGCGTCCCGGGTCTTGATCTTGTCGCTCTCGCCGGCGCCCGCGTAGCCGCTGCCGAAGCGAAAATCCTGGTTTTTCTCGGCCTGTTCGATGACATGGGCGCAGTAGTCCTCGGTCCACATCGGCATGACAAAGATGTCCGGCCCGGCGGTCTCGACCCGGCCGATATCCTTGTGCAATCCGTCTTGATAACGCATGTCCGCCCTCGCGCGTCCGGCTCCGCCCGAAATCGGGCGGAAACTACCAGACTTGTCCGGCCCGACCAATGCCGGCTTTTCGACCTTGAAGCCGGGCGGCCAGCACCCTATTAGCTACGGCGAATTCGGCTCCGGCCGCGTCGAACCGAGAGAGACAAGCCCATGACCAGCAAGCCTCTGATCACCCTGGGCACCCGCGGCTCGAAACTGGCCCTGATTCAGGTCGACGAGGTCAAGGACCGCCTGGCCAAGGCCTGGCCGGACCTGGCGGCGCCGGGCGCGATCGCCGTGGAAGTCATCAAGACCACCGGCGACATTGTCCAGGACCGAACCCTGGCGGCGATCGGCGGCAAGGGTCTCTTCACCAAGGAGATCGTCGAGGCCCTGCGCGACGGCCGGATCGATGCCGCGGTCCATTCCATGAAAGATGTGCCGACCTGGCTGGAGGCAGGCTTCGAGATCGCCGCCATCCTGCCGCGCGAAGATCCCCGCGACGCCTGGTTCTCGGGCGACGGGGCCTCGCTCGACGATCTACCGGCCGGCGCCTTGGTCGGCACCGCCTCGACAAGGCGTCAGGCGCAGGTCCTGGCCCGGCGACCCGACCTGACGGTGGTGCCGATCCGCGGCAATGTCGACACCCGGCTGCGCAAACTGGCCGAGGGCCAGGTCGCGGCCACGCTCCTGGCGGTTTCGGGGATCAACCGCATGGGCCTGCAGGACAAGATCACCACGGCCCTGGCGCCCGAGGACCTGCTGCCGGCCTCGGGCCAGGGCGCCATCGGGCTCGAGATCCGCGACGACGACGCGGCGACCCGGCGCTGGGTCGCGGCCCTCGATCACCGCGAGAGCGCCCAGAGCGTGACCGCCGAGCGCGCCTGCCTGGATGTCCTCGACGGCTCCTGCCGCACGCCGATCGCCGCCTATGCCGAGCATCGCCCCGGCGGCCTGCTGCGCCTTCGCGCCCTGGTCGCCCAGCCCGACGGCAGCCGGATTTTCCGCGACGAGGGCGAAGGCCCGGCCGAGGCGGCGACGGAACTGGGCCGCCGGGTCGGCGGCTCGATCCGCGCGGCGGCCGGCGAGGCCTTCTTCGCCGCGCTCCAGGACGCCGTGCTCGGCAATGACTGACCCGCCGGCGATGACTGACCCGGCGGCGATGCTGGTCTTGGTGACCCGCCCGGCGCCCGACGGTGAAAGTTTCGCGGCGGTGCTCGCGGCACGAGGCTTCGTACCTCTTCTCGCGCCGCTGCTGGAGATCGAGATCCTGCCGGCCGACGCGGCACCGCTCGACCTGGCGGGCCTGCAGGCGCTCGCCTTCACCTCGGCCAACGGCCTGCGCGCCTTCGCCGCGCGCAGCCCACGGCGCGACCTGCCCGCCTTCGCGGTCGGCGACGCGACGGCACGGGCCGCGCGCGCGGCCGGGTTCGACCCGGTCCATTCGGCCGAGGGCGACGTCGAGGCCCTCGCCGCGCTGATCATCGACCGGCTCGACCCCGGCGACGGCGCGATCCTGCATCCCGCCGCCAGCGCGGTGGCCGGCGATCTGGCCGGGCGCCTCGGCGCGGCCGGCTTCGAACTGCGCCGCGTCCTGCTCTACCGCAGCACCCAGGTCGAGGCCCTGCCCGCCGCCCTGCGCGAGGCGTTGACGGCGGCGCGGCTTGACGTTGCGACTTTCTTTTCGCCGCGCACCGCGGCCGCTTTCGCCGGCCTGATCCGTGACGCCGGCCTGGCGGACCGGCTTTCCGGCTGCCTTGGCATCTGTCTCAGCGCCGCCGTGGCTGCCGAGTTGGCGGCGCTGCCCTGGCGCGCCCTGCGCACCGCCGAGGCCCCCACGCAGGAGTCTTTACTTGCGTCCCTGGCCCAGATCTCCGAGGCTGGGGCCATGCGGCAAGAGGTAGGTCCATGAGCGACGACAGCAAGAACGGCACGGGCACGAAAACCGAAGCCGGCGCCACGGTGAGCGCCGGACCCGGTGGGTCGAGCGCCGGGTCCGCCGGACCGGACGCTCAAGCCCCCGCCCAGGCGGTAATTGCAATTTTCGGCGGCATTCGCCCGATGGCGAACACATTGGGCGTTGCCGTCTCCACGGTCCAGGGGTGGAAGGAACGCGCCCTGATCCCGGCCGGGCGTCACGACGATATCCGCGCCGCCGCGACGAAGGCCGGCGTCACGCTCGATCCCGACCTTCTGGCCGCCGCGGGTCGTCACGAAACGGACCGACCGGCGGACCAGAGTATCGCATCGAAGGCTGCCGCGGGCAGCACCCCGCCGGCGGCGGAGACCAAAGCCCCGGAGACCAAAGCCCCAGAGACGAAAGCCCCAGAGACTAAAGCCCAGGAGACCAAGGCCCAGGAGACCAAGGCCCAAAAGACCGGATCGAGCGGCGGTGCCCCAGGCGGTGCTAAACCAGCCAGCGCCCAGCCTGCCAGTGCCAGGCCAGAAATCGCCAAACCATCCCCCGACCGGACGACGACCGACCGGACGACGGCGCCGCCCAGCAAGACACCGCCGCACAAGACCTCGCGCGGCTCGACTGTCCTGGTCACCGGCATGGTTCTCGGCGCCCTGCTGCTGGGCGGCGGCTTCGCGGCGGCCGTGGTGCTGCGCGACCACTGGCTGCCGCTCTTTCCCGTCGAGCAGACGGGCGGCGACCCGGTGACCGACCTGCTGGCGCTGATCGACAGCCAGGAGACCAGGCTCGCGGCCCTGGAAGGACGCGGCAGCGGCGACCTCTCCGCTGTGGAAACCGATGTCGCCGGCCTTCGGACCCAGGTCGCGGACCTCGCCGAGCGTCTGGCCGGCATCGAGACCCGCGACACGCCGCTCGCCCAGCGCATCGCCGGGCTGGAAAGCGAACTCGGCCTATTGTCCGACGAGCTGGCCCGCGCCTCCGGCCTCGCGCCCGAGGCGGTCGCGCGCCTGACCGGCAGTCAGGCCGACCTGCAGGGGCGCCTCGACAGCCTGGAGCGCGCGCTCGGCAAGCTCGACAGCCTGACCACCACGGTGGAGGGCCTCGCCGCTGCCACCACCGACGCGCCGGCCGGACCGCCGGCCGACCTCAGCTTCCTGCTCGCCGCCTTTCAGCTGCGCGACGCCCTGGAGCGCGGCACGCCCTTTGCCGGCCCGCTGGAGGCGCTGCAGGGCGGCCTCGGCGGCGACCCGGCCCTGACAGCCGACCTCGAGAAGCTGCGCGGCTTCGCCGATACCGGCGTCCCGACCATCGACCTGCTGCAGGCCGCCTACCCCGCCATGGCCAAGACCGTGGTCGCCGCCGAACGCAGCACCATGGCCGGCGAAGGCTGGTGGGCCGGCGCCCTGCGCCGGATCTTCGACCAGGTGCCGTTGCGCCAAGTCGGGTTGGTCGAGGGCGACACGCCGAGCGCCCGGGTTGCCCGTGCCGAGTTCCACCTGGATGCCGGCGACCTGGGCCAGGCCGTGGCCGAACTCGAGGGCCTGACCGGCGCGACCCGCGCCGCCGCCGACCCCTGGCTCGAGGAGGCCCGCGCCCGGGCCGCCGCCGAGGCCACCCTGGCCGCCCTGGTGGCGCGCATCGGCCAGGCCGCTTCGGCCGGCGGGGACTAGCCCCGATGCGCCGCAGCCTGCTCATCGCCCTGAAGATCTCCCTGCTGGTGGCCCTGGCGGTCTGGATCGTCGAGCGCCCCGGCACCGTCACCGTCGAGTGGCTCGGCTGGCGCCTGGAGGAGGCCTCGGTCGGGCTGCTGATCCTCGCCGCCGCGGTGCTGGTGGTGATCGCCTCGCTGATCTATCACGGCTGGCGCGTGCTGCGCGGCACCCCCGGCGGCATCTCCCGCAAGCTCGCCGGCAACAAGCGCCAGCGCGGCTATAAGGCCCTGAGCCAGGGCATGGCGGCGGTGGCCGCCGGCGACGCGGCCGAAGCGGCGCGCTGCGCCAGGCGCGCCGAGACCCTCTTGGCGGAGCCGCCGCTGACCCGCCTGCTGCAAGCCCAGGCGGCCCAGTTGAACGGCGACGAGGATGCCGCACGGCGCTACTTCCAGGAAATGCTGGAGGTCCCCGACACGCGCTTTCTCGGCCTGCGCGGCCTGATCAACCAGGCCCTAAAGGGGGGCGATGACGCCCTGGCCCTGGACTACCTGCGCAAGGCCCGCGACCTGCGCCCCAAGGCGCCCTGGGTTCTGACCACGCTGTTCGAGCTGGCCGAGCGTCAGGGCGAGCTGGCCCTGGCCGACCAGGCGCTCGAGGCGGCGGGACGCATCAAGGCCCTGCCGGCACCCGAGAGCGCCCACAAGCGCGCCGTCCTGGCTCTGCTCAAGGCCCAGGAGCGCGAGGCCGCCGGCGACAGCGACGGCGCCCGCAAAGAGGCCCGGCGCGCGCGCAAGCTGGCGCCCGACCTGCTGCCGGCCTACCTGACCCTGGCCCGGCTGGCGCTCGCCGCCGGCCGCGCGCGCGAGGCCCAGAAGATCCTTGAGGACGCCTGGTCGCGCAGCCCGCACCCGGAACTGGCGACGCTCTATCGCCTGTCCCTCGCCGATATCGAGCCGATCGAGGCGCTGCGCCGCCTGGAGCGCCTCGCCGCGCGCAACGCCAGCCATCCGGAAAGCCACATCGCCCTGGCCGAGGCGGCCCTCGCCGCCAAACTCTGGGGCCAGGGCCGACGCCACCTGGGGGCCATCGCGGACGACCTGGCGACGGCCCGGGTCTGCCGCCTTTGGGCCGCCCTGGAGGAAAGCGAGAACGGCCCCGGCGAGGCGGTGCGCCACTGGCTCGAGCGCTCGCTCGCGGCGCCGCCCGACGCGCTCTGGCTCTGCGACACCTGCGGCACCCAGGCCTACGCCTGGCGCGCCCACTGCGGTCACTGCGGCACCTTCGACAGCCTCACCTGGCGGCCGCCCCGGACCCTCCAGGAGACCCCCGACGACGAGCCCGCCGGCCTGATCGAACAGCGGCGCGAGTCCAACCTCCCGGCCTTAACCGAGGCTTAAGCGCGCCGCGTCACAATGCTGGAGTTATGCCACCCCAAAGCGCAAGCGCGCGCCCGCAGCGCAAGCGAGGACAGCCCGTGCGGCGCGTGAGCACGAAACAACGAGGACGCTTGAATTTCCCTGGCGCGGGCCGTAAAGTCCGCGCCGCCCGCCAAGGGCACCGAGAGCAGGACGCTTTTCCACTATTACGACTTTATTGTGGGCCGCCTTAGCTCAGTTGGTAGAGCATCGCATTCGTAATGCGGGGGTCGGGTGTTCGAGTCACCCAGGCGGCACCATTCCCTATGTTATTCACCCTTTCGGACGCGATTCCATTCGTTCTTTAGGATCCTCTGTGTGATCCCAAGATCGTTGTCGCGCGCTGCACCTTATGTCCGACCAGTGTTAGAGGGCTAGAGGTCTTGCAGAAGTGGGATTCGGCGGGAGATACCGGGTAATACCGGGAAAACATATATAAAAGATATAGATAGATAGATAGACGGCGAGGTGGTTGGGCCTGGAGAGGTTTTGCAGTAGACGGGTGCAGCGGGCGGAATCGGCGAGAGGTTTTGCAGTAGCACAATCGGGCCGCACCCCAAGCGCGATAAGCCTTTGAGGGCGGTTCGAGCGCCGTAAACTGGGACGCAAACTGGGGTGGCATCATCCCAGTTTGGAATGAGCCGCCGAATCAGGCCGAAGGGCACGGAAAACAGGTGTTCTTGCCGTGACGGCCCGCAAAACCCGGAGCCGCGAACTGGGATGCAAATTTCGGTCGCGAACTGGTCAGTGGCCCGATTGAAGGCCAGGTTTTGGATCAATGAGAGGACGTTGTTCGGCGGAAAATCTAAAGCCCGGATCTGAACCTGAGTAGACAAATTCCAAAAAGTTTTCGCGGTGGCTTAACCGACGCGCGACGCTGCCTTAGGAAAGACCACGTCCAAAAATCTAGGGTATGGGGAAAACGAGGGACACCGTGCAAGTTTGGAAATTGCGAGTGCTTTAGCGATCTGTCGATTGTGAACGGTGTTGAGATACTGAGCGCGGCTGTTCTGCCGTACCACCTCGGCCAGGAACTCCTTAGGGCTATCTATTCTTTCGGGCCAACGTGGTATTTTTGGCAATTTTCGCATATTGAAAGCGATCTTAAGGGCGTCGGAATCTGAGAGTAGCCAAGCCTCCAACTCCTCGTTAGGAATCAAGACGACTTTGACCGCACCTCTCAATTCGGCTATTTCCCCCTCAAGCATGGCTCGAAGGCACTTTTCATTATGTGTATCCAAGTCATGAATAACGACAATATGAGAGCAACCACGGTCAAGTAAAGTCCGTGCCCATGCTTTGCATTTTCTTCGAAGCTTCCCACATCCATGACCTACAAAATTTGAGAATGCAAAGTGGTTTTCCTTTATTATTTTGCATGTCAACTCGTAAAGAACATCTACGTCGTTCTTTTCTTCGGCGATGACGCCGATGCGCACGGCCTTAGTCGAGCCCGCCATGGCGCCAGTACTCCCCTAGATTTCCTTCCTCTTCAAGATAGTGCTTCAAAGCATTTAGCTCCCTATTTGACATAGATTTCGTTATTTGAGTCACTATCGTACCGGCTTCTGCCGTTCGTGAAACGCTATATACTTGACGTGGTTCGATTTGATCGAGGATAAAGTCCGAATGAGTTGAGATTACAATCTGCTTTTCCTTCGAATATATTTTAATTAGCTCAACAATGCTTGAAAGCAGTCCATGATGCACACACACTTCCGGCTCTTCGATAAGCAATGCACTACTTTTATCTGTTATTAGATAGAAAAGTAGTGTAATTGTTTTGAATGTGCCTTCCGATAGCTGGCTTGGTGAAAGTTCATCGTTTCCTATAAAAAACTGTGGAATTACTAGAAGCTTCTCCTGTTTTCGCTGTTTAACTTTACCGCCTGACCGAACGGAGTAGTCGATCGAAGAAGTGCGAATTTCTTTGAATTCTATTTTGTCCACCAGGCCAATGCCATTGGGTCCGACTACATTGAAGAAATCTATATATGTCGGTGTTTCGCGCGCACCATATAGATCAAATAAAAATCGCCTATGGCGATGTAATCTCACCGTGCTACGGCGAAGAACTCCTTGTTCAACTTCAAACGATACCGGGCATTGGGATGGATTAGTAAATTGCGATGCGCCATAATATTTAATGTCCTGAAGGAAATCGATTATCCTACTAAGTTCATCAACAAAACTTGATGGTACCTTGATATCTCCCCAAAATTTCGCATGTGATCTGTGCATACGCATGGCACGTAGGTAACTAATGTCAGGGTTGTATCCGATTTCAGGATCTTCCTTGTCAAGCATGATTCGTGCGAAGGCAAGTGGAACAGTAATACGTCGCCTGTTTCCGGTAAAATCTCTTGCATACCAAGACTCACTCGATCCAACTATAACATCATCATTGTGCTCATCATTGTGGACTTGTAGATTTGCGGTCAGTACGCTCTTTTTTTCATTGTGCCTAAAGGTCGCTTTCAATCGGCTTTCATTGGCTGCCTCTTCAGTTCCTCGACCAATGAAATTCCTACCGCCGATCAATGAACGCAATAATAGAAAAGCGTTTAATATACTTGTTTTGCCACTTCCATTTGGCCCTATTAGTACCGACAGATCGGGTTGCAATTCAATCGCGGTCTTGGCGCACGATCTATAGTCGGAGATTTCAAGCTTTTCGATCATCGGTCGCTACGTCATTGAGACTAAATTCAACGTATCCCACACTAGGGGCAACGCCGTACCCGAGCAACACCTAACGATGTGTTCGAGTTTCACGGTCGTGCCAAGGTCTCCTTCTGATGCAGAAGAAGCCGGCACCTAGCATCGAAGATCTCCGAAAGCGCTGTGACTATAGAAATCGTTGATAGTATTGTCTTGGCTAGACCCGGTCCTATTAAAGCCAACGTTCGGGGATCCGCTGTCAGATCCGAAAGCTGGCCGCCCCTGCGCGAACTGGGATGGTGATTCGCAGCCGGTTCAGGGCGGGGTGAAGCGCTCTTTAAAGGGCCGTGAGAGTCCGTTGAAGGTCATCGGAAGATCTTCCCGTTCGACGCATCGAGATAAATTCGATCGGAAGTTTGGTTGCCGCCGCAGTAGGTGAAGTAGACGGGCCGCGATCCGTAACTTGAGGATTTCCACCAGCCGCCGTTCTCAACAAAGTCACTCGCTGCGCATTGCCCTGACGAGAGCAATTTCTCGGCTGCATCGACAAATTCGGTCTCATAGATCCTAAAGTCATCTGAGCCCCGCACCAACGCTGCGGTGCCAGTCGCGTTCTCACCTGGATCAGGAGGACGCGTTGACGCGAGGAACTTCATTGAGATCCACTCAGCAAACTTCCCGTCTTGAATTCCGTTCTCCGCCGCGCAGGCGGCGTTGCCTTCATCCACGTACGCGCTCCGGCCACCGCTACACGCGGCATCATAGTATTTTGTAATCCGACCCCACTCGCCCTGCCGCTCGAAAATCGTCGCTTTCGCCCTATAGAACAACTGCCCGACAACCCCGCATGCGGTCGACGGACAGGTTCTTCTGTTGAGCCGGTCCACCGTGACCCAAAGATCCTCGGACGCGCTGGCATCTGTCACCAGAATTGCGGCGAACGCGGCCAACAGAAAGGTTCGGACCATGGCGTCTATCTCCTTGTCGTCGTTCGTCAGGCGATCGTCTTCAAGAGCGACTTCACGGCCGCTTTCATGTCGTCTTTTTCCAGGTCGAAATAGGTGTAGGCGAGAACAATGGCATCGGCGAAACGCTCCGGCGTTGGGTCGAGTTCGAGTTCCCTCACCGCCGTCACGAACTCGGCGATAATCGCCCGTAGGCGCTCGAAGTCGATGGCCTGCTCCGGAGCCTCGACGTTCGCCGGCACTTGATCGCCGGCTAGCCATTCCAAAGAAAGCCCGGCGACCCGGCAAATCGCGACAGCGGCCTCGAAGGGCATCTTGGTGTGCCCGTCGCGCCACTTCGAGACGGTCTCTGGCACGACGCCACAGAGCGCCGCGACAGCCTTGATTGATCCGATTCGGCTGATGGCCTCGCCGAGCCGGTCGTTGAACCCCTCTTTCCAAAACGACGTGTTTTCAGGGCTGGATTCTCCAGCCCCTTGTTTTTTCGACATATTTTTACCCACTCCGAGTTTTTGTTCGTCTTTTTTTCAAGAAAGCTTCTTTTTCAGCTTCCCAATTGACCAAAAGTTCGTATTATCCGATCTTTAATTCGACTTCTCGAAGAAAGATCCGATAAAAACCCGATGCCGAAGACCAAAACCTGGCACCGCGAAGAGATCAAAGCTGCCGTCCGGATGGCCGGTTGGACGCTTACTGACCTCTCGGAGAACGCCGGCCTCCACCGCTCCACCTGCAGCAAGGCTCTGACCGTGCCTTGCAAAGCAGGCGAGGAAGCGATCGCGGCAGTCCTCGGCAAGAGGCTCGAAGATCTCTGGCCCGACCGTCACCCGGACCAAGCTAAACAGGTTTTCGTCGAGGTGACACGTCAAAAAGCGCGGGTGGTCTAGACATGAATCACGGTTCGATTGACAGCAATCACGAGTTCCCCAGGTCCCACTCCCAGCGGACCCACTCCGGCGGTCGTCGCGTTCGCGCGGCGGCCGCTGCTTTTTTGCCGTGGGCGGTGGTCGGCGGGGCATGGGTGGTTTTGATCTTGCAGGCATTGCGATTGCTGAAGGGGGACGGCGCATGAAGATCCGCGACATTCCCCTTGGCGACATCGTGGTGAAGGACCGCCTGCGCGGCTGCGACAAGGACTGGGTGCGCGCGCTAGTGGCCTCGATCGAGGAGATCGGCCTGCAACAGCCCCTGGCGGTCGTGCCGCTGAAGGATGGCAAGTATCGTCTGGTCTCGGGCCGGCACCGCTTGCAGGCGGCGTCTCGGCTCAAGTGGTACAGCGTTCCTTGCGTGGTGATGAACCTCAACCAGGTGGACCGCGATCTCGCGGAGGTCGACGAGAACCTGGTCCGGCGCCAGTTCGATTATCTGGACTTCTGCCGCGCCCTCGACACGCGCAAGACCCTATACGAGGCCAAGCATCCGGAAGCGAAAAACGGCGGCGACCGCAAGAGCGACGATTACCGCAAAAATCAGAGCGAAATTCTTTCGTTCCGATCCGAGTCGGCCGCGAAGGTTGGGCTCTCCGAGCGCTCTATTGAATTGGCCGTTCAAGTCGCCCGTGCCATCGATCCTGCCCAGGCGAACAAGCTGCGATCGGCCGGCCTGGCCGATTCCCAAAAGGACCTGCTGACCCTTGCCAAGATGGGGCCGGAAGATCGCAAGAAGGCCGTCGCCCTAATCGAATCCGGGAAGGCCGAGAACGCGGCGACGGCCAGCGCGATCATCAAGGGCAAGCCGGCCAAGCCGCAGGTCTCCGACGATGAACTGAAGCTCCTGAAATTGCAGGACGCCTGGAACCGCGCGTCGGTCAAGACGCGTGAGCGGTTCCTGGAATGGGTCGAGGAGCAGAAGGCAGGGGACGGACAACAGAAGACACAAAAGGAGCCGAAGCGATGAAGCGCATTATGGCCGAAGTCGAAGCATTGGCCGTCGATATAGATCTCGGTTTCGCCACCCCGAAAGAATGGATCAACGACCTGGAAGTCGATGTCCGGCGCGCTCTTGAACAGCACGGCGCTGGCCTCCACGGCGAGGTCGTTTCGACTCTCCTCGACATCGCCGCGCTGGCCGCCACGGTGGCGGACAGACTAACGAACGAAACCGCGCCAGTGCGGCTTGCGGGGGCTTGGGAAGACGCGACCGACGCCGAACGGCAGATCTTCATAATGCGGCACCTGGACGAGGTGTCGGCCGTATCGTGGGGATTAGCCGAGGCCGGCGCCCCAATCAAGGGGGCCATAGACGAAATTACCGAGATCTTTCAGCATTCCGACGCGCTTCGGCCGGACTTGGCTTTGGAATTAGTCAAGGCAATGGGTCTCGCCGCCGCGGCTGAGGGTTCGGCCGACCTCGCGCACGCGACTGACAATCCCTTCAAGTCTGTCGCCGATATCAAGGCCGCGCAGCCGGGCCAGTTTCCCGTCGCGCCGGGTGACGCGACCCCAGGCCAGATCGCCGGGGTCGACAAGGATCGCGGAGCGGACTGATGGCCCGCACGCGCGGCGACAACAACACTTTGAGCCTGCTGGACTGGCAGCCGCCGAAGATTGCCGCGCGCTTCGATCCGGCCGAAATGAGCCTCTCGACCTTTCCCGGCCGACTCTGCCACGCCCTGAGGCTGGCCCTGGCCGAATGCGGCAAGGACCGCAAGACCGTGGCGGCCGAGATGACCGAGTTCCTCGGCGAGACCGTGACCAAGCACATGGTCGACTCCTGGGTCTCCGAGGCCAAGGACGGCAACACCATCAACGTCATTCGCTTTCACGCCCTGATCCAGGTCACCGGCGACCCGCGCCTGTTGTCGGTCATAGCCGATGACTCCGACCACTTGGTGGTGCCGGCCAAGTACCAGGCCGCCGTCGAGGAGGCCATGGTTTCCGATCAAATTGAAGAATTGACCAAGCAAAAGGACGCACTGCGCAAGGCATGGAAGGGGACAAAATGACGGGAATCGGGGATCAGGGGTCGGTCGAAACCAACGGCCTGAACCGGGCCGAAATGGAACGGCGCGAGGCGCTGGCACGATACATCGAACAACAGCTCTACAGGGTCATTGAAGGCTTTCTTCGGCAGCCAGATATTCCCGTCGGCGTGGTCCTGGCCGCTCTAGCCGCGTCGCTCGGCAGCACCACCGGCGCATCATCTATTTCTCTAGCCTCCAAAGAGCATGCGCTCAGGGACATTTGCGAGTCGGTCCACAAGTTCGCCGACGAGGCCTATCTCGTACAACACTCCGTGGGTTCGGCATGAGCGGCTGGTTTTCAGCATCCGAACTGGCGGCGATGGAGCTGCCGGGCCTGCCGCGGTCCAAACGCAACGTTTCGCTAATGGCACAGCGCCAGGGCTGGACCGACAAGAAAGACCCGGTCCTGGGCGCGCTGGCGCGACGCCGGTCTGGGCGCGGCGGCGGCATGGTTTTTCACGCCTCGCTGCTGCCCGCCAAGGCGCAGGCCAAGCTGGCCGCCGAGACGAGCGGGCCGGGCATCGACGCCAGCCCGGAGGCGGTGCGGCGCGAGATCTGGGATCGCTACGAAGCGCTCCCGACCAAACACAAGGATAAAGCCAAGGTCCGGCTCGTTGCGCTCGACCGCGTGCTGAGCCTGGAGGCCTCGCTGGGTCGCCGCGACCATGCGGTCAATATGGTGGCCAAGGAAAGCGGCCATTCGGCCCGGTCGATCTACAACTGGCTGAAGGCCTGCGACGGCTTGGACCGGGGCGACTGGCTGCCGGCCCTGGCGCCGTCCTACGTCGGCGGCGGCAAGCGCGCCGAGCTGCCGGCCGAGGGCTGGGACTACGTGAAGAGCCTCTACCTGACGCCCGAGCGTCGCGGCTTCAACTACTGCTACAAAGAACTGACTAAGCGCGCCGCCCAGGAAGGCTGGAGCTTGCCCACCTGTTCGGCGCTCAAGCGGCGCCTGGACAAGGAAGTCGACCCGGTCGTCGTCAAGCTGGCGCGCTACGGCGCCGACGCAGCACGGGCAATGCACTACGCGCAGGAGCGCGACCGTTCGCACTTCCACGCCCTGGAGGCGGTCAACGCCGACGGCCACAAGTTCGACGTCTTTGTGGAGTTTGAGGACGGTACGGTTGGCCGGCCGATCATGACGGCAATCCAGGATCTCTATAGCGGGCTCTTCGTCGCCTACCGGGTCGACCATTCGGAAAACGCGGCGGTCTTTCGCCTGGCGGTCGGGGACATGGTCGAACGCTTCGGCATCCCTTCGCTGATGTACTTGGACAACGGCCGCAACTTCGCTAGCAAGGTGATGACCGGCGGCATGCCGCACCGCTTCCGTGGAAAGATCATGGAAGAAGAGCCCGCCGGCGTCTTGAAGACCCTGGGCGTCGAGGTCCATTTCACGACGCCCTATAGCGGCCAATCAAAGCCGATTGAACGTGCGTTTCGCGATCTTTGCGAGCAGGTGTCCAAGCACCCGGCCTTTCATGGTGCCTGGACCGGCAACAGTCCAGAGAACAAGCCGGAGAACTACGGCAGCCGGGCCGTGCCGATCGAGAAGTTCCTAGAGGTGTTGGACCGTCAAATCGACGATCACAATCGCACGGCCGGCCGTCGCGCCGCGAACTGCCGCGGCCGGTCCTTTGCGCAGACCTTCGCGGAGAGCTACGCCACCGCGCCGATCCGCAAGGCCACTCCCAGCCAGCGCCGACTTTGGCTCTTGCAATCGGAAGCACGCAAAATCCGACCGGACGGCACGTTGCACTTCCTGGGCAACAGGTTTTTCGATGCTGCGCTCCATGGGTTCATCGGAAAGAAGGTGACGGCCCGGTTCGACCCCGAGCAGATCCACGACGGGCTGCACATCTACGACCTGGCTGGACGCTACATCGCCTTTGCCGAGTGCATCGAGGCGGTCGGCTTCAACGACGTTGCGGCGGCCAAGGCCCACGCCAAGAAGCGCCGAGAGTTCATGCGCAACGCGCGCGACCGCTTGGACCTGGAACGCCGCCTGACGCCGCAAGAGGTAGCCGCGATCGAAGAGCGGGTCGCCCGCGCCCAGGACGCTCCCGATACCGACACGGCCGCCAGCGTTGTGCGGCCCATCTTCGGGCGGCCCATCGCGGCGCCGACGGGCGGCAGGCCGGCGCGAGACCTTCAAGAAACGCGGACCCAGGAGCCCGTCACTTTCCTGGCGATCCACGACGCCGACCCCGACAGCGTCATCCCCTTGCCGCGCGAGGCCAAGCCCAGCTTCGACGACGACGGGTCCTTCGTTGAGTGGGTCGCCGCCAATCCAGAAGCGGCGAGCCCTGAACAGACCGCGCATGCGGTCGCCCTGCTGCGGGAGAGCCCGGCCCTGCGGCTGTTGGACGGCGTCGAGGTGCTGTTGCGTCGGGCCGGTTGAGTAACAGGCCGCCCAGCGGCCGGAAGGAGAGCCCCATGAAGAAAGCCTTCGTTCAAACCGAAAACGTGAAGCAGTTTTTGAGCGCGGTCAGCTCTGTCCAGAATCGCGCGGCCCCCGAGGCCTGTTTTGCCCTGATCTCCGGTACGGCCGGCATGGGCAAGACCCATTGCGGCCACTGGTTTGCCGCCCAGACCAACGCGATCCACATCCGAATCAAGTCGGCGGTCACCCCGCACTGGCTCTTGAAGGACATCATGCAGCAGCTCAACGAGGCGCCGGCACGGTCTTGCGAGCAGATGTTCGAGCGAGCGGTCATGGAGTTGATTCGCAATCCACGGGCCATGGTCTTCGACGAGGTCGAACACGCGGTTGCCAACCTTCGCGTTCTGGAGACGATCCGCGATATCGGCGACACGGTCGAGGTCCCAATCGTGCTGATCGGCCGCGAGTGGATTTCCGGCAAGATCAAGCAACAGCCTCAGATCGCCACGCGCGTGACCTCCTTCGCCGAGTTCGGTCAGGCCACCCTGGCCGACGTCAAGTTGCTCTGTTCCACATTGGCGGAGGTCGAGATCGCGCCCGAAGTCGCCGAGCTGATTTTAGAGCAGTCGGGCGGCTTCATCCGAAACGTGATCACGGCGATCCGAAATGCGGAAAGCGCGGTCGCCCGCAACCACGGCAAGCCGGTGACCCTCGAATCGCTTTCCGGCCGGCCGCTCTGCGCCCAATGGTTCAAGTCGGTCAAGAAAGCTGCCGCCTGATGCCGGCCGCCCACGAAATCCTTGCCCACATGCCGGCCGAGGGCGAGTGCAGCACCGTCGAGGACTTGTCCAACGCCACCGGGATCGACCGCAAGCGCGTTGCCAAGTTTTGCGACACCCTGGTGCGCAACAAGCTGGCGACCCGGCAACGGCCTGGTTGCTTTCTGGTGACCGCGGCCGGCGCCCGGGTGCGAGACGCCGGCACCGTCATCAAGTCCGGGCCGAAGCGATCCCTGACCGGGCAACGCCAGCCCAAGGACACGCTGCGCCAGCGGGCCTGGAACGCGATGCACAGGCTGGAAAAGTTCACCGCCCCGGACCTCGCCGCTTTGGCGGCACGCGGGCAAGAGACCGACGCCAACGGCAATGTCTCGGCCTACCTCCGCAAGCTAAGCGCCGTCGGCGTGGTTGGGGTGCTGCCCATCCGCGAGCCGGGCACCGCGATGACCTCGAACGGGTTCAAGCGCTACCGCCTGTTGATTGCCGACCTGGGACCGCTCTCCCCGACCGTCCGCCACGACGGCTCGGTCTTCGACCGCAACGCCAAGCGGGTGCTGGGGGCGCTGTCATGAGCAAAGGCAATCGCGGCGATCACAAGTCACTCGACGCGGCCCTGGTCGCCTGGGGCGAGGACATGCCGGCCTGGGTCCGGCGCCTCGCCGAGGAATGCGACAAGGCCTCCCAAAACCAAGTTGCGAAGAAAGTTGGCTACTCGGCTTCGGCCCTGTCGAGCGTCATCAACAATCGCTACGGCGGCGCCAATCGCGGCGGTGACCTAGCGGCAATCGAAAAGGCTGTTTCCGGCGTCTTCGATGCCGTCGTGGTCGATTGCCCGGTTCTCGGAAAGCTGCCGGCGCAGACTTGCCTTTTGCATCAGCGCCAACCGATCTCCACGGCCAACCCGCAAGCGGTGCGACTCTATAGAGCCTGCCGCGACGGCTGCCCGCACTCACGCCTAGGGGGCTCGTGATGGCCGGACAGGAGATCGCCAACCTGGGGCGGCAGCTCTGGAACAAGGCCGAGAACGGCACGCTGGACGTGACGACCTGCAAGGCCCTGGCGGTCGAGCTGGTGCGCCTCGGGGAGTTGGTCGAGGCCATGGAGGTCATGTCCTGTTCGGCAGGTGTCGGCGCGACGACGGAGGCCGACGTCGCCAACGGCAAGGTCGTGGTCTTGAACAAGTTCAGAAACCAGCCGGGGGGCTCGAAAGGAGCGCAACCATGAGCCCGAAAGTCGAACTGATACAGCGCGAGGTCGCCTCAGAATTTGGCGTCCCGCTGCGCCATATGTTGAGTCCGTCGCATCGGCGGAAGTTCGCTCGGCCCCGCCAGGTCGCCATGTACATCGCCCGCGAGGTCACCGCTCTGTCGATGCCGGAGATCGGCCTGTCTTTCAACCGGGACCATACCACCATCCTGCACGGCATCCGGACGGTAAAGGAGCGGGTTGGGGCCGACCCGGATCTGAAGCGGATGGTTGACGGACTGATCGACCGACTGATCGACCGCTCTGAACAACAGCGGCTGATTGACGCCGCGGTCGACCAGATGGCCGCGGCGCTTGAGCGCGAGAAGCTCGCCCCATTCCGCGCACGGCTCGAAGAGCAAATGCACACCGATCCCAAGTCCACCATCGCCGCCCTGATGGCGGTTGCGAACGGAGACGTCCATGACAGCAAGACGAATGAAGGCCGCGACGATGAACCTTCCCGAGAGCAAGGGCGAAGCGGAAATGCTGATTGCCCAGATCGGCGACCTGCAACGGCAGATCCAGACGATAGAGACCAGGATGCAAGACCGGGTCGCGAAGCTGAAAGCGGCGAGCGATCAAAAGGCGGCGCCCCTGAATGCAGAACTCAAAAAGACCTTCGAACGCGTGCAGGCCTGGGCGGAGGCAAACCGGGCGGAGCTGACCGAAAGCGGCAAGCGAAAGACGGTCGAAATGGGAGCGGGGACGATCGCCTGGCGGTTCGATCCGCTGTCGATCACGGTCTCGACCAAGAAGCTGGAGGGCATCCTGAAGACGCTACGGTCGAAGGGTCTGCGCCGTCTGATCAGGTCGACACACAACGTCGACAAGGAGGCCGTAAAGGACGGTCTGGAGACAAATCCAAAGCTGATCGACGGGATCGACGGGCTGGGCAAAAAGCGGACGGAAACCTTCTCGGTCAAGCCGCTCGTCCTGGAACTGGAGGTCACCGCGACAAAGGTGGCAAGCGAAAGCGAGTAGTGAGCGCCGCTGGGCCGTCCGCCGCCAAGTCGGCAGGCCTCCGCGCGGTACTGGGGCGGCCGCTGACCGAGGACGTTCATACGGGTTGCCAGCACATCGTCGTGGCGCAAGACGGCTCGTACGGTCCCTGCGATGCGCCGGTGATCCAGGGCCTGCGACTCTGCAAGCCCCACGCCGAAAGAATGGCCTTCCCGGAGGCGCGCTGATGGTCACCGCCGTTTGGACACCGGAGATGGACGAGGAGCTGGAGAACCTCCGGCAGGACCTCGAAATACGGGTCGCCAGTTACCTGTCCCAGCCATCCCCTCGGGCGCGGCGCCACATGGTGGAACGACTGCGCGAGATCGGCGCGCTGCGACGGGTCCGCGATCTGCACCGAGAGACGATCAACCGGCAAGCGGTGGAGGCCCTAGCAGCCGCCCGCAAGCCCTACCGAGACAACTGAGGAGAAACCAGCATGCCAAAGAAGGTGGTGACGGAACGGGCGCGCAGGATGGGCATGTTCATCCACATGGCGCAGAAGCACTTTGCGCTCGACGATGAGGGCTATCGCGCGGTGCTTTTGAGAGAGGGCGGCCATTCCTCGACGACCTTGATGACCGAGGCCGAGCTGCAAAAGGTCTGCGACTACTTTAAAGGCCTCGGATGCAGCAAGCCGACCAGGAAGGCGACCAAGTCCAAGCCCAAGGGGACAAGCGCCAGCAAGGCGGTGGTCGGGAAGATCCGCGCCCTGTGGCTCTCGCTCTGGCATCTCGGCGCGCTTGAGTCCGGGGACGACGAGGCGCTGTCCGCCTTCATCTGCCGACAGGTCGATATCGACAACGCCGAATGGCTGACCGTCGATGACTCCTTCCGGGTGATCGAGGCCCTGAAGGCGATGCTGCGGCGCGCCGGCGTCGATTGGGACGATTACAAGGGGCTGGCCCCCGCGATCCGGGCGCGGCGTTGCGTGATCGACGCCCAGTGGCGGCGGCTGCTGGAGCTGGGTCAGATCCGACATCCCGACTCCGTCACGGCCGAACACTACGGCGGAAGGGTCACCGGCAAGCAGCGCGGTTTCACCCATTACGACCCGGCCGATTTCGACGAACTGATCGCGGCCCTGGGCCGGATGATCCGCAAGGCAAACCAGACGACAGATGACAGCCCACAGAGGACAGAAGGAAAGAGCCATGAACAACAGACCCACCAGCATTCCGACTGAGCCGACCAAGATCCAGAAGGTCGCGGCGGCCGCCCATGAGTTGTTTCTAAACCACGACGAAGCGGGCTACAGCCGCGAGGAGATCGCAGCAGGTGTCGCGCGCGCTCTCCAGCACGAATGCCGCTTCGATCACTACGCCATGAGCCACGCCGAGATGGCGGCCGACAAGCTGGAAAGCCTGGTCCGGTGAAGAATGCGCGGCGATCACGGCTGCCGCGGCCGGGCCGCCACTTGCCGGCACAGGCCGCCCTGCCGATCATCGAATGCCTGCCCGATATTCTGGAGGATCACGAGACACGCCTGCAACGCGGGTTCAAGCTGAAGGAGACTTGCCGCCCTTACAGGCGCACGGACGGCGGGATCACCATCACCTTCGTCTGGCGACGCAGGCGCGACGGCTGGAGCTGCCAGGACAGCGTGACTGTGCGTTTGCTGCCCGACGAATTGCAGGCCGTCTGACCCTTGGACGCCCCTGAACAATCCATCCTTCCGCCCTTCCTGGTCGAACTGGAACGGCTTATCGGACTGAAGGCGACCCTCGACCTTGTCGGAGCCTTCGGTGGCTGTGAGGACATCTACGTGCCCTTGCAGCCGAGCGAGACCTCGCCGGTGGTCGCGGCAATCGGGATGGAGGCTGCGAAGAAACTGGCGACCGAGTACGGCGGCGACCAGATCTGCGTACCGCGCTTCGTGGCCAGGAAGGCCCAGGCGATCGCCCGCGCGCAAGGCACCAACAACAGCATTGCCCAACGGCTCAACTGCACAGCCCGTTATGTGCGCAAGGTCAAGAACGCCGGTAACGACCCGCGCCAACCCAAGCTGTTCGACAAACGCTGAGGCCCCCGGAACAAGTTCCGGGTAACCGGCATCCCGTCACGCGACCTAGTCTCGCCGCCATGGCCAGGCTGAGCAATCCCCGAAAATCGAGAAGCGCGGCAAGCGGCTGTCAACAGTTCGCGCCGGACCAGGCCAGGTGTTTCTCGCCTTGGGGAGCTGCTCGGTCTGGTCGCTCATTCATGGGAGCCGGAGATGGAAGAGATGACCGACCTGTTCGCTAGGATTCCCAGCTTTTGGCAATGGTTCACGCTGGCCCTTGTCGTGCTGGCGCTCCTGTTTCTAGGCGCCTGCACCGCGACCCGCGACAGCGGCGCGCTGGGCGACAAGGCCCTGGACCAGCTCTATGAGGCGACGTCCCGCGAGCAGCGCGTCGCGCGCTTTGCCATGGCGGGAGTGGTGGTGGTCGAGGTCATGCGCGAGCGCGTGACCACGCAAGACGGCGATGACGCCCCTGCCGCACTGGGCCTTTCGATGGTCATCTTGTCGAAGATCAGCGAGCTGTCGACTGGCGATCCGGACCAGGCGGCCTTCACCAACGCCGACCTCTACGAGGCCGCGGTCGCCATGGGCCGAGGCGTTCTTCAGGCGAACGAGAACCGCCTCGTCGGCCTAATCACGTCCGGCTTGCGACCTAGCCGGGTTTTGGGCTCGCTGTTGCGGGCCGGCAAGGGCGAGGCCCTAAAAGCCGATATCGACATCTTGTGGCAAGACCAATCGGACGGCCGCCGAACGCCGGACGAACTGATCGCCATCTTCCGCAAGCGCATCGAGTGGAACGCTGACAGAATAGCCGCCATCGCCGGGGTGCCGGCGGTCAACTCGACCCTATTGCAAAGCCTGGACTAGCCAACCGTGGAAATTGACTGGGCGGCGCTCAATGTCGGTTGGAACATCCTGGTCACGCTGGTCGCCGGGGCCGCCTGTGTCTTCGCGTGGGCGTCCAATCGCCACCGCGTCACCCACGACCACGTCAAGGCAATCGACGAGAGCGTAGGCACCCAGCTCAAGGGTGTTGATGACCGCTTCGATCGGCACGCCCACCGCATCACCAAACTGGAGGGCAAAGTGGAACATCTGCCAACAGCCGAGCAGGTCGCCGGCGTGCAGTCGAGCGTGGAAGGGCTGCGCGGCGCGATCCAAGGTCTTAAGGCGACGGTCGACGGGATCAAAGATTCCCGAGACGTGATGCGCAAATCGATCAGTCGGATCGAGGAACACCTTCTGACCAAGAAGGACGCGCCATGAGCTACGCCGAAACCCTCTCCAAGCATCGCCGTCTGACGATCCTGCGCGCCCTGAACGAGGCGCCCGGTTACACGGCCAACGAAAGCCTCTTGAACGCCGTCTGCAACGACTTCGGCGTGACGACCAACCGCGACCAGATGGCCGCCGAGTTGGCCTGGCTGGAAGAACAACAGCTCATCAGCCTTGAAGACATCGCCGGCCTCAAGGTCGCCCGGATCACCGAGCGCGGCCAGGACGTTGCCGCCGGCAAGGCCAGCCATCCGGGCGTCAAGCGCCCCGGCCCCTGACGGCCGCCGCCCATGCCCAAGCGCTCCAAGATCAGTTACCTCGACAAGGGCCTGCGCGACCAGGTCGACGCCCTGGTGCGTCAGGGCCGCACGATCGAGGATATCGTCGGGCACCTGAAAGAGTGGGGCGCGGAGGTCTCGCGATCCTCCGTCGGGCGCTACAAGAAGAAATACGAAGACTCCCTGGCTCGATACCGCGAGGCCCAAGAGGTCGCCGCGGTCTGGGTAGCCAAATTGGGCGAGGACCCCAACGGCGACGTCGGCCGGTTGATCGCCGAGATGCTGAAGACTGTCGCCTTCCAGACCCTGGCGGAGATGGGCGACACCGAGGCCGCCGCCAAGCCGCAAGACATCATGCGCCTGGCCAAGGCGATTAAGGATCTGGAGGGCGCCGGTAAGCTCTCCCTAGAGCGTGAGCTGAAGATCCGCAAGGAGATGCAGGGCAAGATGGCCAAGCAGGCCGAGACCGTCGCCCAGGAGATGGGCCTGACGGCCGAGCGCGCGGCCGAGCTGCGCAAGAAGCTGGCCGGGGTCAAGGTCAAGCCCGATGCCGGATGAGATCCTCGGCACGGTCCCATGGGAAGGACTGCCAGACTCGGTGCGTTCGATCCCCGAGGATCTCGACCCGATGGCCGACGGCTTCCTCATGGCCCACCAGCGGAAGTGGACCGAAGATCTCGCCTGGCTGAAGATCGCCGAGAAGTGCCGACGTTCCGGCTTCACCTTCGCGGAGGCCTTCGACGACACGATCACCGCTGCCTCGGCGCCCAGCGCCGGCGGCGAAAACATCTGGTACATCGGCGACACCAAGGAGAAGGGCCTGGAGTTCATCGGCTACTGCGCCTTCTTCGCGCGGACCGTCGCCGGCGTGCTGGCCGAAATCGAAGAGTTTCTGTTCGAGGACAAGCGCGACGACGGCGAGAGCCGCTTTATCAACGCCTATCGCATCACCTTCGCCTCGGGCTTCCGCGTCACCGCCCTGGCCAGCCGGCCGGCCTCGATCCGTGGTCTCCAGGGCATCGTCGTCATCGACGAGGCCGCCTTCCACCAGGACGTCCAGGGCGTGATCGACGCCTGCATGGCCCTTTTGATTTGGGGCGGCAAGATCCGCATCATCTCGACCCACAACGGCGAGACGAACCCCTACAACGAGCTGCTGAAGGACGCGCGCGCCGGCCGCAACGACTTCGTGGTCCACCGCATCACCTTCGACCAAGTCGTGGGCAACGGGCTCTATGAGCGGGTCTGCCTGGTCAAGGGCTGGACCCCGAGCGAAGAGGGCAAGCGCGACTGGTACAACCGGATTCTCGGCGGCTACGGCACCCGCGCGGCGATCCGCGACGAGGAGCTGTTCTGTGTGCCCCGCGAGGGCGAAGGACAGTTTTTCCCGCTGGTCATCCTGGAGGCCTGCTCGCGGCCCGACATTCCGGTGATCCGCTGGGCGCAGACCGACGCCTTCAAGCTCTTGCCAGATCACATCCGCGAAGCCGAGGCCCGCGACTGGTGTGAGCGGACCTTACTGCCCTTGCTGAAAGAGCTGCCGCCGGGCTTGCGGTCCTTTGTCGGCCAGGACTTCGGGCGCCTTGGGGATCTCAGCGTGATCTGGCCGCTGCTGCTGACCCAGAACCTTCTGCGGGACACGCCCTTCATCGTTGAATTGCGCAACGTGCCCTTCCGCGAGCAGGAGCAGATCTTCTACTACGTGGTCGACCGGCTTCCCCGTTTCCTCTTCGGGGCTTTGGACGCCAGGGGCAACGGCCACTACCTGGCCGAACGGGCGACCCAGAAATACGGCGTCCTGCGGATCGCCGAGGTGATGCTGTCGCAGGGGTGGTACCGCGAGGAAATGCCGCCCTACAAGGACGCGCTGGAAGCCCAGGCCATGACCCTGCCGGCGGACGCCGACGTGATCGACGATCACCGCCAAGTCACCATGGTGGGCGGCATCGCCAAGGTCCCCGAGGGCGTCCACAACGAAGGCGCGGACGGCGAGAAGCGCCACGGCGATTCGGCGATCGCCGCCGCCCTGGCCCACTTCGCATCGCGCCAGAACGTGGCGTTGCCCGCGTTCTCCTCGGCCGGCCAAGCGCGCGATTCCTTCGGCCTCTTCGAAGAAGGCGGCGGCAGCGATCTCTTTGAGAGCGCCTCTTCGGGCGGCATGAGGCCGGCGGGCGGCGGATTGGATTGGAGGGGCTGGAATGGCTAGTCGTCGAAGACGCAACAGGAAAAAAAAGATCAAGTCACCGATCCTGGGGGAGGTCGCGTCGCGGGCGCTCGACATCGAGCTGGGCGGCTTTGTCGATGAGATCCTGCAACCGACCGACAAGACTCTCAGGGCGCTCGGGTTCAACCTGGAAGCCTACGAAACGCTGCTGCGCGACCACCAGGTCCACTCCACCTTCCAGCAGCGCCGGTCGGCCGTGGTCTCCCGCGAACTGGTGGTGGAGGCGGCCAGCACAGCCGCGGCCGACACCGCCGCCGCGGATTTCCTGCGCGAGCAGCTCGAAGCCCTCGACTTCGACGGCAAGACCAAGAAGATGCTGATTGCTATCCACTACGGCTATGCCGTCGGCGAGATGCTCTGGGCGCGCGATGGCGCGCGGATCGTCATTGACGACATCAAGGTGCGCCGGCAACGGCGATTCCGCTTCGACGCTGACAACCGCCTGCGCCTGATCACCCGCGACAATCACAAGGGCCTGGTGATGCCGGCCCGCAAGTTCTGGGTCTTCTCGGCCGGCGCCGACGACGACGAGGACCCCTATGGTCGCGGCCTGGGGCACTTCCTCTATTGGCCCTGCTACCTCAAGCGCAACGCCGCAAAGTTCTGGGCCATCGCCCTGGAGAAGTTCGGCACGCCGACGTCGTTGGCCAAGTATCCGCCCGGTGCCACGGAGGCTGAGATCAAGCTCGCCTTGGAGGCCGCCATGTCGGTCTCGACCGAGGCGGCGATCGCGCTTCCTGACGGCTTCATGGTCGAGCTGCTGCAATCGCTCAAACAATCCGGCGGCGACTTCCTGGCCTTTTTGGCCTATTGGGACGCGGCCATCTCGAAGATCGTGCTGTCACAGACCATGACCACGGATGACGGCTCCTCGTTGGCGCAGGGCGAGGTTCACGAAGACGTCAAGGACGACGTCATCAAGGAAGACGCCGACCTGGTGTGCAGCTCCTTCAACTGCGGCCCGGCGGTCTGGCTGACCGAGTGGAACTTCCCCGGCGCCAACCCGCCGACCATCCGCCGGCGCATCGAAGACGAGCCGGATTTGAAGGAGATCGCCGAGCGCGACAACCAGATCCAGGCGCTCGGCTTCGAGCCGACCGAGGCCTACATCAAGGAGACATATGGCGACGGCTGGGTGCGCCGGAAGACAGAAGACCCCGGCTCGCGAGCCGGGGCAGGCGCCAGTCAGACGTCAGACCAAGAGAACCAAGAAGACGATGACGAGGACTTTGCGGAGGCCCTGGCGCCCGACGCGGTCCAGCGCTATTTCGAAGACCTCTTCGAACGTGGCGAACTATCCGCGGCCATGGCGCCGATCGAGGGCGGCCTTCGAGACTTCCTGGAGTCCGAGCCCAGTCTAGAGGCCGCCCGCGACAACCTGGCCAAGGCGGTCGCCGGCATGGATCTGTCGGCCTTCGGCGAGTCGGTCGCCCGCGCCCATTTCCAGGCCGCCCTGGCCGGCGAGGCCGCCGCGCCGATCAACGACATCGAAGACGAGGAGCTGTAGCATGGAAGGCAAGTTTGACTATTCGCTGGCGCTGGAGCTGCTGAAGCGCGGCGGCCGGGTCGCGCGCAGCGGCTGGGTCTATACGAAGTTCATCTACATGGTGCCGGGGTCCGAGTTCACCGTGTCACGGGCGCCGCTGCTCGGCATTTTCAAGGAAGGCACCCTCATCAAGTATCGCTCGCACATCGACGTTTGCTATCTCGACGGCACCTGCGGGGTCTGGAACTCGACCCAGGAGGACGAGCTGGCCGAAGATTGGGTCGAGGTCCGCGACCAGGCCGGCTAGGAATAGCGAGTGGCCCAGGTCGAGTTCCAATCCCTCCCGGCGAAAGAGGCGGTCGACTTCTTCCGGTCGAAGGGCTTTGCCATCGGCTTTGCCTGGCAGGACGTCTGGCAGGCCGAACACGCCGCCGCCTTCACCGTGGCCAAAGCCATGCGGATCGACCTCCTGGAAGACATGCGCGACGCCCTGGACAAGGCGATCGCGACCGGCGTCTCAAAGGCCGACTTCATCAAGAACCTGGAGCCAACCCTGGCGGCGAAAGGCTGGTGGGGCAAACAGCGGGTCCTCGATCCGCTGAATGGCGAGACGGTTCTGGCGCAGCTCGGATCGCGCCGACGCCTGTCGCTGATCTACGACGTGAACATGCGCACCGCCCATGCGGCCGGCCGCTGGCGGCGCATCGAGCGCGTGGCCAGGCGCCGGCCCTGGCTGATGTACAAGGACGCCGACGACGACCGTGTACGGCCACTGCATGCTGCTTGGGATAACCGGCCGACGATCTTGCGGGTGGATGATCCCTGGTGGGACACGCACTACCCGCCGAACGGCTGGCGCTGCCGCTGCGTTGTCCTGCAATTCTCCGACCGCGACCTGGAGCGCCGAGGCCTGACGCCTTCGGCGGCCGCACCGGCGATCGAGCGCCGGCCCTTCATCAACAAGCGAACCGGCGAGGTCGTCCAGGTGCCCGCCGGGATCGATGCCGGCTTTGCCCACAATGTCGGCAAGGCTCGTCTGCGCGCCTTCACGCCGCCGCCGCTCGGCGGCCTGCCGACCTCCTTTCCGCCTGGCGTCGAGCTGCCGCCCTTGCCGCCAGCCCGGCGCCGGAGTGCCTCGCGCATCCTGGCGCCGGACCTGCCGGACGAGACTTACATTACGGCGCTACTGAGGCCCTTTGGTGCGACCCGCCAGAAGCCGATGATCTTCACAGACAAGGCCGGCGAGGATCTGGTGATCGGCGAGGAGATCTTTCGCAACGCCTCGGGCGTCTTGAAGGTCAAGAAGCGCGGCCGCGAACGCTTCGCCAGTCTGCTCGCCGACGCCATCAAAGACCCGGATGAGATCTGGTGGGTATGGGACGAGCGGCGGGACAAGCCCGGCAGCTTCGTTTTGCGGCGGCGTTACCTGGCGCGCTTTACGGTCGCTCCCGGATCGGGTCCGGGGCAGGCTCGCCAGGCCGTGCCGGCCCTGGTGGTGTTCGAGACCGGCAAGGATGGCTGGCGCGGCGTGACCGGCTTTGCCACCGAACGGTTGAAGGATCTGGAAGGCCAGCGGCGCGGAACTCTGGCCTATCGCAGAAAAGGGTAAGCCCCCTCGCGGCAGCGAAGGGGCTCCAGATCCGATCAGGGCCTTGGTGGAGCCGCCGCTCATCGGCCCGCGATCAGGCAACGATCATACCAGCAAGTTCATTTCAAATCCATGGGGCCGTAAATTCGCCCTCTAAGGCCCCCCACCGGCGCCAAGGCCCTGGTGGGGCCGATTCCCGGAAAGACCCACCAGTCGCGTTCAATCGGCGTTTAACGGCGATGTTTTCGGGCTGTCTGGAAGGTCGTTTCGCTCGCTCGAGCGGCCATCGCCAGAAATGGCGTTCCTCGAGCCGGCCTCGGGTCCCCCCGGAACTAGTTCCGGGTAACCCGCCGGCGCGCTTTCGATCACTTTGGCGACTTCGCGGACGGCCCGCAAGAGCCGACCTTTGGAGAGCCCCGAATTGAAGCCCATTCAGATCTTCCGGCCCGGCCGTCACACCCCCTCGGGTGGTGATCCCCTCGATTTCTCCGAGGACCAGGTCTCGCGCATCGCGTCTGGCTACGATCCGGCCAAGCACGAGGCCCCGCTGGTGGTGGGCCACCCCAAGACCGACGATCCGGCTTTCGGCTGGGTGAAGTCGCTGTCTTTCGCGGGCGGGGTCCTGGTCGCCGAACCGGACCAGCTCGATGCCGGATTCGCCGAACAGATCCAGGCGGGCCGCTTCAAGAAAATCTCGGCCTCCTTCTACAAGCCCGACGCGCCCAGCAACCCGACACCCGGCGACTACTACTTGCGGCACGTCGGGTTCCTCGGCGCCCAGCCGCCGGCGGTCAAGGGCCTGAAGGCCGTGGCCTTCGCCGAGGCCGACGACGAGGTCGTGATCTTCGAAGAGTTCGAGGACAACAGCGTCGACGGTCTGGCTCAGCGGCTTCTCGGGCTGATCGTGAATGCGTTCGAGGTCCAATTCGGTTCAAGGAAAGCCGACTTCGCCGAGACCGCACTCTCCAAACGCCTCAATGGACTTATCGACAAGATGGAGGGCGGCCGCCCGGCCATCATCTCGCGATTGGCAACCGCGGCTGGTATCGATGCCGGCACGGTGAACCAAATCCTGAACGGCTCGATCTCCCGCCCACCCGACCGCAGGCTGCAAGGTTTCGCCCGTGTCTTGGGCGTATCCGTCGAAAGCCTGAAGTCGACGCTACCGGCGGACGACTTTTCCGACCCCGAAGACCCCACCACGTCAGACGAGGACTCCATGACCGATCAAGACCTGGCGGCCAAAACCGCCGCGATCAAAGAGCAAGAGGCCGCGCTGAAGGCCCGCGAAGACGCCCAGGCCGCCAAGGAGGCCGCGTTCGCCGAGCAGGCCCGGCGCCAGGGGGCCGATAGCTTCCTGGAGGAGCTGGTCACCGCCGGCACGGTGCTGCCGGCCCAGAAGGCCGGCCTGGTCGACTTCATGGCCCACCTCGACGACCAAGAGGCCGTCGAATTCGGCGAGGCTGAGGACGGCAAGGCGCCGGCCAAGTCCACGCCGCTGGCCTTCTTCCAGGATCACCTGAAGGGCCTGCCCAAGGCGGTCGAATTCAAGGAGGTCTCAAAGGCCAAGGAAGGCGATGGCGACACCGTCAATCTCGCGGACCCGGTCGCGATCTCGAAGGAGGCGAAGGCCTTCCAGAAACGAGAAGCCGCCGAAGGGCGGACCATCACCGATCGCGAAGCGGTCGACCACGTCACCAAACAAGGAGGGTGAGTTGCACAACCCGCTGCTAACCAAGGGCTTCACGGCCGAGGCCGCGATCAACCCCTACCGCCTGCTGAAGTTCGGCACGGCGGCGGGACAGGTGATCCAGGCCGCCGCCGCCACCGACGCGATCTTCGGCGTCGCGCCGGACGTCAGCGTGGCGATCGGCAACCCTGCCGACGCCCACGTCGCCGGCATCGCTTTCGTCGAGTATGGCGGCAACGTCTCGCGCGGCGACCGCCTGACCTCCGACGCCAACGGCAAGGCGGTGGCCGCGGCCCCGGCCGCCGGGGTCAACAACTCCATCATCGGAACGGCGATGAAGGACGGGGTCGACGGCGACGTCGGCTCGGTCCTGATCACACCGTCGCAGATCCAGGGCTAGGGGACCGAACGAACCATGGCAGACAGACCCTTTCCGACAGACCCGCGCCTCTCGGCGCTGACCATCGCCTACCGCAACATGCGCTACATCGCCGACGACGTGTTGCCGCGCGTGACCGCTCCCAAGAAGGAGTACAGGTTCAAAGAGTTTTCGGTCGCCCAGTCCTATGCGGCGCCGGACGACACCGTCGGCCGCGCCTCGGCGCCCAACCAGGTCGACTTCAAAACGACCGAGACCAGCGGCTTGGCCGTCGATCATGCGTTGGACGCGCCGATCCCGATCGACGACATTAACGAGGCGCCCGAGGGCAGCGACCCCGAGGCCGATGCCGTCACCTGGATCTCGGAGTACATCGCCGCCAACCGCGAACGACGGGTCGCCGCGATCGCCTTCGGCGCCGCCAACTACCCCACCGGCTTCAAGCAGACCCTGGTCGGCACGGCGCAGTTTTCGGACTTCGCCAACTCGCTGCCGATCGAGGTGATCTCGGATGCCATCCAGGTGCCGCTGATACGCCCGAACGTCATGGTTATCGGCCAGCCGGCCTGGATCAAGTTTCGCCGTCACCCGGAGATCGTCTCGGCGGTCCTCGGCAACGACGGCACCAAGGGCATCGCCACCCGCCAGCAGGTCGCCGACCTCTTCGAGTTGGAAGAGGTCTTGGTCGGCGAGTCTCGGGTCAACACCGCTGCCAAAGGTCAACCCGAGTCACTGTCCCGGATCTGGGGCAAGCATATCGCGCTGCACCACCGCAACCGCCAGGCCAACCTTCAGGGCGGCATCACCTGGGGCTTTTCCCCGGTGGTTGGCACGCGGGTCTCCGGGTCCATGCCCGAAAAGAACATCGGCATGCGCGGCGGCGTGATGGTGCGCACCGGCGAGACTATCGACGAGAAGGTCATCGCCCAGTTCGCCGGCTACTTCGTCGAAAACGCCGTCGCGTAGGAAGGACCAAGCCAACATGGAAAAGCGTGAGTACGAAGTCCTGTCGGCCCTGAACGTCGACAACACCCTGATCGAGCCGGCCAGGCCTGGCTCTGCGCCGGTCACGGTCGAGCTGTCCGACAAGGACGCCAAGCCGCTGCTGGAGCTTAAGCGGATCGCGCCGGTCGGCTTTTCGGCCGAGGCCGCCAACCAGGGCCGCGCGGCCTTGATCGCCCAGACGACCGACGATTTGGAGGAGGCCCACGCCAAACGTTTGGCGGCCGCCGAAGTGCGCAAAGCCGCCGAGGCGGACGAGGAAGTCGCCAAGGAACTAGCCGAGCAGGCCGCCGACCTGCGCCGCCAGGCCGCGGCCGATTTGGAGCAGGCCCAGGCCGAGGCAGACGAGGCCACGAAGTCGAAAGGCAAGGGGAAGGCGAAGAGCTAACCGAATACCTCAGAGAGCGCCGGGGGTCAGGGCCATCAAGAGTCCGCCCCCGGCCAGACTGGGACCACCCATGCACCCCGAGAGCGAAGACCGCGCCGGGTGGTGTTGAGACTAGCCAGCGCCACCCGGCGACGCAGGGGGGCCGAAGCAGACAGAGGACAGACGGCAGATGACAGAGCCCACGATCGGCCGAATCGTTCACTACCACGCCCCCGAGGCCGAGGCCTCGAACGGCACCCAACTTTTCGCCGCCATGGTCACGCGGGTCTGGTCCGAGACCTGCGTCAACCTCACCGTCTATCCGGACGGCGGCAACGCCTACTTCCGCACCTCCGTCGAGATCCAAGGCCGTCATCAAGGCGCCGACCGCTCATGGTCCTGGCCGCCCCGAGTCTGACCCGTGACCTACGCGACTGAACAGAACCTGGTCGACCGTTTCGGCAGCGCCGCGGTGCTGGCGCTGGCCGACCGCGACCAGAGCGGCTCCAACGACCCGGCCGTCATCGCGGCCGCCCTGGCCGATGCCGACGACCTGGTCAACTCCTACCTGGCCGGCCGCTACGCCCTGCCGCTGTCTGTGACGCCGGGGGTCTTGACCACCCATGCCGCGACGATCGCCTACTACAAGCTTCACGGCGACGACGTCACCGACAAGGTGCGCAAGGATTACGAGGACACGCTGGCCTGGCTGGCCAAGGTCGCCAAGGGCGAGATCGAGCTTGAGGCCGCCGGGGTCGAACCCACGGCCGAGCCCTCCGACATTCAGATTTCGGCGCCCGATCGCGTCTTCTCGCGCGACACCCTGGCGGACTTCTGATCATGGTCGGCGTCACGCTAAACCTCACCTTCAGCGACGAGGAAGTCCTGGCCGTGCTGGGCCGGCTCGCCGCCGGCATGGAAGACATGAGCGAGCCGATGGACGAGATCGGCGCCGCGCTGGAAACCACGACAGTCGAGCGCTTCACCACCAACATCGACCCGGACGGCGTCCCCTGGATACCGTCAATCCGGGTGATCGAAGAAGGCGGATCGACGCTTCTGAAGAGCGGCCATCTACGGGACACCATCACGCACCAGGCCGGCCCCCGTTCGGTACAGGTCGGCACCAACGTGGTCTATGGCGCCATCCACCAGCTCGGCGGCCAGGCCGGGCGGGGCGGTACCGTCACGCTTGTGCCACGCCCCTACCTCGGCGTCTCGGAAGACGACGAGGACGAGATGGTCGCCATTCTCGCGAGCTACATCTCGACCCTGGCGCCGATCGAAGGCAACCCGGGATTGCCGGGAGGCGCGCAATGATCGCCGCCACCATTGCCCGGGTTAAGGCGCAGGCGCCGGCCTTCAAGCTGGCCGATGGCGGGCTCGCCTTCGCGGCGCTGGCGAAAGGGAAGCTGCCGCCACGTCACCTGTTGCCGGCCGCATACGTCCTGGAGCTGCGCGAAGACGCCACCGGGCGGCGCCTTGTCGGGCAGACGAACCATCAGATCACCACCCGCATCGGCGTGATCACCTGTAGCGCACGTCCGGCCAATGTGGCCGACAAGGATCTACCGGACCTGATCCAGGCCCAACGCGAAGAGATCAAGGCCGCGCTGATCGGATGGTCGCCGGCGGCCGGCCTCGACACGTTTTTGTACGCCGGATTTCTCGTCCTGGCCGTCGTCGCAGGCGCGGTCTGGGAGCAGATCCAGTTCACAACCGGACACTTGGAGCAGACATGACCAAGCCAGTGACATCACCGGGCCGCGGCGGCCGCTATGAGATGAAGGACGGCAAGCGCGTCCTGGTCGAAGAGCCGACCGCCGATCACCCGGACGGCAACGCCCCGCGCGATCGCCACGGCAAGCGGCTGGACCGACCCGCGCCGGACCCCGCGCCTTCTAAGAAGAATCCCGGCGGGAAGAAGCGGCAGGTGGAGAAGGCGGCGTCGCCCGCGGAAACCATGCCCGAGCGAGACAAGGGAGATGACGCATGAGCGGCGAATGGGCAAGGAGGCTCGTCCTCGCGAAGATCGAATCGAGTTATGGCGTCGATGCGGTCGCCACCGGCGCGGCCAACGCGATCCGCTCCTCCGATCCGCAGATCACGCCCCTGGAAGGAACCGACCAGTCCCTGGACCACCTGAAGGGCTTCATGGGCGCCTCCGAGCATCTCCACATCGGCGGCCATGTCTCCTGTCAATTCGGCGTTCCGATCGCTGGGTCGGGCACCGTCGCGATTGCGCCCAAGTATGGCCCGCTGCACCGGGCTTGTGGCCTGTCGGAAACCGTGACGCCGGTCACAGGTCCGATCGAATATGATCCGGTTTCGGCGGCCTTCGAATCGGCCTCGATCTACTTCAACGTGGACCAGGTGCTGCACAAGCTGCTGGGCGCGCGTGGCACCGTGACGATGCTTTGGGACGCCGAGGCGGTGCCGCGGTTCAACTACACCTTCCGCGGTCTCTTCGCCGGGCCGGCCGACACGCCGCCCGAAACGCCCGACTTTACCGGCTTCCAGAAGCCTCTGTCGGTGGGCAACACCAACACGCCGACCTTCTCCTTCTTTGGCCAGTCCGGCCTTGTCATGCAGCGGCTGAGCGTGGACCTGGGCCAACAGGTGGTCCACCGCGACCGGGTCAACACCGAGTCGGTGATCATCACCGGACGCGAGACCGTGGGCGAGGTCGTCTTCGAAGCACCGCCCATTGCGACCCTGGATGCTGTCACCCTGGCCAAAACCAAGACCACCGGCGCGCTTCAACTGATCCACGGCACGGTGGCCGACAACATCGTCCAGCTCGACGCGCCCAAGGTCGAAATCTTCAACCCGCGTTATTCCCAGGACAACGGCCGGGCGATGCTGACCTGCGGTCTGCGCTTCATCCCGACCGATGCCGGCAACGACGAGGTGAAGATCACCGCCAAGTAGGCTTCAACCCCCTTTGAAGAGCCCCAAAACCCATGCTAGGAGCCCCATTGCATGTTCGTAGTTCGCGAAGAGTTGACGTTCGAATGGCCTGTTGTGGTCGAGCTTCCCGACCCGGAAAAGCCCGGCGAGAAGCTCAGGGAAGAGTTTACCGCCGTCTTCAAGGCACTGCCGAGCGAAGAGGCGAAATCCATTCGACAGAGGGCCCAAGAAATCGGCGAAGCCGAGACCAAGCCGATGGTTCAGCGCGTGCTGACTGGTTGGAAGGATGTGCAGAACGGCGAGAAAAAGGATCTACCGTTTTCCAAGGAGAACTTGGCCTCTGCAATGACGTTCTCTTGGTTCCCCGTGGCCGTCTTGCAGGCCTACCTGATCGCAATCTCGCCGGAGAGTGTCGAGGCGCGCCGGACAAAAAACTAACCGAGGCCGCGCGGCTCTTGGCTCGCGGCCGCCGTGCTTACAACGGCCCATCCCAAGAGGTCATCGAAGATGCCAGGGCCTTCGGCGCACCGGCCGAAGTCCTGAGCGCCTTGGCCGCCGAGGCGCCGAATGAGGAAGGCTTCTTCGCCATCTGGCCGGCCAACCACGAAGCCGTGCGGCTCTTTGCTTCCATGGGAACCCAGTGGGAATCCATCGCCTTTGCCGGCTTTTCCGGTGGTGCGGTGATCAGGACCGGCTTGGACTACAGCGCTTTGAAAGCGGCTGGTGAAATGAGCGGCGTCGATTGGCCAAACCCCGGACTGCTGAGGGACGTCCAGGTTATGGAATCGGCCGCGCTGGCGGTCTGGAACAAGAAATAGACATATGACGCTCAGCCTAAACCTAGAAATCACCGCCACGAATGATGGCCTGGTCGGAACGGTGCAGGTCTCCCGCGACGAGATGGCCAAGCTGCGCGTCGAATCGGACCGTCTTGCCCGCAGCGCCGTTGACGCGGCGTCGGGTCTCGGCTTTACCGATCGGGCGGCCGTTCGGACGAACCGGTCTATAAGGCGGACTCGCACCTCGGTTCTCTCCCTGAGAAGCGCCTTCGTGGCCCTGGGCGGCGCCTTGGTGGTGCGTGAGTTGCTGCAGGGTGCCGAGGCCTTCATCCGAACCGCGGACGCTTCGAACCGGCTCCAGGCGCGGCTGCGCCTAGTCACAGAAGGCACCGGCCAGCTCGTCGCAATCGAGCGCGCGCTGTTCGACGTCGCCCAGGACGTCCGCGGCGAGTTTGAAAAAACGGTGGACCTCTACTCCAAGCTTGCACGGGGTTCGGCGGAACTTGGCTTTTCGCAGAGCGAGCTGCTGACCATCACGGAAGCGGTCACCCAATCGGTTGCGATCTCCGGCTCGACGGCCGTCTCGGCGGCCGCCGGTTTGCAGCAGTTTGCGCAGGGCATCGGTTCCACAGTCCTGGCCGGCGACGAACTGCGCTCGGTTCGGGAGAATATCATTCGCCTGGCCCAGGCGATCGCCGACGGCATGGATGTATCGATCGCCGATCTCAAGCGCCTCGGCGAGGAAGGCGAGCTTACCGCCGAGAAGGTGCTGGATGCGCTGCTCACACAGGCCCCGACATTGGAGGCGGAGTTCAATCGTATTCCGCGCACCGTCGAACAGGCGATGACCCAGGTCTCTAATTCGCTGTTCCGCTCGGTTGGCCAGACGGCGCGCCAGACCGCGGTGACTGAAGACCTGGTGGAGACGGTCGACGAGCTGCGGCTTGTCGTCGAGAGCGAAAATTTCAAATCCGGGCTCACCTTCATCGCCGAGGCCATTGCGGCGATCGCCTTGGCCGCCGCGGCCGGCGTGGAGGAGATCGGGCGCTTGGCGGCGGCGCTCAACAGTGCCCAAGAAGATTTCGGCCGCTTTCTCCAAGGCCTTTCGGTGGATATTCAAGGTGGCCCAGCCGGGCTGATCGCCGGGCCAATCGGCCGGCGGGTGCGCGAGGCGCTCGCCGCCAGTGATACAGCCGTCACCATTCCCGTGCCACCGGAGGATACGGCGGCTTCGCCGGGCGGAAGGCGCAATCGGCCACTCTCTCAAAATCAGATCGACGACTTTGAGGATCTGCGCCGGGACCTCGACCCGATCTTTGCGGCGCAGAAGGAGCTGGAAGAGGGCCTGAAGACCCTGCAAACCGGCAAGAATGGCGGACTGGTTGACACGGCCGGCTTCAATGCCCTGAAGACGGCGCTGGAGACCAACGTTCGCGAGCCCTTCCTGCAGGTGCTGGACGCCGTGGACCCTGTGATCGCCGCGACGCGGGAATACCAGACCGTCAAGCGCGACCTGGCGCGCGCCGCGGAGTTCTTGAACCTGAGCGCGGAAGAAGAGATCCGCCTCCAAGACACGCTCTTCGAGCGCTACCGCGCGGCGACCGATCCCGTGCAGGAACTGAACCGGCAACTCTTCGAGCAACTCGACCTTGCCCGGCTGCTGCCGCGTGAACGGGAGATCGAGGCCGAAGTCCTGGGCCGGCTGAACGAGCTGCGCGAGCAGGGCATCGTCATGACCGAAGCCGAGACTGCCGCCCTGCGCGGGCAGGTCGCCGCGGTGCGCGATCTGACCGAAGAGAGCGACCTGGCCGGCGCGATCTTGGATAGGATCAAGGGTCCACGACTCGATTTCGAAAAGGGCATCGCCAAGCTACGCGGGCTCCGCGATGAAGGCAGAATAACCGCTGAAGAGTTCGCCCGCGAGTTCCGCGACATGGAGATCGCTGTGCTGGACAACTCGACCAGCGCGATCGACGGCTTCCGCCGCGCGATCCTGAAGATGCAGCGCGAGATCGAGGACGTCGCCAGCCAGATCGAGAACGCCACCCGCGAGGCGGTCGAGGGGATCGAGGACGGCATTGTCAACCTCTTGACCGGCCAGTCCACCGACCTGAAGGCCGCCGCCCTGGAGGTCGCCGAGGCCGGGGTGCGCTTTGGGGTGCGGCAACTGATCACGGGGCCGCTCCTGGGCGCGCTGGGGGACCTTTTCCCCGGCGCCGACCCGACCGGCCAGGACCAGGCCATTCAGGCTAACAGGGTCACGATCGAGGCGGCCAGCGTCACGGTGACCGGCGGCGGCCCCGGATCGGGGGCCGGGGCAGGCTTGCCGGGCATTCCTGGCGGCATCGACTTTGGCATCGATTCGCTCTTTAACCCGGCCGAGGCCGGCGGCCAGCTCGACTTCGACACCGGTTCGATTTTCGGCCAAGGGTCCGACGCCTTTGGGCAGTCCCTGGCTGGCGGCGGCGAGGCGGTCGAGATCTTCGGCAAGACCACCCTGGCCGCCACCGAGGCCCAGACCCTGGCCACCAACGGCCTGGTGAGCGCCTTCGGCGATGCCTCGATCGCCGCGCAGTTCCTGGCCAGCTCGATTGGCGGCGGCGGGGGCAAGGGCGCGATCGTCGGCCAGGTAGTCTCGGGCGTTCTGGGCGCGGCGCTTGGCGGCATCAGCTTCGGGGGCGGCGCCGGCCCGCTCAACACCACCGGCAATCCGCTGACCGGCTTTGGCACCGAAAGCTTCGTGCCGACCTTCGCCGCCGCCGATGGCCTGCGCCTGACCGTGGACTCCAGTACCGGCATTCCGGTCAACGCCGGACGCGACAGCCGCGGCATCTTCCTGGCCGTGAGCCCCGGCGAGGAGCTGATCGTCCTGACCCCCGAACAGCAGGCCCAATTCGAGGGCCTCTCGCGCGGCACCGCCCTGCGGCCCTTCAACGGCCGCGGCGCCGGCGGCGATACCTCCACCGACGACAGCCGCCAGGTGGTTCGCGAAGGCGACACCACGATCAACCTGGTCTATGGCGGCGACGACACGCCGGGCTTCCTGCGCGCCGCGCCGCGCGAGGCCTCCCGCGCCCTGGCGATCGCCAACCGACAGATGAGGCGCAACTGATGGCCTTTATGCCGATCCTCCTGGACCGCTTGCCGACCGACATCGAACAGGGCGCCCGCGGCGGTCCAACCTACTCGACCACCAAGCAAGAGCTGAAGTCCGGCAAGGTCGTCAGGATCGTCAACTGGTCACAGCCCGGCGGCGAGTGGGATATCTCCTACGGGATCAGCAGCGAAGCCGAGCTGGACCTGGTCAAGCGGTTCTTCCACGTCGCGCGCGGGGCCGGCGCCGGTTTTCTCTTCCGGCCACCGGACGACTTCGAAATCGGCGACCCGGCCGATCCGGTCGCCAGCAGCGGCGTGATTGGCACAGGCGACGGTGTCACTAAGGTCTTTCAAATCGTCAACCGCTGGATACTGCCATCGGGTGCCTTCCAGGACGTGATCATCCGCCACCCGGTCGCCGGCACGGTTTCTGTCCTGGTGGACGGCAACCTGATTCCGCCCGGCGCCGGCGCCGGCGAATATCAGATCGATCTCGACACCGGGATCGTCACCTTCGGCACGTCGCCGGCCAACGGCCTGGTCGTCTCCGCGGCCTGCGAGTTCGACGTGCTGGTGAACTTTCGCGACGACAAGTGGGTCTCGTCCCAGCGCAAGGGCAAGCAGGCGGAAATCCCCTCGATCGTTCTCGAAATGATCAAGGAGGGCTGAGCCTTGCCAAAACCCTCGACAGGCGACTGGCTGACCCACCCTACGGGCATCAACTCGGACACCCCGACCATTGCGCTCTGCATGCGCGCCGTCCGGGTCGACGGGGTCGAGCATCTCTTCACCAGCCACGACGAGAATCTCACAGTCGGCGGCAAGATCTACAAGGCCTCGAACGGCTTCTCGCGCACCGCCCTGGAGTCGGCGTCCGACCTGGTGGTCGACGGCATTGAGATCATCGGCCTGTTGAACGCCACCGACCTGCCGGAAGAGGTCTTCACCAAGGGCCTGCTGGACGGCGCCGAGGTCGAGCTGTTCCGGGTCAACTACGAGACCCCGGACAGCGGCATGGAGGAGACCTTCGCCGGGATCTTCGGCGAGGTGCGCGAGGTTGGCTCCGGGCGCTTCGTGATCGAGCTGCGGGCGCTGACCCAGTATCTCAAGGCCGAGCTGGCCCAGGTCCGCACGGCGGGCTGCCGGGTCGACCTGGGCGACCCGGTCAACTGCCGGGTGCCGATCGAGCCGGCCCTGCGGGCGGACGGCGCGACCTATGCGGTCGGCGACTTCATCCGGGTGCCGACCGCCAGCGACCAACTGATCTTCGATGCCGGACTGGTCAACGGGGGTTTCGAGGCGGACGGCTTACAGACCGCGAACACAACCAACCTGACTGGCTGGAACGTCACCTTCGGTCAGATCAACACGCTTTCGGCCTGGGGCGACGTTCGGGCGCATTCAGGCACCTATTTCCTGGTCGGCGGCAACTCCAACAATCATCAACTGCACCAGGACATCGACCTGACCCTGGCTACCGATTTCGTGGCGGCCAACGTCGACGCCGGCGACGCGGACGCGCTCTTTTCGATCTTCAGGAACGCGCCCGACTTCGCGCAGATCGAAAACGAAAGGGCGCGGGTTTACCTGGAGGCCCGGGACGGGGCCTCTGCCCTTATTTCGACCCTGTTCGATACCGGCTTCGTGGCGGCCACGATAGAGACATGGACCCGGCATGAGTTCGATGGCGTTCTGCCTTCGGGCACGCGCAAGATTAGAATCGGCATCCAGTGGTCGTCGCCCGGCGGATCGGGCAACGAGGACATCACCTTCGATTCAACCTCGCTGCTGATCCGCGATCGGGCCCAGGCCGGCGGCACCTCCTTCCGCTTCGAGGACCGGATCTACGAGTGCATCGAAGGTGGCGACGCCGCCGTGGGACAGCCGGCCTACGCCACGGCGATCGACGCCGAGACCCAAGACGGCACGGCCAGGTTCGCCGCCCGCGAGGCCTTCACGGCCGCGGCCTGGGTCGAGGCCGGCGGCGAGGACGGCAAGACCTTCGCCATATCGCCCTCGCTCCTGACTTCGCCCCGATTCCAGGCGGCCGCGGCCTTCGATTTCGGTGGGATCGCCTGGGAGACCGGCCAGAACAGCGGCTGGCTGTCCGAGGTCAAGACCGCCGCCCTCCCGGCCGTCGAGCTGAAGCACCAGACGCCCTTCCCAATCCTGCCCGGCGATGCCTTTCGCATGCACCTGGGCTGCGACAAGCAGCGGGATGGGGATTGTTTGAACACCTTCGTGATTCCCAACTCGAGGGATTTCCCGCTCGGCAACGTGGCGAATCTCAAGGGCGAGCCCGACGCGCCCGGCAAAGCCCTGGTCTTCCAGGTCTGACCATGGCGAGCCGACAAGACATAGAGGCCTCGGCACGCAAATTCCTTCACCGCAAATGGATCGACAAGGGCCGCGGGCCGGGCGGCCACGACTGCATCGGCCTGATCGTGCTGGTGGCCCGCGACCTGGGCCTGGTGGCGCCGGACTTCGACGTCAACGGCTACGGCCGCCAGACCGACCCCGAGGCCCTGCTGGCGGAAGCCCGGCGCCACCTGGTCGAGATCAACCCGCTGCGCGCGGCACGCGGCGACGTGGTCTTCCTGCGCGACCAGATCAACCCGACCCATTCGGCGATCCTGACCGAGGCCCATGGCCTGCCGCACATGGTTCACGCCAGCCTGGGCGCGCGACAGACGATCGAGGAGGTCTTCGACAAGGATTGGCGCCGGCGCGTCACCCATGCCTTCCAGTTTCCCGGCCTGGAGACCTAGGAATGATCCATCGGCTTCGCCATCGCGGCACCGGCCCGCTCCCCCTCCCGGCCACCCAACTCGATTGTACGCTGTGGGTGGCCGGGAGGGGGTGTGGGCCGGTGCCGTCACTGCGTAGGCAACCCTAATGGCCGAAGTCGCCGTATCTCTCGCCATCTCCCTGGCCGTCACGGCGGTGACGGTCGGCATCCAGGCGGCACTGACCGACTCGCCGGACGACGTCTTCGGGCCGCGCGTCGACCCGGAGGTCCAGAGCCAAACTTTCGGCGCCACGATCCTGAACAGCTTCGGCGCGCCCAAGCTCGGCGGCCACTATGTCTGGCTCAAAGGCAACCAAAAGCAGATCGTCACGCGGTCGGAATCGGTCGGCGGCAAGGGAGGGCTCTTCGGCGGCGGCCAGGACGCCCACACCGAAGAGGCCTTCATGACCGCCCTGGTCTCTTTTGGCGGCCCGGCCGCGGTGCGGCTGCGGCGCATGTGGTTCGACAACAAGCCGGTCTATGACGTCGACGGCGAAAAGCCGCTGAAGCTGGGCGTCAATTTCCTCTTTCACCGCGGCGATCCCGACCAGCGGCCCTGCCCGCACTACGAGGCCGACGTCGGCGTCGGCCGGGCGCCGGCCTTCCGGGGCGAGGCGACCGTCACCCTGATCAACATTCCGCTGAAGGACTATGGCAACCGGCTGCCCAAGATCGACGCCGAGATCGAGTTCGAGCCGGGCGGCGAGACGGTCTTTACCACGACATCGGTCGGCATCGGGCCGATCGGAGCCGATGTCCACTCCGGCATGGCAATGATCGACTTCGATCTGCGCCGCGCCTACATCGGCGACGCCAACATCTTCAACAGCTCCGATGCCTATGGCGTGGTCGATCTGGAGACCATGACCCTGGCCGGCGTCTTCCAGAACAACTTCGACCTGGCCGGGATCGATCACGAGGGCAACCTCTTCGGGTCGCGCGGCGACGAGGCCACCAACAAGCTGATCGAGCCCTATTCCGGCACACTGGCCAAAGAGTTCACGGTCGTCGGCAATCGCGACGACCAATCGCTCGGGCGCGGCGTCCAGATCTCACTGGTCTCCCCGCTCCTGGCCGAGAAGATTTATGTCTGTCTGAACCGGGACGGCTTCTTTTCGATAGACGATCACACCTTCATCAACATCATCTACTCCGAGGGCCTGGACTTCGGGAAGCACTACGCGAGCCACAAGCCCTACCCCCTGTCGGGTCCGAGATCCTATTTCAGCAACATCGTCGAGGCCGGCCGCGGCAGCGGCGTCGCCTGGGTCGTCGCCCATGCCGCCCAGGCCGGAACGATCGATATCTGGCAGGTCCGGATCAACGGGCCGATCGAATCGCCGCTTAACCCGATTCGCACCATGGTGCAGTTCGCGAAGGTCGTCAGTTACGCGCCCGCCGATTTCGACGGCCAGGGCGGCGGTGTCAGCCAATCCCGCAACGACGCGGCCTACGATCCGAGCGACCGCACCCTGGTCTCTTTTGCCCGGCTGCACACACCGACCCGCACCGTCGCCTTCAAGTGGTCGCCGACCATTGGGCTGGTTTGGAAGACCACCGTGCCGCCGCCCGAGGTGGGTGGCGGCGGGACCCAGCAGCGCCTGGCCGGGCAGACCTATGCCTACCTGCGGCCCGAGGCTTCGAATGTCCGCATCACCATGCTGGACCTGACCGACGGCGCGATCCTGATCAACGACCAGATAGCGCCCGGCATCATCAACAATCCAGGCCACGGCATGTGGGATGACGAGCGCCGCACGCTCTATAGCGTCAAGCCGGTCAGCTCCTCCTTCCAGGCAACCCGCATCGGGGCCACGGCGCGCCAGCCGGTGGCGCGCTCGAAGATCATCGCCGAGACCTGCCTGGCCTCGGGCATGCCCGCCGCGCGCTTCGACGTCACCGGGGTCTCCGGGACCGAGGACGCCTGGGTGCGCGGCAACGAAGACGGCCAGACCTTCCTCCAGCCGCTTCTGGAGGCCAACTTCATCGACCCCATTAACGAGGGCTTTAAGCTGGTCTTCAAGGACCGTCAATCGGCAACCGTCGGCACGATTAGGGAGCAAGACTTGATCGTCGACCAGGACGGCCGCGCCCTGCGGCCGCGCCGCACCCAGGAACACGAAATCCCCGAAATGGTGACCGTCAACTACCGGGATTTCGATAACGGCCATGCCGAGGGCTCGCAGTCCTACAAGCGCAACCGCCTGCCGACCGCCGCGCGCACCCTCGACACCCGGCGCAAGGTCACCTTGAACCTGCGCCAAGCCTCCATGACCGCGGTCGCCGCCCGCGCCATGGCCGTCGCCCAGCAGACCGCGGCCGAGAATCGCCGCGCCGTCTTCGATTGCCGCGGCCCGATCGCCCTGACCCAATACAACCCCGGCGACCCGCTGCTGCTGGAGCGCGACGACGGCTCGATCCAGCGGGTCTTGATGACGGCCAACCCGATCGGCGCCGATTCCTCGACCGAGACGGCCCTGGTGGTCGAGGACTTCGCGCAGTACAGCCAGCCCCAAGTGACCGCCGACACCGGCCGGATCAACGCACAGCAGGTGCCGAACCTGGGGCCGTCCAAGGCCTTCCTGCTGAATTCGACGATCCTGCGCGACGTCGATGCCACCGACCGGACCTTCGGCCGGCTGCTGTGGGGCGCCGCGCCGCTCAGCGGCGCCGGCGACTGGCCCGGCGCACTGCTCTACCGGCTGTTCGGCGACACCGATTTCGAGCCGATCGGCCGCCAGTCCAATCCGGCCGCCTGGGGCGTCGTGACCCTGGCGCCGCCTGCCAGCGACCGGCCGCACGTGACCGAGGCGGGCTCTTCCTTCGAGGTCGCCATGGTCGAGGGTTTCGAGACCCTGGCCACGACCACCCCGCTCAACATGCTGAACGGCGCCAACACGGCGATGCTGGTCAAGCCCGACGGCACCGGCGAAGTGGTCTCCTTCCAGAACGTCACCGACCTGGGCGACAACAAGGTGCGCCTTTCGGTCCTGCTGCGCGGGCGCCGCGGCACCGACGCCATCATGGGCGCGACCGCGGTCGGCGACATCTTCCTGCTGCTGGCCCGAGGCGACCTCAGCGCCGTGGCCATGGCGCCAAGCCGGATCAACGGGACCGAGCTTTACAAGATCCCGACCAACGGCATGCCCCTGGAGCTGGCCCCGGCGCGGTCCTTCACCTATCTGGCCTACGACCAGAAGCCCTGGGCGCCGGCCCACGTTACGGCGACCCTGAACGGCTCCAACGACCTGGTCTTTACCTGGGTCCGCCGCACGCGCCACGGCGGCGGCTGGCTGGACGGCTCCGGCACGGTGCCGCTGAACGAGGACAGCGAGGTCTACGAGCTGGAGATCCTCGACGGGCCGGGCGGCGCCGTGCTGCGCACGGTAACCGGCCTGACCGGCCCGACGCACACCTACCTGAACGCCGACATCCTGGCCGACTTCGTCTCGATCCCGGCGACCATCGACGTTCGGGTCTATCAGATCTCCGCGCAGGCCGGGCGCGGTTTCACCATTGAAGTGCAATTGGAGACCGGAGCATGACCGAGACCCTCTTCGGCCAAATCACCCACCTGGTGCCTGGCCAGGACGACAAGGAGGTCACCGCCAACAACGCGCTGGAGCGCCTCGGCGCGCAGATCAACGACGTCTTTACCATCGACATGGCCGACGCCGACGTGAACTTGAGCGTCTCCCAGGAGTTCGAAAGCGGCGTGATCCGAGCCACCGGGGCCAACGCGGCGGTCCGCGACCTGGTGCTGGTCGCCGGCCAGGACCGCGCCAACTTCTGGGTCTGGAACGACAGCACGGGCGGCTTCGACGTGCAGGTGCGCTACGCCGCCGGCGCCGCGGTCAACATCTCGCCGGGCGTGGTCCAGGCGGTCTTTGCCGACGGTACCGACGTTCGTGCGGTCACCCCGTTCGACATACGCCAGTTCGCCAATAAGACCACCCCCGTGACCGGCGACAGGTTCTTGATGCAAGAGGCCGGCGGCGCCTTCAAGAGCGTCGACACGCCCAACATGCCGGGCAGCGGCGGTGGCGGCGGGGGGATCACGGCCATCGGGCTGTCAAACCCGGACTGGCAGGTGATCAAGGAGATCGACGCCGTCGGGCTGACTTCTGTTGACCTCTCGACCTTCGATCCGTCTCTCTATACCGAATACGAAATCAGCGCGCCCAATATAGATTTCTCTGCAGATGCTCTACTTGTGATTCAAATAATGGTGGCTGGTGTCGTACAGAATTCCGCCGGCGATTATCAGTATACTTTTCACGGCAGCAACGCCAGTACCACCGACTTTGCTGGAGGCACCCTCTCCGGTTCCGGGATAATATGGCCGACCCTTGGTGGCACCGCAGCGAATGAGTTAATGGGATTCTGGGTGCGTGCCGGTCCGATGGACAACGGTTCTCACAAGCACCTGATCGCAAGTGCCTTCGGTGACGACACCTCCGGGAACGATAATCACTTTGAGGTTAGCGGCAAATTCAAGGCGTCGACCTCAGACGTTAACGGGTTCCGTATCACCACGACTACGGGAGTCCCGACGATCACCGGCAAGTTCATCCTTCGCGGCCGGCGCAAGAAAGAGGCCTTCTCGGTCCTGACCAATGCTGGGGCCTATCGATATGCCTCGGTCGTCAAGACAGCGGGGCAGTCCATCGTCAACAACTCCTTTGTGAAGGTGACCTGGGACAGCGCCACTCACGACCCAGAAGGGTTTTTTGACAATGCCAACGACCAGTTTGTCGTGCCGGTAGGTGTGGATCTCGTCCGCCTGACCGCGATGATCGACTGGTCGACCATGGCCGCGACGGGGCGGGCAATTATTGGATTCTATAAGAACGGAACAGCTGTCTACTTCGACACGAAAACCCCCAATACGTCGTCTCTGGAGACCAACATACAAAGCCCCCTAATCCCAGTGGGGCCGGGGGACACGCTCCATATCGAGGTCAATCAGAATACCGGCTCGTCGCGCACCATCGACGCGACGCAATCGGTCTTTCAGATGGAAGTCGTCGAACCCACCCCCTCAGGACAATCCATCGCCTTGGTCCAGACAACCGACGGGACGCTGACCTCGGTCCTGGAGGTGCCGCTGGCCAGCGACAGCGCCGTGGTGGTGACCGGCACGCTGACGTCGTGGGATGCGACCAACAAGACGATTGAGACCGTCGACCTGGTCGCCACCTTCAAGAACGTCGCCGGCACAAGCAGTCTGGTCGACAAGCACTTCACCCAGCATCCCGGCATCGGCGCCCAGTTTGCCATCACCTTCGACGTGGACGATGCCGCGGACCTCGGGCGCATCCGGGTCCAGCGCACCAGCGGCGCCGGCACCTTCGAACATGACCTGCGCTACCGCGCCATCCAGAGGGTTTGAGACATGGCTTCACAATACGGCATCGAGCAGATCTTCGACCCCCTGGGCGCCCTGCTAAGCCTGGGTGGTGGCGGCGGCATCATGGGGTCGTTGCCCTTGCTCCACGTGCGTGACCAGAAGGCCGACACGACCCTAGGAGGGGCGGCGGCGACAGGAGCGACGCGCTACACGCGCACCCTTAACACGGTCGTGACCAATGAGATCGCCGGGGCCTCGCTTGCGAGCAACAAGATCAGCCTCGATCCGGGCGACTATTTCATCATGGCATGGGCTCCGGCGCGGAAGGTTGACGGACATCGGATCACCCTGGTTGACGTGACTGGCGCGGCGGTCGATGTGCTTGCCGGCTCCAATGCCCTGACTAGTTCGCTCATTGACACCGATACACACGCGTTCCTGACCGGCAAGTTCACGGTCGCAACAGCGAGCGATTTCGAGATACAGCATTTCATCCTCACCGCCAATGCCACAGCCAATGCCCTTGGTAGCCAGGATGGCGAGGGCAGTACCGTTGAAGTCTATACACAGGTCTTGATCTGGAAGACCGATGTCGGCGGGGTGCTGCATGTCCGCGACGAGAAGGCGGCGGCCACCGATGGCGGCGGGTCGGCGGCGGCGACCTGGAACGCGCGGACGCTCAACACGGTGGTCAAGAATACCATTGCCGGCGCCTCGCTCTCTTCGAGTCAGATCACCTTGCCAGCCGGCGACTACCGCATCCAGGCACGGGCGCCGGCGGTCTTCGTCGATCGCCACAAGATCCGCGTTCGCCAGGATGTGACAGGCACCCCAACGACCTTGATTGTCGGATCTTCGGCCTTCAGCGACGACGCGGGCGCGACGAACTCGACCGACTCCACGCTTGACCAGATTGTCACGTTGGCTGGCACCGACGTGCTCGATGTTCAGCACTACACCGAAAAAGCAAAGGTAACGAACGGCTTGGGCCAGTCCACGAATGCGGGCGAGGTCGAGGTCTACGCCGAGGTCTTCATCGAGAGGCTGAATTGATGAGAAATCCAACGCCACGGATCGGACGGGCCGCCTTGGCCGCGGGTTTCATGCTCGCAGCCTGGTCGGTGTCATCCGGGCCGGCCCAGGCCGCGCCCCAGTGCGACGAGCGGACCAAGGTCCTCCGGCTCCTGTCGGACAAGTACAAGGAGGCACCGGTCGCCATCGGGGTCACCAACAATGGCGGCCTGGTCGAGGTTCTGAGCGCCGGCAAGGGCGGCACCTGGTCGATCATCGTCACCACGCCGCAGGGCATGTCCTGCCTGGTGGCGGCGGGCGAGAACTGGAAGACGATCGAGCAGCTCGTCCAGGAGCCCGAGGCGTGACGGCCTTATCGATCCCATCAACAGGTCACCGGCGCTGGGGGCTCTGCGCGCCGGCGGCCGGCCAGTCGGGCGCGTTTCGGCATATCCGCGCCCGGCTGGTGGCCGGCCTCGCGCCAGACGGCCCCGGCAGGGCCGCCAGGTGCGCGCAGGAGGGACATTAGCCATGGCCGCCCCCTTCCGCATGATCGCGACTCCGAGGGCCGTGGCGGCGCTCTACAAGCGCGAGGAGGCCTTGAAGCCGACCGCCCGCCTGGCGCCGATCATCATCGACGGCCAGGACGGCGGCTCGCTCGTAGGCCTGCTGGGCAGCGTCTTCCGCGAGGTGAACGAGACGCATCCCTATGACGCCGACCCGGAGGGCCAGGACACGGTCGGCATCTGGCGTTGGATCTGGGTTCGCAGTTGGACGGCGGCGATAGGTTGGGTGAAGCGGCGCGGCGGCGACTGCGACGACTTCGCGGTTGAATACAAGCGCCGCCTGATGGCCCTTGGCATTTCGCCGGCCGCCCTGCGCCTGGCGCGCTGCAAGACAGAGACCGGGGTCACTCACATGGTCTTGATGGTCGTGGTCTCGTCCGGCGCGGCCTTCGTTCTGGACCAGCGCAAGCCCTTCTTCGCCCGTATGACCGCCGCCATCTTCGCCGGCTACAAGTGGCTCGACCGCGAGATCCCTGGCGACCCGGAGCATTGGGAAGACCTTCGGCCGCCGCGCAAGTTCAGCTTTGGCGAGCTGCTAGGGAAGGCGGGGTGATGCAGAGGCAACGCATTTATTGAGTCAGTTGCGTTCGCCTCTATGCCAAGCTGTAATGGTGGCGGGAGTGAGGAATGGACTACACGCATCCGGGGCGCGCACCGCCACCCTACGAAAGTACTGCGCAAGAGGGACTGAATCGACGCAAGTCCGAGGGACTTCTAACCCTGCGGCGTGCCACCATGGCCTACCTCAGCGTGGTGTTGCTCTGCTGGGTGACTCTCGGTCAGCCCTTGGAGCAAATCATCCTCTCGGGCCAGCGCATCGAACTTCCCTTCGCAAATGTCTCGGTCTCCTTTCCAGGCTTCCTTATCTTCGGGCCCATTCTGCTCTTCGCGATTTGGATCTACATTCAGATCTTCATGAGGCATTTGGTTACCGGTCCACTGGGAGTCGTTTGGGGCGAGGTCTCCGTCCTCGGCGGAATTTCAGGCCGCGTTCCGTTTTTTCTCGCCTTTGTCATCCACATTTGTTTGTTGCCTGTCACGTTGGCCCTGTTCGCGGTCAAAGGACGGATCTATCAGACGGGGGGACTTCCGTGGTCGGTAGTAATGCTGTCACTGTTTGCCGCACTCATAGGCCTGTTCCATGTCGCACAGCCGACGGTGCTGCAATGGCTATCAGAAAAGCGCGGTATTCTCGCGACCATCGCAATCGCAGCTTGCTATCTCGCAGCTATGACTGGGGCGGAACTGCAGTGGTCCGGCCGCCTCTACAATTGGTTTCAACTCGACTTTGAATCCGAAAAGATTGGCAAAGAGGACGCCCCGGTTCGATTTGATGGTCTCGATCTTAGGCAGGCGAGCTTCTCCGATGCTGAACTCTACCACGGCGCACGTCTTCGTAACGCCAATCTCAAAGGGGCGATCCTGTTTCGCGTCGCACTCGAAGGGGCGGATCTGCGGCGCTCCAATCTCAGAATGGCGGACATCGACGAGGCCAACCTCGAAGGGGCGGATCTCGGTGGCGCCGACCTTGAAGGGGCGGTCCTGGGATACGCCAATCTCGAAGGGGCAGAAATGAAGAGGGCCAATCTCAGAGGGGCGGACCTGATAGGGGCCAAACTCAAAGAAGCGGCCATGATTTGGGCCGACCTCAGAAAGGCAGATCTAGGATACGCCAATCTCAAAGGGGCGGATCTCGGTAGCGCCAAACTTGAAGGGGCCGACCTGGGATATGCCAATCTCGAAGGGGCACGCCTTTGGCAGGCGGATCTCAGAGAGGCGGACTTGCTAGAGGCCCAACTCAGAGGGGCGAACTTGCGGTATGCCAATTTCGAAGGGGCACGCCTTTCGAAGGCCGATCTCAGAGGGGCCAATCTCGAAAAGGCGAGAAATCTCTCGCAGGGCTCCCTTTTGTCCGCCTGCGGCGATCCCCTAACCAAGCTCCCAGATAGGTTCTATATACTCCCGTGCGGGCCACCCCACGCCAAGAGCCATGACTGAATCTCGATGATCAATAGACCGTGTCCCTACCAGCGGTGATCATCGAGGGACCATGAACCGCGGCCGCCACGCATCCCGCGAAGCCGACCTCAAGCGCCGCTTCCCGCACCAGGTCCGCGTCGCCGTCCCGCCGACCGGCCTGGGGTCAGTCCTCACCGACCTGCACGCTTGGTGCAACGAAACCCACGGCCTCGGCGGCTGGGCACATTTCGCCCTCTCCCAGCGCGCGCCGGCACCCAAAGATTGGTCCATCTTCGCCTTCGCCACCCCTGAAGACGCCGAGGCGTTCCGGCTGCAATGGGGCTATGAAATCACCATTGAAGACGGGTAGAACGAGCCTTCAACGACGTGTTGTAGGTGCCTGAATTGCGCATAGCCCAGCTTGTGTGGTTCTATTCCTAAAATCGATTTCTGGAGTCCCACATGAACGGCTGGCAATTTTTTGCCTCGGTCATCGACAGCTTTGCTTCGGTCATCGATAGCCTCGCCTGGCCTGCTCTCGTCGGCTTTTTGTTCTGGCTGGTCAAAGATCAGTTTAGGGCCGCTTTTTCCGGCTTGGCGGCGCGGTTGAGGAAATTTAGTGCAGGTAGCGCAGGCAATTTCGTCGAGCTTTCCTTCGGCGACGCTGTAACCAACGCGAAGGAAATGAGTCCCTTTCAAGAGATTGAAAAGCCCCAACCTGACGCGTCTATGCCTCGAAGCACGGTAAAACTCGCAGTAGTTGACGGGCTTGTAGATGATGATGCCGCCCCGGTCCTGGCGAGTATAATGAGGAGGCTGCTGCAACTTCATATCGATGGTCGCCCGCCACGTTTGGTCGTGATGGAAGTTTGGGCTCTGATCGAAAAGACGATTGATAAACTCTACGTGCAGTCAGGTGGTCCAATTCTTGGCCTCTTCAGGCAGCCAAAGAATGAAATCGACTACCTCGTAGAAAAAGAAATTCTAACCCCCAAAGCTGCTGGCGCTCTGTATGTTCTAATGGAGTTGCGAGACGTGGCGCTAGCGGTCGAAAAGCCGATCTACTTTGACGATGTAAAGCGGTTCATGGGGCTGACCAAGGCAACACTTAGTATGTTTCCCAAGCGCGCTCTAGAGATCCTAGAGACCATCCCTAATCCGGGCTAGCCATCCGAAAATCTGCTGCAAAACCTCTTGCGGATTACTGCAAAACCTTGCGCCGCGCTACAACCAGGGTGCGGCGTCTTGGTGTCCAATTGCTCGCAGTAAGTGATTGCTAAGTATTTGGGGCCCATATTGCGATCATTGTGAAGAAAATTCTATGCGTAGCGGCAATCGCTTATGGCCTAGGGGCCTTCGCTGTCGGCATCGCCAGCGCGGTTTCGAACCACGATTCGATGGGTGTCACGGGCCTGATTCAGAATGCCCTGACCCAAGGCGCGCTCTGGCCCTCCCTGTTGGTCAAACTGATCGTCTGAAGCGCAAGGCCTGGCTGGTATCGCCAACCAGCAGACCTCGTGGTTGCGCAAACGCCTTAAGGATATCGACCGCTACCGTGTGAGGTTCTACGGAGCCTCATGCCGCCGTGCCTTCGCCGAGACGGCTTGTGCAGGGGACCCAAACGGCCTTTCGCCGTTCCTGGGGTCTTCTGGGGCTCTGTTGGTGAGGAAATCCGGGCAGGGACGCTGTGCGCGCACGGCCAACACGCGTTGCCGCTCGCAGGTCGGCTCTCAAATGTAGAGCGGTCGTGCTTGGCGTCCGAATTGAATTGCCGGGCCAGTCGCTTGGAAGCCGCCAGGTAGGTCAGGCGCGGCGACGGTCTCGCCACGCGGCGACAGCGGCACCGTGGTGCGAATGCCTTCGTTTCCACCAAGTGGTCATAGCGATCACTTGGGCAACTACACCGGCACTCATACCTAGGGAAAGACACGATCCTGCGGGATCCGCGGGACGGGCACCACGGAAATGAGGGGAGACCAGAAATGAAATCGGGCGCCATTCCTGAGCTGAGCAAGAGTTGGTGGAGCAAGAACTAGGCAAAGCGGCTCAAGTCCACCGGACTTGGCAAGATTCTCGGCGAGTACGAGGCTCTGCGCAAGGCTTGGGATCAAGCCAAGAAGGAACGACGCGGCGCAAACGAGTTCCAACCCGTCTTCGACAGGATGAAAGATCTATTGAAAGTCCGAATTCCCAAGGCGGTGGGCGAAGCTGCAAGCGCCTGCGATGCCAAGAAGCAAAAGGAAACGCTGGAGGCGCTTAACCGTTACCCCAATGTGACCATGAAGGAACTGCGCTGGCTGGAGACGGAATTCGGCAATCTCAAGAGTGCCCAGAAGACCATCCATAAGAACCTGCAATCTCGCGCCAAGGCCGTGCGACAGTCAGTTGAAGGATATTTCCAGGACATCATCAAACTCGAAGCTACCGCCGACAAACTGACCGGCGAATTGGAAGGGCAGCTATGCAAGGTGATCGACGCCCAGGGCAAGGGCGACACCGGCGGTGCCAAAGCAGCCGCCAAGCAGGCCGGCCAGTTGGTGGTTCAAATTGGCGCTTTGGTCAAGCCGGCCAACAAGGCTTACGACGACGCCTTTAAGACCTCGCGATCCTGGACCTATCGCCCCGGCACCGAGTTTGAAGAAAACAAGGACCCCTACAGGAATTTCGTAACCGAGGTGGGCACCTTGGTGGGTTCCGCTAGCTACAAACGAGACTCGGTCGTAGAAACCTTACGCTTAGCCAAGGAGGTCCAGGATGAGATCGACGAAGTCCTGAGCGCCTCGGCCGACAAAATTGCGATATTCAAGAAAGTCTGCAAAAACTTCATGACCCGCACCTTCAAAGTACAACGTGTACTCCAAGCCGAACTGAACGACCTTAAGAATGATATCAACAGATCCACCAAGCAGCTGCAAAGTTGCGATGGCCTCAGCGACAGCAATGCCCAGGAAAAGGCCCTACTGTCTCTGATGAAACTGGCCAAGAACTTAAGGGGCAGGGTCAACGGCGCCAAGAAACGCGTCCTTCAGAGTACCAAGACCTTCAATCGGGAGCGCAAGGCTTTACCCGATCTGGTCTGGAAGGATGCAGCCCTCTCGGGCTTCCGCGACGACGACCGAGAAATGGTACAAACCTTCAATGAGAATCGTCAATTGTTGACGAAGTGCGTCGCCAAGGTGAAGCAGTTCTTGACCGAGCTGCAAACGACCAGGACTCGTATAGTTGGTTCCCTGTGAAAAACCCGCAGGCCTTTGTTCTGGCTGATTTAATCGCTGCTCTTAAGTAACGGTGTTTGCAAGAAAGCGGCGTTTCGGCGGGGGTTTTCTTGCGTTTTGGATTCACTTATTCGCCGTTTTGTGATTCCCTGAAGGTCTTCCAATTGGGGGGATCGGATGCGCCCGAAACAGCAGCCAAAAGCGCGGCATGACGACCTTTTCCGCGCCCGTCTCGATCAGATCATCAACATGAAGCACGAGCTGGTCGTCCTGGCCGA